>CAYNEK010000054.1:0-32981 GCA_964396175.1 uncultured Polyangiaceae bacterium | reverse complement strand
AAACCGGCGAGCTGGCGCTGCATGATCCGGGCATGTCGCTCCGGCTCACCGCGACGGCAGGTGCGCGCGGGAAACCGGCGAGCTGGCGCTGCATGATCCGGGCATGTCGCTCCGGCTCACCGCGACCCGCTCAGCCGCCGGACGTCACGTCGCGTGGAGGATCGGCCGATCCCCTGCACGCCTCGGAGGATATCACTTCTTCTGCGCTTCGTTGGTGATCCCGGCCGCCTCGGGGACCTCGGCGATGGCGGGCTTCTGCGTGAGCAGGCGGTCCTTCACCTCGGAGGAGACGCGGTCCCCCAGCGCGTGGACGACGCGCGACATGATGTCCGGGACCTCTTGCAGGAGCGCCGCCCACGTCCCCTCCGCGTGGCCATCGACCGTCAGGATCCGCGGGCTCCCGTCCTTGCCCACAGCGATCGCCGCGACGGGATCGAGCTCGACCGCACCTCCAGCCGCCATGCCCCCCGTCTCGCCACCGGCACGCGTCCCCTTCGCGCCCGCCTTCGCCGTCCCGACGGCGAAGGCGACCTTGAGCTTGTGGACGGGGATGACCGTCGCGTCTCCCGCGCGCTGAGGCTCACCAACGATGGTCTCGCTGTTGGAGATCGTCGAGATGCCGTTCAATAGGTCGTGCACGAGAGAGTCGATCTTGGAGCTCATGAGGGGGCCTTCTGGACGTCGATCCGAGGGGGGAGGACATGGAAGTGTCGCACGACGAAGACGACGAAGTCGAGGAGGAAGCGCGCTGGCCAGACCCGGACCCTCCCCCGGCCACGCACCTCCGCGAGCTCCTCCCCGGAGAACACCGGCTCGGGACGCACCGAGATCCGCCCCCCGAGGAAGCCATCGAGCACGAGGACCGCGCCCGTCACCTTGCCCGTCAGGGCCACGTCATCGGCGCCAAACCGCACGAGCACGTCGAGGAACCCAAGCTCGAGCCGGCGCCGCTCCTCGACCAAGAAGAGGCCCACATCGACCGGATCGACGAACCGCTCGACCCGCCGGTAGAGCCGCTCGACACGCTCGAGCTCCTCCACGAGCGACCGCGCCCCGCTCGGCCCGCGGGGGCGGCGCGTGGGCATCCGCAGCCGCCGCTCGAGGACACGTCGACCAAGGAGCTCGACGACGATCTGCGGCGTGATTCCACGCGCGGCGACGAGCGCCGTCGAGAGCGGACCGCTCTCGACCCCCGCGGCGACCACCCAGCGACCGTCGGGAGTGAGCCGCCCCTCGAAGGAGAACGCCACGGCCACCGGGAGCGCCCACACCACCAGCGCACCCACGACGAGCATCGCCGCGCCGACCGCGAGGGCGACGAGGCCCGCGGTGACGGTCACTTCTTCTTGGGGCTCGGCGGCTCGACGATGGTCGTACCAGCCTGCTGCGGGAGCTCGACCGGGCGTCTCACGACCGCGGACTTCCCCCGGTGCAGGCTGACCATCTGCGGGATGCCGTCTGGCCCCACGACGACGAAGGCCTTGGGCTGCACCGAGAGCGCGCCCGTGGCCGCACCGCCCTCGACGCCGGCGCTCCTCTCGTCGCGGTTCGCGCCCACGTCTGCGGCGCCCGTCGCGAAGCCGATGCTGACCTTGCAGAGGGGCATCACCTTCGCGTGGCCCGCATCGCGGACCTGCCCCGCGACGGCCTCGCTGTTCGAGATGTTGCCGAGCTCGACGAGGAGGCTCTTTACGAGGTCGTTGATGGCCATGACCAGGAAGGATACGCCGAACCGCGCCGCGAGTCGACCAGGATGCGCCGCGTGGCCCAGATCGACCGAGCCGCAGAGCATCCCTCTCGAGCTCGAAACCGGCTCACGAGACGATGACCTCGCGCCACGGGCCGACGCCGCCGCGCTACGGGCTCATCCGAGCCGCGGGGCGCGCACCTCAGAACCGAAAGCCGACCGTCTCGCGATACGGAGGGATGGTCCCCGCGGGCGCCTCTTTGCTCTTGGGCCGTGTCAAGAAGTAGGTCGCGGCGCCGCCGCCCACGAGGACCACGCCGGCTCCGGCCCACACCCACCACGGCGTGCCTGGCTTGGAGCGGAGCGTGACCTTGACCGTTCGAGCGTCGTCCGTCTGCACCGTGAGCTCGTTCTGGAAGGGCTCGTAGCCCTTGCGGCTGACGAGCAGGGTGTGGCCACCGGTCGGGAGCGTGCCCTCCCACGTGCCCTTGCCCATGAGGACGCCGTCGACGAAGATCTCGCTCGTCTCCTTGTCGGTCTCGACGCGGACCTTGCCCTGATCGGGCCGCATCGCAGCCTGGATGATGGTCGTCCCCTTGTACTCGACCATCTCCGTCCGCGTCTCGGTCACGAAGCCCTTCGCGCGGAGCTCGACCGAGTGCTTGCCCTCCTTCGCCGCGCCCTCCCACGGCGCGGGCCCCGCCTCGATGCCGTCGACGTAGACGACGATCGCTGGCGCGCCCGTGCCGCGGACGATGAGCTTGCCCATCTTCACCGCCGGCTCGACCTTGAGATCCACCTTCGCCGCGGTGCCGCCCGAGATGCTGACCTTCGAGGTCGCGTCGAGGAAGTCCTGCTTCCGCACCGTGATGGTGCGCTCGCCGACGTCGACGGTGACGGGCTCCGCGAGCGGCGATTTCCCGACCTCACGGCCGTCGACGAGCACCGTCGCCCCCGGCTCGTTCGTCGTGATGGTGAGCGGCGCCGTGTACTGCTTCAGCCCCTCGAGCACCTCGGCCGCCGTCTTCTTCTCTTCGTCGGACAGGGACTCCGATCCCTCCTTCAGCTCGCGCCCGAGGAGCTCGACGGCCCGCGAATAACGCTTCATGTCACGCTCGGCGATCGCCATGTTGAAGAGCAGACGCGGATCCTTCGACAGCTCGTACGCCTTCTGGAACTCGGTGAGCGCTCCGTCCGGGTTGGGCGGGCTCGCCTGCATGAGGTTCACCGCGCGCTCGAACGCGGTCTTGGCGTCGCCCGTCAGGGTGTCGCGGAGAGGCTTCTTCTTCGCCGCCTTCTTTGCGGCCTGGGCCGCGGCGTCGTGGGGCACCAGCGTCACGGATACGAAGGCGAGCGCCGTGACGAAGGACATCGAGCGGATGAGTCGAGACATGCGCACCTGGGGGTTCTCCTCTACCGGGCCACGTTACTGCACGATGCCGACGTTGAAGGGATTTTTCTTCCCTCCGCCGGGGTTGGCTGGCGGAGGTCCGCCGGGAGGCGGGGCCTTCTTCGTGGGCGCCGCGCTGGCGGAGGGAGCCGCGCTCGCGATGACTGGCGCGATCTCCGGCGGAGGCGAGGCGGACACGATGGGCGCCGCCGACGTCTCGGCCGCGGATGTGGACGACGCGGCAGCAGGAGCCGACGGCTCGGTGCGCGACGTCGATGGCGCGGCGCTCGGAGAGGGACGGAGCGCGACGAAGGCCCCCGCTACCGCGCCGATCGCCACGACTCCAAGGACGATCGGCATGGTCGCGCCGCGCTTCGGGCTCGTCTTCGAGGCGATGGCGCCTCCCTCGGCCTCGAGCGTGAGCTGGGTCCCCCCCGTCTTCGCGCCCGCCGTGGCCGGCGTGACCGGCGCGCCCTGGAGCGCGGTCTGCTCGACGCCCGTCACCGCGCGAGCCCCTACGGCCGGCGGCGGGGTCGACGCGAAGGCGACGCTCGAGCCGCGCCCTGCTGCGCCCTGCGCTGCCCGGATGCGCGCGAGGATGCCGGTCGAACGATGATCCGCGAAGGGCGCGAGCAGCTCGGCGAAATCGTAGGCCGACGCGGGCCGCGCGCTCGCGTCCTTGGACAGCGCCTGATGGACGACCGCGGCGAGCTCGGGCGAGACGGACGGGGCCGTGGTCGTCAGCGGATCGGGCTCGGCGGTGAAGAGCTTGAAGAGGAGATCGTTCGGCGTCTCGGCGAGGTAGGGTGTGCGGCCCGCGAGCAGCTCGTAGAGGATGGCCCCCACCGAGTAGAGATCGCTCCGCGCGTTCACGTCACGGGCGCTCCTCGCCTGCTCGGGTGACATGTAGAGCGGCGTGCCGAGCCCCGTGTTCGTCTGCGTGAGGGACTGCGATTTCTCGCCCGCGTCCTCCTGGATCTTCGAGATACCGAAGTCGAGGAGCTTCACGAAGTCCTCCTCGCCGTCCTTCGTGATGACGAACGCGTTGGAGGGCTTGAGATCGCGGTGGATGATCCCCGCGCCGTGGGCCACCTGGAGCGCGCGGAGGATCTGGAGGACGAAGTGGACCGCTCGGGGCGGCGGGAGCCCGCCGCCGTGCCCCTCGTGGGCCAGGAGCTCCTCGAGATCGCACCCCGACATCATCTCCATCACGATGAAGGGGAGCCCCGAGGAGAGCTTCCCGACGTCGAAGATGCGGACCACGTGATCCGAGTCGATCGCGGACGCCGCCACCGCTTCGTTCATGAAGCGCTCGACGACGCCGGGGACGCGGACGACGTCCGGGCTGATGAACTTCAGCGCCACCTGGGCCTTGCGCAAGAGGTGCGTCGCGCCCGCGACCGCGCCCATGCCGCCCTCCCCGAGCATCCGGTCGATCCGGTACTTCCCGTCGATGACCTCGCCGACGGCGGGGTAGCGGTTGGCTCCGTCTGTGGTCATGGGCTCGGCGCAGTGTAGCAAAGACCGGCGGCGCGCTACGAGCGTCGCGTCAGGTCGCCTGAGGCGGGCGACCGAGGAGCTTCGCGGACAGGGCTCGGCCGAGCTCGGTCGACATCAGGCGCTCGATGGTCGTCTCGACGGCGGTGCGCTCGGCGTCGTCCGCGTAGACGAAGCGGATCCCCATCCCCGCGGGCCGATCGTCCGTCGCCACGGCCTCGTCCGTGATCCACTGGACCCTCCCCAGGATGCGGACGGGCTCGTCCAGATGGGGCGCCGTGAGCGCGAAGAGGAACTCGGTCCCGATCTTGAGCGGGCGCTTCGTGCGGATGAAGGTGCCGCCCTTCGAGATGTTGCGCGTGTAGTCGGCGAAGAGCGTGTTCAGCCGCTTGTACTCGACCTTCAGCTCGATGGGGGCACGGTCGCCGTCGCGACGCTCACCCGGGCGAACCGAGTCGCTCATGGGCACGATGATACCGCCCCCGCCCGCTCGTCGCCACTTCTCGACGGTCGCGGACGCCGCCGTCACTTCCCCGCGGCGACCGCCTCTGCGAGCGCGGTGTCGTAGTCGGCCGCCGCAAAGCGCGGATCGACGAGCACCCGCTGCAAGAACGCGATGTTGTGCGCCGCGGGCCCTCGGGGCCCCGTGAGCTCGAGGGTCGTCTCTCCGAGCGCCCGATGCAGGCGCGCGATCGCCGCCTCGCGCTCGGGGCCCCAGGCGACGAGCTTCGCGATCATCGGATCGTAGTACGGCGTCACCTCCGAGCCCTCGACGACGCCCGTCTCGACGCGGAGATCCGTGAGATCCGCGGGCCACGCGAGCTTCGTGATCTTGCCAGGCTGAGGGATGAACCTCTTCGACGGGTCCTCCGCGTAGATGCGGGCCTCGACCGCGTGCCCACGAGGTGGCCCGGGCAGGCCCGGCGGCAGCCGCTCACCCGACGCGACACGCAGCTGAAGCTCCACGAGATCGACGCCGAAGATCATCTCGGTCACGGGGTGCTCGACCTGGAGGCGCGCGTTCACCTCGAGGAAATACAGGTTGCCGTGCGCGTCGGCGATGAACTCGACCGTCCCCGCGCCGCGATAGCCCGCGCGCGTCACGACGGCGAGCGCGTCGGCGTAGAGCCTCTCACGCCGCCGGGCGCCCTCTTCTCCCGCGAAGAACGGCGCGTGCGACAGGGCCTCCTCGACGATCTTCTGGTGCCGACGCTGCACGCTGCACTCGCGCTCGCCGAAGGCGACGGCCCCCCCCTCCCCGTCCGAGAACACCTGGACCTCGATGTGCCGCGGCTTCTCGAGGTACCGCTCGAGATAGATGCGCTCGTCGCCGAACGCCGACCTCCCGCGGTCCGAGCACGCGCGCACGGCCCGCTCGAGCTCTTCGGGCTTCTTGACGATCTGCATGCCGATGCCGCCGCCGCCTCCCGCGGCCTTCACGAGCACGGGGAAGCCGATCCGCTCGGCCTCCGCCGTGACCGCCGCGAGATCGTCGGGAGCGACGGGACCCTCGCTGCCCGGGGGCGGCGTGACCCCGGCCTCCCGCGCGACGGCGCGCGCCTTGATCTTGTCGCCGAAGGCGTCGAGCGCCGCGGGCGGTGGCCCCACGAACGTGAGCCCCGCGGCGGAGACGGCCTCCGCGAACGCTCGCCTCTCGCTGAGCAGCCCGTAGCCGGGGTGGATCGCCTCGGCGCCGTGCTCCTTCGCTGCCTGGACGATCGCGTCGACGAGGAGGTAGCTGTCCTTCACGGGCGGCGGGCCGAGGCGCACGGCGACGTCGGCCTGCGTGACGTGGAGCGCGCCCGCGTCCGCATCGGAGTACACGGCGACCGTCCGGAGGCCGAGGCGCTTGGCGGTCCGGAGCACGCGACACGCGATTTCGCCGCGGTTCGCGACGAGGAGAGAGCGGAACATGGCCGCGTCGTAGGCAAGGGCCGGCGGATCTGTCAACGGGCGACGCCGAGCGCTCGGTCACCACGAGCAGCAAGGACCGCCCGACGACGCGCCCCTGGTCACCACGAGAAACAGGGACCATCCGACGATCCACCCGCGGACTCCGAGACGAGGACACCGTCGCGGAGCCTCACGAGCAGAGGCCCCGCGGCTCCGTCGACCTGCCAGGCGCCGAGCCGGGCATCCCCGGGCGGAGGAGCCAGTGCGAGACGCACTCCACGCGGGTCTGCGATCTCCAGGCTCAGCACACGGTGATCACGGAGGACGACGCAGATCTCCGTGTCGTCGGGCGCGCGCACGCCGCACAGCCCCTCACCGGTCGGCGACCGACGGCGCGCGCGGTCCCAGTCGGTCCAGGATCGCCGCGCGACGCGAGCGCCGCACCAGTCCGGGAACGCGAAGATCCGGTGGTCGACGGCGGCCTCCGCCGGTCGCACGGGCGTCGAGGAGGAGCAGCCGACGCCCGCTGCGACCAGGAGGCCGCACGCGCCGAGCACGACGTGACGCGACGTCAGAGCGCCTCCACCGACGCGAGCAGGCGATGGACGAAGCTCGTCCGCGGCCGCGTCAGCATCGACCGCGCACCCCGCGGACGGACGACGATCCCGGCGCCCGTCGCGTCGAGGCCCTTGGCCGCGAGCGGATCGTCGTCGAAGGAGTACGTGTAGCCGCGCTCGAGATCGCGCTCAGGCGCGGCGCGGTCGCGGGCGAGGAGCGATGGGGTCACGAGCAGCGCGGCGAGCGCGACGAGGACGGACGGGCGGACGGATCGGGTCATGATGAAGGCGCCTTTCGTGGGACAAGATCAGGGGGAACAGTCACAGATGGCCTGGAGCGGGCTGCAGACGCACGGAGGCACGATCGCCGGGCGGGTCGAGCCCGACGGCGTGGGTGGCGCCGAAGGCGACGCGGCGGCCAGCGACGACCTCGACGTCGGGCGCGACCACGCCGGCGGCAGCGCAGACGAGGGAACACGGGGCGATTCGGTCGGCGGCTCCGTCGGCGTCGCGCGCGCACGCGGCGAGATCCCGAGCGCGAGCGCGACGCGTCCGTCGAGGTCGTCGCGATCGGTCACCATCCCCGCGGCATCGAGCTTCGCGTAGCCGCCCCGCGCGATGACCACGCCCCGCAGCGACACCTCTCCGACGGACACCGCGACGAAGACCGCCGCGCCACCCTCACGTGGCGCGTCCACGATCACCCGGCTGTCGGAGCCTTGCGTCGTCAGCTCACCGAGCGGCGTCGTCACGCGGAGCCTCCGCCCGAGCTCGGCATGGTACGAGACCTCGCCGGCCGTCTGTGTGACGCCGAGCGCCGTCCACCGTACAATCGCACCCGGAGACACGGTCGCTCGAACGCCGGGCGCGACGTCGAGGTCCACTCGCCGCTCGGCGACGATCGACGACTCGGAAGGACCGCGGCTGCGGGTCGCGAGCCACGCTCCGCCTCCGAAGGTCAGCGCGAGGGCGGCCGCACCGACCACGGCGACGCGCCACGCTCGACGACGACGCTCCTCGCGCGCGAGCCGCGCCGTCACCCGCTCGGCAAAGTCGGCGGGCGGCCGCCGCGCGGGCCAGCGCTCTTCGAGGGTGCGACGCGCCATCACCGCCTCGGCAAAGTCGGCGGGCGGCTGCCGCGCGGGCCAGCGCTCTTCGCGCGCGAGCCGCGCCATCACCCGGTCGGCAAAGTCGGCGGGCGGCTGCCGCGCGGGCCAGCGCTCTTCGCGGGTGCGACGCTCATCCTTCATCGAGATCGCCTCCGAGCGTCGGCCCGAGCAGCACGCGCATGCGCTCCCTCGCGCGCGACAGCCGCTGCTTCACCGTGTTCACCGGGGCGGACACCACCGCCGCGATCTCGGCCATCGACAGGCCGTGGAACTCCGCGAGGACGAGCGCCTCGCGCTGATCGTGCGAGAGCGCCGCGGCCGCCCGCGAGAGCGCCGCCGCGAGCTCACGCTGCTGGTGCGCGGACTCTGGGTCGCGAGGGTCGACGACCTCCACGTCGTCGAGCGCTACGAGCGGGCGGCTCGCGCGATGGGCGTCGATGGCGACGTTCCTCGCGATGGTGAGCAGCCAGGTCGAGACCTTGGCTCCGCGACCTGGATCGAACGACGGGAGCGCGCGGTACGCGCGGACGAAGACCTCTTGCGCGAGATCGTCCACCATGGGGTCATGACCGACCATGCGCGACAAGAAGGCGAAGACCATGCGCTCGTGCGTGGCGACGAAGCCACGGAACGCGCGGTGATCGCCGGCCCGTGAGGCACGGACCACCTCGGCCTCGTCGACGCGGTCGGAGGCGTCGTCGGCGACGGCCGCGAGGGACGGGAGATCGAGGAGGACCGACACGGGCTTCGTCACGTCGAACGGACCTCGCGGCCCGAGGTTCCATCGTCGCATGAAGAATCATCCACGACGAGCGACGGCGGCTCGCCTGCGACGCCGCGGCGGGCTACGGTCGATTCACCCGATGCGCGCTCCGGTCCTCACCGCCGCCCTCCTCTTCCTGCTCGCCGGCTGTGGTGCGAGCGACATCGCGACGACCCCAGCGGGGCCGGGCGGCGTGGGCCGCGCGGGCACCGGCGGGAGCGCGGCCGGGACGACGGGCTCGGGTGGAGCCGGCGCGGCGGGTGCGGCAGGCGCCGGCGGCGCCTCGGGGCCGACGACCGTTCGCATCACGAATTTCAACGTACGAAACCTCTTCAACGACAAGATCGACAGCGGCAAGGTCCTCGACGAGGCCGGCTCCACGCCGACGACGGCCGCGTACCAGCAGAAGCTCGCCGCCACCGCCGGGGTGATCGCGGCGACGACCCCGGACCTCGTCGCGCTGCAAGAAGTCGAGAATATGCCGACACTCGGCGACCTCGCCGACCGTCCCGAGCTGGGCGACGCCTTCCCGTATCGCGTCCTCATCGACGGCAACGATCCGCGCGGGATCGACGTCGCGCTGCTCAGCAGGTTCCCCATTCAGAAGCAGCTCTCGCACAAGGACGATCTCTTCACGGGCTCGACGAGCAACGGCAAGCAGTACAAGTACGCGCGCGATCTGCTCGAGGTGCACCTGTCGATCGGCGCGACTCGCCTCGTCGTGCTCGTCGCGCATTTCAAGGCGAAGCTGGACGACGACCCGGCGAAGCGCCTCGCGGAGGCCGAGCACTCGCGCGCCATCGCCGACGCGCTCGCCGCCGGGGATCCTGCCCTCGCCGTCATCATCCTCGGCGACTTCAACGACTTCCCGGGCTCCCCGCCGCTGAACGCGATCGAGGGCGTGCTCCCCGCGCGCTTCGACAGCTCGACCGTCGGCCTCGCCCCCGCCGACCGCTGGTCGACGGAGTTCAACAAGCAGAAGCTCCTCCACGACGACCAGCGGACGAACCCCGCGCTGACCGCGCTCCTCGTGCCCGGGAGCGCGAAGATCCTCCACGACGACGAGCTCGCGACGCAGGCGCAGAAGGACACGAGCGACCACGCGCCCGTGTCCGCGAGCTACGTGCTCCCCTGACGCCGCCCGGGCGCCCGAGGCTTCAGCACATCGTCGTCGGCGTGTCGACCATGCGCATCGCGATGACGCCGAGCCCGACGCGCTCGATCCCGTAGCCGAGCGCCTTCAGCCCGTCCGACGAGACCTCGCTCGGACAGAAGTTCTCGACGCAGGTCGAGCAGGCCTCGACCGTCCCGCCGGCCTCCTGGATCATCTCGATCAGCTCGCCGATCGGGTGGAAGCCGGGGACGAGCACGTCCTTGCCCGAGGTGGGGCTCGCCCAGTGCGCGCCGTGCATCGTCAAGGCGATGACGACCTTGGAGCCGGAGTGGGCCGCCGCGAGCGCGGCAGCGAAGGCGAAGGTCGCCCGCTCGGGGGACTCGGGGCCGGAGGCGACGACGAGCTGCAGATCGTAGGTCTTGGTCACGGGGAGGATCAGATGAAGAGGGTGATCTTGGAGTCCGTCGCGTCGCCGAGGTAGGTCGCCACACCGCCGAATTCGAGGCCGTCGATGAGCTCTTCCTTGCGGATGCCCATGACGCCCATCGACATCTGGCAAGCCACCATCCGCACGCCGAGCTCGCGCGCCACGGCGATGAGATCGGGGAGCGTCTCGACGTGGTGCTCCTTCATGACGTGCTTGAACATGAGCGGCCCCATGCCCAGCATGTTCATCGATGAGGAGGGGGCGTCGTCCGGGCCACCCGGGAGCATGAGGGCGAGCATCTTCTCGACGACGCTCTTGCCGGAGTACACCTTGCTCCGTCGGACGGCCGCGAGGCCCCAGAAGGTGAAGTACAGGCTCACCTCGAGCCCCATGGCCGCGGCCCCTGACGCGATGATGAAGGCGCTCAGCAGCTTGTCCATGTCGCCAGAGAAGACGATGATCGACGCGCGATCACTCGTCGTCCTCGCCCGGACCGCGGCGAGCTCGGCCTCGAGCGCCTCGAGCTTCTGCGTGAGCGCGCGCGTGCGGTCGTCGACGGCCGACGCGACGAGCCTCGAGAGGAGGGCCTCGACCTCGGGGGACGGGTCCTTCACGCGGTCTTCTTCTCGAGGACGGCGCGCTGGAGCGCGGGCGAGCTCGAGAGCTCGACGAGATCGTGGCCCATACGCTTCGCCCAGGCCTCGACGTCGGCGCCGAAGGACGGATCGCTCGCCTCGACGACGAGGCGGTCACCGAGCGCCAAGCCCTTCATCGCGCGGCTGATCTTGACGATGGGCATGGGGCAATTGAGCCCTTTGCAGTCGAGGGAGTGCTCCGCCATGGGTCCTTACCCGAAGGATACTTGAAGAAACGAGAAGTCGTCGTCGAGATCGGCGCGCCCACGAGCCGAGCGCGCGAAATCGACGCAGGCGTCGAGAGGGACGTCCGTCTTGGATGCGTCGACGACCGAGGCCGCAAAATCGTCGAAGGACACGAGCTGGCCGTCGGGCCTCGCGACCTCGTAGGCGCCGTCGCTGTAGACGAAGACCGTGTCCCGAGGGCCGATGACGGTCCGCGCGCCATGGAACTCCGCGTCCGCGACGATGCCGACCATCGGGTTGTCGCCGCCGAGCTCTCGGGCGCGGCCGTCGCTCACGAGGAGCGCCGGGGGGTGTCCGCCGCTCGCGTACACGAGCTCGCGCGTCTGGCGGTGATAGACGCCGTACCAGGCGGTGAAGTACCGCCCGTGGCGCTCGAGCGGGAACTCGAGGTTCAGCGCGGCGAGGACGGCCGCAGGATCGCGGAAATCGACCGCGAGCCGCTGCCCGCGGAGGACGGTGAGGACGCTCGTCGCGAGGAGCGTCGCGGCGATCCCGTGGCCGCACACGTCGAGGAGATAGAAGGCGAAGTGATCGTCGTCGACCCAGTGGTACCCGAAGACGTCTCCTCCGAGCTCGGCAGAGGGCAAGAAGCGCCAGTCTGCGTGCACCGCCCCACGGAGCGGCGACGGGAGCAGGGACCGAACGTACGAGACCGCCGCCGACAGCTCCGACTCGAGCGCGAGCGCTTGCTGGCGGCGCTCGGCCTCGCGAGCCTCTTCGAGCTCGGCCATGAGCTCGGCCGCGAGGGCGTTGGCCTCCGCGAGCCGCTTGGCCATGGCCCGCTGCTCCTCGAGGGCCTCCTCGAGCGACGCCATGAGCTCGGCGGCCTGAGCGTTGGCGCCCGCGAGCGCCCGCGAGCGACGCCGCTCTTCGTCGAGGGACGCCGCGAGGACGCCGATGCCCGACGTCGGCTCCGTGGGCTCCGTCGGCTCCTTCACCGCCCGCCGCATCCGCTCGACTTCGAGCGCGCGCTCGAGATCGACGACGCGAACGCGGAGCCGCTCGTTCTCCTCGATGATGGAACACGTCGTCGCCACGAGCACCCACGCTACCTGACACCCGCCGGACGTCAACCCGCCGGCTCACGCGAGAGGCCCGGGGGACGTGGTTCACGGGTTGACGAACGGCGACGCTTCGTCGGATAGTGCCCTCCCATGCACGAGCAGAACATGGCGATCCTGAAGTCCCTCGTTTGCGTCGCGTGGGCGGACGGTCGCGTCGCCGACGAAGAGAAAGAGGTCATCGAGGCGCTCCTCCAGGCCTTCGGAGCGACCCCGGGCGAGTCGCAGCTCATCCGCGACTTCGCGGCGGAGACGAAGACGCTCGACGACATCCCGCTCACGGATCTCTCGTCCGACGACCGCCGGGTGCTCCTCCAGCACGCGGTGCTCGTGACCTTCATCGACGGCGAGCAGTCCGACGAAGAGAGGGCGTTCCTCACCGAGCTCGCAGCCCGGCTCCGCATCGAAGACGAGGAGCGAGACCAGCTCCTCGCGGCGGCGACCGAGCGCGCAAAGGGCTTCCTCGACCTGCTCTGATGCGGACCGAGGGCGGCACCGGCGCGGCGGGCGGCATCGGGTTCTCCCACGTCGTGGCCGCCGCGCCGGAGCGATGCCCGTCACCTCCCGGACGAGATCGGGTATCCTCGCAGTGAGGCGGCCTCGCGCGACCGACGCGTGACAGCGTCGACGTCACGAAGGCGCCGAGAGGCTACACAACGCCCGGGATCGCCATCCGTCACGCGTGGACCAGGACGAGAGGGGCAGCCGACGAGGGGAGGCGTCCACGACGCAGCGGCTCGCCGTCGGGCACCTCGCGGAGAGGCACGCGCCGCGGAGGGCGAGATCACCCGTGCCCACGACCGGCGCGTGACAGCCTCGACGTGACGAAGGCGCCGAGAGGATACGCGACGAAGAAGCCCGTCAGGATCCGCGTCGGATGAAAGACGGGATGCCAGCCGAGATCCTGCGTGAAGAGCTCGACGAAGAGCGCCGCAGCGGCCACCGTGAGCCAGAGACGCAGCGCCGAGACGTCGAGCGCCGGTCGCCCCACGAGCAGCCCGAGCCCAGCACCGACGTACAGCCCGAGGCACCGGCTGCAGAGCGGGAGCAGGCTCCCGAGGACCGAGAAGCTCCGCTCGGGCATGCGATGGCACACCGACGCGAAGAGGTCGTCGAGGACGAGCGGCACGCGGCCTCCCCTCGCCGCGAGCGGCGCGTACGCGAACGGAGCAGCCGCCACGACGAGCCCCACCACCCGCGACGACCACGAGGCGACGCGCGCGATCAAGGGCGGCGCGGGCGACCGAGCTTCTCGAGGACGGCCTGGAGATCTTGCCATACGTCGCGCTTCGCCGCCGGCTGACGGAGCAGGTACGCTGGGTGGAAGGTCAGCATGAGGGGGATGCTCCCACGGTAGAGCCGCCACTGGCCCCGCGCACGCGTGATCGCGACCGGCGCGCCGAGCAGGGACTCCGCCGCCGTCGCACCGAGCGCGACGATGACCTTGGGGGCCACGATGGCGAGCTGCTCCGCGAGGTAGGGGAAGCACGCGCCCACCTCCTGCGGCTCCGGCTTGCGGTTGCTCGGCGGTCGGCACTTCACCGCGTTGCAGACGTAGACCTCGTCCCGGGCGTAGCCCATCGCGGCGATCATGCGGTCGAGCAGCTGACCCGCGGGGCCGACGAAGGGCACACCCTGCGCGTCCTCCTCGGCGCCAGGGCCCTCACCGACGAAGCAGAGCTCGGCCTCCGGGGTCCCCCGCGCGAACGCGGTGCGCGTCCTCGACTGGTGGAGATCGCACCGCCGACACCCACGCACGAGCTCGTCCACGACCTCGAGCCGACGGACGCGATCCCCCTCGGCGAGGAAGGGCCCCACGGGCGGGAGCGCGGCTCCAGGCGGAGGCTGCGGCACGCGCGGCCGAGGGCGCGCCGGGGTGTCACGATCGAGCTCGAGGAGCGGCGGGGGCGCGTGCTCCGTGGAGCGTGCGCCCGCCGCGGGCTCGAGGGGCGGACCGGGAGGGAACCCGTGCGTCCCTGCGTCCAGGTGGTGATCCACGAAGGCCCGCAGCTCCACGAGCACGTCTCGGAGGTCGTCGAGAGGGCCCACGAGCCGCGCGCGTCAGTGCTCGTGCGCCTGGAGGAAGCGCTCGGCCTCGAGCGCCGCCATGCAGCCCGTCCCCGCCGCCGTGACCGCCTGCCGGAACACGAAGTCCTGCACGTCGCCCGCCGCGAAGAACCCGGGCACGCTCGTCTGTGTCGTCCCTGGCGCCGTCTTCACGTAGCCGTTGTCGTGCAGCTCGACCTGGCCCTTCACGAGCTCGGAGAGCGGCGTGTGACCGATCGCGACGAACATCGCCGCGATCTCGCGCCTCGACGAGGCGCCGGTCTTCACGTTCTCGAGGACGAGCCCCTTCACCTCGTCGTCTTCGACGCCGAGCACCTCGGTGACGACCGTGTCGAGGACGAGCTCGATCTTGGGGTTCTCGCGCAGCCGCTCCTGCATGGCCTTGGACGCGCGGAAGCTGTCGCGGCGATGGATGAGCAGCACCTTCTCGGCGAGACCCGCCATGTACGTGGCCTCTTCGATCGCCGTGTCGCCTCCGCCGACGACGGCCACCTGCTTGCCCCGGTAGAGCGCCCCGTCACACACCGCGCAAGCCGAGACACCCTTGTTCTTCAGGGCCTCCTCGGAGGGGAGGCCGAGGTAGTTGGCGCGCGCGCCCGTCGCGAGGATCGCCGTCTTCGCGAGCCGGGGCGCGTCCTCGCCCTCGACCCAGACTTGGAAGGGCCGCGACGACAGATCGACCGCCCGCACGTCGGCCGTCACGATCTCGCATCCCTGGTGGAGCGCCTGATCGCGGAAGCGAGTCATGAGCTCCTGGCCCGCGATCTTCTCGGGGAAGCCGGGGTAGTTCTCGACCTCCGTCGTGAACATCAGCTGTCCGCCGGGCACGAGTCCGCCCGCCATGAAGCCCTCGACGCAGAGGGGCGCGAGGTTCGCGCGGGCCGTGTAGATCGCGGCGGTGAGGCCTGCGGGACCGGAGCCGATGATGATCACGTTGCGGGCGTCGGACATGTCCCGAGCTCGTTACCATGGCCGCGCGCACGTCGGCACGACGACTACGAGCCCGGCGTCGACAGGAGCGCGAGCCGCCGCTCAATCGTGGCGCGGATCCTCGGCAGATCCCCGGTGAGGGGCGCCTTCTTCCCGTCGCGCGTCGTCACGTAGAACACGTCCGCGACGCGCGTGCCCTCGGTGTTGATCTTCGCGAGCGAGATCGACAGGTCGAGCTCGGCGATCGCGCTCGCGAGCGCGAACAGCACGCCAGGACGGTCCCGCGTGATGACCTCGAGGATCCCGTGCTCGAGCGATCCGTGATCGTCGACCGAGACGCGGGTCTCCACCGGCGGGGTCGCGCGCCCTGGAGCCCCCCCCCGACCTCGCGCGCCCGCGACCTCGGCCGCGGTCTTCTTCCCGGAGAGGACGAGCCCCAGCTCACGGGCGATCAGGCGCTCGGTGAGGGGGATCTGCCGCTCGTCCGTCCCTGGCCCCCGCACCCGGAAGAGATCGAGGGCCTCGGTCGCGCCGTCCGCGCGACGACAGGGGTGGATCTGCGCGGCGTGCACCTCGAGCCTCGCAGCCACGATCGCCGCGGAGATCGCCGCGAGGAGCCCCGCCCTATCGGGCGCGATGACGAGCAACTCGTGCGTGTCGTGGTCGCTCCGCCGCAGCCGGACGAGCGGACGGTCCGGCGCGGCCATGGCGTCCAGGTGCCACGCGATCGAGGGTACGTCGTTCGACAAGAGGTAGCGCGTCGGGAGCGAGTCGAGATGAGCTCGCGCGCGGTCCGTCGCCCCGAGGAGCCCGAGCACCTCCGCGCGCTTCTCCTCGACGTGGGCGTCCCGCGCGGTGCCGGTGAGCGCGCGCTCGGTGAGCCGGTAGAGCTCCTCGAGGAGCTTCGCCTTCCAGGACGTGAGCGCGGTCGGGCTGGTGGTCGAGACGTCGACGACCGTGAGCAGATAGAGCTCGCGCAGCTGCTCGAGCCCCCGTACGTCGAGCAAGAAGTCGTCGAGGGTCGCGGGATCGTCGAGATCCCGGCGCGTGGCCTTCTGGTACATCGCGAGGTGCACGCGGACGAGGTGCGCCACGTCGGTGATCTCCTGCGGAGAGAGGCCGAGGCGCGGCCCGATCTCGCGCTCGATGAGCTCCGCGCCCCGCGCCGCGTGGTCCTTCCCGCCGATGTCCTTGCCGACGTCATGAAGGAGCGTCGCGAGGTAGAGCACGCGCGGGCGGCTGACGTCCGCGGCGAGGCGGCAGGCCAGCGGGAAGGCGTCCGCCTCGTCTCCACGCGCGAGCGAATGGAGCCGGTCCACCGCCGCGACCGAGTGAACGTCCACCGTGTACGTGTGGTAGACGTCGTGGTGGACCCGCCCGATGACGGGCGAGAACTCGTGGATGAGGGCGACGAGGACCTCGGCGTCGTGGAGCTCTCCGATCGCCGTTCGCCCGCCGAACGGCGTCTCCCCCCCGTGGATCAGGAGCTCGAAGAAGAGCGCCGGGACGTCGGGCGCGCCCCGCAGCGCAGCGGCCCACTCCGGGTCCCTGGCGCGACGCATCACCGCCTCCCGCGCGAACGGCAAGATCGGGCGTCGCCGAGCGATCGCCTCGCGGAAGAGGCGGAGCGCCGCGGCGGGATCGCGCTCGAGCACGTCGGGCTGGGCGAACGTGAGCTGTCCGTCGAAGACGAGGAGCCCGCCGCCGATCGGCTCCTCGTGTGGCTTGCGCCGGCTGGTCTGAGGACGCGCGCGCGCGAGCACGATCTCCTGGACGTGCGTGACCGCCCGCGCGAGCCGATAGTAGTCGGACATCAGCCGCTCGACCGCGGCGCCACCCTCCCCGTACCCGAGCTCGATCGCGAAGCGCTCCTGGAAGTCGAACGTCAGCCGATCGACCCGACGGCCCGTGGCCTTGTGGAGGCGGTTCCGGACCCGGAGGAAGAGCGACGTCGCCTGCGTGAGCTCGTGCGCCTCGCGCCCGACGACGACGCCGAGGCGCACGAGCGCTTGCAGATCCTTCGCCGCCCACCGGGCCGAGGCCACCCAGCCGATCGCGTCCAGATCGCGGAGCGCGCCCGCGCCGTTCCGTACGTCGGGCTCGAGGAGGTAGACGCTGCCACCGAAGCGCTCCCTGCGCGCGGACACCTCGGCCGCGAGCCGATCGACGAAGGCGCCGATCCCGGCGTCCCCGAAGAGCTGAGCCCGGGCCCGAGCGACGAGGACCTCGAGGGAGCGCTGCGGTCCGGCGATCGGGCGCAGATCGAGGAGGCTGGTCGCCGTCGCGAGATCGTCGCGCGCGAGCCCGAGCGCGTCGTCGAGGGTCATCACCTGATGGCCCACGGGCAGCCCTCCGTCCCACAAGGGATGCAGGATGCGCTCCGCGAGCTCCTGCGCGGCGCTCGCATCACCATCGACGAGGAAGCGAACGTCGACGTCGCTCGCGAGGCCGAGGCTCCCACGGCCGTAGCTCCCGACCGCGGCGAGGCACGGAGCGGGGGCCCCAGGGCACACGGCGCACGCGGCCACGAACAGCGACGACAGGAGCTCGTCCAGGCTCCGCGCGTACTCGCGCCCGATCTCCTCGCCACCGGACGTGGGGTCGTCCTCGCGCACGAGCTCGAAGAGCCTCCGTTTGGTCCTCGTGAGGTACGCGCGGACCTCCGAGCCGACGCTCGGAGGCGGGATCGACACGGGGGGCGAAGAGCTCACGCGCGCCTCATACCTCGGCATGCTCGTCGGCGCGCCTCACGACGCGAGCGGCCCGCCGCCACCGAGCCGCGACCACGCGCCGAAGAGCCGCTCCTCCTCGTGGCTCACTGCTGGAGCGCGCAGTACGCCGTCGCGCTCGTCGCCCCGAGCGCGTCCTCGGCCACGCCCGCCTGCGGGCACGTCTCGTCCGCAGACCACGCCCTCCAGGCAGCGCCCTTGCCGAGCGCGTCCGCGTGCGTCTTCCAACGAGCGTAGCCGTCCGTCCGTGACCGGAACACGGTGGGGGCCGCGCACACGCCCGCCGCCGCTGCGTCGGCCTGCTCCTTCTTCGCGAGATCGAGGATGATCGCGCCCATCTCGTCGGTGGTCGTGTTCCAGCAGCAGGTCTTCGCTTGATTGTACGCGAGCGGCGCGAAGACGTAGTCCTCGACCTCGCGGTACGCTGCGTCCACCGCGTCGCGCGAGCTCCCCGCCTCGGCCTCGACCTCGTAGAGCATCGCGAAGCCGTCCTCGCGCTTGTCCCGCGCCGCGCAGCTCGCCGGGTGCGCGCGCAGGTGGACCCGCGCTCCCTCGATGACCTCGAGCGCGGCCTTCCGGCGCGCCGTCGCGTCCCCCGACGAGAGCAGCGACTCGAAGGCGGCTGGGCGCGCCGAGATCGCCGCGAGATCCGCGTCGGCGATGTAGGCAGACTCCGAGCCCTTCGGGATCTCTTGCGACCACCGCCCGCCCTTCAGCACCGGGACGCGGAAGCGCCGGAGTCCGCCGCCGAGCTTCGCGTAGGGGTTGCCATCCCACGCGTTGCCGAGCCCGCCCGTCTCCTCGGCGGTGAAGTACCGCTTCGCCGACGAGGGCCCCTCGAAGAGCGGCTGCCGACGAGGCATCGATCCGGACACGACGCTCACCGCGAGCTTGTCCCCGACGGGCGCCACGGCGACGATCGGCAGGGTGTGCCCGATCCCTGCGCGCTGCCAGCGCTCGAGGAGCACGTCGCCAGGGCGGATGGTCTCGGGCTTCACGTGGATCATGTTCGCGCCGTCGGCGAGGTTGGCGCTCCCGAAGTAGAGGAGCGCGAGCCGCGCGAAGTATCCCGCGCGTTTGTTGAGGAAGAGCTCGTCGAAGTACGCTCCCGCTCCCGCCCCCGTCTCGAGGCCCGGGACCGCGTCGTCGCTCCCGAGATGCAGCTTGCGGAGCGACGGATCGGTGGGCCACGGCTGGCCCTCCTTCCACGACGGCTCCTTGTCCGCGTACGCGGTCTTGAACCAAGGGAACGGCGAGATCCGCGCGCCCGACGCGGCGACGAACCCGAAGTGCCCCGCGAACATCCGCTGCTTGCCCTTGGAGTCCCAGCCCTCGAGGTAGAAGGGCAGCTTGTACCAGCTCGCGAAGGCGATGCGGAGGAGCATGGCCGTCTCGGCGCACTCGAGGACCGGCGCCGTCACCGTCTTCGCGTACGGGGTCGGGATCTGCACGGTCTTGCCCCAGGTCGCACCCTCGGCCCGCGGGAAGCTCGAGATCCACTTCGCGTACTTCTCTTCCCACGAGAGGCCCGAGCTCGCGCCCCAGGCGACGCCCGCGAGCTTCGCGGCCTGAGTGTCTCGATCGGCCCACTGGTTCTTCACCGCCCAGACCTCGGTGGGAGAGCCCGCGATCTGCATCGGGCCAGCGACGCTCTCCTTCGCCTCCTCCCGGCTCGTCCCGACCGAGAAGTCCTCGTCCCTAGGCTCGTCCCCTCCTCCCGTGGTGCAGCCGGCGACGAACACGGACAGCGAGATGGAAGCGAAGAGAGCGAGCGTCGTCGTACGGGCCATGCGCCGCGCATCAGCACGGAGCATGCCAGTGCGACATCCTGCGCGGATGTAGGCAAACACCTACGATTGCGTCCATTGTCCTTCATACGCCAGGATCAGCGTCGATCCATGAACATGCTACGATCCACCTCACGCGCCCGTGGGTACGACGAGGCGCGGGCTACGGTCGGTCCTGGGACAGCTCGACCGGGATCCAGAGCAGGCGCATCGTCGTCGCCGCGCCGCTGCGCGTGTAGCCGGCGAGGCCGTACAGCACGTTCCAGAAGTGGCCGTTCGGAGACTGACCGTACGAGAACAGCGGGAAGAGGTGGAACTCCCAGTCCGTCCCGTTGCGGAGCTTCTTCTCGCGATAGTACGTGTTGAGGACGACCTGGGAGACCGTCGTGCCCTCGGAGAAGCGCCAGTACACCGGGAAGCCCACCGTCGAGCGGCTCTCGGGCGTCACGAAGTCGAAGAAGAACGGCGCGACCACCGTGTGCGAGTGCAGCCGATCGCGCCCGAGGTAGACGAGGGGGTAGAGGTTCGTCTCCCAGCCGGTGATGCTCCGGGTGTGCTCGAAGAAGGGCGTCACCCACCAGGTCTCGCTCAGGCTGTAGCGCCGGCGGTGCCCGTAGAAGGGGAAGAAGTACGCCGTCGACTCGCGCGGGGACTGCTTCGAGTAGAGGAACGGGAAGAGGATCTTCGTCTCCGACCTCACGTCGGGATCGCTGTACCGCCAGTAGAACGGCGTGATCATGTCGAGCTCGGTGCGGCCGCGGTGGCGCGCGTAGCCCCACGTGACGAAGGTGTGGGCCCCCGACTCGGCGCGCTTGTCGACGAAGAAGGGCGTCACGAGCAGGTGCGCGTTGCCCTTGTGGCCGTAGTGGAAGAGCAGCGGCGGGATCGTGATGTGATCCTCACCGGGGCCCCACACGTGGAAGAAGAAGGGCGCGACGTGCTGCGCCTCCGTCTTCGGGCCGTGCTTTCGGATGTAGGGCCCCCAGACGTCGAGGTAGCCCTGATCGAGCTCGTCGTACGAGTAGTAATGGAGGAGGAGCGGCGCGAGCTCGTACCGGCTGTGCTCGTCCTTGCTCGCGAAATAGAAGGGGAAGACGCCGAACGAGATGGAGTCGGCCGTCTCGGGGTTGCACGTCTGCCCGCCGCGCCAGAAGCAGTACGCCGGCCCCGCGATGGCGCGCCCGCCCTTCGCGTCCGTGCGCACGTGGGTGAGCAGCGGCGGGATCGTGAGCGTGTACCCGTCCGTCCTCCGGGAGAAGTACCAGAACGGTAGGAAGAAGTTGTCGCGGCTCTTCGGGCCCGTGTGCCACCCGGCGGGGCCGATGATCGTCGTCTTGTCTTCGCCCTCGCGCCAGCGCCAGTAGAAGGGGAAGACGACGTCCGCGTCTTCGCGCGCGCTCCGGCGCTTGTAGTAGAGGAGCCCGTAGCTCGCCGTCGTCTCGCCCGGCTTCTCGTACTGGGCCCAGAGCGGGAAGACCGTGCGAAAGCGCGTCGTGCGCGTCGTCTCCTCGACGTACGGGAAGAAGAATTTGAGCTGCGTGCGCTCGGCGTCCTTCCGTCGCGGGTCGTCGGGGCCCATCGACGTCCCGATCGAGCCCTTCACGGTGTCGGACACCTCGGTCGGGTTCGGCGGGAGCTGGGGCTCGCTCGTGTGGACCTTGGGGATGCTCTCGTCGCCCGAGCCGCTCGCGGCGTGGGTCTCGGGCTGGTTCGGATCGGCCTTGGGCTTCTGCGGCTGGGGAGGCGGCGGCCCGCCGAACTGCGCGTGCGCCTCCCGCGGCGCGAGCGCCGCGGTGAGGGAGAGCGCGAGGGCGCACGCGAGGAGCCGGGCCGATCGGCTCAACGGGCGATCCTCGTGGCCGAGAGCCGCGACGCGAGCCGCTCGACGACCCCGGCGCGAGGCACGTCCTCTTGTGCGTGCGCCGCGAGGTCCTTCAGCGCGACGACGCCGCGCTCGAGCTCGCCGTCTCCCACGAGGATCGCGTGGCTCGCGCCGGCGCTGTCCGCGCGATGGAGCATCGTCTTCAGCTTGCCGCCGCGCCCGTCGAGGATCGCGGTGAGCCCGCGCGCGCGCAGCTCGCGGCAGAGGAGCAGCGCCTCGGTCTGGCCCCGATCGCCCATCCCGATGACGTACACGGAGGATGGCGGCTCGTCGGTCCCGGCGGGCATGGCAAGCAGGATGCGCTCGAGGCCGAGGGCAAAGCCGATGCACGGCGTCTCGGGGCCGCCCAGCTCACCGACCATGCGATCGTACCGGCCACCGCCGCCGAGCGCGTTTTGTGCGCCGAGCTCGCCGGCGCTCGTCTTCACCTCGAAGAGGGTGCGCGTGTAGTAGTCGAGCCCGCGCACGAGCCTCGGATCGACGACATAGGGTGTGCCGAGCGCGTCGAGGTGCCTGCGCAGGCCGTCCCAGTGCGCGCGGTCCTCGTCGGCGAGCACGTCGAGGATGCTCGGCGCCCCCGCGCAGAGGGCCTGATCGTGCGGCGACTTCGAGTCGAGGATGCGCAGCGGGTTCTTGTCGAAGCGCCGCTGCGACTCGTCCGAGAGCTCGCCGCGCACCGGCGTGAGGAAGGAGACGAGCGCGTCACGGTACCGCGCGCGCGTCTCGCCGCTGCCGAGGGAGTTCACGTGCGCGACGACGTCGCCGACGCCGAGCGCTTGGAGGAGCCGCACGACCGAGTCGATCGTGTCGGCGTCGGAGAGCGGGCCTGGGTCTCCGTAGAGCTCGGCGCCGGCCTGGTAGAATTGGCGCTGCCGCCCGCGGGCCGGGCGCTCGCCGCGGAACATCGGGCCGAGGTAGTACCAGCGAGAGACGGGCTCGCGCGCGTGGACGCGGTGCTCGAGGTACGCGCGCGCGGCGCCCGCCGTGCCCTCGGGGCGGAGGGTGAGCTCGTCGTCGTGCCGCGTGAAGGAGTACATCTCCTTCTCGACGACGTCGGTCGCGTCGCCGATCGAGCGCACGAAGAGCGAGGTCGCCTCGGCGATGGGCGTCCGGACCTCGCGGTACCCGGCGCGCTCGAAGGTCTCGCGGAACACCCGCTCGACCCGGTGCCAGCGCGCGACTTCGCTCGGGAGGATGTCGTGCATCCCTTTGATCGATGTCGGTGCGCGGGCGCTCAAGGGCGGGGTCTCGGGGACGGGCGTGGGCTTCGAGCGGGGGGCTCGACCGGGCGTGCGGCCCCGGGCAGAAAGGCCGGGGGCTTATGGTCGGGCCACCCGGGACCGTCAAGGGGCTGGGGCGAGAGTATCGTGGGCGACGTCGACGTCGGCGACGCGCGGCGCGGGGCACGGCCTGGAGGAGCCGAGCGCTCGGCGGCTAGCGACGGCGCGCGCTCAGCGGCGATCCGGCACGCGGTGGCGGGCCTCGGGCGGCCGTGCGCCGGCGACCCGCGCGCGCGCCGGGCCGCACGACGCGGGCGTCGCCGTCGAACGCGAGGGCGACGTCAGCGTCCGAGGGCGCGGACGCGCGATCCGACGCGTGGCGCGGGCGTCACGGGGGCCACGGCGTGTCGCGGCCGTCGCCGAGCGCGGCGTAGACACGCTCGTAGCCATCCAGCCCTCGCTCGAGGGAGAACCAGCGCTCCGCGAGCGCGCGCGCCTCTCCGGCGATCGTCGGGTCGACAGAGCGCTCCCAGAGGCTCGCCGCCGCGTCGTCGAACGACCCGGGGCGAGACGCGTCCACGACGACGCCAGCGCGCGTCCCCTCGAGCACCGTGCCCATGTCCCCGACGAGGTTCGCCACCACGGGGACCCCGCAGCCCAGGAGCTCTCCGAGCTTCGTCGGCGACGAGCCGGTCTTCGAGAACGTGGGGCGCACGAAGCACATCGCCGCGTCGGCGCACCGGATCCGCGGCGCGACCTCCTCGCGAGACGAGGGCCGGTGGACCAGCTCTGCCTCGAGCCCCTCCGCGCGCAACACCGCGCGAAGCTCCGCCGGCTCGTCGCGCGAAATCACGAGGAGCTTCGAGGGGCCTCTGCGCCGCCACGCGAGGTAGAACTCGCCCATCTCGCGCGCCATGTACCAGGTGCCGAACGAGCCGACGTACGCGAGCACGCGAGCCCCCGCGAGCTCCCTCGCCAGCGCCTCGTCACGCGGCGCGCTGGCGCGAAACGTGGAGAGATCGGCGCACGTCGGGATGACCGAGATGGGCGCGCGGATCTGCGCGGCGTAGGGGCAGTCCCGCCGGAGCCACGCCTGCATCGCGTTCGTCAGCACCGTGATCGCCGTCGACCGGGTGAGGAGGGTGCGCTCGACGGCCTTCGCGCTGCGATAGAGCCGCCCCTCGCGCGGCCACGCGCCGGCGTCGGCCTTCTCGTCGGGCCAGAACCCACGCATGTCGAAGAGCCACGGCACCCCGAGCGCTCGCACCAGCGGCAGGGCCATGGTGGCGGCGACGTACGAGCGCACGTGGACGAGATCGATCCCGTGGAGCGCGCGGAAGAGCGAGGAGGCCATGAGCCCCGAGGCCATGTCGAGGGCCGTCGCAGGGACCGTCGGGCGTTTGTGGTAGCGGAGCGCCGTCCAGCGCACGCCCGGCGCGATGCGCTCCCGGAAGCGCAGCGTCACCCCCGGCTTCTCGAACGACAGGATCTCGAACGAGTGACCTCGCGCCGCGAGCCCCTCGACGTACGGCAGGACCTGACTCCGACCGAGCGGATCGCCGAGCCCATCGTACGTCACGTAGACGACGCGGCGTCGCGGGCCCATCAGCGGTCGTCGGGCGCCGCCCCGGACACGAGGCGGAGCGTCGAGCCCGGGCTCTCGGTCCCCTGGCGCACGAGCGCCTGCTCGACCGCGTCGACGGCGACCTGGAGGAGCACCTCGACCTGCGGAGGGACGTGGCTCTCGTCGGACAGGCAGCCGAAGCGCACCGTCCCCTCCTTCGCGCCGGGGAACGCGCGGAGGCGAAACTCGACCTCACAGAGCCTCCCCTCGACGCGGCCGTTCCGCTCGGACGAGCGCCAGTGCCAGACAGGTGCCTGCTCGCCAGGCGCGACATGCTCCGCGTACGCGAACCAGCCGCCGTCGAGCACACGCTCGAGCGCCGCCCACACCTCGGCGGACGACCGGGCGCGGTCGGCGGCGACGATGAGCGCGGGGAGCGCCCGGCGGAGCGAGTCCGTCGGCGCCGAGAGCAACAGCGCCCGCTGCTGGTTCCGCAGCATCGTCGCCTCGAAATATCCAGCGAACCGCGCGATCCCGAACAGGGTCGCGAACGCCCCGACGAGGGCCGCGCCGACGTGCCAGTTCTTCCCGAAGGCGGCGCCGGTCGCGGCGACGCAGAGCAGGATCGTGGCGCCGTAGAGCACGAGGACGGCGCGACGGTGCGTGAGCCCGAGATCGAGCAGCTTGTGGTGGATGTGCCCGCGATCGGCCGAGAAGATCGGGCGCCGCGCGAGGAACCTCCGCACCATCGCGAAGATCGTGTCCGCGAGCGGGAGCCCGAGCGCGATGATCGGGACCAGGAGCGAGACGACCGTGCTCTCCTTCTGCCGGCTCGTCAGGAGCGAGGTCGTCCCGAGCACGTACCCGAGGAACATGCTCCCCGCGTCCCCCATGAAGATGCTCGCCGGGTTGAAGTTGTAGAACAAGAACCCGAGCACGGCGCCGCCGAGCGCCGCGTTGAGCACGCCGGCGAGCATGTTGCCCGTGAGGAAGGCGACGGCCGAGTTCGTCAGCGCGGCGAAGAAGACGACGCCGCCCGCGAGGCCGTCGAGGCCGTCGATGAGGTTGATCGCGTTGACGAAGGCGAGGATCCACCCCACCGTGAGGACGAGGCTCAGCGCGACCGGGAAGACGATGGGCGGCAACCCCGGGAGATCGACCCGCTCGATCCTCGCGCCAGCCCACCACGCGAGGAGCGCGACCGCCGTCTGCACGAGGAGCTTCTTCTTGGCCCCGAGCGCCTTCGCGTCGTCGAACGCGCCGACGAGCATGAGGGCGCCGCCAGCCGCGAGGATCGCCCCCAGCGCCAACGGCTTGTGCGCGGTGGTGCGCCAGGGGAACCACCCGAGCGCGACCGACAGCCCGAGCGACCCCGCGTACGCGAAGAAGATGGCGACCCCGCCCATCCGCGGCGTGATCCTCGCGTGGACCCGCCGCCCACCGGGCGCGTCCACGGCGCCCACCGCGCGCGCGAGGCGCTTCACCGCCGGGACGAGCGCGGCAGACAGCGCCATCGCGACGGCCGTGACGATGAGGAGAGAGAGGGCGTGGGGCACGGGGATGGTGGTTGCCGAGGCAGCGCGTCGCGTTCAGCGAGGCACAGCCCAGTGTAGGCGCGTGTCTTACACCGGGCGACGCTGGACGCACCGAAATACTGCCGCGAGCGTACCCGGCCCGACGCGAGAAGCCGCAGGCTGTCACCCCTCCCCCCCCGAGGCGTCGTCCCTTCTCGTCTGCCACGAGGAGACGCAGGCCGTACCCCTCGCGCACCCGTCAGCTGCGAGGCCGACCAGCGCCTCCGCGGAGTCACGAGGAGACGCAGGCCGTACCCCTCGCGCGCCGCGTCCGCGAGCGCCGGCGCGGCGCGACCCCCGTAGGGGCGTCGCACGGGTCAGGGCTACCCTCGCGCGCCGCGTCCGCGAGCGTCGACGCGGCGCGGCCCCGTAGGGGTGTCGCACGGGTCAGGGCTACCCTCGCGCGCCGCGTCCGCGAGCGCCGACGCGGCGTGTGTCAGCTCGTCGAGGCTCGCATCAGCGCGTCGTACACGCTCAGCGTCGCGTCGACGACCGCTCGCTGGCCGAGGACGGCCTCGGCGTGACGGCGCGCGGCGGCGCCACGGCGCGCGAGCTCCTGGGCGTCTCCGAGCGCGGTCGCGATCGCCCGCCCGAGGCTCGATGCGTCGCGGGGCGGGACGAGCCAGCCCGTCTCTCCGTCGACGACCGCCTCGCGGCAGCCGGGGACGTCCGTCGTCACGGCCGGCCGTCCCGACGCAGCCGCCTCCGCGAGCGCGAGCGGCATCCCCTCTCGGTACGACGGCAGAACGACCAGCGTCGCCTGGCCGAGCACGGCGGGCATGTCGGAGCGGTGGCCCCACCACGAGACGACGCCCTCGCGCTCCCACCCGCGCAGCGTCTCGGTCGGGACCCTCGCGGGGTTCTCCGTCTCGTTGCCCCCGACGAGCACGAAGCGCGCGGACGGGTGCCCGCGGCGGACGAGCCGCGCGGCCTCGACGAACTCGCCCACGCC
Source organism: uncultured Polyangiaceae bacterium (assembly GCA_964396175.1). Classification (GTDB taxonomy): domain Bacteria; phylum Myxococcota_A; class Polyangia; order Polyangiales; family Polyangiaceae; genus CAYNEK01. Next base: position 5,897 of record CAYNEK010000054.1, on the reverse strand, counting down.
CTTGTCCCAGAGCATGCGCGCCGGCAAGACGACGAGCGGTGGACCGTCCGGCAGCGGCGACGCCGCGAAGCGCGCGAGGTCCACCCCTGAGCCACGGATCAGCGCCGTCTGCGCCTCGCGCACGAGCCCCCCCTCGACGAAGGCGCGGAGATCGTCCGGGTTCTGGAAGATCGTGCGCGCCCTCGGCCCCGACAGCGCGACCTCGTACGCCCGGATGGCGATCGCCCGGATCGCGCGCTGGGACAGCGGATCGCCCGGCTGCGGGATGAACACGTACCCGAGCCCACTCACCGCGTTGACCGTCGGGACGCCGAGCGCGCGCGACACGACCGAGCCGTAGAGGACCGGCTTGATGGTGACGTGGTGCACCAGATCCGGCCGCTGGCGCGCGTACAGCTCCGCGAGGAAGCCGAGGGTCCGCGCCTCGCGGAGCGGGTTTCGTCCGCCCGGCGCGACGGGCAGCGAGACGAACGCGTGCCCGTCGCGCAGGATCTCCCCGCGCCCCTCGGGCGTCTCGCCGGCGACGACCGTCACCCGCGCCCCCGCGTCGCGCAGCGCGAGCCCGAGCGCGCGGCGGTGCGACAGGAAGAACGCGTCGGTGTTGACGACGAAGAAGACGCGCTTCCCGACGAGGCTCACCCGCGCGCGGCCCTGTACTCGAGCATCGTCTCGCGCAGGGCGACGTCGATCGGGCGCATCGTGAGCCCGAGGGCCGAGAGCCGCTCGGAGGAGAGGACGCAGTTCGATCGCGCCTTCACGGCGAGCCCACGCGCGACGAGCGCCGCCTCGTCGATGAGCTCGTACGTGTGCGACGGGTCCACGAGCTCCTTGTAGAGCGCGAGCAGATCCCTGTGCCGCATCGTCCCGGGGTTGACCGCGTGGAAGATCCCCGTCGCGCGCCGCTCGACGAGCCCCCGCACGACCCGGACGAGATCCGCCACGACCGTGACCGAGTTCTCGACGTCGACCACCGACGGGTAGGCCGCGAGCTTCGTGATCAAGTTCCGGCCCCCGGGCGCGCCGTCGATGGGCATCCGGAGCCGGGCGATCCCCACGTCGGGGAGGCGCGAGAGCACGAGATCGGCGGCGTATTTCGTGCGAGAATAGAGGGCCGTCGGGTTCGCGAAGTCGTCTTCACGCCAGCCGCCCGGCGCGGGCGACGGCCCGTAGAAGATGCACCCCGACGCGAGGTGCAGCAGGTACTTCCCCGCCGCCGCGCACGCGTCCGCGAGGACGAGCGGGCCGACGACGTTCGAGCGATAGGTCTCGTGCGGGTGGCTCTCGCACCAGTCCACGTTGGGCTTGCCGGTCTTGCCCGCGGCGTTGACGACGGCGTCGGGGGCGTGCTCGCGGAGCGCGTCCTCGACCGCCCTGCGATCGGTGATGTCCGCGTGAGACAGCGGCGCGCCGAGGTCCTTCGAGAGGCGCTGTCCGAGGAAGCCTGGGCCAAAGACGAGGATCTTCATGGTTTCTCTCCGAGCTCGATCTTGCAGTCGTCCCCGACGAGGAGCGAGAGCGCCCCCACGTGCGCGCCGCCGGGGCTCACGCTGACGCGCCGACCGAGGAGCGAGTCCTCGAGGCGCGGGATGCCGACGATGCGCGCACCGTCCATCACGACCGAGTGCTCGACCGTGGAGCGCTCGACGACGACGCCGTCGCCGAGGCTCGTGAAGGGACCGATCCGCGAGTCGACGATGCGCGCGCCCTTGCCGACGATCACCGGGCCCCGCACGATGGAGCGCACGATCTCGGCGCCCTCCTCGACGCGCACGCGCCCCGAGACGCGGCTCGCCGCGTCGATCGTGCCCGCGACCTCGCCCTCGAGCCAGTCGTCGAGGACCGTGTCGTTCGCCAGGAGGAGATCGTCCTTCTTCCCGGTGTCGAGCCACCAGGACGTGACCCGCTCGAAGCGCACCTTGTGCCCGAGCTCGAGGAGCTTCGCGATGGCGTCGGTGATCTCGAGCTCCCCGCGCGGGCTCGGCGCGATCTGCGCGATCGCGTCGAAGATCGAGGGACGAAACAGGTAGATCCCGACGAGCGCGAGGTTGCTCTTCGGCTCCTTGGGCTTCTCGACGAGCCGCGTCACCTGGCCGCTCGCGTCGACCTCCGCCACGCCGAACTGGGACGGGTTGGCGACCTCCTTCAGCATCACCGACGCGCCGTACTCGGTGGACCGCTCGAAGGCCTCGACCGCGGCCCGGATCTTCGTGCCGATGAGGTTGTCGCCGAGGAACATGCAGAAGTCCGAGCCCTGGAGCGCGTCCTTCGCCGTGAGGACCGCGTGCGCGAGCCCCGCGGGCTCGTCCTGGCGGACGTAGGTGATCTTCGCGCCCCAGCGGCCCCCGTCGCCGACGGTGCGCTCGACCTCGGCGCCGGTCTCGGGAGAGATGATCATCGAGATGTCGCGGATCCCGGCGTCGACGAGGTTGTCGAGCACGTAGAAGAGGATCGGACGGTTCGCCACGGGGACGAGCTGCTTCGCGCCCGTGTACGTGAGCGGCCGGAGCCTCGTGCCCGCGCCGCCCGCCAAGATGAGCCCCTTCATCGCCATCGCTCGCCTCTCCTTCAGACCGTCCCGAGCCGCCCGCGCGCGTACTTGCGGCGCGAGATCTCGTCGCACCACGCCTCGTTCTCCAGGTACCAGCGCACGGTCTGCTCGAGGTTCTCCTCGAAGGACGCGGTCGCCCTCCAGCCGAGCTCGGCCTCGAGCTTGGTCGCGTCGATCGCGTAGCGGCGATCGTGGCCGGGGCGATCCTTGACGAAGGTGATGAGCCGCTCGTAGGGCTCCCTGCGCGGCGCGAGCCGATCGAGCGCGCGGCAGAGCGCGTGGACGAGCTCGAGGTTCGTCTTCTCGTTGCGGCCGCCGACGTTGTAGGTCTCGCCGACGCGCCCCCTCTCGAGCACGAGGAGGATCGCGCGGACGTGGTCCTCGACGAAGAGCCAGTCGCGCACGTTCTGTCCGTCGCCGTAGACCGGGAGCGGCTTGCCCTCCCGCGCGTTCAAGATCATGAGCGGGATGAGCTTCTCGGGGAACTGGTACGGCCCGTAGTTGTTCGAGCAATTCGTCGTCAGCGTGGCGAGGCCGTAGGTGTGGTGGTACGCGCGGACGAGGTGGTCGGCGGACGCCTTCGACGCCGAGTAGGGCGAGTTGGGCGCGTAGGGCGTCTCCTCCGTGAAGAGCCCCGTCGGCCCCAGCGATCCGAAGACCTCGTCGGTCGAGACGTGGAGGAAGCGGAAGCCCGCGACCGTCGGCGCGTGCGCGCGCGCGGCCTCGAGCAGCTCGAAGGCGCCGACGATGTTGGTGCGGACGAAGTCGCCGGGGCCGTCGATGGAGCGGTCGACGTGCGACTCCGCGGCGAAGTTGACGATGGCCGCGGCGTGGTGCTCGTCGAGGAGCCGGGCGACGAGGCGTCGATCGCAGATGTCGCCCTCGACGAAGGTGTGGCGCGGATGGCCCTCGAGCGACGCGAGGTTCTGTCGGTTCCCGGCGTAGGTGAGCTTGTCGAGCGTGACGACCCGGTGCCCCGCGGCGACGGCCGCGAGGACGAAGTTCGTGCCGATGAAGCCGGCACCGCCGGTCACGAGGAGGGGGCCGTCCATGGGAGGCGCCCGCATCTACGAGGGATCGGTGGCTCCCGCAAGGGCCCGGAGCCAGCCGACGCGGCGCGAGCGCCCACACGGTCGAACCCGCGAGCCCCGCTGGGCCCCCACCGGGCCGCGAACCGCGCTCGAACGACGCGCCAGGCGCGATCGACCAGAGGCCCGCTGGGCCCCCACCGGGCCGCGAACCGCGCGCGAACGACACGGGGGGAGGCGCGATCGACCAGAGCCCCGCTGGGCCCCCACCGGGCCGCGAACCGCGCGCGAACGACGCGGGGCCAGGCGCGGCCGACCAGAGCCCCGCTGGGCGCCCACCGGGCCGCGAACCGCGCTCGAGAGGGGCGCTCTACCCCCGCCGCGCGGGGTACGATCGCGGCTGCGACGGCGCCGACGAGCGAGCGCCACGGACGTCGAGGCGCGTCGGCGGACCGTCGCCGGCGCGATCACGGCTCGGGCTTGGGCTTGATGCTGGCCGCGGGGGGAGGACCGACCGGGCTCCCGACGACGAGCGCGAGCTGGGCCATCGCGCTCCGCTGGGCCTCCTCGGGCGTCGCGCCGCGCCCCGCGCGCACGTACAAGGTCTGCGTCGTCTCCGAGTCGGGCTCGTCCTTGCCGAGGAGCTTCACGGCGCAGAGCCACGGCTTGTCGCCGCCCACGAAGACGGGCTCCCCGATCTCCACACGCGCGCCGTCTCGATGCGGGATCTGGAACCGATGCGTCGCCGGCCTGGGCTCGTCGGGCGGCGGGCTCACGCCCCCGGCCTCGCGCGGACGCCCTCGCTGCGCGAAGCGTCGGCCTGGTCTCGTCGCGGGGGGCTCACGCCTTCTGGCTTACGACGTATCCCAAAGGATGCAAGACTCGAAGCCGGTGCCCTCGACGCTCCTCAAGGTCCTCCACTGGCTCGGCCCGACCGGGAGCGCGCGGACCCCGCACGCGCTCTCGATGCACGACGTGGCCGTCGATCGCGGCGTCCGCGTCCGGGTCTTCGAGCCGCTCGGCCGCGCCCGCGGCGTGTACCTCGTCGTGCCGGGGATGCACCCGGACGGGCCGGACGATCCGCGGCTCGATCGCTTCGCGCGGGCCCTGGCGGCGTCGGGCTTCGTCGTGGTCGCCGCGTTCCTCCCGGACCACCTCGCGCTCCGCGTGCGCCCGACCGCCACGCTCGACTGCCTGGCGGCGTGGGAGCACGCGGCCGCGCTGGCCGAGGCGCGCGGGCTCGCGAGGCCGGCGATCTTCAGCATCTCGTTCGGCTCCTTGCCCGCGATCGCCGTCGCGGCCGAGACGGATCCGTCCGCCCTCGTCGTGTTCGGTGGGTACGCCGATCTCGGCGAGTGCCTGCGCTTCGCGCTCGCGGGCGAGCCCGGGCGCCCCCACGACCCGCTGAACGCCCCCGCCATCGCCATGAACTTCGTCGAGCTGCTCGGCGTCCCCGACGTCGAGCTCCTGAAGGGCGCGTGGCTCGAGCTGGTGAAGAAGACCTGGGGGCGCCCCGAGCTCAAGGTGGCCCGCGCGCGCGCGCCGATCGCGGAGGAGATCGCCGCGCGCCTCCCCTCGGCTTCGCGCGAGCGCTTCCTGCGTGGAGCCGGGCTCCTCCCTGGCTCGCTCGACGAGCTCGAGACCACGATGCGGCTCTACGGCGACGCGTTCGCCTTCGCGGATCCGGGGCCGCCGCTGTCGCGCGTGCGCTGCCCCGTCGTCATCGCGCACGGGAGGGACGACGACGTGATCCCCGTCGAGGAGGCGTACAGGCTCGCCGCGCGCGTGGCGCCGTCGCGGCGACGCGTGCTCGTCACGGGAGCCTACGGGCACACGGGCACCGCGGCGCTCGCGCCCCGCGCGATGGCCCGCGAGGCGCGCACGATGTGGGGGATCGCGCGCTCCATCGCCGAGGCGCCGACGGGCCGGCTGGGCCGACGGCTCCGCTGACCCTGCGGCGGCGGTGCGGAGCGCGGAGTCCGCGGTCCTTCCCCGGTGAGCACTGGCGCGCAGATCGCAGCCACCATCGCCCCTGGCCGACGACCATCCGGGTAGGTCGCAGCCGCCCTCGACACCCCACGACGACCATCCGGGCAGGTCGCAGCCGCCATCGGGCCCTCCACGACGACCATCCGAGTAGGTCGCAGCCGCCATCGGGCCCTCCCCGACGACCATCCGGGCAGGTCGCAAGCGCCCTCGACACCCCACGACGACCATCCGGGTAGGTCGCAGCCGCCATCGGGCCCTCCCCGACGACCATCCGGGCAGGTCGCAAGCGCCCTCGACACCCCACGACGACCATCCGGGTAGGTCGCAGCCGC
>CAYNEK010000053.1:6265-33101 GCA_964396175.1 uncultured Polyangiaceae bacterium | reverse complement strand
ACGCCGTCGAGGCCCGCGCCCTGCTCGCGCGTCTGGATCTCACGCGCGTAGGTCGGGCTCACCGCGCTGATCCGCGTCGCGTGGACGAGCCCACCCTTCAGGAGGTTCAGCGTCCCGAAGTGCTCGAGCTCTCCGCCGTGGAAGTGCTCCCAGCCGAGCCCCGTGGACTGGAGCGCCTCCGGGCGGAAGACCCCCTGGTAGCCCATGTTGTGGATCGTGAGCACCGTCGCGGCGCCGTGGAGCTCGGTGCCCCACTCGGTCGTGTCCACGAAGACCGGCGCGAGCGCCGCCTGCCAGTCGTGCGCGTGCACGATGTCCGGGACGAACCCCTCCGCCCTGCACAGGGCGAACGCGCCGCGGCAGAGGTAGGTGAACCGCGCGACGTTGTCACCGAAGTCGCCGCTCGAGTCCCCGTAGACGCCGTCCCGATCGAAGTAGTGGTTCTGCTCGAGGAAGTAGACGGGCGCGTCGCTGCCCGGGAGGACGCCCCGGCGCACCGCACCGAACGCGGCGCCCCCACCCATCGGGACCGTGAGCGTGTAGGGGAGCCGAGCTTGCGCGTTCCAGTCGATCCCACGGTAGAGCGGGACGACGACGCGCGCGTCGACGCCGAGCGCGCGCTGGGCCTTCGGGAGCGCGCCGACGACGTCGCCGAGGCCGCCGGTCTTCTTGAAGGGCGCGCACTCGGAGGCGATGTGGAGGACACGGAGCGGTCGCACGGCGTCTCCTACCACGCGCGGCGCGCCCGTTGGAGCGGCCTTCGCGCCCAGGGCAGAGGGCATCGGCGGCAGAGCGTCCTCGTCCGTGAGGGCGCGTGCGTGCGCGGTCCCGCGGCGTCCCCCGCGCACCGATCTCTCGTTGGATCGTCCCGATGCGCGAGGGGTCGCGCGCCCGACGAGCGGATCGCGGGCACCACACACGCCGAGCCTCGGCGCTCGGCCCGATCCGCGAGGGCGGGCGCCGGGCACCGCGCGCGGGACGTCAGGGCCAGCTCCCGCCCGGCCCACGTCCCATCAAGAACGCCGGGCCACGCGCGCGAGATGTCAGGGAAACCACTGCTTCGGGAGGCCGCCGCGGTGGTGGAGCGCGAGGAGATCCATGCCGAGCGCCACCGTGACGTGCACGACGAAGCCGCCGTAGATGCTCTTCGCGCGCATCGCGAGCGACCCCAGGAAGATCCCGGCGAGGATCGCGCCGTTCGCCTCGAGGTAGGGCTTGCCGTAGTGGATCATGCAGTATGGCACACACATGACGACGATGGCCGTCGCGCCGAGCGACCGCATCGCCGACAGCAGGAAGCCCCGGAAGAAGATCTCGAGCGCGAAGAACTGAGCGAAGTACATCGCCTCCCAGGCGAGGAGATCGAAGCGGCTCCGCCCCGCGAGCTTATAAAATGGGTAGTAGGCCGCGAAATCGGGCGCACGGGCGACGACGAAGGTGCAGACGATGACGAGCGCGAGCGACGCCCCGTAGAGCCAGAGATGCTGCTTGATCCCGCGGACCCGGAAGCCGAGATCGAGCAGCGACTCCTTGCGGAAGAGGAGCTTGTAGACGGGGAGCGGGACGAGTACGTAGCCTGCGACGCGCGCGAAGGACCACCAGCCGTACGACCAAAGGCTGTCGTACGTCTCGAGCTTGATGAAGCTCCACCCCGCCGCCTGACGTCGCTCGAGGAAGGGCCGGATCGCGTCGTTGTAGACGGCGCGGCCGCCGTAGTAGTCGTGCATCGTGAGGACGACGGCGGTGAGGATGAGCGCCACCGCCGGGCGGAGATCGAGCCTCCCGGCCTCGACGAACTTCGCGCGCTCCTCGTGCCCCTCCTTGTCGATGGCCGCCCACGACTTGCGGAAGAGGAGCCACAGGAAGGGGAGGACGAGGGCGAGCGCGGGGACCGGCAGCAGCGCCTTCACGAAGCCCGAGTCGACGAGGGCGCCGAGGGGCGATCCGCCGGCCTTCATCGCCTCGGTCGCGGGCCCGAGGAGCGCGCTCACGCGCCTTCGGCGAGCTGGGCGCCCGCGCGGAGACGAGCGACGGTCGCGTCGCGGCCGAGCACCGCCATGACCTCGAAGAGCCCCGGCGAGACGCTCCTGCCCGTCAGCGCGACGCGCGCGGGCTGCGCCACGGTCTTGATCTCGAGCCCCTCCCTCGCGAGGTAGGCGCCGACGGCCGCGTCGAGCGACGCCCTGCCGAAGGGCTCGACCGCCCCCACGACGTCTGCGAGCGCGCGGAGGTGCGGCGCCGCGGCGGCGACGAGGAACTTCTGCTTCGCCGCCTCGTCCCACTGGAGCTCGTCCCGGAAGTAGAAGTCGAGCGCCTCGGCCGCCTCGACGAAGGTCCTCGCCCGCTCGCGCACGGTGGCGATGGCCTGGTCGGTGGTGGCTTCGTCGCGCGGCGCGAGCCCGCGGGCAGCAAGGTGGGGCGCGAGCATCCGGCGGTAGTCGTCGGCCCGCGTGTAGGCCTCGTCCTTCAGGATCTTCTGGTGGATCGCGAGGCACTTCTTCATGTCGAACTTGCCGTCGCCGCGGCCCGCGCTCTCGAAGCCGAAGACGCGGACGAGCTCGTCCAGCGTGAAGGTCTCCTGGTCCCCATGGCTCCAGCCGAAGCGCACGAGGTAGTTGAGCAGGCCGAGGGGCGAGAAGCCGCGGTCACGGTACGCCGTCACGCTGACGGGGATGTCGTAGCGCTCGGCCTCGCGCTTCGAGAGCTTCTTGCCGTCGGGGGCGAGCATCATCGGCAGGTGCGCGAAGCGCGGGACCGGGTAGCCGAGCGCCTCGTAGAGCAGGACCTGCTGGGGGGTGTTCACGATGTGATCGCGGCCGCGCGCGACGAGATCGATCTTCATCGTCACGTCGTCGACCACGGCCCCGAAGTTGTAGAGCGGCACGCCGTCGGATCGGAGGAGGACGAAGTCCTGGATGGCCGCGTGGGGCGTCACGATGCGCCCGAAGACCTCGTCGTCGAACACCGTCTCCCCCGAGAGCGGCGTCTTCATGCGGATGACGTAGGGCCGGTCCGTCGGCCAGTCGGCGGGCGTCTTGTCGCGCCAGAGGTGCGGGTAGAAGAACTGCTTCTTCTCGGCCTCGGCGGCCTTGCGGAGCGCGTCGAGCTCCTCCTTGGTCGCGTAGCAGCGGTAGGCCTTGCCCTCGTCGACGAGGCGGTTGGCGGTCTGCTCGTAGAGCGCGAGGCGCTCCATCTGCGTGTAGGGGCCGTACGCGCCGCCCACCTCGGGGCCCTCGTCCCAGTCGAGACCGAGCCACCGCATCGAGTCGAGGATCGCCCGAGTGCTCTCGTCGGTCGAGCGCGCCTGATCGGTGTCCTCGATGCGCAGGACGAAGGTGCCGCCGTGGCGGCGCGCGTAGAGCCAGTTGAAGAGCGCCGTCCGCGCGCCGCCGATGTGGAGGTAGCCCGTCGGCGACGGTGCGAAGCGGACACGAGGCCGGTCGGTCGCGGTCATGAGGGGTGGCCCGCGTATCACGGATCTCGGAGGTCGAGGGAGCCGGACGACGGCCTCGGCAACGGGGCACACCGACCGCACCCGAGCCCGACGACGCGAGCCGAGCCGAGGCGCCCCACGCGCGGCTCCCTGGACGCATGCCGCCGCGCACGAGCACCCTGCACGATGCCGAGCCTCGGGCGCCGCGAACACGCCGCACGGGCGCCGATCCGTGACGCTGCGCAGGACCCCGCATCGCGCACGGACGGGCGAGAGACACGCTGCAGGATACTACGCCTTGCCGCCCACGAAGGCTCCATCCTAAGACACGCCCCATGAACAAGGTTCGCTTCGCGGCGGCGCCGTCGGCGCTGCTCTGCCTCCTCCTCTCGGGCGGTGCCCTGGCTCAGGCCGCGCCCGCCACGACGACGCCACCACCCCCGGGTGCGTCGCCCCCCGCGACGCAGGCTGCGCCACCACCCCCGGGTGCGTCGCCCCCCGCGACGCAGGCTGCGCCGCCCCCACCGGCGGCGACAGGCGCCACGACGGCCGGTGCGTGGGCTCCCCCGCCGACCGCGACCGCGCCGTCTCCTGGGCCCGACGCCACCTTCCCCACGTTCGCCGCCATCCCACGGATTGGGCTCGTCCTCGACGGCGCGATCGACGGCGACGAGACGACCCAGTGCTCCGGCACGGGGTGCGCCGCGAACTCCAGTGATGACATAGACGACAGTTCGCCAGGACTCTCCGAGCCATCCGACATCGGGCTCTTCCTGGATCTCCTCTGGGCCGTCGGCCCACGTGACCGCGTCGGCCTCGGGCTCCAAGGGGTCCCATCGTATCGAGTCTCGGTGTTCGGCTTCTCGCAGAAGATTGGAAGCGAGGCCCAGGCGCTCTTCGTGTACGAGCACGGGGTCCCTATCCACGGGGCCGGGATGCTCCTCATCCGGGGCCAGGGTGGGCTCGCCGTCTTCTTCCCGAAGAACGACTCGGACCCCTGCGGTCGCGACTCGATGATGAGCGAGCCCGAGTGCCATCACGATAGCGGGCCCTTCATGGGTCCGACCGCCGGGGTAGGGTTGGGCTATCGTCTGCAGGGCCTCCCGCTCCGGCTCGACGCTCTCTACGCGCTACACTGGTACAAATTGGCTCACACCGAGGCGACGAATTCGCTCACCGTGAACGGGACGACCACGAAGAGTACCACGACGAGGGACACGAAGATATTGGGGAGACGTCTCTGGATCACGGTCGGATACGAGTTCTGACCGACACGCGCCCCCGACCGCGGCTCCACGGGGTCCGAGGGCCTCTTCGGCCCCGATCGAGCACGTAATTCTGACCGACACGCGCCCCCCCAATCGCGGCTCCACGGGGTCCGAGGGCCTCTTCGGTCCCGATCGAGCACGAATTCTGGCCGACACGCGCCCCCGACCGCGACTCCACGGGGTCCGAGGGCCTCTTCGGTCCCGATCGAGCACGAATTCTGGCTGACGCGCGCCCCCGACCGCAGCTCCACGGGGGGCTGGGCCCTCGGGGACACGGCGGCGTCTGGCCTCGCGGCTTGGAGGCGGAGGCGCCCTTCTGCTCCATGGCGCTTCCGTCGCGAGCAAACCGACGGTAGCCTCCGCACGAGAGATGACCCCTCCCCTCGGCGCCGCCCTCCTCCTCGCGCTGCTCGTGATCTTGAAGATCGCGCAGCGTGTGCTCGACGGCAAGGAGATCAACGAGGCCGAGGCGATGCTCCACGCCGGTGAGACCCTCGGCGTCTTCGTGCTCGCTGCCAGCGTCGCCACCGAGGTGTCGAGCGGTCAGGCGCTCGCGCGCGCCTGGCCCTGGTACGCGGCCTTCGCTGGCGTCGGGATCGTGCTGCTCCTCGCGGGCTCGCGGGTCCTCGCCCGCCTCCTCGTCCCAGGGCTCGCGGTCGAGCTCGACCGGGGCAACCGCGCCGCTGGGGTCGTCGCCGCGTCGCACGGCATCGCGTCGTCGCTCCTCGTCGCCGCCTCGGCTGGTGGCCAAAACGCCCACGATCTCGGCGTCTCCGCGGCTTTCTTTGGCATCGGGCTCGTCACCATCGCGCTCTTCTCCGTCCTCTTCCGGGCGCTCACCTCGTACGACGACGCCGCCGAGGTGAAGGGCGAGAACGCCGCCGCCGCCATCAGCTACGCAGGCGCCCACGTCGCGACGGCGATCATCGTCGCGCGCGCGTGCGAGGGGGAGTTCGTCGCGTGGGTCCCCGCGCTGCGGTCCTTCGGGATGACGGCCGCCGCCGCGCTGGCGCTCTATCCCGTGCGCGTGCTCGTCGTCGGCCCTCTCCTGCTCGGGCTCATGCCGAAGCTCCGCGGCGGCCCGCTCGACGAGCGGATCGTGGCGCGCAGCGTGCCGACCGCCGCCGCCGAGGCGCTCACCTACCTCGGCACCGCGCTCCTCGCCGCCCGCCTCCTCTGACCCTCCACGGCTTGGAGCGGATCGTGGCGCGGCAGCGTGCCGACCGCCGCCGCCGAGGCGCTCACCGACCTCGGCACCGCGCTCCTCGCCGCGCGCATCCTCTGACCCTTCACGACATCGAGCGGCGTGGGAGCGGCTCGCGGAACACGAGGTGTAGCGCGAAGAAGCCGCTGATCGCCGCCGCGAGCACGATCCCCCACACGCACACCACCTGCAGCTGCCCGAACGCGCAGAGCACCGCCCACGCGAAGACGTACGTGTCGCGACGCCCGAGCGAGCGCCCCCACGTCGCGAGCTTCTTCTTGTCGTAGACCTCGTCGGACGTCCCGACGTCCTTCTCGTACCAGATGCGGAACTTGTAGACGTCCCCCGTCCCGTGGCGGCGGTACACCTCGTGGTACACGCCCACCTGCGCGAGCGCGCGAGCGAGCGACGCGACGAGCGTCACCCACTGCCACGGCGGACCGAGCGCGAAGCCCGCGCACGCGATGAAGGCGACGTCGAGGACATCGTCCGTCACGTTGTCGAGCCACTGCCCGAGCTTCGAGCCTTGGTAGCGGAGGCGCGCGAGCTCGCCGTCGCAGGAGTCGAGCACCGACTGCAGCTGGAGCAGCCCCCCGCCGACGCCGATGGCCCAGGGCGTCCGGAGCAGGAGCAGGCCGGCGCCCGTCACGCCGACCGCGAACGACACGAAGGTCACCTGGTTGGGCGTGATGGGCGTGTTCGCGAGCAGGCGCGTGATCGGCGTCGAGAGCCGCCAGTTGAGCAGCCCGTCGACGAGCCCCTGGTGCGACTTGGCGAGCGCCAGGCAGAGCTCGCGCTCGAGCCTCTTCGCGCTCCTCCGATCGACCACGCGGATCCCGCTCACCTCGTCGCCCCGGACGACGCGCGCCCCTTCGGGCGGAGCGGCGTCGTCCGCGATCCAGGTCACCTCGACCGGGAGATCGGCACGCAGCGGCAGCGGCTCGGCCCGGACACGCGCGCGCCGCACGCCCTCTCGTGACGCCAAGAAGAGCACGCGCTCGAGGAGCGTGAGCCCGCCGACGCGGAGCTTGTGGCCTCCTTCGGGGCCAGTCTCGACGAAGAGCTCGTCGTTCACGAGGCGCCGCTCTCTACACCCGAATCCACGGGAAGACGACGCCCTCGCCGCGAAGGACGCTACGCACCCGCGGGCATTTGACAAGGGCCGGGCTTTGGCCCCATGGAGCGCGCCTCCCATGCAGGTCGTGCTCCTCGCTGCGGGGACGGGCACGCGACTGCGGCCGTTCACCGAGAACCTCCCGAAGTGTCTCGTCGACGTCGGCGGCAGGCCGCTCCTCGATCGCGCGCTCTCGTCGATCGAAGGCGCCGGGATCACCGACGTCGTGCTCGGCACGGGGTACCGCGACGATCTCATCGCGGACTTCCTCGGGAAGCGAGCCGGCAAGGCGCGCGTCGTCTGCGTGAAGAACGAGCGCTTCGACACGACGAACAACGCCTACTCGCTCTTCTGCGTGCGGAGCGCGGTGCGCGGGCCGTTCATCCTCATGGACGGCGATCTGCTCTTCGAGAGCGCGGTCCTCTCGCGCCTCCTCGAGGCAGAGGGGGACGCGGTCCTCGCCGTCGAGAAGAGGAAGGAGCTCGGACACGAGGAGATGAAGGTGGTCCTCGCCGAGGACGGCTCGATCGCAGAGGTGTCGAAGGAGGTCGATCCGAAGGCCGCCATCGGCGAGGCGATCGGGATGGCGCGCTTCTCCGCCGAGCTCGGCCGAGAGCTCTTCTCGACGCTCGAGCGACAGGCGGGCGAGGGCCGCACGAACGTGTTCTACGAGAAGGCGTTCGAGGAGCTGATCGCGGCGGGGCGGAAGCTCCGCGTGGGGGACGTGTCGGGCCTCCGCGCGATGGAGATCGACACGCCCGAGGATCTCGAGCGAGCAAAGGAGATGGCCCGATGGATCAGCCCATGAAGCGACCCAAGCCGTACGCGCAGCCCGGACCGCAGGCCGCCTCGCGCGACAAGGCCCGCGTCTCGCCGCGGCGCGCGTCGACGGACGCGCTCGCCCTCGACGGAGGGACCCCGGTGCGCAGCGCCCCACTCCCCGGCCCCTACCCTGGTGCGCTCCGCATGGGCGCGGACGAGGAGCGCGAGGTGCTCGAGGTGCTGCGCTCGGGCGGGCTCTTCCGCTACTATGGCCCCGCGGTGCTCGGGAAGGCCGCGGCCTTCGAGCGTGGGCTCGCGAGAGCGCTCGGGACGACGCACGCGCTCGCCGTCAATTCGGGCACGAGCGCCTTGCAGTGCGCGCTCTTCGCGCTCGGCGTGGGCCCTGGGGACACGGTGCTCGTCCCCGCCTACAGCTACGTCGCCACGGCCGACGTCGTCCTGTCGCTCGGGGCGAAGCCGGTCTTCGTCGAGATCGACGCGTCGATGACGATGTGCCCGAAGGACCTCGCGAAGAAGGCCACGCGCGACGTCAAGGCGATCTCGGTCGTGCACCTCTTCGGGGTGCCGGCGGACATGGACCCGATCCTCCGCGTCGCGAAGAAGCACCACATCCCCGTCGTGGAGGACGCGGCCCAGTCGCTCGGCGCCACGTACCGCGGCGCGCACGTCGGCGCGATCGGCGACGTCGGCGTCACGAGCTTCCAGCTGAACAAGGTCATCACCGCGGGCGAGGGCGGCGCCGTCATGACGAGCCGCGACGACCTGCACGAGCGCGCGGTCCGCCACCACGATCACGGCAACCACCGCGACGGCGCGCAGAAGGCCGCCACGATGCTCGGCGAGGGGTTCCGCATCTCCGAGCTCTCCGCGGCGGTGCTCGTCGCGCAGCTGAAGAAGCTGCCCAAGATCGTCGCCGAGCTCCGGAAGGCGAAGCGCTACCTCGGCGAGCGCCTCGGCGATCTCCCGCACGCCGCGCTCACGCCCGTCTCCGATCCCGAGGGGGACGGTGGCGTCGCGCTCACCTTGCTCTGCGACGAGCCGGGACGCGCCGCGCGCGCCGTCGCCGCGCTCGAGAGGGAGAACATCCGGGCGCTGCGCCAATACGCTGGCAAGCTGCTCTACGAGCAGGCGCCCCTCGTCGCCACGGGCTTCGAGCCGAACCGCTGCCCCCGCTCGGAGGAGCTCGTCGCGCGCACGGTGTTCCTCGGCATGACGACGACGCTCACTCGGCGCGATCTCGACGACGTCGTGCGCGCCTACCGCAAGGTCTTCGCGCGCGTCTGACGCGGCCCGCGCGCGGGTGGCAGCGAGCTCGCGTGGCGCCTTGACGACGGCCGCGCGACGTACGACACGGGCTGCCGATGAAGCTTCGGCTCGTGCTCGTCGTGTCCCTGCTATCCGGGGCACTCCACGCCGAGAGCGCTCGAGAGCGCGCGACCTCGATCATCACCGAGCTCTCCCAAGCGAGTGATCGCGACGTCGCGGCGAGCGAGCTCGCCAAGGCCGCGGGTGCGCTCGACCGCGCGCGCGGGGCCCGAGAGGCCGGAGACGAGCGCAGCGCGACGCGCCTCGAGGACGTCGCGGCGACTTGGGCCGCCGCCGCGAAGGCCGTCGTGGACGCGGTCCACGCGGAGACAGAGGCCGCGACCCTCCAGGCGAAGGTCGCCGAGGCGAAGGCCCAGCTCGACCGCCAGCGTGCGCTCCTCGACGAGACCGTCTCACGCCGCGGGCGCGCCGTCGTCGAGCTGCGCAAGGCCGAGGCAGAGGAGCAAGCGCGCCCGAAGCCGACGCCGCAGCAGCCCAAGCCCCACCCAGGGGGGAAGAAGAAGCCCAAGAAGTGAGCAGCGTCACCTCGATCGTCGCCCTCGCATGGGCCCTCGCCCTGTCTGGGTGCGGGGCCATCCGGACGCGCCCCGCGACGCTCGACGAGGCGCGCGCTCGGGCCACGACGCCGAAGAGCGAGGAGGCCAAAGCGCTCGCGCCAGAGCGGTTCGGCGAGGCGGAGGCCCTGCGCGCCGACGCCGAGGCGAGGCTCGCGGCCGGTGACGCGCAGGGGGCGCAGTTCGTCGCGGAGCAGGCCATCGCCGCCTACGAGCGAGCCTTCGCCGAGGCGCGCCGCCTCCGCGCGACGACCCTCAGCGCAGCGGCGAAGGCCGAGCTCGACACGGCCGAGAGGGAGCTCGCGGCGCTCCGGGACGAGCAAGCGAAGGCGACTGCGGAGCTCGCCGCGCTCGACGCGAAGATCCAGATCGCGCGCGAGGCGCCGAAGACGGCGACGGTCGAGCCGGCCGATCCAGCGCGCGACGCGGCGCGGGCCGAGGCCGCGCGCTCGTCTCTCACGGAGGGGAGCCTGCTCTGCGCCGCCGCGCGCCTGCTCGGTGCGACGGACGAGGCACTCCACGAGGCGATGGAGCTCACGGCGCGCGCCGAGCAGGCGCTCGCGCGGGGCACGAGGCCCGTCCCCGTGGACGCGGCGATGGACGCCCGCGCCGCGTGCCTCGGCGCACTCACGAAGGCGCGCGCGGCCGCGGCCCTCGACGACGGGGCCGAGACGCTGATGGACGAGCTCGCCGGAGACGGCGTGACCCACCCCTCCCGCGACGACCGAGGGGTCGTCGTGACGATCCGGGGCGCCTTCGACGGCGCGGGGCTCTCGAAGAGGGGCACGGCCGAGCTCGAGCGCATGGGCCGAGTCGCCGCGGCGCACCCGTCGACCCCAGTGCTCCTCGTCGTGCACGCGGCGCAGGCAGACGACAAGCGGGACGAGCGTCGCGCGGAGGCCGCGAAGGCCGTCGTCGCCCGACAGCGCGCGGACAAGCTCGCGACCGCGCTCGCGGGTACCCGCCGCCCCGTCGCCGATCCACGCCGCGATCGCGCTCAGAACGAGCGGATCGAGGTCGTGTTCGTCGATCGTACGCCGTGAGACGCACGCGCTTGGTCGCCGCGGCGGGCGCGCTCGCGTGCGGCGCCGCGGTGCTCCTCGGTCTCCGGGGCTCGGATCAGCCCTTCCGGTGCGGCGACGGGTTCGTCGCGGTGGGCGCGCGCTGCTGCGGCGTCGGACAGACCGTCTCGGGCGACGCGTGCGTGGGGAGCCCGTCGGCCTGCGGGCCCGATCACGAGCGCAGCCCGGACGGGTGCGTCGCCAGGACCACACGCGTGCGCTTCGCGGGAGGATCTCTCGAGATCGCGCCGGACGACTGGGAGTCCGGGGGACACGCGGATCCGCGCACCGTGACGGTCGCGACGTTCGCGCTCGACGCGTTCGAGATCGATCTCGGGCGCCACGACGCCTGCCTCGCGCGGGGGGCATGCAAGGGGCCTCGCGCCTATGGAGACCGAGGACGCGCCGCCGTCCTCGACTTCGACGAGATGGAGCGGCTCTGCGAGAGCGAAGGCGGGCGTGTCCCGACCGACGACGAGTGGATCTTCGCCGCGACCGGCGGCAGACCCCGACGGTATCCGTGGGGAGAGACGGGCGCGGTGTGTGGGCGCGCGGCGTTCGCGCTGACAGAGGGGCCCTGCGGCCGAGGGCTCACCGCGCCCGACACGGTGGGCGCGCGCCCCCGAGGCAAGACCTCCGATGGGCTCTTCGACATGGCCGGCAACGCGGCCGAGTGGACGCGCGGGCCCGACGGCCCGAGGCTGCGTGGCGGCTCGTTCGCGTCCACGCTCGCTGCCGAGCTGCGTGTGTGGGCCGAGGCGAGGAGCGGCAAGGCAGGGACGACCGGCGGTCGCTGCGCGTACGACGTCGAGCGGTGACCCTCGGCGTCGAGGTGCGGAGCCGCGCGACCCTCACCCTCGTCGACGCCCTTCACGCCAAGCTGCGCACGGCCGAGGCGCACCATGCTCCCGATCGCCGAGCGCTTCGCTGCGATCGATGAAGAGGCATCGTCGCTGCCTCGGGGCGCGGGCCCATCGACGTAGCCGGCGGGGCGGTGGGCTGCGATCGATGAAGAGGCATCGCCGCTGCCTCCGCGCGCCGAGACGTGGCTTCGATCCAAGACGCCCCCCAGGGCGCCGATGCGCCTCGGCGAGCGGCGAGCGCCGCCTGGGATCGTGTCACGCGATCGGGGCGACGACGACGCGATCCCGCCCCCGTCGCGGTCCGCGCGCATCGTTTGCGCGGGCTCACGCTGTCGCGACTGTCCCTTTGATTCGAGGCGCGCGGGCGACTACCGTGAGGCCCTGGGCTCTTCAGTCCCAGCGCCTCCGCGGAGCGCGAGCCCTCCGCAGCCGTCGTCCCATCCCAACCCACGGTCGCCGCGACGAGCCGCGGCGCCAGCCTCCACCCCATGCCCTCTCGCCCCCTCGTCCACGAGCCGCACAAGGTCAAGACCGTCCGCACGATCAGCCGCCCCTCCATCGAGGAGCGCAAGCGCAGCCTGGCCTCGGTGCGCTTCAACCTCTTCGGGCTGATCCCCAAGCAGATCGCCTTCGACATGGTGTCCTACGGGATGGGCGCCATGTCGCAGGAGCAGCTCGCCGGGACCTTCGTCGGCGACGAAGCGTACGCCGGCGCTCGGAACTTCGAGAAGCTGAACGCCGTCATCACCCGCGTGCTCGGCCAGACCTACGTCTGCCCCACCCACAACACCTTCGGCTCCGTGAAGCTGCTCCTCCACGCCTTCGCGAAGCGGGGGGACACCCTGCCGACCAACGCGCGAGGCCGCGTCGATCTGCACGCTCCGCGCGGCATCGAGCTCGTGTCGGTCCGAGACGAGCGCGAGGAGGTCTTCACCGGGAACGTCGATCTCGAGCGCCTCGCCGCGACCATCACCGCCGCGCGCCCGCCGTTCGTCGGCTGTCAGGCCTTCGCTGACGGGCAGCACCCGCAGAGCCTCGCGAACCTCCGCGCGGTCCGCGCGCTCGCGGATCATCACGGCCTGCGGCTCGTGCTCGACGCGTCGCGCGTCGTCGAGAACGCCTGGTACATCCAGCGCAACGAGCCGGGCATGGCGGATCGCACCATCGCCGAGCTCGTGAAGCTCGTCTCGAAGACGGCCCACGTCGTGATGATGGACGGCGCCCAGGATCCGCGCGCCAACACCGGCGGCTTCCTCGCCACCGACAACCCAGCCGACCACGAGCGCTTCACGAACGACATCGTCGTCTTCGAGGGCCTGCACACCTACGGCGGGATGGCCGGCCGCACGATGGAGGTGCTCGCCCGCGGGCTCGACGAGATGTGCGACGAGCCGACCACGCAGTGGGTCATGCTGCAGACCGAGCGCTTCAGCGCGCGGCTCCGCGACGCGGGGATCCCCATCGAGCGCGGCTCCGACGGCGTGTACGTCAAGGCAGATCGGTTCCTCCCGCACGTCTCGGCCCACCCGGCGCACGCCCTCGCGGCGGCGCTCTACCAGACCGCGGGCGTGCGCGCCCTCGTGCAAGGGCTCGTCGGCCGAGACCAGCTGCTCCCCGTCCAAGTCCCGCGCCTCGCGATGACGAACCGTCAGCTCGATCAGGTCGCCGACGCCCTCGTCGCCCTCCACCGGCAGCGCGAGCGCATCCCGGCGCTCGACCTCGAGCGCGGCGGAGACTGGCACGACGAGCTCCAGTTCCGCTCGATCTTCGCGGATCTCGAGCCCTTCGACTTCGACTGCGAGCCGTGGGTGATCCACACGGTGGAGCCGATCGCCCTGACGACGCGGGAGCAGCGCGAGCGCGCGATCCGCGAGGCGGGGTGGAACACCTTCCTCCTACGCTCGGCCGAGGTGACGATCGATCTGCTCACGGACTCGGGCACGACGGCGATGTCGACCGATCAGTGGGCCGCGTACGAGGCTGCGCTGCCGACCCCCGCGACGAGCAGCGCCTACCTCGACTTCGCCGCGGCGGTGAAGGAGGCGTACGGCTACGAGCACGTCCTGCCCACCCACCAGGGCCGCGCCGCCGAGCAGATCCTCTCCGAGGTCCTCATCCGTCCCGGCCAGATCGTGCCAGGCAACATGTACTTCACGACGACGAAGGTGCACCAGGAGTACGCGGGAGGGATCTTCGCCGACGTCATCGTCGACGAGGCGCACGATCCTTCGTCCACCTTCCGCTGGAAGGGCAACGTCGATCTCGCCAAGCTGGACGCCCTCGTCCAAGAGCACGGCAAGGATCGGATCGCGTACCTCTCGTACGAGCTGTCGGTCAACATGGCAGGCGGGCAGCCCGTGTCGATGGACAACCTCCGCGAGGTGTTCGCGTACACCCGCGCGCACGGCATCCCGGTGATGTTCGACGCGACCCGCGCCGTCGAGAACGCCTACCTCATCCAGAAGCACGATCCGCGCTTCCACGACGCGAAGGTGCGGGACATCCTCCGCGAGATGATGCTCTACGGCGACGGCGCCACCGTCTCCGGGAAGAAGGACTTCCTCATCAACATCGGCGGGCTCCTCACCTTCAAGGACAACGACGCCTGGGCACACGCCGCGAAGGCGAAGCTCCGCATCTACGAGGGCGGCGTGCGCGACGGCGGGCTCCCCGCGGCCGATCTCGCCGCGATGGCGCAAGGGATCCACGAGATGGTCGACGACGCCTACGTCCGCGCGCGCGTCGAGCAGGCCGTGCGCCTCGCCGGCTGGCTCCGGGACGCGGGCGTGCCCATCGTCGAGCCCACGGGCAGCCACGCGGTCTTCCTCGACGCGCGGCGGTTCCTTCCGCACATCGATCAGGACGAGTACCCCGCGCAGCGCCTCGCGAGCGAGATCTACGTCGAGACGGGCGTCCGCCCGATGGAGCGCGGCAACGTGTCGAAGGGCCGCGACCACGACGGAAAGAACTACCGCCCCGCGCTCGAGCTCGTGCGGCTCACGCTGTCGAGGCGCGTCTACTCGGACGATCATCTGCGCGCCGTCGCCGACGGCGTCATCCGGGTGTGGAAGCGCCGGGCCGAGATCGGCGGGCTGCGCTTCGTCTACGAGCCCAAGGATCTCCGCTTCTTCCAGGGCCGCTTCGAGCCCCTCGACGCGCCACGGGGCTGATCGACCGTGCGCGAGAGAGCGGGACGCGCCTTCGCGACGGCGCCGTCCGTGCTATGAGGGCCGACCCGATGACGCTTGGTGAGTCGACGCGCTCCGTGCATGCCGGAGAGGACGTGGGAGCGCATGGATCGCGCCCGCTCGAGGCGCCCATCGTGCTCTCGTCGGCCTTCGCCTTCGCGAGCCCGGAGGAGGCCGAGGGCGCCTTCCTCGGCGAGAGCGATGCGTACATCTACGGCCGCTGGGGCAACCCCAACGTCGCGCTCGCCGAGCGCAAGATCGCCGCGCTCGAGGGGGCCGAGGCCGCTGCCGTCGTCGCGAGCGGCATGGCCGCCGTGTCGGGGACCCTGCTCACCCTCCTCGGCGCGGGAGATCACCTCGTCGCCCCGCGCGCGATCTACGGGGAGTCGGCGCGGCTCTTCCGCGAGCGGCTCCCACGGCTCGGCATCGAGACGACCTTCGTCGACGACGTGACCCCCGAGGGGTACGCTGCTGCGCTCCGCACCTCGACGCGGCTCCTCTACCTGGAGACTCCGTCGAACCCGACGCTCGCGATCACGGACATCCGTGGCGTGGTCGGCCTCGCGAAGGACCGGTCGCTCGCGACGGTGCTCGACAACACCTTCGCGACACCCTTCTGTCAGCGCGCGCTCCCGTTTGGCGTGGACGTGGTCGTGCACTCGGCGACGAAATTCTTGTCCGGCCACGGGGATGTCATCGCGGGCGTGGCCTGCGGATCCGCGCGCACCGTCACCGCCATCCGCGACACGATGGTGAAGGGCTTCGGCGCGGCGCTCTCGCCCTTCTCCGCGTACCTCCTCGCGCGGGGGCTCCGCACCTTCGCGCTCCGCATGCGCCGCGCGACGGAGAACGCGGCGCGGATCGCACGCTTCCTCGCGGAGCACCCCGCGGTCGCCCGGATCCACCACCCGAGCCTCCCGTCCCACCCGGGCGCCGCGGTCGCGGCGGCGCAGATGTCGGCGCCCCCGGCGATCCTGTCGTTCGAGCTCCACGGCGGGATGGACGCAGGCCGCGAGCTCGTCCGGCGGGTCCGGCTCGTCTCGCACGCCGTCTCGCTCGGCGACACGAGGACGCTCCTCGTCCACCCGGCGTCGACGACGGCGTCGACCCTGCCGGAGGAGGACAGACGGCGCGCCGGCATCACCCCCGGCCTCCTCCGCCTCGCCCTCGGGATCGAGGACGCAGAGGATCTCATCCACGATCTCGAGAGGGCCCTCGGCTGACATGGACGCACTCGTCGTCAAGAACGCGCGGCAGCACAACCTGAAGAACGTCTCGCTCGTCATCCCGCGCGACAAGCTCATCGTCTTCACGGGCCCGAGCGGCTCGGGGAAGACGTCGCTCGCCTTCGACACGATCTACGCCGAGGGGCAGCGCCGCTACGTCGAGTCGCTCTCCGCCTACGCGCGGCAGTTCCTGGCGCAGCTCGGCAAGCCCGACGTCGAGAGCATCGAGGGCCTTTCGCCCGCCATCGCCATCGAGCAGAAGTCGCTCGGCAAGAGCCCCCGATCGACCGTGGGGACGGTCACCGAGATCGCAGACTACCTCCGGCTCCTCTTCGCGCGCGTCGGCATCCCGCACTGCCCCCAGTGCGGCTCGAAGATCGAGGCGCAGACCAAGACCGAGATCGTCGACACCATCCTCGGCTACGACGAGGGCTCGAAGCTCCTCATCCTCGCGCCCCTCGTCCAGCGCCGGAAGGGCGAGCTGCGGCTCGAGCTCGATCGGCTCCGACGCGACGGCTACGTCCGCGCGCGGATCGACGGGCAGATCGTCGATCTCGGCGACGACATCGTCCTCGACAAGCAGAAGCTCCACGATCTCGACGTCGTCGTCGATCGGCTCGTCCTGAAGGACGGCGTCGGCGCGCGGCTCGGCGACTCGGTCGAGCTCGCGCTGAAGCTCGGCTCGGGCACCATGATGGTCCTCGTCGACGGCGAGCCGGACGCGCGCGTCCTCTCCGAGCGCTTCGCGTGCCTCTCGTGCGGCGTGTCGCTCCCCGCGATCGAGCCGCGGCTCTTCTCCTTCAACGGGCCCCACGGCGCCTGCCCCTCGTGCGCGGGGCTCGGACGATCCTACGTCATCGACGAGGCGAAGTGCGTGCTCGATCCGGCGCGGACGCTCCGCGGCGGCGCGATCGCCGCGTGGGGCAAGCCTGGCAGCGTCGCGCACGCGACCGAGCTGCAGCGTTGCGTCGCGGCGCTCGGGGTCTCGCCTGACGTCCCCTTCCAGAAGCTCGACGAGGCGACGTGCGACGCCATCCTCCACGGGACCGCCGGGGCGAAGAAGGGCCGCAGCCGCGCGGCCGGATCGTACGAGGGCGTCGTCCCCAAGCTGACCCGGCTCTTCGAGGAGGGCGAGGTGCGGACGACCGACGAGGAGTCGGAGGACGGCGACGACGCGGGCGAACCGCAGGACCTCGGGGCCTGGGACGTGTCACGCTTCGTCGTGCAGCGGACGTGCGCTGCCTGCTCCGGCAAGCGGCTCCGCCCCGAGGCGCTCGCCGTGCGGCTCGGCGAGAGGACGATCGTCGAGCTGTCGGCGATGAGCCTCGAGCGCCTCCAGGCGTTCGTCGCGTCGCTCCGCAAGGAGGCGGACTTCTCGAGGAAGGACCGCACGATCGCCGAGCCGCTCCTGCGCGCGGTGTCCGATCGCCTGGGCTTCCTCACCGGGGTCGGGCTCGACTACCTGTCGCTCGATCGGCCGAGCGGGACGCTCTCGGGGGGTGAGGGGCAGCGCATACGCCTCGCGACGCAGATCGGCGCGGCGCTCGTCGGCGTGCTCTACGTGCTCGACGAGCCGAGCGTGGGGCTGCACGCCCGCGACACCGCGCGGCTGCTCGCGGCGCTCCGTCGCCTCGCCGACATCGGCAACACGGTGCTCGTCGTCGAGCACGACAGGGAGGCGATCCTCGCGGCCGATCACGTCGTCGACATGGGCCCCGGCGCCGGCGTCCGTGGCGGCGAGATCGTCGCCGAAGGTCCTCCCGCCTCGCTCGCGAAGAACCCGAAGAGCGTCACAGGCCCGTACCTCGCCGGCAAGCGCGGGCTCGTGCTCCCCAAGCGGAAGAAGCCGACCAAGAAGGCGTTGAAGATCACCGGCGCCCGCTCGAACAACCTGAAGGACGTGACGTGTGAGATCCCGATCGGGCTCTTCACGGCCGTGACGGGCGTCTCGGGCTCGGGGAAGTCGAGCCTCATCGCAGACACGCTCCTGCCCGCAGTGCGCGCGGAGCTGTACGGCGCAGAGAGGCCCATCGGCGCGTGCGATCGCATCGACGGCATCCGGGAGCTCGACAAGGTCATCAGCATCGACCAGTCCCCCATCGGGAAGACCCCGCGCTCGAACCCGGCGACATACACGGGGCTCTTCGCGCACCTGCGTGAGCTCTTCGCGTCGATCCCCGAGGCGAAGGCGCGCGGGTACAAGGCGGGGCGGTTCTCCTTCAACGTGAAGGGCGGCCGCTGCGAGGCGTGCGCAGGCGACGGCGTCCTCCGCGTCGAGATGCACTTCTTGCCGGACGTCTACGTCACCTGCGACGCCTGCCAGGGCAAGCGCTACAGCCGCGAGACGCTCGACATCCAGTGGCGCGGCCACTCGATCGCCGACATCCTCGACATGACGGTGCAGGACGCGCGCGCGCTCTTCGAGGCGCACACGAAGATGCGAGACCTGCTCGTCTCGCTCGAGCGCGTCGGCCTCGGCTACCTCCCCCTCGGCCAGCCCGCGACCACGCTCTCGGGCGGCGAGTCACAGCGCGTGAAGCTCGCGCGGGAGCTCGCGAAGAAGTCCACCGGCCGCACGCTCTACGTGCTCGACGAGCCGACGACGGGCCTGCATTTCTCGGACATCGAGCTCTTGCTGTTGAGCCTCCAGGCGCTCTCCGGGCAGGGGAACACCGTGCTCGTCATCGAGCACAACCTCGACGTCATCGCCTGCGCCGACTGGGTCATCGACATTGGCCCCGAGGGCGGCGAGAAGGGCGGCCGTGTCGTCGCGACGGGGACCCCCGAGGACGTCGCGAAGTGCGCCGCGAGCTTCACGGGGAGGCACCTCAAGGAGGTCCTCCGCAGCGCGAAGAAGGCGTAGCGGCTCGCGCGGACCGCCTCCTCGCGTAACCTCTCCCGGGGAGCGTCCGCGAGCGCTCCCACGGCGTGGAGCATGCTCGCGCCGGCCGATCTCGTGTCGGAGGCCGATCGGACGCCCCGCGGGCGCGCCCTCCTCTCGTGACCATCCCGTCGGCGCGCGACGCTCGACCCTTGTATGCTGCGCGCCGTGCACCTTCGATCACTCTCCGTCGCGCTCGTCACGTCCCTCGCCGTCGCGTGTGGCGGCTCGTCCGAGGAGCCCGCGCCGAAGAAGGACGAGCCCGCCTTCGATGTGCCTGGCCCCCACGGAGTCGCTCACACCACGATCCACGTCGACGATCCGGCGCGCGCGCGCACCCTCGAGGTCACGCTCTACTATCCATCGACGCCTCACGGACCCGGCGTCGCGCCTGCGGAGCTCTACCCAGGGGGGGCGCGACGCGACGCCCTCGCGCCGCTCTTCGCCGCGGCGCCGCCTGCGTGTGTGCGCACCACGACGACGAGCGTACCCGAGCTCCCCCCCATCGAGGGGGCCCTCCCGCTCGTCCTCTTCTCGCATTGCTCGGGCTGCTTCCGCACCTCGTCGTCGCTCCTCGCCGAGCGGCTCGCGAGCTACGGCTTCGTCGTCGCGGCGCCCGACCACGACGGGAACACGCTCTTCGACGAGAAGCCCGTCGGGGTGACCGAGGACGCTCTCGAGGCGCGCCGCCTGGACGTGATCCGTGTGCTCGACGTGCTGCTCGATCCGGCCGCGACGGCGCTCCCCACGGCGCTGCGATCCAAGCTCGACGCGTCGAAGATCGGCATGATGGGGCACTCGTTCGGCGCGTTGACGACCGGCGCGGTCACCTGGTCCGATCCGCGGATCCGCGCCGCCTTCGCGATCGCCGCGCCGATGGAGCTCATCGGGAAGGCGCGCGTCGCCGAGCTCACCGTGCCGCTCGGCTTCTTGCTCGCCGAGGAGGATCACAGCATCGGCCCCGGGGGCAACGGCCTCATCCGAGACCAAGCGACGAAGCGCGCGAGCCCGCCCGTGTGGCTCGGCGAGGTGGCAGACGCGGGACACTGGTCGTTCTCGGATGTGCCGGGCCTCGTGCCGGCGTTCATGGCGGGGTGCGGGAGCGCGAAGCGCCAGGAGGACACGAGCGAGAGCTTCAACTACACCGCGCCCGACACGACCCGAGGCGACGCGGCGAAGTACGTGACCGAGTTCTTCAGCGCGTACCTGCTCGGCAATCAAGCCGCGAAGGCCGCTCTCACGAAGCCGAGCGACGGCGTCGTCGTGACGGCACGCTGAGCCGCTCGCGGCGAGCGCGAGCGGACGAGGATCGCCTCACCCGCCAGTCCGCGCGCGGGTGAGCCGTGCGAGGAGGAACCGGCTCGAGACCGAGCGACACGAAGCGACTCGAGGCCAAGCCGCTCGAGGCGAGCCCCCCCCTCCGTCAGGATAGTTGCCGGATGCCTTGACGGACCGTGACGCGGGGCGAGGGATCGAGGACAGACAGCTGACGACGTGCTCGGAGACACGCTCCGACGGCCGTGGGGCTCGCCAGGGCGACTCCGACATGGGACGAGCTACCCGATCAACGCGCGCTCACGCAAGAAGGCCATCTGCGTGCGCAGCACGGCCTCGGGCACGACGGGATGGAGGCCCAAACGGCGCGCCACGGCGAGGCCTTCCTCGACGTTCGAGGGGAAGTGGATCGGCATCCGCATCGGCAGGGCTTGCAAGACCCTCGCCGCCGCCGCGCGCATGATCGCGGCCTGGATGCCCGTCCCCTCGAGCGGGAAGATGAGCGCGTCGGCCGTCGGGCGGAACTCCTTGAAGAGCGCGACGACGACCGCGCGCGTCCTGCCGGCCAGCACGAGATCGAGCTCGAACGGATGACCCGTGAAACACGCGAGCACCGCGAAGCGCCCGTGCGCCTGGCGCGCCTGGCGATAGAGGTCTCGGCACGCGAGCACTCGCGCCTCGTTCAGCGGGGCCTCCCAGTGGCCGAGGACCCAGGGCCCGACCCTCTGGATCGCCCAGCCACGCGCGCCGATGGGCGCCGTCGGCGTATACTGATCGGCTGGAGCCATCGCGATGCACAGCATCGTTGCCGCGTCGTCCCGCTGTCAACCCTCCGCGACGGGCGGCCAAGAAGTCCGCGCGCCCTCCGACAACGGGGACCGGGTCGCACGGGATGCGAGGGGTCGGCGACGGGCGGCCGGGCCATCCGCACGCCCTCCGACCACCCGCGCGAGCCGACATCCACCCCTCCGCGACGGGCGGCCGGGCCATCCGCACGCTCTCCGACCGCCCGCGCGCGCCGACATCCCCTCCTCGTCGTGCGGCAGCCCGCGCCTCCCGCCGGCCCACACCGCTCCGTCACCCCGCGCGCCCACGCCCGCCCCGCGCGACCCGCGGAGGGTCTCCTGGACCAGCTCCTCCTCTCGCCGACACCCCGCGCGCCCACGCCCGCGCGACACCACGGCTCAGCCGGCGCGGAGCTTTCGCGCGAGCGTCGTCCGATCGATGCCGAGGATCGCCGCGGCGCGGGTGCGGTTGCCCGACACGGCCCCGAGAACCCGCGCGATGTGCCGCCGCTCGACCTCCTCCAGGCTGAGGAGCGCTTCGCCCTCGTCCTGGACGCTCGGCTCGAGGGAAGCGCGCACGCGGGGCGGCAGATCGGCCTCCGCCACGAGATCGGTCGACGCGAGCGCGAGCGCGTGCTCCACGCAGTTGGAGAGCTCGCGAACGTTCCCTGGGAATGGATAGGCGAGGAGGCGCTCCGACGCGCCCTGCGAGAAGCCGCGCACGGGCTTCCCGAGCCGCACCGCGAGGCGCCCGAGGAGGTGATGCGCGAGCAAGAGGACGTCCCGATCTCGCGCGCGGAGCGGCGGGAGGTGGATGCGGACGACGTCGAGCCGGAAGAAGAGATCCTCGCGAAAGCGACGGGCGCGCACGAGCTCCTCGAGATCCTGGTTGGTCGCGCCGATGACGCGGACGTCGAAGGCGATCTCCGTCGTGCCGCCGACGGGCCGGACGCGGCGCTCCTGGAGCGCGCGGAGGAGCTTCACCTGCGTCGAGAGCGCCATGTCGCCGATCTCGTCGAGGAAGAGCGTCCCACCGCTCGCGCGGACGAGGAGCCCGGGGCTCGCCTGCCGCGCGTCGGTGAAGGCGCCCTTCGTGTGCCCGAAGAGCTCGCTCTCGAGCAGCGTCTCGCTGAGGGCCGCGCAATTGACCGCGACAAACGGGCCTTCTGCGCGGCGGCTCCGGCGATGGAGCGCAGTGGCGACGAGCTCCTTGCCCGTGCCGCTCTCGCCCGTCACGAGGACGGTCACGTCGGCGTCCGCGATCCGCTCCATCAGAGCATACACCTCGCGCATCGCGGCGCTCTCCCCGACGAGCTCCTCGAAGTGTTCGGGCGGCGTCGCC
The DNA here is from genome assembly GCA_964396175.1 of uncultured Polyangiaceae bacterium. Classification (GTDB taxonomy): domain Bacteria; phylum Myxococcota_A; class Polyangia; order Polyangiales; family Polyangiaceae; genus CAYNEK01. Next base: position 10,798 of record CAYNEK010000053.1, on the reverse strand, counting down.
GGCTGGCGGAGGCGCCGCACCTCCTCGCGCATGCTCCTGTGCTCGAGCGCGCGCGCCACCGAGAAGAGCACCGTCTGCTGATCGACGGGCTTGACGATGAAGTCGTATGCGCCGGCCCGGAGCGCCGCGACCGCGGACTCGAGCCGACTCGCGCCCGTGACGAGGATGACGGGGACGTCGTCGCGCTCCTTGGCGAGCCACTGGCAGAGCGAGATCCCGTCCTCGCCCGGGAGCATCATGTCGGTGAGGACGACCGCCACGTCCTCGTCCTCGAGCGCCCTTCGTGCCTCCTCGGCCGACGCCACGGCGAGGACGCGGTGACCGCCCGATCCAAGGAGCCCCGAGAGCACCCGCCGCACGACCGGCTCGTCGTCGACGACGAGGATCGCGTGCTCGGGGGGCGGGCGCGGCGAGCCTGCGGGCACGCTCACTTCGTGATGTCGTCGCGCTCGGGACCCCGCGCGAGCCACGCCTCGCCGGCTGCGACGCCGGCCTGGTACATGGAGAGCATCCGATCGCGCTCGAAGTAGAGGTACGAGCCCGCATCGAAGGTGCGGCCGCTCGTCGGACGAACGGCCTCGAAGAGCTCGACGATGGTGAGATCCTTCTCGGCCCCGACCTCGGCGACCTTGTTCCGCGCGAGGAGCAGCTTCCGATCCGTCGCGTAAGCGTTCTCGAGGAAGGCGTCGGCGAGACGCTCGACCGCGGCGCCAAAGGTCGGGAGCCCGGGCTCGGTGCCGCGACCGGCCGTCACGAGCACGGGGACGATCCGCTTCGCGCCGAGCGCGACGGCGGGCGCGATGGGCGTGTTCACGAGGAGGCCTCCGTCCCAGAGCAGCTCGTGGCCCACGGCGACGGGGTTGAAGAGCAGCGGGATCGACGCGGACGCGAGGATCATGTCGAGCGTGATCGCGTCGTGCACGCGGTAGTGGGCCGCCGACGCGGCGCTGCGCTTCGTGGGAGGGTGGTTGACGATACGGATGACGCCGCCGGTCCGCACGTCCACGGTGTTGATCGCGAGGCGCACGCGGGTGCTGCGGACCGAGTCGCCGCCGATGACCTTCCGCAGGCGATCGCGCACCGGGCCGGTGTCGAAGAGGTACGAGGTCGTGATCCCCTCGAGCACGCGGCTCACGAGATCGAACCGCGCGGTCATCACGTACTCGAGCGCCGTCGCGAGGAGCCCCGCCTGCGGTCGCGCCCCGTGCGCGCGGAGCGATCGGAGGAGCACGCGGAGCTCGCGCCCTCGCTTCCACGGGAGCCGCAGGGGCTCGCGCGCGACGATGCGGGCGAGCGCGCGCTCGAGCGACGAGAAGAAGGCCTCGTTGGCGACGACTGGAGGGTCGTCTCCGAGCCTGAGCCAGAACTCGAGCATGTCTTCGGGCGAGAGGCCCGCGGCGATGAGCGCGCCGTTCAGCGCGCCGGCGCTCGTGCCGCTGACGACGGCTGGATCGCCGCCCAGAGCGCGCTCGCGCAGGACCTTCCACACCCCGACCTGGAAGGTGCCCCGCGCGCCCCCTCCCGACAGGACGAGCCCCACGGGGGACTCCGTCGACGACGCGAGCCGAGCGTTCACGCACGCATCCTAGCCGAATCAACGCTGCGGCGGGGACAGGCGCGCGCCCGGCTCGTCGGGCAGCGGCGACAGGCGGATACCGTCCTCGGCCGCATCGGGCGCACGCCTCGGCGCCGGCTGACCGAAGACGACCCACTCGGAGAGCCCCTCCTCGACGTCGGCCTCGGTGACGAGCCCACGCTTCCCCATCCCGCGCATCAGGCGATGGATGTACCCCATCCAGCCGGCCGACATGCGCCCGTCACCGCCGAAATGCTGCACCTTCGGGTTGGGCAAGATCGACGCGAGGTAGAGCGCCTGCCCGAGGCTCAGGTTGGACGCACCGGTGCGAAAGTAGTGCCCGGCCGCGGGGCCGATCCCATACACCATCGGCCCGTACTCGATGATGTTGAGGTAGACTTCCATGATCTCGGGCTTGGTGAGGCTCTGCTCGAGGTAGCTCGTCAGGATGGCCTCCTCGAGCTTCCGGCCGAGGGTCTTGTCGCGATCGAGCCAGAGGTTCTTCGCGGTCTGCATCGAGATGGTGCTCGCGCCGCGGAGGAACTTTCCGGCGCGGAGGTTCTCGCGGAGGGAGTTCCGGATCGCCTCGACGTCGAACCCACGGTGCCGGAGAAACCCGCCGTCTTCGCAGGTGAGGACGGCGGCCTCCATGAAGGGAGAGATCGCCGCATAAGGAACCCACCCCGGAGTGCCCGGCCCCGAGTCCACCTCCACGCGCGCTCCGTCGGGCGCGTACACCCGCCGACGGAAGGGCCCGCGCACGCGCTCGATCGAGACGTCCTTCGGCGCGGAGAGCACGCGACACTCGTTGGTGAGCGTGAGATCGATCTGCGAGCGGTCGGGCTTGTCCGAGTCGAAGGCGACGGACGAGCGGACGGAGAAGGCGCCCGACATCGTCATGCCGTGGACGTGGGGCGCCAGGCCTTCTGGCAGCGCGTCGAGGGCCCCCTGGCACGACGCGAGCGGCACCGACAGCCTGCCCGCGAGCGAGAAGCCCTTGTCTCGCTTCACGAAGGTCCCGGCGGCCTCGACGTGCACCGCGCCGACGTCGAGCTCGCCGGTGTCCAGTCGGATCTCTCGGAGATCGGTGTCGAGGCCACCCTCCAGCCGGAAGCCGAACGCGAGCCCCTTCACAGGCAGCCGAGCGAGCTTCGGGTGCTCGAGGCTCACGTCGCGCGCCTTCCCCGAGAACGCGAGCTCGACGTGCCGACCGTCCGCGGCGATGCGCGCCTTCCCGGCGGCCTCGACGGTGGCGTTCGCGACGTCGAAGAGGCCCTGGTCCTTGTCGTGGAGCCCGAGGGTCGCGAGGCTCACGGGGCCGCCCGCGATGGCGATGAGGAGCTCCTTGTCGGGCGTTCGCGGGAGCACGAGGGTCACGCCGAGCGGCGTCGCACCGCCGTCTCCCTTGGGAGACTGGTACGAGACCTCGAGCGCGTCCTCGTGGAGCGACGCGGAGAACGCTCCTGGGCCCACGTGCACCGTGCCGCTCGCGTCCTCGACGCTCACGCTCGCGCGCTCGACGGAGACGATGACGTCGTCGGTCGTGTGGGGGGCAAGCGCGGCGAGCACGGCGTCGGCGCGATGGCGGAGCGTGGCGAGCCGGGCCGACAAGGGCGCTGGCTCGGCTGGGGGTGGCGCCACGGTCACGGTGGGCTTCTTCGTGACCGAGGCCTCACCCGCTCGCAGCGCAGCGAGCTTGAGCCCTCCGTCACCCCCACGCAGCTCGATCGTCGCACCCGACGCGCGGAGATCTGCGAGCGGCGTCGTGGCCAGGAGCTTCCCGACGCGCACGGTCACCGCCCCTTCGGCGCGGTCGGCGGCGAGGCCGCTGGCGGCGACCGTGACGTCCCCGACGTCGAGGCTGAGGGACACGTCGCGCACGAGCAGGCGCGGCGCTGCCTTCTTCTCCGCGCCGCTCGGGGCCTGACGAGCACGCTCGCGAACCGCCGAGAGCTCCCGCTCCAGCGTCGCGAGGTCCGCCTTCGCCGCGAGCTCGACCCCAGAAATGGTGACGGCCTCGACCGGACCGAGGCGACCGCCCGAGATCTCGATGGTCGCGCCCTTCGCCGTGACGTGAGGCGCGTCGGCGAAGACCACGTCGACGCCGCGGAGCCGCACCCCCGAGACGGTGGGGCGCACCTCGGCGATGGTGAGCGTCGCGCCGAGCCGAGCCGCGCGACGCTGGACGGCCGCGCGCACCAGGGGCCCGAACGAGAGCGCGCTCGCGGACGCCCCGAGGGCGACGACGGCGGCGGCGGCGAGGACGATCGTGCGACGACGGGCCACGGGGTGCTCGACGAGGAGCGCCTCACGGTATCACCGGCGCCCACCCAGTGCCGCGTATCCGGCGACGAACGGCGTCGAAGACGGCTCGTCGAGAGCCCACCAGCCGAGCTCGTCCAACCGAGCGCCTCGACCGGCTCGCCGAGAGGACGGCCTCAGCCCTTCACGACGGGCTTCAAGACGGCGCGGCCATCCTTGATCACGACGTCGAAATCGACGGTCTTGCCCTTGTGCTTCTCGCGCAGCTTGGCCGCGCTGTCGCGGAGGGACTTGCCGAGGGTCTCCGTGGTGATGCTCGAAGTCGACTCGTTGCAGCGCTGCTTGGCGTCCACGTAGCGGGAGTAGAGCTCCTGGACGCGACGCTCCGAGAGGCCGCCCGGGTCCTCGCGGGGCGCGGCGGGGCGCGCCGCAGGTGGGGGCTTCGGCGCCTCCGCCGAAGGACGCGTCGGCTGCTCGGCGGAAGAGAAGGCCTGGGGAGCGCCTCGCATCGCGCCACCGAAGGGCAGGCTCCCGGCGAGGCCCGATCGCATCGCCGGGCGCGTCGGCGTCACCGGCTGCGCGCCGCTCGGCGGCCGTGGCACCGACGTCGCCCCCGACGGCACCCGCGGAACCCCCGTCACGCCGCTCGGCGGCCGTGGCACCGACGTCGCCCCCGACGGCACCCGCGGAACCCC
>CAYNEK010000053.1:0-6165 GCA_964396175.1 uncultured Polyangiaceae bacterium | reverse complement strand
CGTCACGCCGCTCGGCGGCCGTGACAGCCCGGCCGAGCCCGTGAGATCGAGCCCGGCAAACAGCTCATCGTCCGCGTCTTCGTCGTCGAGCTCGAGGTGGACATGAGCCTGCTTCGGCCGCGAGGTGGGGCCCCGCCCCGGAGGGACGATCGAGCCCTCGGGCGGCACCGCCACGCCCGCGCGGGTCACCGTGAGATCCTCGTCCTCCGGCGACACGGACGGCGCCGCGCTCTGCTCGGACGTGAGCTCCGTCGCCTTCTTCCCGAGCCGGCGCCTGGCCGCGGCCGTGAGCGGCTCGGTGCCGAACCGCTTCGCTGCCTTCATCAGATCGCGCTTGTACGTACCGTTCTCGATCTCGCGGAGGATGCGACCCCAGTACTGCGAGAAGGTGTTGTACCGGCTCGCGAGCGTGTTGAAGCGGAAGCGCTGCCCCGTGTTCCGGATCTGCTCCCTGCGCAAGATCCAGAGGCGCTTGTCGATGTCCTTCCGCTGGTTCATCGGCTCCACGCGCTCGATGCCCATGAAGTACTGGTCGTAGAGCACACGCAGCCGCTCGAGGCGCTCCTCGAGCTCGTCGATGGCGGTGTCGAGCTCCTCGTGGGTCACGGGCTTGGAGGACTAGTAAAGCGGAAAACAGAGGTCCCGTCACGAGCCAGAGCGCAGATCGCCGCGCTCGGTCGCGAGCGCCCAGGTCATCGTCACCGTGCTCCGCGCGAGGCCGAGGTCCCCGCGCGCGGAGACGAGGATGAGCCCACCGGTCGCCCCGGTGCGCTCCTCGAGGAGGGCGACACCGCGCGACGCCGCGACGCCGGCCGAGTCGCCCGCCTCCATCCACAGCGCCGCGCGCACGGCGATCGCCGCCCGGAGGAAGCCCTCGCCCGCGCCGGTCCCGCTGACCGCGCCGGCGCGATCGTCCGCGTAGCCGCCGGCGCCCGGGATCGGAGAGTCGCCGACGCGGCCCGGTCGCTTGCCGACCGTTCCACCCGTGCTCGTCGCGCACGCGAGGTGGCCTCGAGCGTCGCGCGCGACGGCCCCCACCGTGCCGCCCGCCCAGTGGCCCGGCGCGCCCGCGCGCGTCGCCTCGAGCCGCTCCCGCGCCTTCTCCGTGATCATCTCGTCACCCGCGCGCACGAAGCCGCGCGCTTCGGCGAAGCGGGCGGCCCCGTCGCCTGCGTAGAGCACGTGGTGCCCGTCCTCGAGCGCCGCCCGCGCGATCGCCACCGGGTGCCGAAATGGCGGGAGCGCGAGCACGCCGCCCGCGCGGAGCGTCTCGCCGTCCATCACCGACGCGTCGAGGAAGAGCCGGCCCTCCGCGTCGAGGCTCCCGCCGGTCCCGGCATTGTAGCGCGGATCGTCCTCCAGGATCTCGACGGCCCGCACCACCGCGTCGATCGCCGAGCCGCCGCCCGCGAGGATCTCCCGCGCCGCCAGGGCCGCGAGCGCGCAGCCCTCCCGATGCGACGCACGGCTCGCCTCGGGCACCTCGCCCGCGCCCCCGTGCACGAGGACGGCGTAGCCTTCGGCATCGAACGAGAGCGCGTGCCGGAGCATCGACGCGAGAGGCTACCCGCGAACGGCGCGCCTCGTGACGACAATCACGCGCCCCACGCCGGCGCGTGCCGGAGCATCGACGCGGGAGGCTACCCGCGAACGGCGCGCCTCGTGACGACAATCACGCGCCCCACGCCGGCGCGTGCCTCGAGGCCGCCGTCGCGACGGCGTTCCCATGCGCCTCACCGCGGGACGAGCAGGACCGCCTCGCCGTCGTCGTCGCGGATCTCGAGCGAAAAGAGCGTCTCTCCGAAGCATGGCCCCATGGTGCAGAGCCCCGACTCAGGATCGAAGCACGCGCCGTGGTGGTGGCACATGAGCCCCTCACCCTCTGGGTCCATGACCTCGCCGTCGCCGAAATCGAGCGGGATCGTGAGGTGACGACAGAGGTTCGCGAAGGCGCGCGGCCTGCCCCCCCAGAAACCCACGAGCGCCGACCGCGCGCGCGAGCCGTCGGGGAGCACGATGGGCGGCGCGAGCGGCACCGCGACGAACCACCGGCGCGGCAGCGAGGCGATCGGTCCGAGCCGGATCTCGTCCATCACGGCGGCACCGGCCAGCCGGGCGGGACCGGAGGGAGATCGTAGGGGTAGTGCTGTCGCTCGGCGCGGACGGAGACGAGGTGGTCACGGAGCCCCGACGGCAGGGGCATAGGCGCCCCCGCGGGGAGCACGAGCGCGGTCAGCCGCCCGCCGTACACGCACCCCGTGTCGAGCCCGGTCGCGTGCGCGTGCGCCTGCACCTCTGCCGCCGCGTGGTGCCCGAAGACGACGTGCGGCGGGCCGCCATACGACGTCGCCCAGAGGGGCCCGTCGAAGCCTGGCGTCGGCCGACCCGCGTCGTCGAGCGTCCGCATCGAGAGGAGGTCCCGCGCGGTCGTCCCCTCGAGCCCGCGAGCCGGATCGATCCCTGCGTGCACCACCACGACCCCGTGCTCGGGCAGCGTGAGCGAGAGGACCGAGCCCTCGAGCGTCGCCCAGCCTGCGTCGTCGAGCACCCGCGCGACGGCGGCGTGGATCGGACCGAGCGGCTTCTTCCGCGTCCCCGCCCGGGCGTCGAGGAGCTTCTGCTCGTGGTTGCCGCGCACGACGGCGGCACGAAGCTCGCGGGCTCGCCGGACGACGCCCGCGCTGTCGGGCCCGCGCGCGACGAGATCACCGACGAACACCAGCCTATCGCCCACGCCGAGCGCGATCCGATCGAGCAGCGCGTCGAGCTCGCGGAGGCATCCGTGCACGTCTCCGACGACGACGGTGCGCCCCACGTCGCCGACTCCTAGCCGATCTTCGTGCGCTTCGGGACGACGACGATGCCCTTGTCCGAGACGTGGAAGCGCTCACGGTCCTTCTCGAGGTGGAAGCCGATCTCGGTGTTCGGCGGGATCTCGACGTCTTTGTCGATGATGCACCGCCGGAGCTTGGCGTGGCGGCCGATGACGACGTCCTCGAAGATGACGCTGTCGGTCACCTCGGCGAAGGAGTTCACCCGGACGCGGTACGAGAGCACCGTGCGCGCGAGGCGCCCCCCCGAGACGATGCAGCCCGGCGAGACGAGGCTGTCGGTCGCGACGCCGATGCGCGCGGCCTGCGTGTCCGAGAACACGAACTTCGCGGGGGGATCGTGGTTCAGCCCGATGCGGAGGGGCCAGGCCTTGTTGTAGAGGTTGAAGAGCGGCTGGATGGCGACGAGGTCCATCTGCGCCTCCCAGTACGCGTCGACCGTCCCGATGTCGCGCCAGTAGCCGTTGGTGCTCTCGCCGGGGACCTCGTTCTTGGCGAAGTCGTAGACGCGCACCTTGTAGCCGCGCGCGACCATCTCGGGGACGAGATCGCGCCCGAAGTCGTGGGTGGAGGTCTCGCTCACCGCGTCGCGCTCGAGCTCGTCGAGCAGCGGCCTCGTCGAGAAGATGTAGTTGCCCATCGACGCGAGGCACTTGTCGGCGCTGCCGGGCATCGTCGGCGGCGAGGCGACCTTCTCGTGGAAGGCGACGATGCGCCCCTCGGCGTCGGCCTCGATGACGCCGAACTGCGAGGCCTCCGCCTTCGGGACGGGGATCGCCGCGACCGTGAGATCGGCCTCGTGCTCGGCGTGGTCGCGCAGCATCTGCGAGACGTCCATCTTGTAGACGTGGTCCCCGCCGAAGATCGCGACGTGCTCGGGGCTCTCGTCGCGGATGACGTTCTCGCACTGGTAGACCGCGTCGGCCGAGCCCTTGTACCAGGTCTTCCCGGTGCGCTGCTGCGCGGGGATGGCCTCGATGTACTGGTCGAGGACGGGCGAGAGGTGCCACGATCGCGCGATGTGCTCCTCGAGGCTCGCGCTCTTGTACTGGGTGAGCACCTTGATCCGATAGAAGCCCGAGTTGACGAAGTTCGAGAGGACGATGTCGATGATCCGGCAGCGCCCCCCGAAGGGGACCGCGGGCTTCGCCCGCTCGAGGGTGAGCGGCCCCAACCGTCGGCCCTCCCCGCCCGCGAGGACCATGACGAGGCACCTGCTCGGGAGCGCCGACGCGGCCATGCACGCAGTCTAGCGCCGACCCACCATGGACCGCCCAATCCATGGCGAACCTCGCGACCTTGGGGCCCCGAGCCGCGCGCTCCAAGAGCCCCCACGGGCACGTCGCCGCGGCGGGCGCCGGACCCTCTGCCCCTCGCCACCAGCCGGTGTGACCCGCGGCCCGGCCGAGGACGGGGAGCCACGACGGGCGCCGGAGCCCCCGCCCCACGGCACCCGTGACACCCGAATTCGCCGAGACGGGCTCCGGGCTCCCTTGATATCCTGACGGTCCGATGCGCGCGCTCCCGTTCACCAAGATCGTCTCGCTCCTCGGGCTCGGGCTGCTGTCGGCGTGCGCCGGTCCGTCCATCGGCACGGACCTCGACGAGAGCTCCGAGCCGCTCACCGGCTCGTGTCCGACGCCGGCCGATCCCTTCGCCGGGCCGGTGCAGGGCATCGACATCTCGGCGTACCAGACCGTGACCAACTGGGGGCAGGTCGCCGCCAACAAGAGCTTCGTCATCATCAAGGCGACGGAGGCCAACTTCGCCAACTCCGCCTACGCGAAGCACCGCGCCGGCGCCGAAGGGACGGGCCTCAAGGTCGGCTTCTACCACTACCTCCGCTTCGACTACTCGGCCAAGGCCCAGTCCGACGCCTTCATCAACACGGTAGGGAACGACCCCGGCGATCTCCCGCCGATGCTCGACATCGAGGACTCGGCGCACGCGGGGCAGAACTCGGCCGCGAAGAACATCCAGATCGTCCAAGACTGGCTCGACGCCGTCGAGGCCAAGTACAAGAAGAAGCCCTTCATCTACACGGGCGGCGGCTTCTGGGGCGGGGCGAACTTCGGCAACCCGGCCCAGTTCCAGAGCTACGACTTCTGCTGGGCGCGCTACTCCGCGAGCAACACCTGTCCACAGGTCCCGGACAACCTCGTCTCGAGGATCAAGATGTGGCAATATCGCGCCGACGCCTTCCCGGGGATCCCGGCGGGCTCGGTGCCGGGGATCTCGGGGGCGGTGGACCTCGACGTCTTCTACGGCGACAAGGCGGCGTTCGCGGCGTTCCTTGGGCAGAGCGCGCCCGAGTACCAGGCGAAGTACTCGAAGCAGAGCTACCCGCTCGCCGCTGACGGCGCGGTGACCGTGAAGGTCGGCTCGTCGGTGAAGGGCTACATCGAGATGACCAACGTCGGGACGGCGACGTGGAAGCCGGGGACGGTGTTCCTCGCGCCGATCCCGCGCGACAAGGCGTCACCGTACCACGCGCCGAGCTGGTCGAGCGGGACGCGCGTCTCGACGGTCGAGAAGGACACGCCTCCCGGCCAGGTCGGCCACTTCGCGCTCGACATCGGCGCCGCGGCGCCCGGCGACGGCTCGCTGAAGCTCGGCTGGGTGGCCGAGGGGATCACCTGGTTCGCCGACGGACCGAAGGGCGGCGGACCCGCCGACGGCATCGCTGAGGTGAAGGTCCACGCCATCCCGAACGACGACCCCGGTGCCGGAGGCGCCGCGGGCGCGGGCGCAGGCGGAGGCAGCGCGGGCGGTGGCAGCGCGGGCGGTGGCAACGCGGGCGCAGCGGGCGCGGGGGCTGCGGGAGCGCCGAGCGGACATGGAGGCGCCGCGGGCGCCAAGGCGGGCAACGGCGGCGGTGGAGCGGCCGGATCGACGGGGCCGGACGAGACGCCGCAGTACGTCGATCTCAAGAACGAAAGCGATGGCGGCTGCGGCTGTCAGGTGGTCGGCGCGCGGCCCACGCTCGCGGCCGCGTGGGCGATCGGGCTGGGGCTCGCCGCAGCCTCGCGCCGGCGACGCCGCTCGACCGACTCCACACAGCGTCCGCGCTGATCGCGCTCACACGGCACGCCTCTGCTCCCCTCACGCGCGGCGCGCCAACGCCGTCACGCGCCGACGCCGTCACGCGCCGCGCCGGTCTCGCGTCGCACGCGAGCATCGCGTCTCCACGCTCCGCAGCGTCGGAGCCGTGGACGATCCTCTGGAGGCAGCGGGTTGCATCGACGCCCTCAGCACCGCCTCGACGCCCTCAGCGCCCCGTCCGCGCGACGGATCGGGCCACCGACGCCGTCACGCGACGCGCCGATCTCGCGTT
>CAYNEK010000052.1:7169-33174 GCA_964396175.1 uncultured Polyangiaceae bacterium | reverse complement strand
CAAGCGGCGCAGGCGCAAGCGGCGCAGGCGGCGCAGGCGGCGCAGGCGCGGCCGGTGCAAACGCGGGCGCAAGTGGCGCAGGCGCGAGCGGGGGGGCGGCGGGGGCGCCCGGGATACCGGCGGGCTGGCTCCTCACGAAGCCGGGCGATCCCCACGTCTTCCGCTCGACCGGCGCGTCGGACGAGGTGTGGATGGGTCGCGGCTTGAACGTCGATGACCTCTTCCTCTGCGGATACAACACCGGCCTCTGGATGGATGGCCCCAGCGGGGAGGAGGCGCTCGACGCGGTGCTCGACGCGGTCGTCGCGAGCTGGCACCCGAGCTTCTTCCGCGTCTCGCTTTCCATGAACAGCTACGCACCCGTCGTGTCGTGGACCACGTCGACCGCGTACGAGACCGGCATGACGAAGCTCATCGAGGGGCTCGGCGCCCACCCTGGCGTGTACGTGCTCGTCACGCTGCGGAGCGACGCCTCGATGGTCGACGTGGGCGGCCAGACCTGCGGCCAGGGCGACGACGCCGTGTGCTTGCCGTCGGCCGCCACCGACGACGTCTACCGTGCGCTCGTGAAATCCTTCGCGCACGCCCCGTACGTCCTCTTCGGCATCGCGAACGAGCCTGGCGGCATGAGCGCGTCCGACGCGGACCTGAGGGCTCGCATGGATCACGCCGTGGGTGTCATCCGCGCCGAGGAGGACGCGCTCGGCGTGCCCCACCACCTGGTCGCCGTGCAGGGCAACCAGTGGACGAGCCAGATCGCCTTCTACGACAAAGCGCCGCTCGCGCACGACAACGTCGTCTACGAGTACCATGCCTACCCGCCCGATCCGGCTGGGTACACGCTGGCGCAGGTCCCTGTGATCATCGGCGAGTACGGTCCCGCCGGGGGCGACCTCTCGTTCGCCGCGGGCTTCTTCGCGGACGTCGAGAAGCGGCAGATCCCCAACCTGGCGTGGACCCTGGCGCCCTACAGCAACTGCGCGCCGGATCTGGTGCAGGTGACCCACGACGCCTCGCTCACGACGACGCCGTGGGGTGCGCTCGTGAAGGGCTACCTCCAGGCGCATTGAGACGCCGTGGGCGTGCGCGGTAGCGCGGGCGCCGACGACGACGCGGGTTCGGCTGACGACGCCGCTCGGCTTCCGTCACCGCTCCGCTCAGACGGAGCCCTCAAGGGCATTATCGACGCGTACCGCACGACGCCGCTCGGCCTCCGTCACCGCTCCGCTCATGACGCACCGCCCCTCGTACCGAGCGGGGCGGTGGGCGATCAGGTGCGGTTCACCAGGTAGAGCCCCGCCGCGACCAGCAGGACGCCGCCGAAGCGGGTCGGCGTGAGCGGACGCGGATCGACGCCGAACCAGCCGAACTGATCGACCGCGAGCGCCGCGAGGATCTGCCCGAGGAGCCCCGCCAGGACGGCCCGCGTCACCCCGATGAGCGGGAGCGTGATGACGAGCGCCGCGACGAACGCCGTCCCGAAGGCGCCGCCGAGCAGCTGCCACGACGGCGCGCGCACGACACCCACGAGATCGCCGTTGCGGAGCACCGCCACGATCACCCCCGAGATCGCCGTCCCTACGACGAACGAGACGAACACCGACGGGAACGATCCGATGTTCTTCGCGAGCGCCGTGTTGATCGGCGACTGCAGGGAGACGAGGATCCCCGCGACGAGCATCCCGAGGAGGGCGAGCACGGTGGTCACGAGCGGCCGCGCTCCTTGGATACACCGAGCACGCGGAGGCGCTCGTCGGACAGCGAGAAGGACAGCTCCTCGCCGAAGGCGATCGGCGTGCGATCGCTCGGCCCATCGACGAACAGGGAGGCGTCATGCATCCGGCTCTCGACTCGTACCACCTCGTCGGGCGAGAGGACGAGCTTCGAGACACGCAGCGGGCGCCCCTCTGGATCGTAAGGCTCGCGCACGACGAGCTGCAAGAGGTCCGCCTCGAGCGGCAGGACATCCCCGCCCGCCGAGCGCTGAGCCGCCGTGGATCCAGCGGGCGGGCCGATCCAGAGGCCGCTCGAGCGCTGGAGCTCGGAGACGCCCCCGACGTCGACGCGGTAGCGGGACGTCGCGGCGGGGGAGGAGTGGCAGAAGAGCGCGTCGTTGAGGACGCGCGCAGAGACGAGCTGATCGCCCTTTTTCACGGCCATGCGCGCGAGCGAGGCGTCGGGGAGCACGCCCGCGTCGAGCTGCGCGAGCACGTCGGCCAGGGTGTGCTCGGTGGCGCCGCAGAAGTGCCCCACGCTGTGGGCCGGCGCGCTGTTCACGCCGAGGATGGGCGTCGTGGACACGTGGTGCGACGCGGCGAGCAGGGTGCCGTCCCCGCCGACGGTGACGACGAGCGCGTGCCCCGTGGCGTCGAAGGGTGACGCCGGCGAGGCGACGCGCACGAGCTCGTACCCTGCCACAGAGAGGAGGGTCCGCACGGCCTCGAGGCTCTTCAGGTGGGCGTCGTGGGCCTGCTTCATGCGCTCGACCGAGCCGTGCCGCTCGTCGACGAGCGACAGGACGCGGGGATCCCTCCCTTCCTCGACGAACCGCTGCCACGAGGTGCGCTTCTCGACGACGACGCAGGAGCGCTTCATGGGGTCGTCGCGCGGAGACGATCGCGGAACCGGCGGAGGGCGAGATCGGTCTTCATGTCCTCGATGAGCCCGGCGTCTGCGGCGCGGATCGCGTCGTCGAGTGGGACGGCGCGGATGACGGCGACGCGCTCGAGGGGAGAGCCGTCCCCCGCGGGCGGCCGCCGCGTCGAGGGATCGACCTCGGCCTCGAAGAGGTAGATGCGCTCGCCGATGACGGCGGGGGTCGGGTAGATCCCTGGGCCGAGGGGGCGGAGGCTCGCGCGCTCGAGGCGGAGGCCGAGCTCCTCCTCGACCTCGCGCGCGGCGCAGGCGTAGAGCCCCTCCTCCGACTGCTCGTCCGGCTCGACGAGCCCCGCGGGGAGCTCCCACGTCTGCGCGAGGGCCGGGTGGTGGCGCGGCAGGATCTCGGCGGCGCGGAGGGCGAGCGGCGGCCTCACGGACGACCGAAGGAAGACGCGACGGCGCCCCTCTCCGTCGAGGTGGTGGACGACGACGGCGACGGCGTCGAGGCGCGTGCGCCAGGCTGTGTCGTAAGCGAAGGGCTCTGAGCGCGTGCCGTCGGGGAAGCGCAGGGCGAGGCGCAACCTGCGCAGGAGGAGGAAGCCCTGGTCGCAGCGGGCCTCGGGGGTCTCGTCGGCGACGATCTCGACGGCGAGATCGGGGAGTGGAGGGAGGCGGCTGGCGTCGCTCAAGGGGGCGAGCATGCTACCGCAAGCGGCCCCGCCGCTCCTCCCCGATCGCGCCACACGCCAGCCCGCGCCCCGCAGACACCGCGCCCCGCACCACACGCCAGTCCGCGCCCCGTGGACACCCGCGTTCGCGCGTCGCCTTCGCGTCGTTTGCGTCAGTCGGCGTCCTTCGCGCAGCGCACGCCCGTGCTCGGGTGCCCCGTCCCTGCCGTGAGCTCGTACCGATAGCTTGCGGTCGCAGCGCTCGCCGAGAAGTCCCACGCGCCCCCGCGCAGGACGCCCCGCTCTCCTGGCGGAACACGCGGATCGGTCCGCCCCGCGGCCACGTACGCCTTCGGATCCCAGCCGTCGTCCACCCATTCCCAGACGTTGCCCGCCAGGTCGAGCGCCCCTCCCCGCGCCTTGCCGAGCGGCGATCCGCGCACGGCGACCGGACGCCCCTCGCACCGCTGTCCCGAGGCTTCTCCGAAGTTCCCGTGCGCACACGTCGGGGCCAGATCTCCCCACGGATAGCGCCGCCCCTCGCCCCCAGAGGCCGCCAGCTCCCACTCTGCCTCGGTCGGCAGGCGCTTCCCCGCGAAGCGACAGACTGCGTCCGCCTGTTGCCGATCGATGCAATTGACGGGCAGATCGTCGCCCCCGGGCGTCGCGTACGTGCAGAGCGCCTCGTCCTTCTTGCGCTGCGGCTCCGTCATGCCGGGCCCGTGGGCCGTCGGGACGGTACAGTGTTTCGCCGCCACGCACGCCTTGTATTGACCCACCGTCACCTCCGTCTCGTCGAGGCGGAAGGGATGCGTGATGCGCACCATGTGCCGCGGCCTCTCGGCCGGTCCGCCCGAGTCCGATCCCATGAAGAAGGTCGCCGGCCCGAGCCGGACCATCGCGACCTCGACGGGCGTCACCCGAGTGGGCTCCAGCGACGAGGCCGACGCCGGCGCGCTCGTCGCGTCCGCGAGGTGACGACGGTACACGACGCCGCCCACCAAGATCGCCCCGAGCGCGATCACCGCCGTCACCCCGAGCAGCAAGAGGGCACCCATCGCCGGCGAGCCGGACGGCTGCGGCGGCGGACGAGCCGGTGACGGCATCGTCGGGACCGTCGCCCCGCCGGCGACGACGGGGCTGTGTGTCGTAGACGGATTCTGCGCTGGCAGCCCGATCCCCATGGGTGCGGCCGGCACCGTGTGGGCCAAGCTCGGGAGGGAAGCCCGGGGCGCGCTCGCGCCCGGCGCGCTCGGGACGGGCACCCCAGCCTCGACCGCGGCTTGCGTCAACGCCGCCCAAAAGGCTCCCATCGTCCGGTAACGCGCCTCGGGGGAGACCGCGAGCGCCGTCGCGAACACCGCCTCCACCCCCGGAGGCGCCATCGCCCCACGCGCCCCCGGCGTGGGACGGCGCGTCGGATCCGTCGAGGCCACGTAGAGCTGCGCCACGTCGTCCCCGTCGAGCGCCATGCGCCCCGTCCACAGCTCGACGAAGACCAACGCGAGCGCAAACACGTCCGTCCAGGGCCCCGTCGCGCCCACATGCTTTGCAAATTGCTCGGGCGCCCCGTACGCGGGGGTGAAGGCCGACATCGAGCCGCCCGTCGCGCGGAGCGCCGCCGTCAGCGTCGGATCGCCCGTCATCACCTTCGCGATCCCGAAGTCGAGCACCTTCAGCGCCTTGCGCCCCCCCATCGTCGTCAAGAAGAGGTTCGCCGGCTTGACGTCGCGGTGCGAGACCCCCTCGGCGTGTGCCGTCGCGAGCGCGTCGGCGGCGGGCGCGAGGAGCGCGAGCACCTCCTCGAGCGCGCGCGGGCGCGGAGGCTCGTCGTCGAGCCCGTGGCCGTCGAGCCACTCGAGCACCAAGTAGGGGGTCCAGGCCCCCGTGGGCGACACCGCGTCCCCCGCGTCGAGCGCCTGCACGATCCCCGTCGTCGCGCGCGACAGCCGCCGCAAGAGCCTCCCCTCTTCGAGGAAGCTCGCCCGGAACCGCTGGCGCGCCCCTTCGTCGAGCCCCGACGGGACCTTCAGGCATTTCACCGCGACGGTGTCGCCGAGCGTCACGTGCGTCGCGCGGTACACGACGCCGAACCCGCCCTCCCCCACGACCTCCTCGACGCGATACTTCCCGTCGACGACGACGCCCAGCCAACCGAAGGGATCGCTGCCCGTGGCCATGCGCTAGAGCGGAGAGAAGGGCCGGATCACCCGGGCGTCGGTGAGCGAGGCGAGCTTCTGCGCCGGTCCCACGCGGACGTGGCGCTGCACGACGGAGGCCACGGTGTCACCTCGACCCATGAGCCCCGTGCAGTCGTGGGTCGAGGTCTCCGCCGCCATGTCCACCGTGACGTGGCACGACTCGAACACCAGCCATTGCCGAGGGTACTGCCGAAACACCGCGTCGAAGCGCGCGCCCGCTTGCTCCTTGGGGACCTGCTTCAGCAAGAAGAACTGGAGCGTGTCGTCCATCTCGGCGACGAGCGCCGCGGTGCGCTTCTCGTTCACCGCGAGCTGCCATTTCGCAAGCCGCTGGGCGTTCGCGCGCAGGAAGGATGGGTGTCTGTTGCCCGTGACGACGCCCACCGCGGGCGTGCAGCAGGCCCCGGCCCGCGAGGCGTCGATCTGCGCCCCGGGCACGGAGGCGCGCGCGTCGCACGCGCCCCCTCCGCGGACGACGAAGGTCGTCTGGTCCTGCGCCGTCGCCGTCCAGGTCGCGACCGTCCCGAGCGACGGATCCGCGGCGCAGGCGCGCTTCCATTGGGACTCGGTGCAGAGCTGCATCGAGCGGACCGAGCACGCTTCCTCCGCGGCGAGGACCGTCAGACCCGCCGACGCGGGCAGGATCTCGAGGGAGAACTCGGGGAGCCACGTCGAGCCGCCGGGCACGTCTCCGGCCGCGACCGTACGCCGCGCGACCGCGGCGACGGGCGCGGGGGCCTGCGACGCGGGCGCGGACGCGACGACCTCCCCGGTCGCGGGCGCTGGCTCGGCGCGCTTGCACCCTGCGAGGACCAGGGCGACGAGCAGGGTCGTCACCCTCCACGCGCGCTCGATCTGAAGGGTCATCGTAGCTAGACTACCATCGATCCAAGCCGCGACGATCGCCGATCCTTGCTGGCCGAATCCAACGTACGGCGGATCGGCTCCGGATCGAGGATCGGGCCGCGAAGTGCGCCGATCCTTGCCGGCCGAGCCCAGCTCACGGCGGATCGGCTCCAGGTCGACGATCGGGCCGCGAAGTGCGCCGATCCTTGCGGGCCGAGCCCAAAGTCCGCGACGCCGACGAGCGAGCCTGCGATCGTCTGCCGCGAGGCGGGCGGATGCGTCGGACCAAGGCCATGGATCGCGGATGCCCACGACCCCTGCCCTCGGCGCGTCGACGCCAGGCGCGCGCTCGGAGGAGCCGTGGGCGAGACCTCTGCCCAGCCGGAGGCGACAATACTTTACGATGACGCTCGAGAATTCGCGTACCGAGCCGCCTATCCCGTCCGCATGCGCACCTTGAAGACCGTCTTGAAGTGGCTGGTCCCGCTGGTCGTCGTCGCGGCCCTCGTGACCGCTTGGCTCGTCTACAAGAAGCGGAGCACCGCGGCGGTTCCGCTCTACAAGACCGCCAAGGTCACGCGCGGCGACGTCGCGGCGAAGGTCACCGCCACCGGCACCCTCTCGGCGCGCGTCACCGTCCAGGTCGGCGCCCAGGTGAGCGGGCGCGTCCAGGAGCTGCTCGCCGACTACAACAGCGCGGTCACCAAGGGGCAGGTGATCGCGCGCCTCGATCCGAGGCTCTTCGAGGCGGCCCTCGGGCGCGCGCGCGCCGCGAGCGCCAGCGCGCGCGCCCAGGCCCAACGCGCCAAGGCCAACCTCGCCCAGGCCGAGCGCAACCTCACGCGCGTCGAGAAGCTGCGCGCCGAGAGCCTCGCGAGCGAGGCCGATCTCGAGGTCGCGCGCGTCGGGGTCGAGACCGCCCGCGCCGACGTGGGCGTCGCCAGCGCCTCCGTCGCCCAGGCCGCCGCGTCGCTCCGCGAGGCCGAGGTCAACCTCGGGTTCACCACCATCGTCTCGCCCATCGACGGCACCGTCCTCTCGCGCAGCGTCGACGTCGGCCAGACCGTCGCCGCCTCCCTGTCTGCGCCCGTCCTCTTCACCATCGCGCAGGATCTCCGCAGCATCCAGGTCGACACCTACGTCGCCGAGGCCGACGTCGGCCGCCTCGCCTCGGGGATGACCGCCACCTTCACTGTCGACGCCTTCCCGGGCCGCAAGTTCACGGGGACCATCCGCGAGGTGCGCAACGCCGCCCAGACCGTACAGAACGTCGTCACGTACGACGCCGTCCTCGACGTCCCCAACGACGATCTCCACCTGAAGCCGGGGATGACCGCCAACGTCACCTTCGTCTGGGCCGAGGAGAAGGCCACGCTCCTCGTCCCCAACGCGGCCTTCCGCTTCAAGCCCCCAGCCGGCGCGACCCCGAGCGGCAGCGGCGCCTGGGCAGCGGGGAGCGGGCGGCGCCCGGGCGGAGGGCCGGGCGGCCCCGCGGGTCCGGGCGGCGCGCGACGTCGACCCGACGCCGACGGCGGCGGCGAGAGCCGCAAGACGATCTGGCTGCTCCGCGACGGACAGCTCGTCCCCCGTCGCGTCGAGGGAGGCGTCACCGACGGCTCGATGACCGCGGTCCTCGGCAAGGATCTCGCCGAGGGGGAGGAGGTCGTGCTCGACACGCTGTCCGGCGACGCGCCGAAGACCGGCGCACCGCCCGGCGGCGGCATGCGCGGCGGGCGCATGTTCTGATGGCGGCGCTCGTCGAGATCGAGGATGTCCGGAAGACGTATACGATGGGCGACAACGTCGTCCATGCGCTCGACGGCGTCTCGCTCACCGTCCGCGAGCGCGAGTTCGTCGCGATCATGGGCTCCTCCGGCTCCGGCAAGAGCACGCTCATGAACATCCTCGGCTGCCTCGACCGCCCCACGTCGGGCCGGTACCGGCTCGCGGGCAAGCTCGCGTCCGACCTGGGCGTCAACGAGCTCGCCGAGATCCGGAACCAGCTCCTCGGCTTCGTCTTCCAGAATTTCAACCTGCTCGCGAGGACGAGCGCGCTCGAGAACGTGGAGCTACCGCTCGTGTACGCCGGGGTCCCCGGCAAGGAGCGCGCTCGACGGGCCGCCGAGGCGCTCGAGCGGGTCGGCCTCGGCAAGCGGCTCGACCACACGCCCGCGCAGCTCTCCGGCGGCCAGCAGCAGCGCGTCGCCATCGCGCGCGCGATCGTCTCCCGGCCCAAGCTCATCCTCGCTGACGAGCCGACGGGCGCGCTCGACAGCAAGACGACGATCGAGGTGGTCGCGCTGCTCCAGGCGCTCGCGAAGGAGGGGATCACGATCGCGATGGTCACGCACGAGCCCGACGTCGCGGCGTACGCGAGCCGGATGATGGTCATGAAGGACGGCAAGCTCGTCTCGGACGAGGAGCAGACCCCGGAGATCGCCGTCGTCCCATGAGCCCCCTCCAGACGCTGCGCATCGCGCTCCGCGCCCTGCTCCGCAACAAGCTCCGCAGCTTCCTCACGATGCTCGGGATCATCATCGGCGTCTCCGCCGTCATCGCGATGGTCGCCATCGGAGAGGGCGCGAAGGCGCGGGTCGAGGCGCAATTCGCCGCCATGGGGACGAACCTGCTCATCCTCCTGCCCGGCGCGACCACCTCGGGTGGGGCGAGCGGCGGCTTCGGTAGCTCGCCCACGCTGACGTGGGACGACATCCGCGCCATCCAGTCCGAGCTCGACAGCGTGCGAGCCGCCTCCCCCGCGCTCCGGAAGAACCTCCAGGTCCAGAGCGAGGAGCAGAACTGGTCGACGGGGGTCACCGGGACCACGCCCGAGTACTTCGTCATCCGCTCGTGGCCCATCGACCGTGGGGCCTTCTTCACGCAGACCGACGTCGACTCGGGGACGAAGGTGGTCGTGCTCGGCGCGACGGTGTCCGAGAAGCTCTTCGGGGTGAGCTCGGACCCCATCGGGCAGACCGTACGCATCGGCAATTCGCCCTTCCTCGTCGTGGGCGTGGCGGCGAAGAAGGGGCAGTCGTCCACCGGTCAGGACTACGACGACGTGGCCTTCATCCCGGTCACGACCTTCCAGGCGAAGCTCCAGGGCGGGCTCCAGAAGTACCTCTCGGGGACCATCTTCATCGGCGCCGTCTCGGACGTGAACCGCGCGCAGAAGGACGTGACGGAGCTCCTGCGCGATCGGCACCACATCGGGCCCGGGCAGGACGACGACTTCTCGATCCGCAACCTCACCGAGATGGCGAACGCGCAGCAGGAGGGCACGAAGACGATGACCTCGCTGCTCGCGTCGGTGGCGGCGGTGTCGCTCCTCGTCGGCGGCATCGGGATCATGAACATCATGCTCGTCTCGGTGACGGAGCGGACACGCGAGATCGGCGTCCGCATGGCGCTCGGAGCGAAGCCGCGGCACATCCTCTCGCAGTTCCTCGTCGAGGCGCTGGTCCTCTCGTTGATGGGCGGGCTCATCGGCGTCGCGCTGGGCGTGGGGGGCGCGACCGGGCTCGCGGACAAGTTCGGCTGGCCGATGCAGATCCGGACGGACATCATCGGGATCGCGGTCACGTTCAGCGCGGGCGTCGGCGTCGTCTTCGGGCTGTATCCAGCACGGAAGGCCTCGCGCCTCGACCCCATCCAGGCGCTCCGCTTCGAGTGACCGCGCCCGCCCCGCCCACGTCGAGTCGTCGCAAACCGCTCCGAGGGACCGCGCTCACCCCGCCCACGTAGAGTCACCGCAAACCGCCCCGAGGGACCGCGCCCGCCCCGCCCACGTCGAGTCGTCGCAAACCGCTCCGAGGGACCGCGCTCACCCCGCCCACGTAGAGTCACCGCAAACCGCCCCGAGGGACCGCGCTCGCGCCGCCCGCCGGGAGTCGCCGCCCCGGCGGTCAGCGCGCGCAGGTCGTTCTCCCTCACTTTGGTGGGCGAGCGGCGTTCATCATGGCGTATCCTCTCGCGCCCCATGTCCGACGTCACCTTCGATCACGGCACATCCTTCGAGCAAGGCGAGATCTCCGGGAACCTGCGGCTCGGCAGGTTCGAGGCACAGTACGAGGAGCTCTTCGCGGAGGTCATCGAGGACGGGATCATCACCGCCGAGGAGCGCGCGCGGCTCGACAGGGCGGCGCAGGCGATGGGGCTCGAGCCGCTCCGTCTCCGCCGGCTCGAGGACGCGCTCGAGGCCGCCTACGAGGCGCGGCACCGCGTCAAGATCCGCCGCGACGATCTCGACGAGCCCGCGCCCGCATCCATCGCGCCGCTCGCCCCCGCGACCGATCCGCGCGTGCAGGCGCTCGAGCGCCGCATCGCGCAGCTCCAGGCGCGTGTCGTCGAGCTCGAGAAGGAGCTCGAGGCCGCGCACGAGCTCGCGTCCCTCGAGGTCGACATCTCGGACGTCGCGGCGGTGCGCCACGCGCAAGACGACGACCCAGACGAGCTCCTCCGCGCCCTGCGGACGAACCCCCGCGATCCCGCCACGCTCCACGCCCTCTATCGCGTGTGGACGACGCGCGGCGAGCGGGACCGCGCCCTCACGACGGCCGAGGTGCTCGTCCACCTCGATCACGCGACGTCCGACGAGCGCGCCTTCTTCGACACACACGAGCCGAAGGGGCTCATCCAGCCGACGACGTCGCTCACGCAGGAGGGGTGGCGCCGCTCGCTCTTCCACCCCGACGAGGAGATCCTGACGGGCGAGATCTTCGCCGTCGTGACCAGCGCGGTCCTGCTCGGGCGCGTCTCGGCGCTGCGTCGCGACAAGCAGCTCCTCGTGATGGACCCCGGCAAGCGCCACGATCCGAAGACCTCGACGGTGCAGGCCGTGCGCTGCTTCTCGTGGGGCGCGGCGATCCTCGGGCTCCCGTGCCCGCAGCTCTTCGCCGATCCGGACTTCTTGGGCGGCGCCGAGATGGTCGCTGGGCTCCCGCCCGTCACGCGGCTCGGCAAGCTCGCGCTCTCCGGCCGCAGCGCGAACGAGCTCGCCTTCCTCGCGGGCGCGCACCTCGCCTGGTACCGCGAGGAGCACTTCGTGCGCGTGCTCATCCCGTCGATCGTCGACTTGGAAGACGTCTTCCTCTCGGCGCTCCTCATCGGAAACCCCGGGATCCCGCTGACGCCAGAGGTGCGTCGCCGCGTCGAGCCCATCGCGCGGGCGATCGAGCCGATCCTGGAGCCGCAGGTCATCGATCGGCTGCGTGGGTCGTTCTTGCGCTTCGTCGAGCAGGGCGGCAGGACCAACCTCCAGCGCTGGGCGACGGCGGCGGACAAGACCTCCTTCCGCGCCGGACACCTGCTGTCGGGACGGCTCGACGTCTCGCTCCGCATGGTGGACCTCCTGGCGAAGGACCGCGCCGCCGAGATCACCGAAGATCTCCTCGCCTTCACGACGAGCGATCGGCACGCGGCGCTCCGCCGCCAGCTCGGCGTCGCCCTCGCCTGATCCGATGGTCTCACCGCGCCATTGGCTCGTGAAGAGCGAGCCGCACGTCTACGCCTTCTCCGAGCTCGTCCGCGACGGAAAGACCGCCTGGGACGGCGTCCGCAACTACGAAGCCCGGAACAACCTCCGCGCGATGCGGCGCGGAGATCTCCTCCTCTACTACCATTCCAATGAGGGGAAGGCTGTCGTCGGGCTCGCGAAGGTGACGCGCGAGGCGTACCCGGAGCCGGAGACGGGAGGAGACTGGTCCGTCGTGGACGTGGCGCCCGTCGCTCCCTTCGCGGAGCCGGTGACGCTGGCGACGATCAAGGCGACGCCGGCGCTCGCCGAGATGCAGCTCCTCCGGCGGTCACGGCTCTCGGTGGTGCCAGTGACGGACGAAGAGTTCGGGGCGATCCTCGGGCTCGGCAAGACGCGGCTCCAGCGGTGACAGCGCCGCCGCGCGTGGATCGCGCCAGGCTGCGCGCGCTCGCGTCCTCGTCGCGCGCCCCGCGGGAGGCCAGGAGGCGTGTGTGCAGCGCTGCCCCTCCTGGGTCCCTCTCCACCCGAGGCGCGAGGCGGTCACGGACGCCGCCCTGTCGAAGGGCGGTCGCGAGTGCCCGTTTCGGTCCGACGATCCAAGGGCGTCCTCACAGATCCGCCCAGGGTGTCGAAGCGCGATCGCCGCGCCGACCGCCTCGGCTCAGTTCAGCGCCCTCTTCGCGAAGGAGAGCGTCCCCGTCGCGTCGGCGTCCACCTCGACGTGGTCGTGCGGCTGGATCTCGCCGGCGAGGAGCTTCATCGCGAGCGGGTCTTCGAGCAGCTTCTGGACCGCCCGCTTCAGCGGGCGCGCGCCGTACTGCGGATCCCAGCCGGCCAGCGCCAGCGCCTCCTTCGCCCGCGGGGTGAGCGACAGCTCGACGTCCCGCTTCGCGAGCCTCGCCGCGAACCGCGCGAGCTGAATGTCCACGATCTCACCGAGCTGCGACCGATCGAGCCGCCGGAAGACCACGAGCTCGTCCAGTCGGTTCACCAGCTCGGGACGAAACGCCTTCTTCACCTCGTCGAGCACCGCGCGCTCGACCAGCTCACGCTTGTCCGCGTCGGGGAGGTTCCGGTCTTCGAGCAGCGCCGCCTGCGCGCTCCCAAGGTTCGATGTCATGATGATCACCGTGTTCTTGAAGTCCACGGTGCGCCCTTGGCCGTCCGTCAGGCGGCCGTCCTCGAGCACCTGGAGCAGCACGTTCCACACATCGGGGTGCGCCTTCTCGACCTCGTCGAAGAGGACGATGCTGAAGGGCTTGCGCCGCACCGGCTCGGTGAGCTGCCCGCCCTCGTCGTAGCCGACGTAGCCGGGCGGGGCGCCGATGAGCCGCGAGACCGAGTGCTTCTCCATGTACTCGGACATGTCGAGCCGGATCATCGCCCGCTCGTCGTTGAAGAGGATCTCCGCGAGCGCCTTCGCGAGCTCGGTCTTGCCGACGCCCGTCGGCCCGAGGAAGAGGAAGCTCCCGATCGGGCGGCGATCGTCGCCGAGCCCCGCGCGCGACCGGCGCACCGCGTTGGCCACCGCGACGACCGCGTGATCCTGGCCGACGACCCGCTGGTGCAGCGCCTGCTCGAGCCGCAAGAGCTTCGCCTTCTCGCTCTCCAGCATCTTGGACACCGGGATCCCGGTCCACTTCGACACGACGGCGGCGATGTCCTCGTCGCTCACCTCCTCCCGGACATACGAGCCCGCACCCTGCGCGTCCTGGAGCGCCTTCTGGGCCGCGTCGAGCGAGCGCTGCGCCTCGGGGAGCTTGCCGTACTGGACCTCGGCGGCCTTGCCGAGATCGCCCCGGCGACGCGCCTGCTCCTCCTCGATCTTGAGCGCATCGATCGCCTTCTGCGACTTGCGCATCTCCTGGACGAGATCCTTCTCGCGCATCCACTGGGACGCCATCGCGTCGCGCTTGCCGGACACCTCCGCGATCTCGCGGCGGAGATCGCCCATGCGCGCCTTCGAGGCCGGATCGCTCTCCTTCGAGAGCGCCTGCTCCTCGATGCGGAGCTGGAAGAGCTTGCGGTCCACCTCGTCGATGACGACGGGCTTCGACTCGATCTCCATCTTGATGCGGCTCGCCGCCTCGTCGACGAGGTCGATCGCCTTGTCGGGGAGGAAGCGATCGGTCACGTAGCGCGACGAGAGGGTCGCCGCCGCGACGACCGCCGCGTCCTGGATGCGGATGCCGTGGTGCACCTCGTAGCGCTCCTTCAGGCCACGCAGGATCGCGATGGTGTCATCGACCGTGGGCTCCGAGACGAGCACCGGCTGGAAGCGCCGCTCGAGCGCGGGATCCTTCTCGATGCGCTTGCGGTACTCGTCGAGCGTGGTCGCGCCGATGCAGCGCAGCTCGCCGCGTGCGAGCGCGGGCTTCAGCATGTTGGCCGCGTCCATGGCGCCCTCGGCCGCGCCCGCGCCGACCAGCGTGTGCAGCTCGTCGATGAAGCAGATGATGCTGCCGCTCGCGGCCTCGATCTCCTTCAAGACAGCCTTCAGCCTGTCCTCGAATTCGCCCCGGAACTTCGCGCCCGCGACCATCGACGACAGATCGAGCGCGACGAGCCTCTTCTCGCGGAGGCTCTCGGGTACGTCGCCGCTCACGATGCGGTTGGCGATGCCCTCGACGATGGCGGTCTTGCCGACGCCAGGCGAGCCGATCAGCACCGGGTTGTTCTTCGATCGACGAGAGAGCACCTGGATGACGCGACGGATCTCCTCGTCGCGGCCGACGACCGGATCGAGCTTGCCCTTCCGCGCGGCGTCGGTGAGATCGCGCGTGTACTTCTCGAGCGCCTGAAACTTCCCTTCGGGGGCCTGATCGGTCACGCGCTGCGCGCCTCGCACGTCCTTCAGCGCCGCCAGCAGCTTCGCGTGATCGAGCCCCGCGCGCGAGAACGCCTTCTTGACGTCGTCGTCGTGCTTGAGCCCCGCGAGGAGGAAGTGCTCGACCGACACGAAGTCGTCGTGGAGCGCCTTGGCCTCGTCCTCGCTCTTGGTGGCGAGCACGTTCATCCTGCGGCCGAGCACCGGATCGGCGCCGCCCGAGACACGGGGCAGACCGTCGAGCTTCTCGGAGAGGAGCGCGACCAGGCGGCGCGGATCGGCCCCCGCCTTCGCGACGAGGGGAGAGCCGAGCCCGCCGTCCTGCTCGAGGATCGCGACGAGGAGGTGCTCGGGGACGATCTCCGGGTTCTGTGCCCGGACCGCGCGATCGAAGGCCTCGCGCACGGCCTCTTGGCTCTTCTGGGTCAGTCGTTCCATCCGCATGACGAGTCGAAGCTAAGTCGGCCCGAGCCGTCGGCAAGGGCCGTGCCGCGCCGTGCTCCCTTCTCCACCCCATCGGTGCGCGCCCTGCTCGGTCGACGGCCTGGCGCGACGCACGCGGAGCGCTCCCCTCTCCACCCCATCCGTGAGAAGAGCGGCGCATGACGCTCGCTGCGCGCATCGACGCCCTCGCCGGTCGGGCCGATCCCGTCCTCCACGACCGCCACGGCGCCATGTCGGGGCAGGCGCTCCACGCCGCGCTCACCCGCGTCGGCTCGTCCATCGCGCCGGGCGAGCGCGTCGTCGTCCTGGCGCCGCCCGATCGGAGCTACGTCGCGACGGTGCTCGGGGTGATGCGCGCCGGTGGCGTCGCCGTGCCGCTCTCGCCGCTCCACCCCGCGCTCGAGCTCCAGCGGCTCGCCGAGAGCGCCGATCCTCGCGTCGTCCTCCTCGATCCCACGCTCGACGATCGCCGCGCCGCCTTCGCCGCGCACCGCGTCGACGATCCGACCCAGATCTGCGGTGACCAGGCGCTCCCTGCCGTGCTGGGCGCACATCAGCCGGCGCTCATGCTCTTTACGAGCGGCACGACGGGCCGCCCAAAGGGCGCGCTCCTCTCGCACGAGAACCTCGATGTCCAGCTCGACGTGCTCGGCCGCGCCTGGGGCGTCACCGCGTCCGATCGCCTCCTCCACGCGCTGCCGCTCCACCACATGCACGGCGTCGCGATCGCCCTCTTCAACGTGCTCTTGAACGGCGGCTCGGTCGAGCTCCTGCCCCGGTTCGATGCAGCCGGAGTGTGGGACGCGCTCTCACGATCGACGATCTGGATGAGCGTTCCGACGATGCTCCACCGGATGCTCGAGGCGCTCGACGCCGCGGAGCCCGCCGTCCGCGCGCGGTGGGCCGAGGGAGCGCGCGGGCTGCGACTCACGACGAGCGGATCCGCCGCGCTGCCCGTGAGGCTCGCCGAGCGGTGGCGCGCGGTCGCCGGCGAGGTGCCGCTCGAGCGCTTCGGGATGACGGAGATCGGCGTCGGGAGCACCAACCCGCTCCGCGGCGAGCGGCGCCCCGGCACCGTCGGTCACCCGCTCCCCACCGTCGAGACGCGCATCGTGGACGAGGCGGGCCGAGACGCCGAGGAGGGAGAGCTGCTGATCCGTGGACCGTCGGTGTTTCTCGGGTACTTTCGCCGTGAGGACGCGACGCGGGAGGCCTTCGTGGATGGGTGGTTTCGGACGGGAGACGTGGCCCGGCGGGACGCGGACGGCTACCTCGCGCTCCTTGGGCGCGCGAGCGTCGACATCCTGAAGAGCGGCGGATACAAGCTCTCGGCGCTCGAGATCGAGGAGGCCCTCCGCGAGCACGAGGGGGTGAGCGAGGTCGCCGTGATTGGATTGCCCGACGAGGTGTGGGGCGATCGCGTGACGGCGTGCGTGGTCCGCCGCGACGAGGCGCTCGACGAGGCCGAGCTCCGCGCCTTCGCGAAGGACCGGCTCGCCCACTACAAGGTGCCGCGCGCCTTCGTCTTCTTGCCGGAGCTGCCGCGCAACGCGATGGGGAAGGTGATGAAGCCCGAGCTGCGGCGGAGGCTCGAACAGGCGTAGACGCGGGATCGTCGCGGGCGGGTCGACGCGCGGGAGCGTCCCCAGGCGACGTGCGGGAGCAGCTGGTGATGTTCGGCGCGATCACGTAGCGCTTGCCCGGCGCG
Source organism: uncultured Polyangiaceae bacterium (assembly GCA_964396175.1). Taxonomy (GTDB): domain Bacteria; phylum Myxococcota_A; class Polyangia; order Polyangiales; family Polyangiaceae; genus CAYNEK01. The sequence continues at coordinate 16,406 of CAYNEK010000052.1, read as the reverse complement.
AGCGGCAGTTTGAGCCCGCCGGCGAAGGTCTTGCCCGGCAGCTTCTCCATGCGCGCGTTCACCGAGTCGTGGCAGTCATTGCACGACGCCGTGCGCAGGAGCCAGCGCCCCCTCGCCAGCTTGTCCGAGGCCGGGGGCGGCGGGGGCGGCGACGCGGTCAGCGGCTTCGGCGCCGTCCGAAGGACACCGACATCGGGAAGTCAACCGTCGTCTTCCCCGGATCGTTGGGGAGCGGCGCGAGCGTCCGCAGGTACGCCACGATCGCGAGCGCGTCGTCGTCGGAGAGCGTCTCGCGGTACGTGAGGTAGGGCATCTGCGGGAAGAGGGGGCGACCCTGCGGCTCACCCCCTCGCGCATCGCGCGCAGGATCTCGCCGTCCGTCCAGCTGCCGATGCCGTGGGTCTTGTCGGGCGTCAGGTTCGCGGCGCGGAGGTGAAAAGGCGCGCCCTTCCACACGCCGAAATCGCGCCCCGATCCGGCCTTTCCGGCGAGGATGCGGTCGCCTGGCTGGGTCTCGTCGACGGCAGAGTGGCAGCCGAGGCACGCCGCGACGTGGTTGACCAGGTATTTGCCGCGAGCGACCGCGTCGGAGCTCGACGGGGCCTTCACGTCGGGCGCAGGGCGCAGCTCGGGCGCGAGGACGAAGAACCGGACGGCGACGGCCATGACGAACAGCGCGAGGACGGCGCCCACCACGGCCAGGATACGAGGGAGTTTGTCCTTCATAGGGGCCTCTTTGGATCCAGGGTGCGAAGGAAAGCGACGAGGGCGCGCAGCTCTTTGTCGCCAAGGACCGCCGCAAAGCTCGGCATCGCGGCGCCCTTCCCTCCCGAGACGACGGCGCGGAGCGGCTCGTCGGTCCGTGACGCCTGGAACGTGGGATCGCGGAGGTCGCGAGGAGCGGGCTGCCCGGGCGCGGGCGCGACACCGCCGCCGCCGTGCGCGCCGTGGCACCGCGCGCAGGTCGAGGCGAAGATCGCGCGCCCTGATTGGGCGAGATCCGGGGAGGCCTCCCCGCGCTTGCAGCCCAGCCACGCGACGGTGACGACCATCGCGAGACAGGACGCACGGAGCGCTTCCGTCGATTTTTTACGGTCCTCGCGCCCTGTCAACCGAAAGGGGTCTGCGCTCACGAAGGGCGCGGCGCCGGCGCGCCTGCATCACACGGCGAGCACGATCTTGCCGAAGGCCCGCCGCGCTTCGAGCGCCTCGTGGGCTTCGCGGGCCTCCCAGAGCGACACCACCCGATCGACGACGGGGTGGACACGCCCGTCCTCGACGAGCGCCAGCGCTCGACGGAGCGCCCCCTTCGATCCCATCGTCGAGCCAAGGATCTCGAGCTGCCGAAAGAACACGTGCCTCAGGTCGATCTTCGGTGAGAACCCGCTCGTCGCTCCGCACGTCACGATGCGCCCACCCCACCGAACCGCGGCTACGCTCTTCTCGAAGACCTCACCCCCGACGTGGTCGAGCACGACGTCGACACCGCGCCGATCGGTGAGCCGCTTCGCCTCGGCGACGAAGTCCTCCTTCGCGTAGTTGATCACATGATCGGCGCCGAGCGCCCGCGCGCGCGCCGCCTTCTCGTCGGTGCCCGTCGTCGCGAAGACGCGGGCCCCCGCGGCCTTGGCGAGCTGGATGGCGAGGCTCGAGACGCCGCTGCCCGCGGCGTGGACGAGGACCGTGTCCGTGGGGCCGATCGCCGCCTTCTCGACCACCATCTGCCACGCCGTGAGCAGGCACAGAGGCAGCGCCGCAGCCTCCTCGAAGCCGAGCCGCGCAGGCTTTGGGAGGGCGTTCGCGTCGGGGATGATGAGGAGCTCCCCGTACCCGCCCTGCGCGGTCTCGCCGTGGATCTTGTACTGACGACAGAGGTTGTCCCGGCCGGACAGGCACGCCTCGCACACGCCGCACGACAGGCCCGGCGAGACGAGGACGGCGTCCCCCACCGCGGCGCCGCGCGCGCCGGGACCGAGCGCCACGATCTCGCCTGCGACGTCGCAGCCGAGCCGATGCGGGTACTCGAGCTTGACGCCGGGGAGCCCGCGCCGGACCCAGAGATCCATGTGGTTCATCGCGACGGCGCGCACTCGGACGAGCACCTCGCGAGGTCCAGGATCGGGCAGGGTCACGGTCGCCTCGTGGAGCACCTCGGGGCCGCCGTGGCGGTCGAGCACCATCGCGCGCATCTCAGGCATCGACCCGGACGGTACCACCCGCGCGGGACTGACACCATCGACGCGAGGCACGCCGAGCGATTCCACGTGCCGCGCCGAGGACGCGAAGCAGGGGGCCTCCGCACCGAGTTTCGGGGCGATCCTCGCGCTCCGGCCGACCGGCGCGCCGAGGACGCGAGGCAGGGGGCTCCGCACGCTCAGGTTCCATGTGCTGCAGACTCCACCCGGGCAGAGACCGAGTTCGTGGTAGGCGCGAGCGGCAACCCATGGCTCTGCTCCGATCGACCTCATGGCTCGCTGTTCTCGGGGTCGTCGCCTGCGCGCCGCGCGGGCCCTCTCCCGCGAGCGCGTCATCCGCCGCGCGGGCGCCCGCACCCGCAGCGTCCGTCGCGGCGAAGCCGCTGCCCCCTTTCACCCTCCTCATCGACGAAGTGCAAGGGCTCGGCCTCTACCGGGACGAGGATCGGGAGGCCGAGGAGCTCGTCTACACCTGGGCCGTCGGCGCGGGGCTCCGCGTCGTGCCGGTCGAGAAGAGCGCCGAGACGTTCGATCACGCGCGGAAGGGGAACGATCCCTCGAGCGGCGCCCCGTGCGGGAGACCCCTCGCGCGGTGGAGAGCGACGGAGCGGTACCTCGTCGCCCTCGGCGCCGAGGGTCGGCTGAGGACGTTCGTCGGCTGCGAGCACGAGGCGAGAGGGTGCACGCTGTCGGTCACCGCGACGCGCAGCGGCTCCCTGCTCGACGACATCGAGCTCCTCGAGCTCGAGGCGCCCTTCGACGCAAAGGCCCCCTGGAAGGACGCGCTGACGAGAGCGCTCGCGGCGCTCCGACCACGCGACACGAAGGAGGGTTTCGGCGTGGGGGGCCTCGGGATGATCGGGGGTGCGCTCGGTGGGAAGGTGGAGGCGCGGCCCGCGCGCTTCCACCTCGAGGCTTCACCCGCGCGCTCGGACGATACGCGCTCGGATCGGCAGACGGATGCTGGCTTTCTCGAGGGACGCGAGCCGTCCGCGCTGCGCGCGTGCTTCGGCGACGGAGGTGGAGGGGCGTCGGTGCTCGTCACAGTGGAGGGCGCCGGGCGCATCTCGCGGTGTGAGTCGCGCGAGGGCGATGACGCAGCCTCGGTCTGTGCGTGCTCCGTGCTCACGCGAGAAGCGCGAGCGACCGCGACTTGGCGTGGGGCGCGGGTCCATGTGGATCTCTCGGTCGAGCTCGCGAGCGTGGTCACTCCATGGAATGGGCTCGTCACGGCGTCCACGCGGACGTACCTCGATCCGTACCGGGACACGCGTGGTGCGCGTCTGTGGCGCCCGCTCGTGTCCGATCGGAGCATCGAGGCGTGGGATCCGCCGAGGGACGACGACATCGCGCGGTGCTTCGCGGATCTCGGCGGGCGCGGCAGGGTCGACACGAGGGTGACGGTGACGTTCGACGCGCGAGGACACGCGGTCGGCGTCGACCTGGAGCCGAAGCAGCCGCTCGGGGAGGCGCAGCGCGCATGCATGAAGCGCGTGTTCGCGCGATCGGTCGCTCCGTGCCCAGCGGTCCCCTCTTCGACGGCGAAGGCCGCTGTGCTCGTCCTGGCCCGGACGATCGGAGAGCCGTTCAGGACGCCGGTCCCCTGATCACGCGGACAAGACGGGAGCCGCTCCCTCGGGACCGGCCGACTCGGCGAAGATGGATGGCGGTGGCGCGATCCGATCCCAGGCGCGAGGTCGCTCCATCCATGAGACGAGCGCGCGCCCCACGCGGTGACAACGAGGCCCCATGGTGCAATGTCGCTCGATCCATCGGACGAGCGCGCGTCCCACGCGGTGACAACGAGGCCCCATGGTGCAATGTCGCTCGATCCATCGGACGAGCGCGCGTCCCACGCGGTGACAACGAGGCCCCATGGTGCAATGTCGCTCGATCCATGGGACGAGCGCGCGCCCCACGCGGTGACAACGAGGCCCCGTGGTGCAAGGTCGCTCGATCCATGGGACGAGCGCGCGCCCCACGCGGTGACAAAGAGGCTCCACGGCCCGACGTCGCTCGATCCATGGGATCGACGGCCGACCCCAGGGACGACGCGGTCGTGACGGCGGGCATCGCCGAGATTGTCGCGGGGTGGGGCGGCCGTGCCTCAGCGGCGGCGCGCGACGCCGCCTGGGCGCGCCCGCTTCTTCGCCTCGACCTCGGCGGCCTTCGTCATCGCCTGGAGCAGCTTCACGCGGGACCTCGCGAGGCGGACCCAGGGATCGCTGGACGGCGCCTTCGCGAGCCACTGACTGAGCTCCAGCGTCGCACGCCCGAGGTGCGCGGCGCGCGCGCTCCACTCGACGCCCGCCAAGGGCGCGAGCACACCCCCGGCCCCCACGCGGGCCTCCGTCGCCGCCGCGGCGAGCCCAAGCTCGCGGAGCGCGAGGTACCAGTGCCGCTCGTAGTCCGGCACGAAGAACACCCCGTCCGACAAGAGGCGCGTCGCGAACGGCGCGAACGAATAGTCCGCCGCGACCGCGCGGCGTGCCTCGCTCATCGCGTCCGAAAAGCGGCTCGATCGATCGAGCGTGATCGCGAGCCCGTAGCGCGCGAGCGCGTCGTCGCGGAGGCGGAGCGCGGCGCGGTAGTCCTCCTCGGCGCGATCCATGTCCCCCAGGCGGAGGTAGGCCTCGGCGCGGTTGTAGAGGGCGAGGTGGCGTCCAGAGGGGCTCGGCTCGAGCGACAGGTACCGCGTCCACGCGCCGACCTCGTCGCCGGGGCGCGCGGCCCGCGCGTACGCGATCGCGAGCTCGAACGCCGCGTGCGGCGCCATCGGGTGTCGGGGGGCGAGCTCGAGCGCGCCCTCGAGGACCTGGATGACCTCGCTGTCTTCGCCGAGGAGCGCGAGCGCCTCGCCGAAGAGGTACCGGCGCTCGGCGTACGGCGACGACCGGGCGCCGAGGTTGTCGAGGATCGTCTTCGCGTGGCCCGCGAGGCGCGACGAGAGCACGCGATCGCGGCGCGACGCGCTCGCCTCGGTGATGAGGACGCGCGCGGCCTCGACGAGATCCTCCGCGCGCGCGAGCCCGGGCTGGCGGGCGCGATCCCACCGATCGGGTGGGAGCGCCGACGCCTGCGTCGCGAGGAGGAGCGCGAGCGAGAGGAACGAGAGGGCGAGGCCGCGCCGCAAGGAGCCATGAGCCTAGCGCACGCCCAGCCGGACCGCGTCTCGTCGCTCACCCGAGCCCGAGGGCCGCGAGCCCCGGCACGGCGAGCGCGACCGCGAGGCCGATGGCGATGGGCAGGCGGTCCTCGCCGCGACGGAGGAGCCCGAAGAAGAGCGCGACGCTCGCGACGAGCGTCAGGAAGGCCGATCCGATGAGTGTGGGAGCGGCAGGGACGCCCGCCGGGTGCCCGGGCAAATCGAGCCCCCGCGCGCGCGCCTCGCCGACGTGGAGCCGGATCGCGGGGGGACCCCGGAGGAAGAGCTCGACGTCACGCAGGATCCCCGCGCCGGGTTCGACCACGACGTCGCGTGCGAAGAGCACCACGCCAGGGATGCCCACCGCGAAGACCGGGACCCCGTCGCGCAGCACGAAGGCCGCCTCGGTGCCAGGGATCGACGCGAGCGGCGCATCGACCGTGCACGCGTCGCGCGCCGCCGCGATCAGATCGTGGGCGGTCGTGGCCGTCCGCGCGCGCTGGCCGAGCGACGTCGACGCCGCGGTGAAGCCCGCGACGAGCACGAGCGGGACGACGGCCGCGCGCACCGAGAGCGCCCAGGGCGATCGACCCGTCGACAGGAGCGCGAGCCGCTCGCCCCGCTCGGAGAGCCGCGCCGCCGCGAGCGCCATCCCCACCGGCACGCCGAGCGCGACCGCGACCGCGAGCGCCACGCTGAGGAGCCCTCGCCCAAAGACCCACGCCGCAGCGCCAGGCACGCGCGGATCGAACCACCACGGGAGGAGCCGCGCCCCCGCCAGCACCGCCGCCGCCGCGAGGACGAGCGCGACCGATCCGACGCAGCTCTTCACGATGGGACGCAGCCACACGCGGCCCGACTCTCGCACGCCACGCCGCGAAGTTGGCCTCCTTCCGGTCGATGGGTAAGTGCATGTACGACATGTCGCACCGTCTCTCCGCCTGGATCCTCGCGCTGACGATCGCCTGTGTCACGCTGGTCGCCCGCCCGGCGCTCGCGTGGATCGAGACGACGGTCCTCGCCGACGAGGTCCACGTGGAGGTGGACAAGAGCGGCCAGGCCAAGGTCGAGCACCGCATGACGCTGCGGATCCGCGGAGCCACGATGCGCGGGCTCACGCTGTCGGGCACCCCCGCGGGAGCGCAGCCCACACCGTCGGTCACGGCGACCGCGCTCGACAAGGACGGGAAGGAGGGGGACAGCCAATCGCTCTCGCTGACGACGACGCCCGACGGCGCGCTCCGCCTCGAATCTCCGGGCCTCCCGCGCGGCACCTACGCGCTCAAGCTCGAGTACACCCTGAACCTCGAGGCCCTGATGCAGCCCGCGGGGGGGATGGTGCTCCTCCGCTTTCCGAGCCTCCGGTACCCAAATGGCGTAGACTCGCTGAAGGTGGTCTTCGGCTTTCCGTCGGCGCCCGAGGCGCCCCGCGTCGCGGCCGATGGGCCCGAGGGTATGCGCGCCGAGAGCCCTGCCGCCGCGGCGATGGCCGAAGCAGCCGGGTTCCTCTCGACGCTCCGTCGCAGCCTCGGGCGGGACGAGCTCGAGATCACGAAGCCGCACGTCTCGCGGAACGATCCGATCTTCTTCCTGGTGAAGGTGGATCCACGCGCCCTCGGCGCCGTCGAGAACCCGAGCGTCGTGCCGCCGCCGGCGGCGACGGTGACGCGCGTCGTCCAAGAGTCGCGGGCGGACCGTCAGGTGTTCCTCCTCGTGGGGCTCGGGATCGCGATCCTGATGGCGGCGCTCACCGCGATGAAGGCGAAGACGGTCGAAGAGCGGGCGGCGGCGCACGGCGCGAAGGCGCGGCCGTGGGTGCCGCTCCCGGCCACGGCTCGCGCGATCGCCGCGGGGCTCGTCTTCGCGGCGGGGGTGGCCCTCGAGCTCTTCGTGCACCCCCCGTGGCTCGGGGCGCTCGTCGTGGCGGTGTCGATGCTGCTCATGGCGCACCGCGCGCCGCTCACGAAGCCGGTCGCGCGGGGCCCCGGGCGCTGGCTCGCGGTGTCGGCGGGCGAGGCGTTCGACGCGAAGTGTGAGGTGCCTGGCTCGGTCCTCGACGCGAGCTCGTGGCGTGGGCGGCTAGGGCTCCTCCTCGCGCTCCTCGCGGTGGGGCTCGCGACCTACGGCGCGTGGACGGTGTCTCCGTACCACGCGCCGCTCGCGGCGCTGGACGGGCTGGTCGTCGTCGCGCTCTTCTTGACGGGGCGTGAGACGGAGCTACCGAAGGCGGTCGAGGCCCGCGCAAAAAGGATGCTCGCGAAGGTCCACCGCACGCTCGCCCGGGAGCCCCGGCTGCGCGCCGTCCCGTGGGCGCGCTTCGAGAACGGGAGCACGAGCTCGGACGAGGTGCGGGTGCTCGTCACGCCACGCCGTCCGCTGAAGGGCCTGCTCGCCATCGAGGTGGGGGTGGTGCTCGCGAGCGGCTCGGGGGGCTTCGTGACCTGCCCGGCGGTCCTGGTGCGCGTGAGCGAGGACACGGACGCGGCGGAGATGCTCGCGCGGCGGTTCGGTGAGGCGCGCCTCGTGCGCGGCCGAAAGCCTGGCGAGCGGGTGCTCTCGCTCGAGCCGCGGGACGCGTCGGTCGCGACGACGCTGGCGGTCGTGCGGGCGCTCTGTCGCGAGCTCGAGGAGCGGCCGACCTCGGCAGCCAAGCGCCCCGCGCGGCGCGTGGTCGGTCGCCCGGTCGCGGCGGGAGCCTGACGACGACGTTGGGCCAGACCGCGCCGCCAGGTCGCGAAGCACGGACAGCCCGCGGACGGGACACGATCCGCAATCCGCAATTGCATGCCCCGGTCGCGCTCGAGCACGCGTACCCCGCGGTCCCATGCGCCGATCACCACGTGTAGCCGATCGCCAGCTGCCCCAGCGGCTGGACCGCGTCCCGCTTCACGCAGGTGTACTCGGGCCCCTTCGGCACGAAGTCCCCGCACGCGCGGAGCGGCTCATAGAGCCTTCCGTCGTCGGGACCGTACTGGAACACATGGTTCGACGCCGAGGGCACGTAGAGGATCCCAATGCCCCAGGACAGAGAGAAGCCGCCGCCGCTGTCGCCGAAGTTCATCTGGTTGCCCAGCATCGCCCCATAGCCGAGCTCGGTGATCACCACCTTGTTGTCCACGTCGGACGCCTGGAGCTTGATCGACTCGTACCGGAGCACACCCTTTCCGTACCAGCCGCGCAGCGCCGTGTAGCTCGACCACCAGTACCCGAGCTTGAGGGAGCCGCCGAGCCCCGTCACCTTCACGCCGACGTCCTCGGTCCCGGACACCCCGTAGACGTAGTCGCCGTCCAGCTCGAGGGAGATCGGTCCAAAGGGGCTCGCCTCGGCCTCGACCGCCACCCGCTTGTTGATGAGCTCGAGCGGGTTGATGCGGAGGCTCGCGACGCAGCACCGGGGCGCCGGCTTCGGCGGGGGCGGCGGCGGGCCGTAGCCCCCGTAGCCCGGGGGCGGCTGACCGTAGCCCGGAGGTGGCTGACCGTAGCCCGGGGGCGGCTGACCGTAGCCCGGAGGCGGCTGACCGTAGCCCGGAGGCGGCTGACCGTAGCCCGGAGGCGGCTGACCGTAGCCCGGAGGTGGCTGACCGTAGCCTGGCGGCTGCTGATACCCGCCTCCAGGTGGGTAGTTCTGCTGCGCCGACGACGAGGCGGTCGCGAGGAGGACGCAAGGGAAGACGAGCGCGGAGAGGCGCTTCATGGTGCGCGAACCATAGCGCCGCCGAGGACAAAGCACGAGAGGAGCCTCGCTGCCATCGCACCGTCCCCGCGTCCCGGTCCCTCGCGACCCCAAGGGACGCCCCTGCCTCGTCGAAGGTCCTCCGCCACACCGCCGCGCGGCGTCCCGCTCCCTCGCGACCCCAAGGGACGCCCCTGCCTCGTCGAAGGTCCTCCGCCACACCG
>CAYNEK010000052.1:0-7069 GCA_964396175.1 uncultured Polyangiaceae bacterium | reverse complement strand
CCGCGCGGCGTCCCGCTCCCTCGCGATCTCGACGAATGCGGGATCGACCCCCACGGCCGTGGACGCTCTGTCGAGCTGCCCAGCTCGCGGCCGAGGTTGCTCTCTCGGCGGCCCGCCGCTACCCCTCGCGCCCGATGATCCAGAAGATCCTCATCGCGAACCGCGGCGAGATCGCCGTCCGCGTCGCTCGCACCGCGCACGAGATGGGCCGCAAGGTCGTCGCCGTCTACAGCGAGGTCGATCGCGCCGCCCTCCATGTCCGCGTCGCCGACGAGGCCGTCTGCATCGGCAAGGCCCCCGCCCGAGAGAGCTACCTCGATGTCCAGCGCATCCTCGACGCCGCCAAGAAGACCGGCGCCGACGCCATCCACCCGGGCTACGGCTTCCTCTCCGAGAACCCGGCGCTCCCCGAGGCGTGCGAAGCCGCCGGGATCACCTTCGTCGGGCCCCCCGCGCGCGCGATGCGCGAGATGGGCTCGAAGCCCGCCGCGCGCGCCAAGATGATTGCCGCTGGCGTCCCCGTCGTCCCGGGCGCCAACGCCTCCACCGTCGACGAGGCCAAGGCCGCCGCGCGCACCATCGGCTACCCCGTGATGCTCAAGGCCGCGAGCGGCGGCGGCGGCAAGGGCATGCGCCTCGTCGACCGCGAGGACGATCTCGCCAGCGCCTGGGAGCGCGCGCGCAGCGAGGCGAAGAGCGCCTTCGGCGACGACACCGTCTACCTCGAGAAGGCCATCCTCCGGCCGCGGCACGTCGAGATCCAGGTGCTCGCCGATCGGCACGGGAGCGCCGTCCACCTCTTCGAGCGCGACTGCTCGATCCAGCGCCGCCACCAGAAGGTCGTCGAGGAGACCCCCTGCCCCGTCGCGAGCCGCGAGCTCATCGCGCAGATGGGCGAGGTCGCCGTCCGCGGCGCGAAGGCCGTCGGCTACCACTCTGCCGGGACCTTCGAGTTCTTGCTCGCCGAGGACGGGAGCTTCTACTTCCTCGAGATGAACACCCGGCTCCAGGTCGAGCACCCGATCACCGAGTGGATCACCGGGCTCGATCTCGTCCGCGAGATGATCCGCATCGCCGAGGGCGAGCCGCTCGGCTACACGCAGGATGACGTCACCCACCGCGGCGCCGCGATCGAGTGCCGCGTGTACGCCGAGGATCCGTCGCAGAACTTCATGCCGAGCCCCGGCACCATCGGCGATCTTCGCGTGCCGCAGGGGCCCTTCGTCCGCGACGACGGGGGCGCATACCCAGGCGCCACGATCTCGAGCTTCTACGATCCGCTCGTCTCCAAGCTGAGCGTCTGGGCGCCGACGCGCGAGCTGGCCGTCGCCCGCATGCGGCGCGCGCTCACCGAGTACGTGGTGACCGGCATCCGGACCAACCTCGTCTTCCACGAGAAGCTCCTCGCGCACCCCGACTTCGTCGCCGGGAGGTACGACACCGGCTTCATCGAGCGCCACAAGGAGAAGCTCCTCGGGTACTCGGAGGTCGCCGAGGCCGACGAGCGCACCGTCGCGATCGCCGCGGCGCTCGCGGCCTCGCGGCTCGAGCTCCGCGCGGGTGAGGCCGCCGCCGAGACGGTCGAGAAGGGCGGGCGCCTCTCGCCGTGGGTCGCCGAGCACCGCGCGCGGCTCGTCCCATGATCGCGCCTTCGACGCTCGCGATCGCCCCTCGCCGGCCCCTCGCCACGCGGGGCGGTCCCGAGGCTCGTCCCTCACGGCCTCTTCTGGGCGCGGCCCCGTCGTCCGCGGCGGGGCAGGTGACGCCGTGACCACGCCGTCGAAGCCTCGGCCCAAGGCGCCTCCAGCTCCCCCGCGGTCGCGGGCGCTCGACGTCGACGACGAGCGCACCGAGCAGCGGCGGCGGCCGATCACCGTGGCGCTGTGCGTGACAGGGAGCATCGCCGCATACAAGGCTGCCGAGCTCGCGCGGCTCCTCCTCGCCGAGGGAGCCCACGTCCTCCCGGTGATGACGCGCGCCGCGAGGGAGTTTCTGGGGCCCTCGACGCTCGCGGGGCTCACCGGGGAGCCGGTGCGCGAGGACCTCTGGGATCCTTCGTACGCGGGAGAGCTCCACGTCGAGCTCGCGCGGCGCGCGGACGTCATCGTCATCGCGCCCGCGACGGCCGACACGCTCGCCCGGCTCGCGCAGGGGCGCGCCGACGATCTGGTGACCGCACTCGCGCTCTCGACCGAGCGGCCCATCGTCGTCGCGCCGGCCATGCACCCCTCGATGTGGGCGCACCCCGCGACGGCGCGCAACGTCGGGCTCCTCGCCGACGACGGCCGCGTCGTGCTCGTCGGCCCCGTCGACGGCCCGGTCGCCTCGGGCGAGTCGGGCGTCGGCAGACTCGCCGATCCCAGCGCCATCGCGGAGGCCGTCGTCGCGGCGGGCACGCCCAAGGATCTCGTCGGTCTGAGGATCGTCGTGACCGCAGGGCCGACGGTCGAGGATCTCGATCCGGTGCGCTTCTTGTCCAATCGCTCGACCGGGAAGATGGGCTTCGCCGTCGCGCGGCGGGCCGCGGCGCGGGGAGCCGAGGTGACGCTCATCGCGGGGCCCGTCTCGCTCCCGACGCCCGCGGGCGCCCGGCGCGTCGACGTGCGCTCGGCCATCTCGATGCGGAGCGCCCTCTGGCAGGCGCTCGGCCCCGATCTCTCCCACGCGGACGCCCTCGTCATGAGCGCCGCCGTGTCCGACTACCGTCCGACCGAGGAGCACGCGTCCAAGCAGAAGAAGCAAGGCCTCACGGGCACCATCGACCTCACGCGGAACCCGGATCTGCTCGCCGAGATCGGGGCAGCGCGATCGGGCACGACGCCCGTCCTCGTCGGCTTCGCGGTCGAGACGGACACCGACACGCGCATCGTGCAGTACGCCGAGAAGAAGCTCCGCGAGAAGCGCGTCGATCTCGTCGTCGCGAACCACGCGCGCGAGTCGTTCGGAAGGGACGACAACCGCGCCTTCTTCGTGTCGAAGGAGGGTGCACGGGCGCAGGGCCCATCGAGCAAGCTCGAGCTCGCCGATCGGCTCCTCGACGAGCTCCGCGCGAGGCTCGGCCGGTGACGCTCGACCGCGCGATCCCGCCCGTCGCCTTCGTCGTGGTGGGTGGCGCATTGTACTATGCGTTCTCGCCCGCGTGCACGGGGAGCGATCGGTTCTATGGTGTGCTCTTCGGGGTGTACCTGGTGGGCGCGCTCGCCGCCGTCGCGCGGATGTTCCGCGACGGGACGCTCATCGATCTCTTCAAGTGGCGCTCGGGCGATCTGGCGATCGGGGTCGTCTCGGCGGTGGTGCTCGCGCTCGCGATCCACGGGGGCCGGACGGTGCTCGCGCCGCGGGGCACCCTGAGCGATCTCGCGGTGGCACGCGTGTACGCACAGATCCCCCCCCTCGGCGCCGGCGGGACGCGGCTCCTCGTCTACTTGGGCGGGCTCGTGGTGATCGCGGCGCTGCAGATCGTCACGTGGCAGGGGCTCGTGCAGCAGGCCATCGAGGAGCGGCTCGGGCCGCGGCGTGGTTTCATCGTGACGGCGGTCCTCTTCGGCGCCGCGCACGCGCCGACGGTGAAGCTGCTCTGGCTCCCAGCGGTCGGGTACAATCCGCTGGTCCTGTTCGCGGCGCTCTTCGCGGGGCTCGTGTGGGGGTTTCTCGCGGGGCGGCTCCAGCGGCTCGCGCCGTCGATGGTGTCGGCGGCCGTCCTCGCGCTCACGCTGGTCTGGCAGTTCCGGCTCACCCAATAGCCGCGCGATCCGAGGGCCACACCCGACCTCGTCGGCCGGACCGTCCCGGTGCCCCTCGCGCCCGTCCGCGAGCGCCAGGGTCGCGAGGAGCCCCGTGGGGCTCCTCTTCGCCGTGACGAGACGGCGCCCGATCGCGACGCCCAGGCTCCACGCGGACGCGAGCCTCGCGGGATGGACGGGGCGCGGGCGGGCGCATATCCTCGACGGCGTGATCCGGCACGCGCCCCAGACACAGCCTTCTTCCCCGCCCCACCGCGCTCGGCGTCCGCTCCGCGCTGCGGGTGGCGCCCCTCTCGCCGCAGGCCTGCCTCCGTCTCCGACGCCCCAAGCCCGGCGTGCGCTCGGCGCGGGGTGCGCCGCGGGCCTCGTCATGGTCGCCGCGATGGCGTGCGGCGGCGCGGGATCGACGGGCGCCGACGCGCCTCCCACGTCGCCGGGCGGCGCCGCGGGGAGCAGCGGCAAGGGCAGCGCGAGCGCGGGCGGGCCGGGTGGTGACGGCGGCGGCGCGGGATCGACGCCGTTCGAGCCTCCGACCTGCGCGGACGCGCAGCCGAAGGGTGGGTTTCATGTCACGGTCGACGGCACGCCCAAGGGCGATGGCAGCCTCGCGGCGCCCTGGGACATCGCGACGGGCCTCGTCGATCCCCCGGGCGTCGGGCCCGGCGCCACGATCTGGATCCACGGCGGCACCTACCACGATCCGGTCCTCGTGAAGCTCGACGGCGCCGAGGGCGCGCCCATCCACGTCCGCGCCTGGCCGGGCGATCGGGTCACGATCGACAGCTCGGATCCGTCCGAGCCCGTCCTGCAGATCTATCGCTCGTGGACCATCCTCGAGGGGCTCGAGATCACCAACAGTGATCCGGATCGACGGAAGGATCGGGCCACGGGGATCTGGGCGGGTGGCAAACACAACGCGCTCCGCAACCTCGTCGTCCACGACGTGGGCGTCGGGGTGTCGGGCGGGCAGCTCGACGGCGACCAGCAAGACGGCGTCGACACCGAGGTCTACGGCTCGCTCTTCTACGACAACGGCTTCCTCGAGGACGACGGCGGCCACGGCCACCACCTCTACCTGACGAACCGCGACGGCCGGATGACCCTCGAGGACAACATCCTCGCCTCGGCCTACGGCTTCGGCTGCCACCTCTACAGCGAGACCGACAAGAACTACGTGCAAGGCTACTCGATCGTCGGAAACGTCTGGTTCTTGAACGGCGCGCCCGGCGGGAAGCTCTACGACGGCTGCCTCATTGGCCACGACGGCAAGCGCCCCGTGAGCGACGTCGTCCTGAAGGACAACCTCGGCTGGGCGCCGACGCTCGGCGATCGCGACCTGCGGCTCGGCTACGCCGCGACGGGCAACCACGACATCACGCTGTCGAACAACTACCTCGTCGGCCAGACGGTGTTCGTCAAGGATTGGACGAGCGTCACCATGAAGGGCAACCGGTTCGTCGGCTCGGTGACAGGACTCGACGTGGCAGCGTACCCGGGCAACGAGATCCTATCGAAGGCCCCCACGCAGAACCATGTGGTCATCCGGCCCAACCACTACCAGCCCGGTCGTGCGCACGTCGTCGTCTACAACTGGGAGGGGCTCGACGTGGTCGCGATCGACCCTGGCGCCGCGCTGCCCAAGGGAGCGAAGTTCGCCCTCCGAGACGCCGAGGATTACTACGGCAAGCCCGTCCTCTCGGGCACCTACGCGGGCGGCCCGCTCGCGGTCCCGATGGCGGGACGCTCGCCGGCGCTCCCCCTTGGCGAGACGTCACTGCCGAAGCCGGAGTGGGCGACGAAGAAGGCCTTTGGGGTGTTCGTGCTCGACGCCGCGGTGTGCGACGGCGGCTGACCGTTCGTGGATTGGGGTCACGACCGTCCTCGTCAGCCGCGGGGGTGTCCAGCGCATCGCAGGGGTCACGATGCGCATCGCAGTGGGCTCTCGCCGCTGGTTGCCCGAGGACCCAAAGCGTCACGGAGGGGCGAGCCACGGGCCGCGGCGGCTCCTCGCGAGGGCGGCGCGACGACGTGCCCAAGCGGCAGGCGCGAGACGGCTCGTCAGAGCCCACCGGCTCAAGGGAAACAGATCCCACAGATCGTGCTGCTCGGCCACGACCGCTCCTCTTTGCCGTCCGAGACGATCACGCGGGACAACCCGAGGGAGCGCTGGACGCGCACCAGGCTCACCGCCTTGGGTGCCGGCGGCGGCGGCGGCGGGTCCCCAGCCTTCTTCGGCTCCGGGGCGCAGCCGTAGAGGGTCATCGGCTTCCCCTTCAGATCCGCCTCGCGGACGAGGGTCACCTGGTCCTTTGGGAGATCTTTCCACCAGCGGGTCCCATCGGGGAGCGCGCCGCCGTCGACGCGCAGCCTACCGTCCGCGAGCTTGCGGATCGTGGCGAGGCACTGCTCGCCCTTGTACGGGACCGTGGTGAGCGGCTCGTCGGGCGCGTGCCTTGGCGGCGAGACGATGAGGACGATGATGAGCCCGACGATGAAGGCCCCGTAGACCAGGAAGGGGAGCCCCACGGCGACGAGGATCGCGCCCGTGAGCGTCCGCTCTGCCGCGAGGTTCGCGGCGATGGTCTGCCTTCGGATGGATTCCCGAAAGGCGTCGATGGTCACGACCCGCGAGGCCCCCACGCGCGCGAGGACCCGTCGGTCGATCAGGTTCGCCGCGCCACAGTAGCGGCAATGGACGTCGGGCGCGCCCGACACGGGCGGGAGATCCGCGCCGCACATCCTGCACTCGTGGGTGCTGCCGTCCGCTGCGGGGACAGCCGAGCGCGCCTCTTCGAGGCCCCGGCGGAGCCGCACGAGGCGGAGAGCGCCGAACGCGGCGGCGGCGGCGAACACGAGGACCGGCGGCACGAAGAGGACGATGAGCCCGAAATCGACCTCCTCGAAATCGAGCGCGGCGCCGATGCCGAGGAGCGCGAACACGCCGAAGACCACGAGCAGGATCGCGGAGAGGATGAGATAGACGACGGTGAAGCCGCGGATCCGGGAGCCGGCGCGCACCTGCTGGAGCGACGCCGCCCGAGCGCGCTGTCCAGCCGCCACGATCCACTGCGCGGCCTCGGCGAGCTGCGCCGCGAGCTCGGGCGGCGTCGCGCCCAGCACGCCACACCCCTTGCAGGCGAACCGTCCCGGCTCCCACACGGAGATCGAGGTGGGGCGACCGCACGACGGACAGGAAAAGACGGCCACAGGCGGGCGACGCTATCACGCGGGGGCGCGGAGTTGCTCGCGATTCGGCGGCACGAGGCCGTCGCGTCGCGCGGCGACGTCCCTCGGCAAGGTGCGGTGAGCGACGCGGCGGGGGCGCG
>CAYNEK010000051.1:32791-35821 GCA_964396175.1 uncultured Polyangiaceae bacterium | reverse complement strand
GAGGCCGCAGCGCTCGGCGCAGCGGATGACGTTCTGCACGCAGCTCGTCGCGGCGGTGATGAGGTTCACCTTCGCCTGGAGGCGCACCCCGCTCATCCCGACCGGATCGCGGATCCCCTCCTGCGAGTCGACGATGAACTCCCGCGGGAGGACGTGCAAGATCTGGCGATCCGCGTCGATCGGGATGGCGCGCGCGCCCTCGAGCACGCGGTCCACGTCGGTCGTCTGGAGCTCGCCGCCAGAGACGGCCGCGACGCCGTCGGAGGAGATGCAGCGGACGTGGCTCCCCGCGACGCCGGCGTACACCGTGCGGATCTCGACACCCGCCATCTGCTCGGCGGCCTCGACCGCGTCCTTGATGCTGCGCACGGTCCAGTCGATGTTGGAGACGACGCCCTTGCGGAGCCCTCGGCAGGGCACGTTCCCGACGCCGAGGATGGTGATCCCGTGCTCGTCCACCTCGCCCACCACCGCGGTGACCTTGGTCGTGCCGATGTCGAGGCCCACCACGATCTCGGGCTCCGTCATCACGTTCTCCTTTGGGTCGGGGGTGCGGGTCTTCATGGCGTGTTCGGCGTCGCGCAGACGACGGGCCGGGGCTTACGGGAAGCCAGCGCGCTGGGCCAAATTCGTGTCGTGCGAGGGGCGCTCATCGGACCCTCGCCACGACCCGCTCGGGGTGCGCCTCGTTGTCGAGGAAGACGACGCTCGCGCGAGCCTTCCTCCGCTCGATCTCGACGAGCACGCGTCCGGCGCGCTCGAGCTTGGTGCGGAACGGCGGGCGCCCGAGCGACAGGACGACCGGGTCCTTCCCGGCGACGATCGAGAAGGCTCCATCCTCGCCGATGTGCACCTCGGCGAGCGGGAAGCGCCCGCTCGGGCCGAGGCGCTCGTACTCCGCGGCGAGATCCTCCGCGCGCTTGACGAGGCTCTTCACCCCGACCGGATCGCGCAGGAGATCTCCCTCGCCGCCGATCCCGGTGAGGACCACGAAGTCGGTGGGGTCGCCGGGCTCGACGCGCTTCATGACGTCCCCCTCGCTGGACGCGAGGTAGAGCTGCCCGGACAGGACCACGATCGCGACGGGCACGCGCTCGGTGAGCTCCACCGTGAGCGTCGACGGGAGCCGACGGCGCACCTCGGCGCGCTCGATCCATGGATCCTGGAGGAGCTTCTTCCGCGTGGCCTCGAGATCGATCGAGAAGACGTTCTGCCCGAGCGAGATCCCCGTGATGCGCGCGACGTCGTCCTGGGTGCGCTGCTTGCCGCCGACGACGGTGAAGGCGCGGAGCGCGAAGCGGGGGCTCCCCGACACGTACCGGTAGAGCCCGAGCGCCACGCCGCCCGCGATCCCGAGGAAGAGCGCGACGCCGAGGAGCACCCGCATGCCCGAGAGCGCGACGCGAAGCCGCGGGACCCACCGGCTCGGCGCGCGCGCGCGGCGCTTCGCCTCGGACGCGACGGGCACCCCGGCCTCCTCGGCATCCCGCTCCCTCGGAGGGAGCCGACGGTTCTCGGGGAGGGGCTTCACCCGCGGCCCCCGAGGCGCCCGGCGAGCGTGCGCACCGTCTGGTTGATGTCGCCGGCGCCGAGCGCGATGACGACGTCCCCCGGCTCCAGGATCGCCTCGATCGCGTCGGGCAGCGCCTTCTTGTCCGCGACCCACTCGACCGCGCGGTGCCCGTGCTCCCGGATCGACTGCACGAGGGCCTCCGACGAGATGCCGGGGATGGGCCGCTCTCCCGCCGCGTACACGTCGGTGACGAAGAGGATGTCCGCCTTGTTGAACGCGCGTGAGAACTCGTCGAAGAGGTCGCGCGTGCGAGAGTACCGGTGCGGCTGGAAGGCGACCACCAGGCGCCGCCCGTAGGCGGCCTGCGCCGCGCTCAACGTCGCCTCGATCTCGGCGGGGTGGTGGCCGTAGTCGTCGACGAGCGTGACGCCGCCCACCTCGGCGACGATCGTGAAGCGCCGCGCGACCCCACCGAAGGTCGCGAGCGCCTGCTTCGTCACGTCGAGCGGGACCTCGAGCTCGTCCGCGATCGCGATGACGGCGAGGCAGTTCTGCACGTTGTGGAGCCCGGGCATCCGCACCTCGAACTCGCCGAGCGACACGTCGCGCTTCTCGGCGACGAAGGCCGTCGCGAGCCCGCGGTGCTGGATGTTCCTCGCGCGGTAGTCGGCCTGGGGGGACAGGCCGTAGGTGACGTGCCGCCGCTGGATCCGCGGCAAGATCGCCTGGACGTGGGGGTGATCGAGGCAGAGGACCGCGAGCCCATAGAAGGGGACGTGGGCCGCAAATTCGACGAACGCGGTCTTCAGCTTCTCGTGATCGCCGTGGTGATCGAGGTGCTCGGGGTCGATGTTGGTGATGACCGCGATGGTCGGCGTGAGCCGCAAGAAGGAGCCGTCGCTCTCGTCGGCCTCGGCGACGAGCAGATCGCCAGCGCCGAGCTTCGCGTTCGATCCGAGGGCGGCCATCTTCCCGCCGACGACGACGGTGGGATCGAGCCCGGCGGCGCGGAGCACCGTCGCGACGAGCGAGGTCGTCGTGGTCTTGCCGTGGCTCCCCGCGATGGCGACGCCGTACTTCACGCGCATCAGCTCCGCGAGCATCTCGGCGCGCGCGATGACAGGGACGCCGCGGGCGCGGGCCTCCTGGATCTCCGGGTTCGTCGGATCGATCGCGGACGAGTAGACGACGACGTCGGCATCGCGGAGGTTCTCCCGCTGGTGGCCCGTGTCGATGCGCGCGCCCATCATCCCGAGGCGTCGGGTGATGTCGTTCTCGCGGAGATCCGAGCCCGAGACCGAGAAGTCCATCGCGAGGAGGATCTCGGCGAGCCCGCTCATGCCGATGCCGCCGATGCCGATGAAGTGCACGTGCCGGACGCGTCCTCGGAACATCAGCGGATCGCCTCCACGTCGAGCTCTTCGTGGGCTCCTCGCTCGGGCCAGCGGACGCGTCCTCGGAGCATCAGCGGATCGCCTCCACGTCGAGCTCTTCGTGGGCTCCTCGCTCGGGCCAGC
>CAYNEK010000051.1:27581-32691 GCA_964396175.1 uncultured Polyangiaceae bacterium | reverse complement strand
GGACGCGTCCTCGGAGCATCAGCGGGTCGCCTCCACGAGGAGCCTCTGCCCGCGGGACGCGACGAGCTCGAGGAGATCGTCGGCGATCGCCGCCGCGGCGCGCGCGTGCCCCCTCTCGAGGGCACGATCGGCCATCTTCTTCCGCGCTCTCGGGTCCGTCAAGAGCGCGATCAGCTCGGCGGCGAGGCGCTCGGGGCTCGCGTCGCGCTGGGGCACCGAGCACGCGGCGCCCGCGCGGGCGAGGGTCTCCGAATTCTTCGCCTGGTGATCGTCCGCGGCGAAGGGGAACGGCACGTAGATCGCCGCACGCCCCACGGTGCACGCCTCCGCGATCGATCCGGCCCCGGCCCGCGCGACGACGACATCCGCGCCGCCGAGGACGCTCGGCATGTCGTCGACGAAGGGTCGGACCTCCACGACGGAGGCGAGGCCGAGCTCGTCGTAGGCTCGGCGCACCTCGTCGTCCTTCCCCTTGCCGGCCTGGTGGAGCACCGTGATCGAGGGGATGGCGGCCTTCACCAGCGCGAGCGCGCGAGGGACCGCGAGGTTCAGCGCCTGGGCGCCCTGGCTCCCGCCGAGGACGACGACGTGCGCCCGCCCCTCGATGGGCGAGTACGGGCTCGGCGCGAAGCCCTCGCGGAGCGGCATCCCGAGCGCGCGACCCGCCGCGCCGACCTGCGCCGCCGTCTCCGGGAAGGCCGCGTACACACGCGCCGCGAACGGCGCCGTCCAGCGGTTCGTGAGGCCCATCACCGAGTTCGGCTCGAGGAGCGCCACGGGGACGCCGGCGAGCCGAGCGGCCACCGTCATCCCGCCTGCCGCGTAGCCGCCGATCGACACGACGACGTTCGGCCGGAGGCGCCGCACGAGCCCGAGGGCGCGGGGAACCGAGAGCGCCGCGGTCCCGAGCCCGCGCAGGGCGCCGAGGACGCCGCCTCCCTGGATGGGGTGCGCCTGGACCAGCTCGAGCCGCTCGCCGAGCTTCGGGACGATCACCGCTTCCATGCCGCGCCTCGAGCCGACGAAGGTGATCTCGGCGGACGGTCGCCGCGCACGCAGGGACTGCGCCACCGCGACGAGGGGGAAGACGTGGCCGCCGGTGCCACCACCGACGAAGAGGGCGCGCAGGGGGTCGCTCATGACAGGGCCTCCTTGGGGAGATCGGAAGGAGCCTCGGGCTCGGTGGTGACGAGGACGTCCGCCGCCTCGGTGTCGGCGCCGTCGACGGCTCGCTTGACGGACCTCGGCGCCGTGACGCGCGTGCGCTTCCTCGAGATGGAGAGGAGCAGGCCCACGGCGATGGCGTTCACGATGAGGGATGAGCCGCCGTAGCTCAGGAAGGGCAAGGTGAGGCCCTTCGTGGGGACGATGGCCATCGCGACGGCCAGGTTGATGAGCACCTGGATCCCGAAGAGCACCGAGATGCCGAAGGCGACGTACGAGCCGTAGTCGTCCTCGGCCTCCAGCGCGACCTGGATGCCGCGCGCCACGAGGAGCAAGTACACGCCCACGAGCGCGAGGATCCCGAGGAAGCCGAGCTCCTCGCCGATGATCGCGGCGATGAAGTCCGTGTGGGCCTCGGGGAGGTACAGGATCTGGAGCCCCTTGCCGAGCCCCTGCCCCGTGACGCCGCCCGAGCCGAAGCTCATCACCGACTGGAAGGGCTGGTACGCCACGTCCTGGCGGTGGCGTTCCATGTCGAGGAAGGCCATGAGCCGCTGCATCCGGTACGCCTTCGAGAACACGAGGAGCACGATCCCGGCGATCCCCGCGATCGCCGAGACGACGATGTGCGAGGTCCTCGCGCCCGCCGAGAAGAGGAGCGCGAAGGTCAAGAGGAGCAGCACGACCGACGAGCCGAGATCGGGCTGCCGGAGCAGGAGGGCGATCATGGTGCCCGCCGTGACGAAGTGCGGGATGAACCCGGTCGAGAAGCTCTTCACCCGGTCCCCCTTCTTCGCGAGCGAGTACGCGAGCCAGAGGATGAGCCCGATCTTCGCGATCTCGGCGGGCTGGATGTTCACGGGACCGAGCTGGATCCAGCGGGTCGCTCCGCCCACGCGCTTGCCGAGCCCCGCGACGACCGCCAAGAGCAAGGCCCCGACCGTCCCCAGCACGGCGTAGGTGAAGATCGGGTGCTGGAGCCGCCGGTAGTCGAAGCGGCTCGTCGCCCACATCACGGCGAGGGCGATGAGCGCGTACGCGGCCTGGCGCTTCAAGAAGTACTGTGGATCCTTGAAGACGACCGTCGCCTCGATCGTCGACGCCGAGTACACCATCACGACGCCGAGCCCGATCAGCACGATCGCCACGGCCGCGAGGACCGGATCGACCCCGGACACGTCCTCGCGCTCCTTGTGGACCAGCCCCCGGACGGCTCCGAACAGGCTCACCGTGCGCCCTCCTCCGCGAGCGCACGCGCCGCCTCGGCGAACACGTCTCCCCGCTCCTCGTAGTCACGGAACATGTCGAAGCTCGAGCAGGCCGGCGACAGGAGGACCGCGTCCCCCGGCCGCGCCAAGGACGCAGCGAGCGCGACGGCCTCGACCATCGAGCCCGCGACCGCGACGGGGAGCACCCCCTCGGCAGCCTCGCGGAGACGCTCCTTGGCCTCGCCGATCACGACGAGCGCCCTGCCCTTCTGGCGGAGCGCGTCGACGAGCGGCGCGTACGATCCGTGCTTGTCCCGGCCTCCCGCGATGAGCACGGCCCGCGGCTCGGACAGGCCGAGGAGCGCGGCCACGCTGGCGCCCACGTTCGTCCCCTTCGAGTCGTCGTAGTAGCGGACGCCGCACCGCTCGGCGACGAGCTGGATCCTGTGGGGCAACCCGGCGAAGGTCGCGAGCCCCTGCCGGATCGTCTCCTCCGAGACCCCCATCGCGGCCGCGAGCACCACGGACGCCGCCACGTTCTCCGCGTTGTGCCGGCCCGCGAGGCGGATCTCGGCGCGAGAGTAGCTCCGACCGAAGACGCGGTCTTCGATCGCGTCTTCCCCGATGCGCACGTCCCCCTCACGGCCGAAGGTCACGATCCGCGCGCCCGAGCGGCTCGCCTGGTGCGCCGTCACGGGATCCACCGCGGGCACGACGAGGAGATCGGCGGCGGTCATGTGCGCGGTCATGTTCCCCTTCGCGGCCGCGTAGGCGTCGAAGCTCGGGTACCGATCGAGGTGGTCGTCGGTGACGTTGAGGATCGTCGCCGCGACCGGGTGGAAGGAGGGCATCCGCTCGGCCTGGAAGCTCGACACCTCGAGCACGAGGGCGTCGAAGCGCTCGTCGAAGACGCTCGCGAGCGGCGTGCCGAGGTTGCCACCCGCGAACGTGCGACGACCGGACGCCGCGACCAGCTCGCCGACCAGCGTCGTC
Organism: uncultured Polyangiaceae bacterium; assembly: GCA_964396175.1. Classification (GTDB taxonomy): domain Bacteria; phylum Myxococcota_A; class Polyangia; order Polyangiales; family Polyangiaceae; genus CAYNEK01. Next base: position 29,326 of record CAYNEK010000051.1, on the reverse strand, counting down.
GTCGTGCTCTTCCCGTTGGTGCCCCCGATGGCGCACGTGGACGGACGCCCCATCACGTCCCACGCGAGATCCAGCTCCGACGTCACCAAGACGCCCCTCGCCTCGGCGCGCGCGACCTCGGCGAGCGGTGGGACGCCGGGCGAGACGACGATGAGATCGCACGCGTCCCACGGCGCGCGGTCATGCCCGCCTGCCGCCAGCTCGACGCCGAGGGACGCGAGCCCCCGCGCGCCGGTGGAGAGCCCCTCGAGCGGCGCCTTGTCGGTGCCCGTGACCCGCGCGCCGAGCCTCGCGAGCATGGTGGCCGCGGCGACCCCGCTCGCCCCGAGGCCGACGACGACGACGCGCGACGAGCCGAGCTCCATCACCGGACCTTCATGGATGAGAGGGAGATGAGCGCGAGCAGGATCGAGAGGATCCAAAACCTTACGATGATCTTCGGCTCGGGCCACCCCTTCTTCTCGTAGTGGTGGTGGATCGGCGCCATGAGGAAGACGCGCTTGCCCGTCAGCTTGAAGCTCGCCACCTGGACGATGACGCTGAGCGCCTCGACCACGAAGACGCCGCCGAGGATGACGCTGAGCAGCTCGTTCTTCGTGAAGATGGCGAGCATCCCGAGCCCGCCGCCGAGCGCGAGCGAGCCGACGTCCCCCATGAAGACCTGCGCCGGGTACGAATTGTACCACAAGAAGCCGAAGCCCGCCCCGAGCATGGCCCCGCAATAGACGGCGAGCTCTCCCGCGTTCGCGTTGGGGGCGATGTCGAGGTACTGGGGGAGGATCACGGGCTTGCCGTGGTGGAGGAAGGACAGGGTGGACCCGGCGATGTACGCCCAGATGAGGTACGTCCCCGCGCTGATCATCACGGGGCCGATCGCGAGCCCATCGAGCCCGTCCGTGAGGTTGACGGCGTTGCTCGTGCCGACGACGACGAGGAGCACGAAGGCGAGGTAGACGGCCGCCGGGAGGACGATGGGATACTTGGAGAAGGCGAGGAACGGGACCGAGAGCCGGTAGCGGATCTCGAGCCAGTCGGGCGACAGCTTGTTCGTCGCGAGGAAGGCGTACGCGAGCGCCGCGCCGCCGACGACGACCTGCCCCGTGAGCTTGTAGCGCCCCGCGAGCCCACCCGGCGTGCGGAACTTGATCTTCAGGTAGTCGTCCAGGTAGCCGATGACGCCGTACCCCGCCGTGACGGCAGCCGTCGCGAGGATGAAGGGGTTCTGCAGATCGGCCCAGAGGATCGTCGGGACGAGGAGCGAGACCAGGATGAGCGCGCCGCCCATGGTGGGCGTCCCGGCCTTCACGCGGTGGGACTCGGGCCCCTCCTCGCGCACCACCTGCCCGATCTGCTTCGTCTGGAGCTGCCGGATGAACCACGGCGCCAAGAAGAACGAGATGAGCATCGCGCTCATCGTCGCCATGATCACGCGGAAGGGGATGTACCTGAGGAGGTTCAGGAAGCTCAGCCAGGGGCTCGCGTTCCGGTACGGGAAGAGGAGCTCGTAGATCACGCAGCGCCTCCCGCTCGACCCTGGTCGAGGAACCGGGCTCCCCCGGCGTGGAGCGAGCGCGCGCAGCTCACGCGGCACCTCCCGCTCGACCCTGATCGAGGAACCGGGCTCCCCCGGCGTGGAGCGAGCGCGCGCAGCTCACGCGGCGCCTCCCGCTCGACCCGCGAGGCGATCCGAGCTCCCCCGGCGTGGAGCGAGCGCGCGCAGCTCACGCGGCACCTCCCGCTCGACC
>CAYNEK010000051.1:18392-27481 GCA_964396175.1 uncultured Polyangiaceae bacterium | reverse complement strand
CTGGTCGAGGAACCGGGCTCCGAGGTCGCAGAGCGAGAGCGCGTCGATCACGCGGCGCCTCCCACGGGCGCGAACCGCGCCGTGACCGCCGAGACGACCCGCTCGAGGCCGACCGAGCGCGAGCCCTTCACGAGGACGACGTCTCCCGGACGGAGCGCCTCGAGGAGCGCGGCGGCGGCGGCCGCGGCGTCCTCGCCGAACCTCCCCGGCACCTCGTCGAGGATCCCGCGCGCGGCGCCTCCGACGGCGACGACGAGCCCAGGACTCGCCGCGGCCGCCGCGCGACCGACGGCGGCGTGCTCGCCGGCGGACGCGGCGCCTAGCTCCTTCATCTCGCCGAGGACGAGGACGAGGCGCGCCGCGCGCGCGGCCGCGAGCTCGGACGCGGCCTCGATGCTGGACTCCATGGACGCGCGGTTGGCGTTGTAGCTGTCGTCGATGAGCACGATGTCTTGGGAGAGCAGGGTGGCGGTGAGGCGTGAGGTCGCCTCGGCGCCGAGGGGCAGGAGCGCGCCGGAGATCGCCTGGGCGTCGGGGAGATGGCCAAGTTCCGCGCGGCAGATCGCCACCGCCGCCGCCGTCGCGAGCGCCCCGGCGCGACCGAGGAGCGGCGTCTCGACCACGAGCGAGCGGGAGCCGACCGCGAGCTCGAGCGTCGAGCCCGAGACGCCGCGAGGGGCGCGCGAGACGATCCGGACGTCGGCGTCCGTGGCGTGCCCATAGAGGACAGGCGTCGCGCGCGAAGCGCGCACGGCGGCGCGAGCGCGCGGATCGTCGGCGTTGACGACCGCCTGGGCACCCTCGCCGAGCGCACGGAGGAGCGCGCCCTTCTCACGCTCGATCTCGTCGAGCGACCCGAGTCCGCTCGCGTGGGCGAGCGCGACGAGCGTGAGTACGCCGAGGTCCGGGCGGGCAAGCTCGGCCAGGCGCGCGATCTCGCCCGGCGCCGAGGTGCCGAGCTCGACGACGGCCGTGTCGTGCGCCGCGGTGAGCCCGAGGAGCACCATCGGTGCGCCGACGAGGTTGTTCAGGTTGCCGCTCGAGGCGTGGACACGGCGCCCTCCCCCCGCGAGGAGCGCCGCCGCCGCGCGGCGCGTCGTCGTCTTGCCGGCCGAGCCCGTGATCGCGACGACCCGCCCCCCCCAACGATCTCGGTGCAGTCGCGCGAGGGCACCGAGCGCGCGCGTCGTGTCGTCGACGAGGAGGACGGTCGCTCCCGGCGGCGCTACGACGTCCCGCCTCGACACGAGGACCGCACCGAGCTGCCGCTCCTGGAGCGAGGGCAAGAAGTCGTGCGCGTCGTGTCGCTCGCCCGAGAGCGCGACGAAGAGCCCTCCCGCGCCGACCGCGCGAGAGTCGGTCGAGACGTGGCCGACGTGCGTCGCGCCGCGGACGACGATCGAGGCGCCCGTCGCGCGCACGATCTCGTCGACGGAGAAGCTCGCGGTGTTGACTGGGATCGCGGTCGCCATCAGCGCGCCCTCCGCAGGGCGAGCGCCCTCCGCCCCTCGTCCCGATCGTCGAAGGCGCGCGTCTCCGTGCCCACGATCTGGTACGGCTCGTGCCCCTTGCCGGCGACGAGGACGACGTCCCCGGGCGCGGCGCCCACCACCGCGCGCTCGATCGCCCGCGCGCGATCCAGCTCGATCACGTACGGCTGGCCCGCCTCCTCGACGCCGAGCGCGACCGCTTGCGCGATGCGCGTCGGGTCCTCGGTGCGCGGGTTGTCGTTGGTGATGAAGAGGACGTCGGCGCCGAGCGCGGCGGCGCGACCCATCGGCGCGCGCTTCACGGGATCGCGATCGCCGCCGCAGCCGAAGACGCAGGTGAGCCTCCCGGGCGAAACCCGCCGCACCGCCGCGAGCGCGCGCGCGAGCGCGTCCGGCGTGTGCGCGTAGTCGACCAGCACGAGGACGTCGTCCTCCTCGCCGCTGACGCGCTCGAGCCTCCCCGGGACGGAGCACGCGCGCCCGAGCGCCTCGGTCGCACGCTCGAGATCCACGCCGAGCCCGAGCGCGATCCCGAGCGCCACGAGGAGGTTCTCGAGGTTGTGGGCGCCGACGAGGGCCGAGCTGAGCCCGGCCTCCCCGTCCGGCCCACGGACGACGCAGCGGATGCCGCGCTCGTCGAGGACGACGTCGTGCGCCGAGAGCGTCGCGCGAGGGTCGCCCGTGGCCACGGTGACGACGCGCCCCGAGGCACGCGCGACGAGGCCACGGCCGAAGGGATCGCCCGTATGGAAAACGGATACGTCCGGGCGGAGCTCGGTGAAGAGCCGGGCTTTGGCCTCGCCGTACGCATGGATCGTCCCGTGGAAGTCGAGGTGATCGTGGGTGAGGTTGGTGAAGGCGGCGACGCGGAAGTGGACGCCGAGGACCCGCCCGAGGGCGAGGGCGTGGCTCGACACTTCCATGGCCACGTGGGTGGCGCCCTCAGCGACGAGGTCGCGCCCCGCGCGCGCGAGATCGTCGGCCTCGGGGGTCGTGTGCGCGCCCGGCACCGTGCGCCCGCCGAAGGTGATCCCGAGGGTCCCGAGCGACGCCGCCCGCTCGCCCAGCGCCTCGAGCAGCTGCCGCACGAGGTTCACCGTCGTGGTCTTCCCGTTGGTGCCGGTGACGCCGAGCGCGGCGAGCCGCTCGAAGGGTCGCCCGTACACCTCGTGCGCGACCGGCCCGACGGCGCGCTCGACGTCGGGGACGACCAGCGTCGGGACGCCGTCGATCTCCTCGGCCGCGAGCACGGCGACCGCACCACGCCCGAGCGCCTCGGGGACGAGCGCGCGGCCGTCGACCTTCTGCCCCCGCCGCGCGACGAAGAGCGCGCCCGGGACGAGCCTCCGCGTATCCTGGTACACGTCGCCGACCATGACGTCACCGCCCGTCCGTCGAGCGCCCTCGACACGGTGCACCAGCTCGGAGAGCTCGAGGGGCGGCATCCGCGGCTAGGTCGGTGGCTCGAAGAAGATCTGGACGGAGGTCCCGAGAGGGACGACCTTCCCGGGCGCGGGCTCCTGCCTCGCCGCGACGCCGTGCCCCCGGAGATCGGGGACGAGACCGTAGCGCACGACGGCGCGCAGGGCCTCGCGCGACGAGAGCCCGACGAGGGTCGGGACGATCGAGGTGCCCGTCGCGGTGGGCGGGGGCGGGACGTCGGCCGGGAGCACCGCGACCGCCTCGGGGGCCTTGGTCTTCCACGGCGCGCCCGAGCCCGCGGGCTTCGCCGACGCCAGAGGCTCGGCGGCCTGCGCGACCTCGGAGAGCGGCGTCTCCTTGGTCCCGGCCGGCTTCAGCCCGAGGTACCGCAGCGAGAACTCGGCGACGCGCCGGAAGGCCGGGGCCGCCACGGAGCCGCCCGCGTGGGTCACCATCGGCTCGTCGAGGACGACCACGATGACGAGGCGCGGCTTGTCCGCCGGGACGAAGCCCATGAAGGACGAGGTGAACCGATCCTGCGTGTAGCGCCCCGACTCGGGATCCGCCTTCTGCGCGGTCGCCGTCTTGCCCGCGACCTTGAAGCCGGTGAGCGCCGCCTCGACGCCGGTCCCCTCGCCCTCGGTGACCGCGACGAGCATCTCACTCATCGCCTTCGCGACGTGCGCGGGGATGACCTCGCGGCGCACCTTCGGGGCGGCCTCCCGCACGACGTTGCCCGCGCCATCGGTGACCCTCCGGACGAGGATGGGCTCCATCAGCTTGCCGCCGTTCGCGACCGCGGCCGTCGCCATCGCGAGCTGCAGGCTCGTCACCGAGACGCCTTGACCGAAGCTCGCCGCCGCGGTCTCGACCTGCACCCACGGGCGCCCACGCGAGCGGAGGACGCCGGTCGCCTCGCCGGGGAGCGGCACGCCCGTCGGCTCGCCGAACCCGAAGCGCCGGAGGGCCTCGTAGAGCTTCCGCTCGCCCAGCTCGATGCCGATCTTCGCCGAGCAGATGTTGGACGACACGGCGAGGATCTGGGTCGGCACGAGCCACTCGGAGACGTGGGTGTCGTGGATCACCACGTTGTCGACGGCCCAGTTGCCCTTCTCGCAGTAGACCTTCTGCGTCGGGGTGAGGCTCCCGGCCGCGAGCGCCGCCGAGACGGTGAAGATCTTCATCGTCGAGCCGGGCTCGAAGCGATCGAGGATCGCGCGGTTGCGGCGGTTCTCGGGCGCGCTCGCGCCGTAGTCGTTCGGGTTGTACCCGGGGCCCGAGGCGAGCGCGAGGATGTCCCCCGTCGCCGGATCGACGACGACGATGCTGCCCCCGAGCGCCTCGAAGGTGCGGATCGCCGTGTCGAGCTCCTGCTCCGCGAAGTACTGGATCCCCTGATCGATCGAGAGGTAGATCGAGTGTCCTTGGAGGGCCTTCTCGTTGGGGACGCCCTCGGCGAAGAGCAGCCGCCCGGTGCGATCGCGCAGGCCCTTCACCTCCTCGACGTGGCCGCGCAGCTCGTCCTCCATCGCGAGCTCGAGCCCCTCCTTGCCCTCGCCGTCGGGGGCGACGAAGCCGAGGAGCGGCGCGAGGAGCTCGCGGTTCGGGTAGTAGCGCTTGCCCTCGCCCTCGACCTGGAGGCCCCGGACCGGGTTCGCCGTCTTCCGTGGATCACCGAGGTCCCGCACGCGCTGCACCTCCTCGGCCGAGACGCGCCGCTTCAGCCAGACGAAGCGGCGGCGCGGCTTCAGCTTCGCCTCGACCTCGGCGACCTCGAGCGAGAGGGCGCGCGCGACGAGCGTCGAGACCTCGCGGAGGCGCGCGGGGAAGGCGCGGTCCTCGACGCCACGGAACATCTCGTGCGCGTCCGAGGACACGCTCGGGACCTCGACGCTCGCGGCGAGCGCGACGCCGTTGCGATCGTGGATCGTGCCGCGCTTCGGCGCGACGTGCATGCGCCGCTGTCGCTGCGCCTCGGCGAGATCGCGCCAGTCCGCGTGGTCCTCGACCTGCACGCGGTACGCCCCCGTCACGAGCATGCCGCAGGTGAGCCCCATCAAGCCGCACACCGCGCCCATCCTGCGCCGGATCCACTTGGCTCGCGCGGGGTCGAGGTTCTTCATGGGGGCGGCTCCTCTCCGGGGCCAGCGTGCTTCGGCGGGGTGATGCGTGGCGCGAGGAGCTCGGTCGCGGTGGGCGCCGGGGGCGCCACGACGCCGCCTGGGGGCGGCGAGACGCCCCGCTGCGCGACGGCGGGCCGCCCCGCCTGCGAGGTCGCGGGCGCCGCGTCGGCGCGGGGCGCGGGCTCGATCGCGACGATGCGCTCGGGGGATGGAGGTTCCATACCGAGGACCGTCCTCGCCACCATCTCCACGCGCTGTGGGGTCTTGTAGCTCGCCACCTCCAGCTCGAGCACGCGCCGCACCTCGCGGAGCCGAGCCTGCTCCGCGCGCTTCTGCCCGAGCTCGTACGCGAGGGCCATGGTCTTGCCGCGGAGCCCGAGGTGCACGACGAAGGCGAGCACGCTGGCCGCGACGGCGAGCGTCCAGAGGACGAGGAACGGCCGGTGGTGGCCCTTCATCCGTCGCCGTCCTCCTCGCGCGCGGGGACGGTCTGGAGGCGCGTCGTCGACCTCGGCGTGAGCTCCCACGGATCGTCCACGTGCGCGCCGAGCCGCTCGGCGACGCGGAGCTTCGCGCTGCGGGAGCGCCGGTTCTTCGCCTGCTCCTCGTCCGTCGGCACGACCGGCTTCTTCGTGAGCGGCTGCCACGCGGCGCGGTCCTGGAAGGCGCGCTTCACGAGCCGGTCCTCGAGCGAGTGGAACGAGATCACCGCGAGGCGTCCCCCCTCGGGGAGCAGCGTCCGCGCCGACGCGAGGAGCGCCTCGAGCTGGTCGAGCTCTTCGTTCACGGCGATGCGGATCGCCTGGAAGGTGCGCGTCGCCGGATCGACGCCGCCGGCGCGGTGCGGGCCGACGGCGTTGATGACCGCGCGGCGGAGATCGTGCGTCGTCTCGAGCTCCCCGGCGGCGACAAGCCGCTTGATGCTGCGCGCGATGCTGCGCGAGCGCCGCTCCTCTCCGTAGCGGTAGATGACGTTCGCGAGCTCGTCCTGATCGAGGCGGTGGATGAGCTCGAGCGCGCTCTCGCCCGTCGTCGGGTCCATCCGCATGTCGAGCGGCCCGAGGCCGAGGAAGCTCATGCCTCGGGACGGATCGTCGATCTGCGGGGACGAGATCCCGAGGTCCGCGACGATCCCCGCCGGCTCACGCACGGAGAGGGAGGAGAGCACCTCGGACACCTCGAGGAAGGTCGCCTTCTCGGCGACGAACCGCGCGCCGAAGCGCGCGAGCCGCTCCTTCGCGTGAGCGAGCGCGCGCGGATCTCGATCCATCCCGATGACGCGCGCTGCGGGGGACGCCTCGAGGAGCGCCTCGGCGTGACCGCCCCCTCCGAGCGTGACGTCGACGTAGGTGCCCTCGCCAGGCTCGACGAGGCGCACGACCTCGTGTCGGAGCACGGTCTCATGGACGAACGCCTCACGTGGCTCGGTCATCGTCTCTTCCTCGTCGAGGTCGGAGAGCCGCGGCTGGATGCGGAAGGCGTATCCGGCGCGGCTCATAGCTTCAGCTCGGCTCCGAGCGAGTGCAGGAGCGCGGTGTCGATGACGTGGGCCTCGTTCACCGCGCGCCAGGCCTGTTCGTCCCACAGCTCGGCCTTGTGGGTCATACCGGCCCAGAAGACGCTCTTCTCGAGCTTGGCGAACTGGCGCAGCGCCGGCGGGATGAGGATGCGCCCCTGCCCGTCGAGCTCACAGTCGACCGCCGCCGAGACGTACAGGCGGCGGAGCTTGGTGACGTTGGGATCGAACTGAGGGAGCGCCGCGACCTTCTGCTCGAACTCCTCCCAGCGCTTCATGGAGAAGACGTCGAGGCACGTGTCCGAGAGCGAGCGCGTGACGACGACCTTGTCCTCGCCAGCGGCGACGAGCGCCTCGCGATAGCGAGCCGGAAGGGCGACTCGGCCCTTCTGATCCATCGCGTGCGGGAACTGTCCTCGGAACATGGTCTCTTCGCCTGGAAAAGTGGTTCACCACTTTTCCCCACTTCATGAGCGAAGCTACGCGCCTGATGGCTCGATCGTCAACATCAAGCGTAAAATTCAGCGGATCGTTCAGGTGCGCAAATGTAGGTATGCTTGGCAAGATGGCCAGGATCGACGCTGTCAATCGCTCGATCACAAAGTGGGGAAACGTGGTGATGTGGACCTGATTTTGGCTTCTCGAGGGCGCGAACCGCCGCGCCCCACGAGGTTCACGGCACGGTCCTCCGCGAGAGCGTGGTGCTCTTCCTCGCTAGCGCGGTGCGACGCTCTTCCTCGCCGACGCGAGGCTCTTCTTCGCGAGCGCGAGCGCGTGGCTCTCCTTCGCGAGCGCGAGCGCGTGGCTCTCCTTCGCGAGCGCGTGAGCGCGTGGCTCTCCTTCGCGAGCGCGCGAGCGCGTGGCTCTCCTTCGCGAGCGCGCGAGCGCGTGGCTCTCCTTCGCGAGCGCGACTCAGCGGCGCTGGATGCGCGAGACCTCGACGTTCTCGTCCCAGTTCGCGTCGTAGCCCTCGTAGTGGACGCGGTAGCGCTCGTTGCCGAGCACCGCGACGATCACCGCAGGGTAGACGGTGCCCTTCCAGTCGACCCGCACGCGATCGCCTAGCTTGAAGAGCGACACCTGGGATTTGTTGCCCTGCGCCATCCGCGCGCGGACCTTCGCTGGAGGCGGAGGAGGGTTCGTCACCTTCTCCCTCAGGCGGCCGCGGACGCGCGAGAGCGGCACGCTCTCGTCCCACATCGGATCGTACCCCTGAAAGTGCACGCGGTAGCGCGCCGAGCCCTCGACCGCGACGATCGACGCCGGGTAGTCCGCGCCCTCCCACTCGACGAGCACCTCGTCGCCCACGGCGTACTTCTTCGTGCAGGCCGGGAGCGTGAGGGCGAAGAGCGCGCCGAGCGCGGCGCGGCGGGTCGGGATCACCCGCCACCCCGCGCGAATTCGGGGTGATCGTGGAGGAGCTCGGGGACGCGATCCCTCGTCGTCCTGTACGCGTGCTCGAGGAGCTCGCGGCGGCTCTTGGTGTCGCCAGGGCTCGCCAAGAAGAGCGACGCGAAGCTCGGATCGGCCGAGAGGACCACGACGCGCGAGGCGGCGTCCCCGAGCAGCCCGATGCGCTCGTCGAACCGTCGCGTCGCCGCGATGCGGATCGCTTGATCGAAGATCGCCATCATGCCCTTGTCGCGCAACGAGCGACGCCGCCCGTGGCCCGTGGGCACGGCGCCGCCGAGCTTGTGCGTGACGAGCGGGTTCAGCACGAGGACCGACTCGGCGCCGGCGGAGAGCGCGACGTCGACGTGCGCGACCGCGCCCGTCGTGCCCGAGAGGAAGAAGCGATCGCCGACCTGCACCGGGGTGTGGAAGAGCGGCATCGCCGACGCGGCGCACACCGCACGCGGGATCGGCACGTGCGCGAGCGGCGCCCGCCCAAAGACGATCCGCTCGCCGGAGTCGATGTCGTACGCCGGGAGCAAGAGCGTCGTCGCGAGCGCAGAGAAGCCGCTCGGCAGCCCCCGCCGGAACAGACACTCACCGAAGAACTGCTCGTAGGCCTCGAGCGAGAAGAGCCCGGGCGGCAAGACGTCGTACAGTCGATCGAGCTCCTCGAGGACGCTCGCGGGGACGGGCGCCTTGCCGACGAAGCTCGCCGCGCCGTGCCGGAGCGCGCGCACGAGCGCCGCGCCAGCCCGCCCGAGCGCCTCGGTGTCGAGATCGAGGATGTGGCGCCGCTCGAGCGAGAAGTAGTCGTCCGCCGGATCGAGGAACGCCCTGTACAGTCGCTCGACGCTCGCGCCGCACGCGAGCCCCGCAGCGACGCTCGCCCCCGCGCCGACGCCGACGTGGACGTCGAACCCCCGGACCCCCGCGTCGTGGAGCGCCGCGAGCGCGCCGATCTGGAAGGCTGCGCCGGAGATGCCGCCGCCGGTGAGGCAAATCCCGAGCCGCGTCACGCGAGATCCTCCGCGCGGGGGGCCTGGATCCGCGCGCTCCGGCGAGACAGGATGCCGCCGCCGGCGAGGCAGATCCCGAGCCGCGTCACGCGAGATCCTCCGCGCGGGGGGCCTGGATCCGCGCGCT
>CAYNEK010000051.1:6419-18292 GCA_964396175.1 uncultured Polyangiaceae bacterium | reverse complement strand
GCCGCCGCCGGCGAGGCAGATCCCGAGCCGCGTCACGCGAGATCCTCCGCGCGGGAGGCCTGGATCCGCGCGCTCCGGCGAGACAGGAGGGCGAGCGCCCCGAGCACGAGCAAGACGGCGGCACACGAGATCGCGCCGAGCGTGTGCCCGACGGACGACTCGCCGAAGCCGGCGAGCACGAGGAACACCTGGACGCCGTTGGTCACGATGTGCGCCGTGAGCGAGACGAGCGACGAGCCCGACAGCTCGCGGAGCGCCCCCAGGACGAGCCCCGCGACGGAGGCCACGAGGACGTAGCGCAGGCCCCCGAAGACATGGAAGAGCCCGAACGCGAGCCCGCACGAGACGATGGCCACGCTCGCCCCGTGGCGCCGGACCCCGGTCTGGAGCGCTCCACGGAAGAAGAGCTCCTCGAACGCCGGGGACAGCGCGACCGCGAAGATCACATACACGCCCTCGTGGATCCGCCCGGCGAACACGGGCGCCGACGAGAAGAGCTGCTTCTCCTCGTCGGACAGCGGGAAGAGGCGCGCGATGAGCCCGAAGACCCAGTCGTCCACGGCCACGAGCGCGAGCCCCGCGACCGCAGCGAGGCCGAACGCGAGGACTGCCGAGGGGCGGAGCGCGAGCGAGGCGGCGAGCTCTCGGGTGGGCGCGTGAACGCGGAGCACGCCGAAGATCCCGAGGAGGATCGCGAGCGCGAAGGCGGCGTGCCCCAGGACCGGATCGCGCGAGTCCGGGCGCACCGAGCCGATGACGCCCATCAAGAGCGCCGCGACGAAGAGCACGCCCGTCGCCCACAGCCCGGCGAGCCAGGGGTGGAGCGGGGCGCTCGTCGGGCCCTCACCCTCGGGCCGCTCGTCGTCGTGATCGCCGTGCATCGTCAGGTCCGCTCAGGCGGCGCGGCCACGGAGGTGCGCGGGGACGCCGCGCTTCGTGACGGTGTCGGAGAGGAAGTCGTCGCTCGGCGAGGGGTAGTCCAGGGTGAAGTGCAGCCCGCGGCTCTCGCGCCGCGCGCGCGCGCACTCGACCACCAGCTCGGCGACGGTCGCGATGTTGCGGAGCTCGAGCAGATCACGCGTCACGAAGTAGTCCCAGTAGTAGCGCTGGATCTCCTCCTTGAGCACCGAGATGCGGCGCGCGGCGCGCTCGAGGCGCTTCTCGGAGCGCACGATCCCGACGTAGTTCCACATCAGGCGGCGGAGCTCGTCCCAGTTCTGTGACACGACGACGGCCTCGTCCGAGAGCACGGCGTTGCCCGTCATCCAGCCCGGCACGTCCGGCACGGGCGCCTCGCGCAGCTTCGGCAGCATCAGCTCGAGCTTGTTCGCCGCGCGGTGACCGAAGACGAGCCCCTCGAGGAGCGAGTTCGACGCGAGGCGGTTGGCGCCGTGGAGCCCGGTGCAGGCGCACTCGCCGATCGCGAAGAGCCCGGGCACCGTGGTGCGCCCGTGGAGATCGGACGTGATGCCACCGCAGAGATAGTGCGCCGCCGGGACGACCGGGATGGGCTCGCTCGTGAGATCGATGCCGAAGCGCAGGCACTCGGCGTGGATGTTGGGGAAGCGCTCGCGCAGGTAGGACGCCGGCTCGCGCGTCATGTCGAGCAGGACGTGCTCCGAGCCGGTGCGCTTCATCTCGAAGTCGATCGCCCTCGCGACGACGTCGCGCGGCGCGAGATCGGCGCGGGGATCGTGCCGCTTCATGAAGGCCTCGCCCGTCGGCAGGCGCAGGATCCCGCCCTCGCCGCGCAGCGCCTCGCTGATGAGGAAGTTCTTCGCCTTCGGGTGGAAGAGACAGGTCGGATGGAACTGGTAGAATTCCATGTTCGCGACCTCGGCGCCCGCCCGGTACGCCATCGCGATGCCGTCGCCGGTCGAGACGTCCGGGTTCGACGTGTAGAGGTAGACCTTGCCGGCGCCGCCGGTGGCGAGGACGGTCGCCTTCGCGAGGAAGGTCTCGACCTCGCCGCGCTCGGTGTCGAGGACGTAGGCGCCGGTGCAGCGATCGGGGCCGCCGTACTTCGACGCGACGACCAGATCGACGGCCATGTGGTGCTCGAAGAGCCGGATGTTCTGGTGGGCGCGCGCGCCCTCGAGCAGCGCCCGCTCGATCTCGCGTCCCGTGATGTCGCCCGCGTGGGCCACGCGGCGGGCGCTGTGGCCGCCCTCGAGCGTGAGGTCGAGGGCGTCGCCCTTGTGGTCGAACCGGACCCCACGCTCGATGAGCGCACGGACGCGCTCTGGGCCCTCCTGGACGCACAGCTCGACGACGACCTCGTGACAGAGGCCCGCGCCCGCGATCTGGGTGTCGTCGACGTGAGACGCCGCGGTGTCACCAGCGCCGAGCACGGCCGCGACGCCGCCCTGGGCGTACCGCGTGTTGCACTCGTCGGCCTCGCGCTTCGTGACGATGAAGACGCTCGCGTACTCGGCGGCGCGGAGCGCGAACGTCAGCGCCGCGATGCCGCTGCCGATGACCAGGACGTCCGAGGAGTGCGCGACCATGCCGGGGCTCTCGGCGAGCCTAGGTCAGACCCCGGCCGCGCGAAACACCCCCGCGCCGGAGCTCCCTCTGCCTGCGAGCTGCGCGCTCACCACGCCGACGGCGACCGCGCCGCCGAGCGGCCCACACACGACCGCGCCGCGCGCCCATCACTCCGCGAGCCGCGACCGCACCGCATCGAGCGCGCGACCGAGCTGCCGACACGCCCACGACTTCGAGATGCCATGCTCGGCCGCCATGTCCTCGAGCGAGCGATCCTCGAAGGCGTGCGCGCGGAGCAGCGCGCCTTGCGGCGGCGGGAGCTCCGCCGCGATGCGCGTCACGACCTCGCCGAGGTTCTTCCGCAAGGCGAGCTCCTCCGGTGAGAGCGACGGGTCGACGAACTCGGGCTCGGCGTCGTCCGAAGCAGGCAGCGCGAGCAGCCCGACCCCCATCGCCGTCGCCATCCCCGCGAGGTGGCGCGCGAGCAGATCATGGGCGTCTTCCGGGGATCTCGGGCCGCCCGCGAGCTCCTCCGTCGCCGCCTCGCCCGCGCGCGCCGCGGAGCGGACGAGCATGAGCCGCTGGTGGATCCGGCGTGGCAGCTCGGACTCGTGGCGCAGCGAGTCGAGCATCGCCCAGCGCACGCGGTGGTACGCGAACGCGCCGAACGGCACACCGCGCGAGGGATCGAACCGCTGGGCCGCGCGCACGAGCCCCTCACGCCCCGCCGACTCGAGCTCATCGCCGACCCCGCTCGGGAGCCGCAGATCGCGGCGAAGACTCGCCGCCACCGTGCCGACGATGGGGAGGTGCTCACGGACGGCGACCTCGATCGCGTCCACGCCGGTAACTTGTTGCCGGAGACCGTGAGCGCCCACGAATCCGTGCACGAGTCGCCCGACACGTACCGGACCTCGACGAGGATGATGCGATCGTCGTCGATGCCGAAGGTGTCCGACCACGACGCCTTCGACGTGCCGCTCGCGTCGGGCTGGCCGATGAGCTTGCCTGGGCACACGCCGCCCTTCTCTAGCCAGTAGAGGTACGTCTCGAACTTCATTCCGGGCGGGCTCTTCACGTCGGCCCTCACGCTGAGGCTCTTGCTGAGGCCCGAGTCCTCGTGCACGTTCACCGACAACCACCTCCCCTTCGTGTCCGTCGCGTTGAGGACGTCCGAGCCGTTGTCGCCCTTCACCTCCCCGAGCGAGTCGGGCGGGTTGCAGCCTGGGCCCTTGTGGTCGCAGTTCGGGCCACCCGATCCGCCGGCGCTACCGCCCGCGCCGCCTTGCCCTCCAGGAGCGCCCGCGGCGCCGCCCTTGCCCGCGGCCGCGCCGCCCTGACCTGCCGCACCGCCGCCCGACGCGCCGCCCTTGCCAGCCGCCGCGCCGGCCTGACCGCCGGGCGCGCCCCCTTGACCACCAGGCGCACCACCCTTGCCTGCGGTCGCGCCTCCGGTCCCCCCGCTCTGCCCGGACACCCCCCCGCTGCCTGCGCTCTGCCCCGACGTCCCTGCGGTCGGCGAGCCGGACGCCCCCGAGCCGCCGGTCCCCGCGCCTCCACCGGCCACGCCCGCGGCGCCGCCCTCTCCCACTGGATCGGTGGCGTCCTGCGTGTCATCGGCGCCGCCAGCACAGGCGACGAAGCAGATCGAGAGGGCGGTAGCCAGGAGCGCGCGCATGCAGATGCCGCACATTCTACCGCGTTTCGTCAGGCGAGTCTTCACGGCTGCGCACGCTCGACGGGAGTCCATCGCGCCGTGAGGCCAGCCCTCTCGTCTCCCGCGTCTCGTCAGGCGAGTCTTCACGGCTGCGCACGCTCGACGGAAGTCCATCGCGCCGTGACGCCAGCCCGGAGCCTCGCTTCGGTACGCGGCGGCGCCGCTCCCACGCCCGCGCTCGGGCTCACGCGAGCCTCCGTCTTCTTGAGCAGGTTGTTTGTATCCTACATTCACCTACCCGTACGATTCGAAGCCCCCAAGGAGCCCGCCGCCATGACCCACCGCCTCGCCATCCTGACCCTCGCCTCCCTCTCGATGCTGGCCTTCGGATGTTCGAAGGGTCCCGGCGAACGCCTCTCGGGCAAGTGGACCGGTGAGTCCATCGACAACATCCCGCCGAGCCAGCAGGAGCGCGCGACCGGGTGGGTGCGATCGACGAGCCTCGAGTTCCGTGGGGACAAGCTGACAGTCGCCGTCCCCGCCGAGGAGCCGCGCACCGGGACCTTCCGCGTCGCGCGGACCAGCGGCAACCGGCTCACGGTCCACATCGAGCGACCCGATGGACAGCGGGACGAGACGACCTTCACCGTCACCGGCGAAGGCACGATGAAGTGGGACATCGGCAACGAGCGCTCGATCCGCCTCGTCCGCGTCGCGGCGCGCTGACCGAGCGCCCCCGCGGCGCACGCGGGTCCCGGATCCTCGGCCACGAGCGCTCGATCCGCCTCGTCCGCGTCGCGGCGCGCTGACCGAGCGCCCCCGCGGGGCGCGTGGTATGCGACGCTCGCTGATGCGAGCCCCACTCGCCCTCCTCGGGCTCTCCGGCCTCGTCCTCACCGCCGGGTGCGCGAACGAGCCGGCTCCCGACGAGTGCGGCTACCCCAAGCCGGCCTTCTCCCTCTCGCTCGCGACGCGGGACGGAGCGCCCCTGCCCGAGGGCACGAAGCTGACCATCACGTTCGGCGGCGGCGCCGAGACCATCGATCCCGGCGCGCTGCCCGCCTCGCCCAAGGTGGCCTTCTGTCACCTGGAGACCTTGGGCTCGGGGGCCACGTCGCTCGTCTGCGCGCTCTGGACGGACGGCGCGGCGGCCATCGACGTCGTCGCGCCCGGGTACGAGCCCGTCGCGAAGACGGCGGAGGCGCACTCCGATCGCTGCGGGATCGTGACGACCCCCTGGGCCATCACCCTCGAGAAGACTCATGGATCGCCCCTGTGACGCCGGGCGCGTCACGCGCTCGGAGCTCCGCGTGCGCTTCTGCGAGACCGATCTGATGGGGATCGTCCACCACGCAGAGTATGTCCGGTACTTCGAGGTGGGGCGGGTCGATTGGCTCCGCGAGGCGGGCGTCTTGTATGGAGATTGGGAGAAGCGTGGGATCCACCTCCCGGTGATCGACGCCGAGCTGCAGTACAAACGCCCGGCGCGCTTCGACGACGTGCTCACGCTGGAGACGCGTGTGCTCGAGCGGACGCGCGTCACGGTGCGGTTCGGCTATCGGATCTTTGGCCCGTCCGGCGATCTCCTCACCACCGGCTCGACGCGGCTCGCGTGCGTCGACCATTCCATGAGCCCCCGCCCGTTCCCTCCCGACGTGATCGCGACCCTCGACGCATGACCCCCCTCTCGCGGCGCCCCGCCGTGCTGTCGCTCGCCGAGCGGCTCGAGCTCTACCCCGACGCGACCGGGCGCGGCGTCACCATCGCCTTCGTCGACTCGGGCTTCTACGCGCACCCGGATCTCCTCTACCCCGAGAGGCGCATCAAGACCTACGCCGACGTCACCCAGGACAGCCCCACCCCCGGCGAGTTCTTCACACCCAACCCGAGCGCGTGGCACGGGACCATGACGACGGCCATGGCCGCCGGGAGCGGCTACCTGTCGGGGGGCAGGTTCCATGGGCCCGCGTCGTCGGCCGAGGTCGTGCTCGTCAAGGCCTCGGATCCGAGCGGCAGGATCCGGGGGCTCCACGTCGCCCGGGCGCTCGAGTTCGTGCTGCACCACCCGGAGCTCTCGGTGCGCGTCGTCAATGTCTCGCTCGGCGTCTCACCGGACGACCCCGATCGGCGCCGCGTCGAGGCCGCGCTCGAGGCGCTCGCGGCCGCGTCGGTCCTCGTCGTCGCCGCCGCCGGCAACGATCCCACGGCGCCTCCAGAGCTCCCGGGCTCATCGAAGCTCGCGCTCACCGTCGGAGGGATCTCGGACGGGAACACCCGCGACACGAGCGACGACACAGTGTGGGAGAGCTCGAGCCACGGCGGGGGCAAGCCGGATCTCGTCGCGCCCGCCGTCCTCCTCCCGGCGCCGATGCTGCCCGGCACGCTCCAGGCACGCGAGGCGTCCGCGCTCTTCCGGCTGCTCGGCATCGAAGAGGAGCGCGAGGTCGAGGATCGCTTCCGTGGAGCGAGCCGCGACACGTCGCTCGTCGACGCGCTCGCTGAGCGCATCCGGCAAGAGCGGTACCTCTCGAGCCACTACAAAGAGGTCGAGGGGACGTCCTTCGCCGCGCCGATCACGACGGCCGTCCTCGCGCAGATGCTCGAGGTGCATGGGGCGCTCACGCCGGACGAGGCGCGCGGCATCCTGCTCGAGACCGCTCGCCCCTTGCGAGGGGTCCCGCGTCGGCTCCAGGGCGCGGGCGTCCTCGCGCCGCGAGACGCGGTCCTCGTGGCCGCGCGCCGGGCGTCCCCCACGCGCGCCCCCCGCTCTGCGCTCTGACGGCCACGCGCCGACCTCACCCCGCCCAGGGGCGACGCGGGCGGCGTGCGCGGGCGAGGACAGCGCATGCGGCCTTCGAGACACGCGCCATGGATGGGTCTCCGCTTGGCTCGCTCGGACAACCCACGCGAGGACGGCGTGTGCGTCCTTCGAGGCGCAGGCGCCGCGGGATGGGCGAGCGACGCGCGCCGCCACGCGGCGCTCGGCTCACTTCGAGAGGCCGCGCTGCTCGGCGGTGCCGGTGGGCCGCCGGAGACGCGAGGATGGGACGACCTCATCCCAGGACGACGCCCAGCCTACGTAGTGGATCTTGTACTGTCCGCCGCCACGGCTCTCGAGGATCTGGCCCTTCCACCACTTGCCTCCCCATTGCACGTCCACGGCGTCACCGACCGCGTACGATGAGCTCAACGTCGAGCTCGACCCGGAGCGGCAGCAGCCCATCGCCCCGAGCGCGCCCACGGGGAGGGCAAGGAGGACGAGGAGGACGAGGCGAGCGACGATCTTCTCTGGGCGCATCCGGCGCATGGTACCGCGCCTCGCGCGAGCGCTCAAGCGAGCTGAGTGGCCCGCTCCCTTCCCGCCCTGGGCAGCAGCCCACGCGGAGAGCGCCGACACGGCGCCACGAGCTCGTCAGCGTCCGCCGACGAGCGACGCGCGAGCCGCGCGAAAGTCCTCGGGCGGCTCGCTCTCCCACTCGACGAAGCGGCCGGTGCGCGGGTGCTCGAAGCCGAGCTCACGCGCGTGCAGCATCACCCGCGGGGCGAGGATGAGCTCCTTGCCCAGGCGCCGCAGATCCCTCGAGTACACCCTGTCGCCGACGAGCGGGTGCCCCGCCTCGGCGAGATGAACGCGGATCTGGTGCGTGCGCCCCGTCTCGAGCTGACACTCGACGAGCGTCGCGCCCCGCAGCCGCTCGAGCGGCCGCACGTGCGTGATCGCGAGGAGCCCCGCTGTCCGCTGCTCGGTCGAGCCGCGCAGGCCGTCGCCGCGATCCGCGACGAGGCGCGAGCGACACGTCCCCTTCGCGACGTCGCCGTGCGCGATCGCGACGTAGCGCCGATGGACGGCGTGCTCACGAAACTGCGCCGCGAGCGCGCGCTTCGCCTCGAGGGTCCGCGCGAAGACGAGGAGCCCGCTCGTCTCCTTGTCGAGCCGGTGCACGACGCCGAGCGAGCCCTGGACGCGCGCGCCCTTGTGTCGCGCGTCCCGCGACAGCGCCGCGCGCACCCGATCGACGAGCGTGTCCTTCTCGCCGTCGTCGTAGGGCACGCTCGAGAGCCCCGCGGGCTTCTCGACGACGACGACGTCCGCGTCGACGAAGACGAGCGCCGAGGGCGAGAAGAGCCTCCCCGACGTCTTCGCGGGGCGCTCCTCCTCGACCGAGAGCCGCTGCCCCGCGCGCACGACGCGCCGCTCGTCTGTCACGGTCTCCCCCTCCACGTCGAGCTTGCCCCGCGAGATCCACCCGCGCGCCTTGGACCACGGGACGCCGAAGAGCAGGTGCGCCACGCGGTCGAGGCGCTGCCCGTCGAGCGCCGCCGGCACCTCGAGGGCGCGCTTCACGCGAGGAGGACGTGGTACGCGTGGGACAAGCGCGAGAAGTGCGCCGAGATGGCCTCGCGCACGTGCGCGGGCGAGCGCCCATGCAGATCGGGGTGGAGCCGCCTGGCGAGCGCGCGGAACGCCGCGTGGACCTCGGCCATCGTCGCGGATGGGTCGAGCCCCAAGGTCGCGAGGGCACGGCGCTTCTCCGTCGGGATCCGCGGCGCCTCTCGCGCCTCGCCCCCGTCACGACCGCGCGGTCGCCCGTGCAAGAAGGACTCGGGCCCGAGCAGCCGCTCCTCGTCACGGCGCGTGGCCGCGCGAAATCGTAGGGAGTCTCCATACTCTCGATAGATCGTGTCGAGCCGCTCGGGGAGCGAGCCCTCGGGGAGCGAGCCGGTGGCGCCGACGACGAGGCCGCTGCGCAGGTGGATTTCGGCGATGAGGCCGCGTGTGTTGGTGAGCTCGAGGACACCCGAGAGCCCCGCGCGATGGGCCGCGCCGAGCACGTCGCCGAGGGTGTGCTCTGTCGAGAGCTTGCGCGGGAGGGACACGCCGATCGAGGCCACGCAGGACCTTTCAGCGCACCCCGGGCGCTCGGGCCAACTTTCGACGCGAGCGCCGTTTGCGACCGCTCGGACAGCGCCCCTCCTCGCCACCGACGACCTCGCGCATGAGCGCCGTTTGCCCCGGCTCGAGCCGCGCCCCTCCTCGCCACCGACGACCTCGCGCGCGAGCGCCGTTTGCGACCGCTCGGACAGCGCCCCTCCTCGCCACCGACGACCACGCGCGCGAGCGTCGCGCGGTGCGGCTCAGGCCGCGCCCTTCTTCGGGACGAAGGACATCGCCCGCTCGGCCATCGCCGTGATCGAGAGCGAGGGGTTCACCCCGGGGTTGGCCGACACGGCGGCGCCGTCGATCACGTAGAGCCCCTCGTACCCGAACACCTCGTGCTTGTGGTCGATGACGCCCTCGTCCCGATCCCTGCCGATGCACGCGCCCCCCAGGATGTGCGCCGTCGATGGGATCCCGAGCAATGTCTCGGTCGCCATGTTGACCTCGAACCCCCGGAGCTTCTCGGCGAAGCGCCGCGCGATCTCGGTCGCCTCCGGGATGAACGCCTTCGGCGGCTCGGCCCCCGGAAGGATCTCGGTCCCGAGCCCCACGCGGAGCCCCGACAGCGCGGAGAAGCGCCGCCGGAAGGCGAGCGTGCCCTCGAGCGTCCGCATGTAGAGCAGGATCTGGCTCTGCTTCGACAAATCCGAGACGAGCATGGCGCGCGCCGCCTTCAGCGGATCCTTCGCGAAGACCGAGAGCATCTTGCCCATCCGCGCCGGGAACGAGTCCCCCGGCGCGTGCGGCGCCATCAACAGGCGGAAGAACCCCGAGCCCGCGCCATAGCGAACGGGCTCGACGTGGGAGTGCTCGTCGGTGTGATAGATGGCGCCGATCGCGACGCCCTCGGACAGATCGACGTCGGTCCGATCGGTGATGACGGCGATGAGGCTCTCCGAGTTGGTGCGGACCATCTCCCCGGTGCGCTCGGAGAGGCCGGGCAGGCCGCGCGGATCGGCCTTCATCTTGAGGAGCAGATCGACGCTACCGAGCACTCCCCCCGAGAAGACGACGCGATCGGCCGTGAAGGTCGTCCGCGTGCGCGAGAAGCCGACGCCGACGCGCGCCTCGACCTCGTAGCCTCCCTCCGATCGCGGTCGGACGCCGACCACCTCGGTCTCGGGCTGGATGCGGAGGCCCTTCTTCTCGGCGAGGTAAAGGTAGTTCTTGTCGAGGGTGTTCTTCGCGTCGTGTCGGCAGCCCGTCATGCAGGCGCCACAGAAGGTGCAGCCTGCGCGCTCGGGTCCCTCCCCGCCGAAGTACGGATCGGGCACGGTCTTGCCAGGCTCGCCGAAGAAGACCGACACCTCGGTCGGGCCGAAGTGCTCGCCGCGCCCCTGATCCTCGGCGATCTCGCGGAGGATGAGATCGCCCTGCACGAGCCGCGGGTTCGTGGCCGCGCCGAGCATCCGCTTCGCGGTCGCGTAGTGTGGCCGGAGCTCGGCCGCCCAGTCACGGAGCCCCGCCCACGACCCGCTCGTGAAGAAGTCGTCCTTGGGGATCGGGAGCGTGTTCGCGTAGACGAGGGAGCCGCCGCCCACGCCGACCCCCGAGAAGATGGTGATGTGCTCGAAGAAGCTCATCTTGAAGAACCCATGGGCGCCGAGCTTGGGCGCCCAGATCCACCGCCGGAGGTCCCAGTTCGTCTGGGGGAAGTCCTCGGCCTTCCATCGCCGGCCCTTCTCCAAGCAGAGCACGTCGTAGCCCTTCTCGACGAAGCGGAGCGAGGCGACGCTGCCGCCGAAGCCGGAGCCGATCACGATGACGTCGTGGTGACGGGACATGGGCCGGATCGTAGAGGCAAACCGCGCACGACGGAAGCTCGGACCCGCCGCTCCGCGCCAGCGTCTGTCACCTCACGAAGCGCGCCCACCGCACCGCGAGGCGCGACGACTCCACGACGACGCGAGCTCGCCGCTCCGAAGCCCCATCCTCGGGGCGGCCGCGGTTCGCGCCTCTCGGGCTCTCCTGAGCCCGAACGCTCTTGACACCCGAAGCCCGAGCCTCGGGGCGACGGCGCCTCGCGCCCTCCGCCGGCTTCGGTGAGCGCCGCTTCGTCACCTGCTCCCATCGCGCCACCGGCGCCCGAGGGGGGCTGGTTCTGGGTGGACTCGGAGCCGGAGCAGGCCGCGAGGAGGGCCCCGGTGAGGGCGGCTTGGAGGAGGAGGTGGAGGGCGTGTTTCATCGGCATGTCATCGAGCCTCGGCGCGCGTGCGGACCCATCACGGAGGCGGGTTCTGCCCGAACCAATCCTCGTAGTCGTGGTTGTACTTCCAGTAGGCGTCAGACCAGCAGCTCGAGGGACAGGTGTGCTGCTTCCAACACTCCGCGACCTCCTTGCGGAAGTCCTCGCGGAAGGGGTAGTATTTCTTGCACTCGGCCCACTCCGCATACGAATCGTACCCGCACGCGGCTCCGTTGTACGCGGCGCAGACATTGTACGCGGTGGGGGGCTCGAGCCAGAGCTCCTCCCTCTGATTGGCGAACCCGTACCCAAAGTACGGTCCCATCAGCTCACAATGCGGGTCGGGCCCGTGCTTGGCGAGCCGGCCGAAGAGGAGCTTGGCGAACTCTGGGTCGAAGTACCCCTTGCCGGTGAGCTCCTTGTCGCACTGGACCTCGCACTTCTGCTTGTCGAAGTTGACCGTCAAGCAGGTGGACGTGACCTCGCAGGCGGCGACGCAGGTGGGGCTGGCGGCGCCTGCCGCGCCGGCCGTGCCGCCGCCCGAGCCGGCCGCGCCACCGGCGCCCGAGGGGGGCTGGTTCTGGGTGGACTCGGAGCCGGAGCAG
>CAYNEK010000051.1:3367-6319 GCA_964396175.1 uncultured Polyangiaceae bacterium | reverse complement strand
CGAGGAGGGCCCCGGTGAGGGCGGCTTGGAGGAGGAGGTGGAGGGCGTGTTTCATGGCTGCTGGGGGATCTCCTGCCACTCCATCCTCAGTCCGAGGTGGGAGTGGGGGCGGTTGCCGAGGTATTGGATGGGGTAGTTGTCGGTGAAGTAGTAGTCGTACGGCGCGTTCGCCGGGCGCGTCTGACCGTCGAAGTCCACGATCCGGTAGAACGGGACCGACAGGTCGAGGTGCATTTGCGGGTGCTTGCCAGGATCGATGCTGTAGTACTCGTCGTCCTTGTCGGTGTCGGCCTCCCAGAGCTGCGCCCCGAAGTCGTAGGCGAGCTCGAGCGGCAGCCCGCCGCCCGCGTCCCCCTGGGTGTAGTTGGTGCCCCATTGGGCCATGCACACGTCCGCCGGATAGGATGAGGACACGCCTCCGCACTCGGCCGTCGACAGCCCCTTCAAGAGCGGCTGGTTGGTCGTCGCGGTGTAGCTCCGAGACCACAGCTTCGCATACTGATCGAGCTCTCCGCACACCCCCGCGAAGCAATCCTTGCCGTCGTTGAAGACGCTCGTCACCCGCATGCCGACTTGATGCCGCCACGAGGGGTGAAACTTCGGCGGCTCGCCTTCGAGGTTGACGAACTCGAGGGTCGCGAGGACGGGCTTGTGATCGGAGAGCCGCTTCCGGACGGCTGGCTTGTCCTTCTTCGGTGGATCGAACTCCGGGGTGACGCCATCCCCGTAGGGCCACAGCGTCTGCCAAATCAAGGGCAGCTCGGGGCGCGCGGCGACCCAGCGGGGACGCGCGGTCCCTGTCGGTCGGTACACGAAGATGTAGTCGAACCGATCGTCCCCGGTCTGGTCCGGGTCCACGTCGGTGCCCAGATCTGGGCCGATCCAGGTGCCCTGGCCCTTCGTCGTGTCTGCGCCGGTTCCGTCGTGCGTGATCTCCGCGCTCCGCTCGGACTCCTTTTGGTTGGGTCGGCGCTCGCGATAGAGGTCACCGTGGTCGATGTCCCAATCGAAGCCATACGGATCACGCCACTCATTGAGCCAGTCGGCGTCGTCACAGGCGATGACGTTCGTCGCCGGCGCGCGGTTGCAGCCGCTGTACCCTTGCAAGAAGGCGTACTCGGACGGCCAAGGGTCGTCGACGAGGCGGCCCGAATTCGAGTTCATGTCGCCCATGACGATCGCGTGCCGATCGGGATCCGCCTTCTCGTCGAGGAACGCTCGCGCCTGCTTCAGCTGACGGATCCGGACGTTCGCGTCGGACGAATCCATGGGATCGTCGCCGCCCGTGCCCTTCCCGTACTTCGTACAGTAGAAGCCGCTCGCGATGGTCGAATCGAAGAGCGGGAGCCCCACGCCCGCCTCGATGGCGGTCATGAAGAGGTTCATCGCGTCCGAGCTCGAGCAGATCGTCGTGTCCGCGTTCGTGTGCATGTTGAACACGTCGATGAAGTCGTCGGGGCGCACCTCGCAGCGGCCGCTCGCCTTGCAGTCGGGCGCGCCGGCGCCGAGCCACAGGCGCGCCCAGAGCACTCCCTTCGCCTTGATGCAGTCCTCACCCCGGCAGTCCTTGAAGACGATGCGTCCGTCGACGACGGGAGGGTAGCGAGAGAAGAGCCATACGCCGCCCTGGGTCTCGTCGACCCACTTGGTCACCGCCGCGCCGTCGAGGGGCTTGGGGTCGAAGTCGACGGGGCCGATGAGGTGGTAGGGCGTCATCCCAAGGTCGGCGCGCCGCTGGTTCGCCGCGGCGAGGATCGCCTTGACGTCGTCGGTGTTCCAGCCCTCCTGGATGCCCACGATGTCGTAAGGGGCGAGGAAGCGCCCGATGTCCGCGTTGGCCGCCTTCGACGACGGGAAGGCCGTGGACGGCTCCATCGCGGTCATGAACGACGTGAAGCGCTTCACGTTCCAGGTCATCATCTTGAGGAGATGGCCCCTCGGCCGCGCGAACACGAGGGTCCGAAGCTGGGAGCGGTCCTCGAAGAGCCATCGATCCTTGCCGAGCGCCTCCGGCACCGCGCCCACCAGGGTGGCCTGGCGGGGACCGAGGGTGTTGGCCGGCTCGGGCGTCGCCAGGTCCGTCACCGTGAGGCCAAAGCCCACGGTGCTCGCAGGTCCCCGATAGCAGAAGCCGCTCTTCATCCCGAACATCGGGGGCCCACACTCGAGGTCCCCGTCTGCGGGGAGCGGCAGCTCGAGGAAGAAGGACGCGAGCTTCACGCCCTGGGCGTCGGTCTTGAGGTCTCCGGCGGTCGCGCTGAACGCCGGTGGCGGCGGCGGGTTCTTCGCCTTGTATCCCCAGGGTCTCCAGAGGAACTTCTTGAGACCTGGGTCGTACGCCGGGGCCATCACGGTCTTGGTCGGGGCCTTGGTCTTGGCGCCGAGGTTGGGCTTGATGCAGTAGGCTCGGTCCTCCGTGGTGAAGCGAATGCCTTCCGCGTGGCCTGAGCGCCTCTCGAGGCGCTTGTGGTCGAGGAGGACGCAGAAGAGCGTCTTGTCGGGATCGTTCGACTTCCCGAGGGGGAGGTCGACGAGCTTCACCCAGAGCCTGTCGCGCGTCGGCGGGACGCCGACCTGCACCCGCCCGTGCATGTGGCGCACCACGTTGGTGAAGTCGAGCTGCGCACCCTCGAAGTCGGGGATCGCTGGCTGTGGCGGGGGCACGGCGAAGGGCGGAACGAAGATCTCCTTGTAAGCGGAGCCCGTCGCGTCCTTGATCGTCCACGTCCACGTCGACGCGATGGCCGCGCTGAGCTTCGCGAAGTCGTAGGTCGGGGCGGCGCGACCGGCGTGGCTCGTCGTGAGGACCACGAGCCCCAAGAGCACCAACCAGATCGCCGCACGACGAGACGCGCCGAGCCACCGCGACGTCGCATGGATCGGCGGAGGCGCTGCGGGCTGCGGGCTGCGGGCTGCGGGCTGCGGGCTGCGGGCTGCGGGCTGCGGGCTGCG
>CAYNEK010000051.1:0-3267 GCA_964396175.1 uncultured Polyangiaceae bacterium | reverse complement strand
GGAGGACATCGTCAGTTATGGTCGGGTAGCGCCGCGGGTCGTGTCAACGGAATTCGCGCGGCTCCGCGCCCCGTGGAGTCGGTCATTGGGCCCTCGCGCTTCCCGACGACACGCGCCCGGAAGCCTGTTTGGCCCACGGTCGCTCGAGATGCGATGCTCGGCCACGCCGATGCGTCCCCTCCTCACGCTCGCCGTCGCCGCGGCGCTCACGATGACGTCATACAGGGGACGCGCGGCCGAGTGCGGGGACGCGCCGGACGGCTTCTCGACGTGGCTCTCCGGGTTTCGGCGCGAGGCCGCGGAGGCGGGGATCGAGGCGCCCGTGCTCGACGCGGCGCTCCGGGGGCTCGAGTACGACGACGAGGTCATCCGGCTCGATCGGAGCCAGCGCCCCTTCAAGAAGAGCGCGGCGAAGTTCGTCGCCGAGCGCGTGACGAAGCGGCGCGTGCGGCGCGGCCGTGAGCTGCTCGAGCGCCACCGGGGGCTCTTCGAGCGCGTGGAGCGGGTCTACGGCGTCCCGCGCGAGGTCCTCGCGGCGATCTGGGGGCTCGAGACGGACTACGGGAAGAACATCGGTCAGAGCGACGTCTTCCGCTCGCTCGCGACGCTCGCGTACGATTGCCGCAGGACCGAGCGCTTCCACGACGAGCTCCTCTCGGCGCTGCGGCTGCTCCAGCGCGGCGATCTGCGCCGCCAGGCGATGCGGGGCGCGTGGGCGGGTGAGCTCGGACAGACGCAGTTCTTGCCGTCGTCGTACGAGCGGATGGCGGTCGATTTCGATGGCGACGGGCGTAGGGATCTTCTCTACTCGACGGCGGACGTGCTCGGCTCGACGGCGAGCTACCTCCGCATCCACGGCTGGACGCCGGGCGCGAGCTGGAAGGAGGGCACCGCGAACTGGGTCGTCATCGGCACATGGAACGCCTCGCCCCTCGTGCAGAAATCGATCGTCGTCATGGCAACCAAGCTCGCCGATTGACGCGCCCTCGCCCGAGCCCCTCGCCGAGCGTCGAGCGTCTCGACCCAGCTCGCCGATTGACGCGCCCTCGCCCGAGCCCCTCGCCGAGCGTCGAGCGTCGTGACCCAACTCGCCGATTGACGCGCTCTCGCCCGAGCCCCTCGCCGAGCGTCGAGCGTCGAGCGCCGCGACCCTGCTCGCCGATCGACGCGCCCTCGCCCGAGCCCCTCGCCGAGCGTCGAGCGTCGCGACCCAGCTCGCCGATCGACGCGCCCTCGCCCGAGCCCCTCGTCGAGCGTCGAGCGCCGCCACCCTGCTCGCCGATCGACGCGCCCTCGCTCCATCACCCGCTCGTCACGCGCCATGCCCCACGACTCGGGCAGCCGAGATCGCACCCGGTCGCGCTCCCACGCTCTCCTCAGCCGCCGTGATGCACGACCCGCGCGTAGGCGTGCGCCATCACGGTCCGCGCGGCCTCGAGCACCGCCTCTTCGCGCTTCCTCGAGCGGAGCGCGATGATGACGCCGCCGGGCAGCTTCGCGTCGATGAGCGCACGCGCCGCCAGGCGCACCGCCTCGGGCACGCCCGGGTCGTCGGCGACCGCCGTCACATGCTCCACGTACGTCCGCCCCCACGCCTCGCTCGGCTCGTAGACGAGCGCGCCATTCAGCGCCATGCCCGCCGCACGGCGCGCGCCCAGGGTCCCCGCCTTCGCGTCCCCATGGTCGAACGCCTCCCCCGCGCGGCGAAGCTCGTTGAGCCCCGCCGCGATCCACTCCCCGGCCGTCAGCCGGTGGAGCCAGTCGTGGGGGTCGGGGCCCGGCAGGGCGATGGTCCTCCCGTCCGTCAGGCCTTGTTCGCGATGTTCGCGAGCTGGGCCTGCTCCTGGCGCAGGATCTCCGCGATCTGCCGGCTCTGCTCGATCGCGAACTGCTTGACCTCCTTGTCCTGCGAGCCTGCGAGCGCGTTCAAGAGCTTGGTCACCTTGTCGCGCTGGCCGCCCTGGAAGAGCGCCTGGAGGTAGTTGTGGGCGAGGCGCACGTCGCGCATCATCTTGGGCTCGTGCGGCTGGAGGAGCGCGATGACGTCGTCGAGCTGGCCGGCTTGGCCGTAGAGCGCCGAGAGGCAGAGGAGCGCGAGCGGATCGTCGCTGTTCCGCTCGACGGCCTTCTTCGCGAACTGGATCGCCGTCTCGCGCTTGTCCTCCGCGCCCGCATAAAATCCCTGGATCGCGATGAACGGCGCGGCGGTCTTCTTGTACGCGTCCTTGCTCGCGAGCTCCTCGACGGCGAGGACGGCCTTCTCGTCGCCGTCGGCCTCCTGCACGATGTGGAAGAGGTAGGCCCACGCGTCGACGGCCTGCGGCTGGATCTCGATGGCCCTCTCGGTGACGGCGCGCTGCTGCGCCTTGTCGCCCTTCTCGGCGTACACCTTGGCGAGGTGCAGGCTCGGGTAGGGGTTGTCCTTCATGATGTTCTGCGCGCCCTTCAGCGTGCTCTCGGCCTTGTCGAGCTTCTTCAGGTTGAGCTGGGTGACGCCGAGGGCCATCCAGTCGTCGCCGTTGAGCCCGCCCTTCGCGACGACCTTGGCGAGCACGGTCTCGGCGCGCTCCCAGCGCTCGTGCTCGAGGAGCTTCTGCGCGTAGAGGCGCCCGCGGTTCAGGTCGTCTTGGTTGTCGGTCCAGTGCTTGTCGAGGCCGGCGAGGAGATCCTCGAGGCCGATGGCGATGGGACGACCCTGATCGTCCTGGACCTGCACGGCCGGGCCATTGAACCCGAGGAGCTGCCACATCTGCTCCTGCGTGACGGCGACGGGGCCCTTCGCGAGCATGCCGAGCATCTCGTCGGTGGGCTTGGTGAGCGGGAGGACGACGAGCGCGTTCGGCGGGACCCCGTTCTCGAAGGCGGAGATGGGCGCGACGATGGCGGCGCCGCCCTGGATGTTCACGTTGGCGCCCGGAGGCGCGCCGTTGCCGTTCGATGCTTGGGTCATGACGGGGCCGCGTGTAGCACTCG
Source organism: uncultured Polyangiaceae bacterium (assembly GCA_964396175.1). Taxonomy (GTDB): domain Bacteria; phylum Myxococcota_A; class Polyangia; order Polyangiales; family Polyangiaceae; genus CAYNEK01. The sequence continues at coordinate 294 of CAYNEK010000051.1, read as the reverse complement.
GCCCGGGGCAGGGGAAGGGCTGTCCGCAGCGCGCCCACGCGCCCCCAGCGCGCGACGCGCGACCGCGCTGCAGATCCTGGGCACCTCGCCGGCCAACGCGCGCGCGGGGGGCCTTCGCCGCCGCAGAGGGCCGGTCCCTGGGGGTGTGAGGACGCGGCCCCCTCGCAGGAGGGCCACTCCGCGGCGCCGCGTGGATCGCACCTCGGATCGCACCTCGGATCGCACCCCGGATCGCACCTCGGATCGCACCTCGGATCGCACCTCGGATCGCACCTCGGATCGCACCTCGGATCG
>CAYNEK010000050.1:12399-36517 GCA_964396175.1 uncultured Polyangiaceae bacterium | reverse complement strand
GCCTCATTGGATTCCAATGTTGCGATCCCTGTCCGCTCAGATTGGATCTCCACCCCATCAGCGGCTCCCTCGCGCGAAGCGGCAGCGCCAAGCCGCTCCAGCGCCGACGCGCCCCCGTACCCATGCCGGCCTCGATCACCGTCATCACGGATGCCTCCTCCGGGATCGAGCCCGGCTTTCGCGACTCGACGCACGGTGGACCGACGCTCACCATCCGCGATCGCTGGTACCAACTCTCGGCCTGGCTCATGGCCTTCTTCTGCGTGTTCTGGAACGCCTTCCTCGTGGTCTGGTACAGCCACACGGGCGCCGCGCCGCTCCTCTTCCGAGTCGCCCCGCTCCTCCATGTAGCTGCGGGGGCCTATCTGGCATACAAGACGGTCGCGACGTTCCTCAACACAACCACGATCACCGTCACTGGCAACAATCTATCCATTCGCCACCACCCCATCCCGTGGCCGGGCAACCGCCGGGTGCCGGCGGCGGAGATCGCGCAGCTCTTCGTCGAAGAGAAGATCACGAGAGGTAAGGGCAGTGTCAGCCGATCTTACCTCGTGAGCGCGGTGATGAAGGACGGGAGCAAGCGGCGGCTCTTGTCGAACCTTCCGGAGCCGGACCAGGCCCTCTTCCTGGAACAGCAAATCGAGACACGCCTGGGCATCATCGACGTCGAGGTGGGCGGCGAATGGCAGGAACATTTGTCGTCCCAACCATCGCTCGTCCGCCACCGTCCGCGCCGGCGCCTCCTTGGGCAGATCTGGTCTCTTCGCCCCCGCGCCGGGGCCTGGGCCGGGCGACCCACCGTCGTGGATGGTCACTTCTGCGCCGACGATGGTCGCGCCCCACCGTCGACCTGCACGAGGCCGCCGCGGCCCTTCACGGTGACGTCCGCGTCCGCCTCGATCACGTGCACGCCGTTCACGGTCAGGTGGAGCCCGTTGTCGACGCGCTCGTGCTTCGTCCCCTGCCCGGTCAGGTGTTGATCCTTGGCGGCCGTGCGCACCTCGCTCATCCCGATCCGCTCGCTCGCCTCGCCGCCGACACACGCCCTGCGATCCATTTCGTCGACGGTGGTGCTCGGGCTCGCGGTGCGCTCCACGCGCGCGCCCTCCGTCACCTGCGACCCGTCTCTCTTCGTTCCCTCCCGATCAACATTTTTGGCCTCGTCAACCAAATCTGTGGGTGACCCAATCGGGCTCGGGGAGCTTGCACATCCACCCATTCGTGCGCTCGACCACCCATCGTCGCGCGCGGATTTCCGACGCGCTCGCGGACGCGCCCCGTCGGGACGCCGCTCAGTGCCTCGGCGGGCCGAAGAGCTCGCGCGTCTCGGCGCTCGTCGCCGCCCAGAGCCCCTCGGCGAGCGCCCCGGCGTCGACCTCGCGCACGAGGGCGATCGCGTCTCGCTCCGCCGTGACGACGTCCTCTTTGGAGAGCGGCTTGTCGAGCCCGAGGAGCCTCCCAATCGGGGCCTTCTCGAGATCGGCCACCGTGAGGCGCAGGCGATCGGCGGCCTCCTTGGCCTGATCGTCCCAGGGGCCCATGACGACGCAGCGCAACACGAGGCCGCGCTCCGTGGGCGTCGCCGAGAGCCCCACCGACAGGGCCCGCGCGAGGACCCCATGCGCTCCCGATCGCCACGCCTCCAGGCTCGAGCGTGGCGCGACCGCGACGATCGGCGCGTCGCCGAGGCGCGTCCACAGGGCGTCGAGCGGGGGCGCCGCGAGCGCCGGTCGCGCCCTCTTGAGCTTCTCCTCGGCGAACGCGGTGGCGGCGCGCAGAGGGAGGCTCGGGCCGGCCTCGAGGCCGACCACGGACTCTTCGAGGTCGACGAGCGCGCGCCGCTCGACGCCGAGTTTGCCTTCGACGCGGACGATCCGGTGCCCCGCGTCGGTGCGTCGCACCTCGCTGGACAAGCGCTCGCCGAAGAGCCGCGTGACCCGCGGGCCGTCGTGGGGGACGGCGATCAGGAACAGTGTACTCGGCCCAAACCCCGCCGCGAGCGCCGCGTCCGCCTGGCGGACGTCGAAGCCCATCGTCGCCTCGAGGCGACCGAGCCGCTCGTCGGGCAGGACGCGGAGCACCGCGGGGCGAACGACCGGGCTCCGCAAGAGCTCGGCCGGCCGGATCACCACCAACCACTCGAGGCCCCCCGCCGCGACCAGATCGGTGAGCGGCGCGAGGTGGAGGGGCTTCGCCGGGATGGGAGGTGGGAGCGGGGACCTCGGCGGCGCGGGGGCGCCGCACCCCGAAAGCGCGAGCGAGGCGCAGAGGATGGTCGCGCGCGCGAGGGCTCTCATCAGGTGACCGTGACGTAGGCGAACCTGCGGTTCTTGGAGCCGGTGCGGAGGAGGTAGCGGGCCCCCTTGGGGAGCCCCAGCTTGGGATCGGTGACGTGGGCGCCGTCGACCTCCACCCAGCCGTCGGTCACCATGCGCTTGCCGTCGCTCGTCGAAGCGCAGAGCTTTGCCGCCGCGAGCGCCTTGGCGATCCAGAGCGTGTCGCCCTCGGTCGAGACCGTGAACCCGGGGATGTCGTCGGGGAGCCCCGCGTCGGCGAGGTAGACCCGCGCGAAGGCCTCGGCGGCCTCCTTGGCGGCCTCCGCGTCGTGGAAGCGCGTCACCATTTCGTCGGCGAAGAGGCGCTTCACTTCGCGGCCGTCGGTCACTTCGGCGCGGAGCCTCGCGATGTCACCCGCGCTCCGCGACGAGAGCAGCTCGAAGTATCGCCACACGACGGCGTCGTCGATCTGCATGCACTTGCGGAACATGTCGAGCGGTGGCTCGGTGATCCCGACGTAGTTGTCCGCGCTCTTCGACATCTTCTTGCCGACGATCTTGCCGTCGACGACGCGGGCGTCGAGGCCCTCGAGGAGCGGCACGGTGAGGACGGACTGCGCCGCCTGCCCGTAGCGGGGCATGAGATCGCGCCCCACGTTGAGGTTGAAGAGCTGATCGGTGCCGCCGAGCTCGACGTCGCACGCGAGCGCGACCGAGTCGAACCCCTGGAGGAGCGGGTAGAGCAGCTCGTGCTGGTGGATGGGGCGCGACTCTCGCCAGCGCTTCTGGAAGTCGTCGCGCTCGAGGATGCGAGCGACGGTGACCTTCGCCGCGAGCTCGATGAAGTCGAGGGCGGTCATCTTGCCGAGCCACTCGCCGTTGTACCGCACGACGGTGCGCGGCTCGTCGAGCACCTTGAAGGCCTGCTGCTGGTACGTCCGCGCGGCCGCGAGGACCTCGTCGCGCGTGAGGCGCGGGCGCGCGTCGTTTCGTCCCGTCGGATCACCGACCATCGCGGTGTAGTCGCCGACGACGAAGACGACGGTGTGGCCGAGATCTTGGAACTGCCGCATCTTCTGCAAGAGGACGGCGTGCCCCAAGTGCAGATCGGGGCGGGTCGGATCGAAGCCGGTCTTGACGACCAGCGGTCCACGCGTGCCCGCGAGGAAGCCGCCGATGCGCGCCTCGAGCTCCTCGGCGCGGACGACATCCACCGCGCCGCGGGTGATGACGTCCATGTGGTCCTTGACGGTCGCCATGCGCGACGCCCGCATAGCACGGCGAGCGCGTCGATGTGCGTGGCCGCCTCGGACGAGGCCGCCATCGAGTCCCCCCTCGGCCAAGCTCGCCGACGAGGGCGTCGTCGAGCTTCGCCTCGGGAAGGTGCGACGTCCCCAGCGGAGCGCAAGGGCGTCGAGGCGCTTCGGGAGGCGCTGGTGGCGCCGAGCGATGCGGCGTCCGTGGAGGTGTCGCTCGACGGTGCGCTCGCACCGATGAAGAATGAAGCGGAGGTTCCCGAGCTTGCATCGAGCTGAGAGATCCCCTGGTTTGTTCTTGGCGGAGTTCCTCGCGGGAGATACCAGGACGCACCGTCTGAATTCGTTTCGCGTGTTCGAGCGCTTCGAGTTGAGTCGTCACATCGTTGTCCTTCCATTCCTCGTGCCCCGGTCGGATTGGGGTTTGAAGTTCACCCACTTCGGTGGACGGGTTGATTGTGCAGCAAGGAGCGGGCTCGTCGTCCTGCTGCGGCGATGGGGGAGGTCGAGCGCGCGAAGGGGTGGCTATGCAAGCTCCGATGGCTGAACAAGGAATGCGAGCGGTCGCTCGCGTCGAGCCGCGTGGACGTATGGCTCGCGAGGACCTCGGTCATGCTACGCCGCCTCGGTGGCACGCCGGCGATGCGAAAAGGTCCTGCTGCTCTGTGAAACGCCCTCTCAGGCTGGCTCTCCACCCGGCGCGACCCGCGCGACTGCCGGTGGATTGGCGATCTCCTTCGACGTCCCAAAGGTCGAGGGCAAGGTCGGGAGCGCCGCGCCCGCGAGCTTCGCCAACCCGTGAGCCGAGGTGGACCCCGGCCGAGGATGCCACGTCTCGGCCAGCCAAGGCGGTCGAGCGTTCGGCGCCGTGGCGCGGCACCGCCGCGAGTGTCCTCGTGCGGAGGCTCCGCCGCCGCAACGCCGCGGTAGGCTGGCAGCGCGACGGAGCGGCGCGACGCGGGCGAGAGAGGGAGACCCGGGCGCGCCCCGGTGCAGTGTCCCGCCCTTCCCCAGCGCCCCCCGCCGTGCTAGCCCCGCCCGCCCCATGAGCCAAGAAGCCCAGAAGTCGAAGTTCGGCGAGTTCCTCGCCGCGAAGAAGCTCGACGCGCGCCGCGTCCTCATCGCGAGCCACGATCTCGAGAAGCTCCGCCCCGAGGATCGCGCGATCCGGCTCGCCAGGCGCCTGCGTGACCCGGAGGCGAAGAAGGACGACGGCGAGAAGAAGAAGCCGCGGTCGGGCCGCCCCATCACGCCCCGCGCGATGTCCGCCGCCCTCGCCGGCAAGACCCTCACCGGCCCGCAGAAGACCCGCTTCCTGCGCGCCGTGAACAAGCTCCTCGAGCAGAAGAAGCAGGACGCGGTCACGCTGGACGTCCTCTTCTGAGCGCGCCGGCGCGCGCCTCCGTCGCCCGCGTCGCTGGCGCAGCGCGGGGGCCCCGCCGTCCAGCCCCATGGCCTCGAAGCGCATCGCCGTCGTCGTCAACGGCAACGCCAAGAGCGTCACCGACGACGTCATCGCGACGCTCGATCAGATCCTTGCCGGGGGCGATCTCTTCGTCTCACGCCGGCTCGACGAGGCCGAGTCGATCGCGAAGACCCTCGTCGAGCGCGGCTACGGCACCGTGCTCACCGGGGGGGGTGACGGCACCTTCGTCGTCATGGTGTCCGCCGTCGTCCGCGAGGCCGATCGACGGGGAGCCCCGCGGCCTCGGTTCGGTCTCCTCCGCCTGGGGACTGGCAACTCGCTCGCGTGGGTCGTCGGCGCGAGCAAGGCGTCCAAGGGCCGCGGCCTCGCCGCCGACATCCAGCGCCTCCACGACGACGCCGGCTCCCGACCGATGCGCCTCATCGAGGTGATGGGCCTCCTCTCGCCGTTCGCCGGCTTCGGCGTCGACGCGCAGGTGCTCGCCGACTACCAGCGCACCAAGAGCTTCCTCGCGCGCGGCCCGCTCGCGCGGCTCGCCCCCGGGATCTTCACCTACGGGGTCTCGACCATCACCCAGACGATCCCTGGGTACCTCGTCCGATCGGTCCCGCGCTTCAGCATCGTCAACGCGGGGAGCGCCGCCTTCCGCATGGGGCCGCGCCGCACCGTCGAGCCTCGCCCCATCCCCAAGGGCGAGGTCCTCTTCGAGGGCCCCGCGCGCGCCGTCGCCGTCTCGACGATCCCTTACTACGGCTTCGGGTTCCGGATGTTCCCCTTCGCCGAGGATCGCCCCGACCGGATGCACCTGCGCGTCACGCGCATCGACAGCCTCCGCTTCGTCGCCCACTTCCCGTCGATCTGGCGCGGCGAGTACGAGAACCTCGACAACACCTTCGACTTCCTCGTCGACGAGGTCGAGATCCACGCGGACCCTCCGACCCCGTTCCAGATCGGCGGCGATCCGCGCGGCCCCCAGGCCGACATGCGCGTCCGCCTCGCCGCGCGCCCCATCGAGCTCGTCGACTTCTACGCCCCGCCGCGGGGTTGACGGGTCGCGCGGCGCCCAGGCCGATCTACGCGTCCGCGCTCGCCGAGCGCCCCTTCGGGCTCGTCGACCTCTACGCCCCGCCGCGGGGCTGACCGGGCCCGCGCCCCCTTGCGCGTCGCCGCGCCTCGGCGGTAGGGAGCGCGCGCGAGCGACATGACGAGCTCACCTTCGCCGCACGAGCAGACGCCGGGAGAAGACCTCGCCGCGGTCGTGGATCGCGTCGCACGCCACCTGCCCGCGCAGGGCCCGATCAGCGTCTTCATTCACCACAACACGCTCCACGCGTTCGAGGATCGGCCCTTCGAGGAGGCGGTCGTCGAGGCGGGGCGGATCTTCGGGTGCGAGCCCTTCCTCGCCGAGGACGCCTACCGCGCGGCCCTCCGGGCCGGGCGCATCCACGAGCGCGATCTCGACGCCATGATCGCCGACGAGCTCGGCGCGCGCGGCGCCGAGCGCCTCCTCGGTCGCCTGACCCGGCGCGAGCTCTGGCGCCGCGTGCTCATCCACGGCGTCCCCGAGGCGTCGGGGATCGAGCTCGCCTGGATCCTCCGCGAGACCGACGCCCTCGAGCGCCCCCGCGACGATCTCCCGATCGACGCGCGGAGCCTCGCGCGCGGCACCGATCTGGAGCGGCTCTTCCGCGTGTGCCAAGAGGCCGTCGCACGCTCAGGTTGTGCGCCTCAGGCGCCCTTCAGCCGTCGCGCGCGGCTCCGCGACGTCGTCCTCGCTGCCTCCGGGCACGACGTGGACGCCTGGATCGGCCCCGTCCTCATCCGCTATGTCGGAGCGTACCTCGATCAGGGCTTCGCGCACTGGGCGATGCCCTCACGCGACGAGGGCCTCCACGCGTGCTTCGCCGCGCTGTTCGGGCGCTCGGCGTCGAGGCTCTCGGGCGCGTGGGCGCAGGGACTCCAGGCGCTCATCGCTGACGATCGCGCGGCCGGGCGTGGCGGAGTGGCGTCCCTCGCGCACTCGCTCGAGGTGCTCGGCGTCTCGCTCGAGGAGCGCGAGCCCTTCCTGCTGGAGGAGGCGCTCTGGCTGCGGGGCTGGGCGGGCATGGTGCGGCAGCTGGAGACGCGCCCCGATCGCGCCCCGGCCTTGCGCGTCCCCGCGCGCCTCGTCGATCACCTCGCGGTCCAGCTGCTCCTCTCTCGCGCGGCGCTCGCGCACGCTCTCGACGAGGCCGGGCTCGACGTCCCCCTCGCGGAGCTGCGAGCCCAGCTCGGCGGCGGGATCGTCGCCACGCCCGCGCCTGGCGTGGACGAGCGCGCCTGGTCGCTCTTCCACGTCGCGCAGCTCTGCGGCCTCTCGACGACCCGCCTCGAGGCCGCGTCCGCGACCGAGGTGGCGGCGCTCGAGGGCGCGCTGGGCGAGCTCGACGAGCTCGCCCGGCGAAGGATCTTTCACCTCGCCTTCGAGCGCCGCTTCCGGCACCGCCTCTACGACGCGCTCGCGCAGCACGTCCTCGTCGAGCAGCCGTCCCGGCCGCTCTTTCAGGCGATCTTCTGCCTCGACGATCGAGAGGAGTCCTTCCGGCGTCACCTCGAGGAGGTCGAGCCTCGCGTCGAGACGCTCGCGACCGCGGGCTTCCACGGCGTCGCGATGTACCACCAGCCGGCGCACGCCGCGCACGCACGCCCGCTCTGCCCGGGCGTCATCACCCCGACGCACTTCGTCGCCGAGGTCGAGGAGGATCGCCATGGCCTCGGCGAGCGGCTCCGCGAGGCGCGTCGGCACCTCCAAGCCAGCGTGGACAAGAACCTCCACGTCGGGAGCCGCACCTTGAGCCGCGGCGCCGTGATCACCGCGTTCCTCGGCGCGCTCTGGGTCGTGCCGCTCGTCCTGCGCGTGGTGTTCCCATGGTTCCGCCGCGGCCTCTCGCGGCTCCAGGGCACGCTCACGGCCCACTCGACGACCCGGCTCGCGCTCGACCGCACCGACGCCATCCCGCCGCTCGGCGCCCACGTCGGCTTCACCGTCGAAGAGATGGCGGACATCGTCCAGGGGCAGCTCATCGCGATGGGGATCACCGGCCGACTCGCGCCGCTCGTCTTCGCCTTCGGCCACGGCTCGACGAGCCTCAACAACCCGCAGGAGTCCGCGTACGACTGCGGCGCCTGCGGGGGCGGCCAAGGCGGCCCGAACGCCCGCGCCTTCGCCCAGATGGCGAACGACCCTCGCGTGCGAGAGCGCCTCGCGGCCCTCGAGGTTTCCATCCCTGCGACCACGTGGTTCGTCGGAGGTCAGCGCAACACGGCGAACAACGACGTCGATCTGTTCGATCTCGATCGTGTGCCGGAAGCGTGGTCGAGCGCGCTCCGTGACGCGATGGCCGTGCTCGAGATCGCGCGCCGCCGCGAGGCGCACGAGCGGTGCCGCCGCTTCGCCATCGCGCCGCCCCCGTGGCTCCCGGACGCGGCGGCCCTCGTCCACGTCCAGGGTCGGGCCACCGATCTCGCCCAGCCGCGCACCGAGTGCGGCCACGCGACCAACGCGGCGTGCCTCGTCGGGCGGCGCGCGCGGACCCGCGGGCTCTTCCTCGACCGCCGCGTGTTCTTGACGTCCTACGATCCCACGAGCGACGCCGAGGGCACGATCCTCGCGGCGCTGCTCCGGGCGGTCGTCCCGGTCTGCGTCGGCATCAACCTCGAGTACTTCTTCGGGTACGTCGACCCGACGGGGTACGGCTGCGGCACCAAGCTCCCCCACAACGTGACCTCGCTGCTCGGCGTGATGGACGGCTCGGAGAGCGATCTCCGGACGGGACTCCCGTGGCAGATGCTCGAGATCCACGAGCCCGTGCGCCTCACGCTGGTCGTCGAGACGACGCCCGAGCTCTTCCGGCGCGTCCTCGACGCCGACCGTGCGCTCGCGGGGCTCGTCGCGCGACGCTGGCTCTACGTGGCGCTCCTCGACCCAGCCGGCGGCACGCTCTCCGAGGTCGACCCCTCGCTCGCGCTGCACCCCTACGAGACGGAGCAGGATCTCGCCGCGGTCCGCGGATGCTCGCGCGATCACTACGCCGGACACGACGAGCACCTCGAGTTCGTCGCCATCGAGCCGCTGCGGGGAGACGCCGCGTGACGGGGTCCTCGTCCTTGCTCCAGGGGGCGGTGTTCGTCATGTGCGCCGCGCCGCTCACGCTGATGGCCGTCCTCGCGACGACGGCGCTCCTCGGTCGGCGGCTCGGGGAGAAGGTCGTCGCGGTGCTCGTCCGCACGCTGCTCTTCACGTCCTTCGTCGCCGCCACGGTCGCGCTCGTCGATCGCCTCGCGAGGCCGACCGACGTCGAGCTGCTCTCGTACGGGAGCTGGTTCACCTACGGCGAGGGCGCGTTCGAGCTCGACTTCCTCGTCGACGCGCGCGCGCTCGGGTTCGTGATGCTCTCCGAGGGCGTCTGCAGCGTCGTCGCGGTCTTCTCTCTCCGGTACCTGCACCGGGAGCCCGGGTTTCATCGCTACTTCATGCACCTCGCGATGTTCACGCTCGGGATGACGCTCGTCGCCCTCGCCGGCAGCGTGGAGGTGCTCTTCGCAGGGTGGGAGCTGCTCGGCCTGAGCTCGGTCCTGCTCGTCGCGTTCTTCCACGAGCGACGCGGCCCCGTCACGAGCGCGATGCACGTCTTCTCGGTGTACCGCGTGAGCGACGCCGCGATGCTCGCCGCCGCCGTCCTCTTGCATCACTGGGCCGGGAGCGGGAGCCTCTCGCTGGTCTTCTCGGGCGCGAAGGTCGCGTCGCTGAGCCCCGACCACGCGCTCGTCATCGCGCTCCTCCTGGTCGTCGCGGTCGCCGGCAAGAGCGCGCTCCTGCCCTTCTCGGGCTGGCTCCCGCGGGCCATGGAAGGCCCGACGCCGTCGAGCGCGGTCTACTACGGCGCGCTCTCGATCCACGCGGGCTGCTACCTGCTCCTGCGCGCGGAGCCGCTCCTCGCCGGCTCGACCCTCGCGCGCGTGCTCGCCATCGCCGCCGGCGCCGCGACGGCCCTTCATGCGACGCTCACGGCGCGCGTGCAGACGGACGTGAAGACGAGCCTCTCGTACGCCGCGCTGACGCAGGTCGGCCTCATCGTCGTCGAGATCGGCCTCGGCTGGACGACCCTCGCCTTCGCGCACATCGTCGGCCACGCGTGCCTGCGCCTCCTCCAGTTCTTGAGCGCGCCGAACATCCTGCACGACCTGCACGAGCTCGAGGATCGCGTCGGCGGGCCCCTCGCCACGGGGACGAGCGTGCCGCGACCGCCCGCTCCAGCCCTCTACCTCTTCGCGCTCGAGCGTGGCTTCGTCGACGCGCTGCTCGCTCGGCTCGTCGTCCGCCCCATCCTCGCGCTCCTTCGGCTCCTCGATCGGCTCGACCGTCGCCTCGTCGCGCTCCTCGGAGGCAAGCCGTGAGGCCGTCGACCGTCGCCTCGACGGACCGGGCAGCTCGAGCCGCCGTCCATCGGGTCGGAGGCGAGCCGTGAGCCCTTGGGTCCTCTGGATCGTCGCGGTCGTCGCCCCGCCGCTCTGCGTCGTCGCGCTGTCCCGGCGGGCGCTCGAGCCGGAGCAGCTCCGCCGCCTCGCGGCCGTCGGTGCGATCCTGATGGTGCTCGCGGCGGCCGCCGTGTTCGTCGTCCCCGCGCTCGGAGAGCTCGAGGTGCGATGGCCCGTGCGCGCCGCGCTCCTCGGCCCGCGGCTCTTCCGGGTGACGGCGGCGTCCCGGCCGCTCTTGCTCCTACCGGTCCTCCTCTGGCTCGTCTCGATCGGCATCACGCCGCGCATGCGCCTCGATGGAGGGAGCACGGCCCGCAACGCGGCCGCGGCCCTCGCGACGACCCTCGCGTTCTTGACCGACAGCCCCGTGCTCCTCGTCCTCCTCTGGATCGCGTCGAGCGGCCTCCTCGTCTACGCGCTGTCCGCCGCGGAGCACCGCCGCGCGCGACGCCTCGCCGCGCTGCACCTCACCCTCGCCGCCGCGCTCTTCGCGGCAGGCGTCGGGTGCGTCTCGCTGTCGCCCGGGACGGTGGTCGGTCGCGTCGGGCTCTGGCTCGTGCTCGTCGCCATCCTCATCCGGACGGGCGTCTTGCCCTTCCACGCCTGGGTGCCCGAGGTGTTCGACACCGGGAGGCTCAACCCCATCGTGACGTTCGGCGCGCCGCAGCTCGGCTCGTACGCCGCGCTCGTCTTCGTCGTGCCCCACGCGAGCCCGAGCACGCTCCGGGCGCTGGCCATCCTGTCGCTCCTCACGGCCGTTCACGGGGCGGCGCTCGCGCTCGTGCAGCGGGACGCGCGACGCGCGTGTGGGTACCTCTTCGTCAGCCAATCCGCGCTCGTGCTCGCGGGGCTCGACTGCACCTCGCCGCAGGCGCTCGCCGGAGCCCTCGTCCTCTGGCTCTCGTCGTCGATCGCGGTGAGCGGGCTCGCGCGCGCCCTGCTCGCCGTCGAGCTCCGCCGGGGCACGCTGGACCTCACGCGGCACCACGGCGGGTACGATCAGATGCCGCAGCTCGCGGTGAGCTTCCTCGTCCTCGGGCTCGCGTGCGCGGGCTTCCCTGGCACGGTGGGCTTCATTGCTCAGGAGATGCTCATCGAGGGTGCGGTGCGTGATTTTCCTCTGCTCGGCCTCTCCGTGATCGTCGTCGGGGCGCTGACCGGGCTCGCGGTCCTGCGGATGTACTTCTCGCTCTTCTGCGGCGTGCGGACTCGCTCGCTCCGGCAGCCGCTGCTCGCGCGAGAGGTGCTCGTGCTCGGCGTGGTGACGGCCGTGCTCGTCGTCGGGGGTCTCTTGCCGCGCCCCATCGTGGCCTCGAGGCTCCACGCGAGCCACGCGATCTTGGCCTCGCGCGGGGCGACCGCGCCACACTGATGCGCCCCTTGCACCCCAAGTCGTCGCCGAGCCACGCCCCTTCCCGCGTGGCGGGCGCCGCGGCGGCGGCTCGGGCAGACGTGTCGGTCGGCGCGCAGCGGCGAGGACGAAGGGATCCGGCCCTGCGAGCCTCGGCGGCGCCAAAGTTGTCCAGGGTCCGCATCCGTTGCTAGAACCAAGCCGACTCGGCGACGCCATGGCCACGAAGACCGCAAGCACCGCAAAGGGCAAGAAGGCGAAGCCGCCTGTCGCGAAGGGGGAGGCCACGACGAAGCCGAAGGCGACCGCGAAGAGCGCACCGAAGGCGACCGCGAAGAGCGCACCGAAGGCGACCGCGAAGAGCGCACCGAGCGAGGGAGAGGCGAAGCGCGTCCTCGGGGTGCGGGGCGCGGCGCCCTGGGCCGCTCGTCACGCCGCGAAGCACAACGCCGAGGCCAGGCGTCGCGCCGAAGCGCCCGCGCCGCCCGGCAGCGCCCGCGCCACCATCCGCACGCCCGAAGGCGCGGACGACCTGAAGCACCGTATCGCCGCACTCGCCACGGCGGTGAAGAAGGTCGAGGACCTGAAGAAGAACCTCCCCAAGAACTTCTTCGCGGCGGGCATGGTCCTGCGTGACATCCAGGCGCGGGGGCTCTTCGTCGCGAAGGGCTACTCGACCTTCGAGTCCTTCGCCGAGCGTGAGCTCGGGATGGGTCGATCTCTCCCGGTCAAGCTCGCGAAGGTCGTGGGCCTCTTCTTGCCTGAGGCGGCCGCCGAGATGGGGATGGACAAAGCCCTCGAGGCGCTCGCCGCGGTGGAGGGCGACACCGGTCGTCCCTCGTCGGAGGCCCGCCTCCTGTCGGCGAAGCCCTTGCCACCCGCGTCCGCGACGCGCGGCCCCATCGTCGGCCGCTAGCGCGGCCGCTGCCCACGCGCGCCGCGTGGTCGACACGACCGTCGCCTCCCATCGGCTCGCGTGGCCTGGCGCGCCGTGTGGGCAGCGGCCGCCCTAGCGGCGCTCGTGGGTCACGCGCGCGGTCGATGGTCGGCTCGTCTCGCTCGTCGCTCCCCGAGGGGGGGGACGCGCTCAGCGTAGGCGCCCGACGTCGTAGATCGCCTGGTATCGGGCGAACTCCTTCTCGATGTCGAGATCGAGATCCTTCAGCCTGCCCGTCCTCACGTCGAAGACCCAGCCGTGCACCTTGAAGTGCTCCGTCCGCTGGAACGCGCGCTGGACGTGATCGATCTTGAGCACGTTGAAGCACTGCTCGAGCACGTTGAGCTCGACGAGGCGCTCGTTCCGCCGCTCGAGATCGGGGATCGCGTCGAGCTCGGCCTGGTGGAGCCGGTAGACGTCGCGCATCGCCTGGAGCCACGCGTTCAGCTCGCCGAGATCGTGGTGCTCTAGCGCGGCGCGGACCCCGCCGCAGCCGTAGTGGCCGCAGACGACGATGTGGCGGATCGCGAGCTGCTCCACCGCGTATTGTATGACGGCGTTCGCGTTGTTGTCCGTGACGACGACCATGTTCGCCACGTTTCGGTGCACGAAGACCTCGCCGGGCTGCGCGTCCACGAACATCTCGACCGGGACCCGGCTGTCCGAGCACCCGATGTAGAGCATCTTGGGCGTCTGCCCCCGCGCGAGGCGATCGAAATAGCCCGGCTCCTCGGAGAGCTTCCGCTCGGCCCACGCCGCGTTCGCCTTGAAGACGTCCTCGATGAAGCGCATCGTGGGGGTACGCTAGGCCTAGCCTCACGATCGCCGCAACGATCGGCGCCCGCAGAGGGCTGGCTCCGTGACGTCGGCGTCGCGCGGGGACTCCCGACGTCTCGCCGCCGCGGCGCCACGCCTCGACGGGACCTGAGGACTCGTCCCGGTCCTCGAGGCGCGCGTGGACCGGCGCGCGTCGCTCGATCACGGCTCGAGCGCCCGCGGTGCCATGCTGTACGCTCTCTCCGATGAGCACGGCCCGGCGCGTGATGCCGCGGTGGATCGTCCTCGCGCTCGCGGGGCTCGTCGCGCTGACGCTTTCCTTGGTCGCCTCGGTCACGCTCGCCCACCAGGTCGGGATCTCGCAGGGCACCTACCGACTCGACGAGGGGACGCTCTCGGCCGAGCTCGTGCTCCAGAGCGGCGAGCTCGCGGCCGCCGCCCCCGCGGTCGACTCGGATCACGACGGGCGGCTGTCGCGCGCCGAGCTCGAGGCTGCGCAAGGTGCACTGGTCGCGGTCGTGTTCGACGGGCTCGTGATCACGGGGGACGGCGCGCGCTGCCCCCGCGCGACCGGTGAGGCCGCGCTCGTCGAGGGCGACGGCGTCGCGCTCCGCGCGTCGTACGTGTGCCCACGGACGCCACGGCAGGCGCTGCGGGTGGAGGCGCCGTTCGTCGCGAAGCTGTCGTCGGGGCACCGTCACCTCGCCGCCATCATGGCGGGCGCGCGGCGCGTCGACGGCGTCCTCGGCGTCGGACACGACGCGATCGAGCTCGGGCTCGGGGACGACGCGGCGCCGCGAGGGGCGAGCTTCTTCTCGCTCCTCGCCCTCGGGATCGAGCACATCCTCACGGGGTACGATCACCTCGTCTTCCTGCTCGGGCTGGTCGTCGTGGGCGGACGGGCGAGATCGCTCGCGCTCGTCGTCACGGCCTTCACGGTGGCGCACTCGATCACCCTCGGGCTCGCCGCGCTCCAGATCTTCGCGCCGCCCGCGCGGCTCGTCGAGCCGCTCATCGCGCTCTCGATCGCGTACGTGGGCGTCGAGAACTTCTTCGTGAAGAGCGCCGAGGGCCGGTGGCGGGTGACCTTCCCGTTCGGCCTCGTGCACGGCTTCGGCTTCGCAGGCGCGCTCTCGGAGATCGCGCTCCCCGCTGCCGAGATCCCGAAGGCGCTCCTCGCCTTCAACCTCGGGGTCGAGGTGGGACAGCTCGGGGTGCTCACAGCGCTCCTGCCCGTGCTCTGGCTCCTCTCTCGCGCGCGCTGGTTCGATCGTGTGGGGCGCAAGCTCGTGAGCGCCCTGGTCGTGCTGCTCGGGCTCGGGTGGTTCGTCGCGCGCGTCGTGTCGTGAGGCCGCGCCCTCGACGAGGGAGCCGACGACGACGAGGACGATCCATGGCGGCGATCGTCGCCGCGTCGCGAGGCAGCGACTGCGACCAGGAGCGACGCGCCGCGGCGTCGAGCGTCGTCGCGACGAGGTGACACGCCCTCGTGAGGCAGCGACTGCGACCAGGAGCGACGCGCCGCGGCGTCGAGCGTCGTCGCGACGAGGTGACACGCCCTCGAAATGGGGGCAGAACCCGCTCGATGAAGCGGCCTGTCGTTCGCCCTCTCCTCCTCGCCTCGCTCCTCGGTGGCGCGGCGCTCGCGAATGGCCCCGGCGGGGACGGGCTCCCGCCGGCGAAGGAGCTCCCGAGCCCCACGCGGCCACGCGCCTTCTACGTGGTGCTCGAGGGGCCGCCGGCGATCGAGGTGGCACCCCACGATCCCGAGGGCTTCCGCGCGCGTCAGCGCGAGATCGGCGCCGCGCAGGCCCGGATCGAGGCCGCGCTCCCGGCGTACTCGGCGCGCCTCGTGTCTCGCTACTCGCGCCTCGTGAACGCGCTCCAGATCGTCTCGACCGACGAGGCGGCCGCGCGCCTCCGCGAAGTCCCCGGCGTCGTCCGCGTCGAGCCCGTCCCCATCATCCGACGGGCGAACGCGACCGCCGTCCCGTACATCGGCGGCCAGACCGTCTGGAGCCAGAAGGGGATCACCGGCAAGGGCGTCCGCGTCGGCATCGTCGACACCGGCATCGACTACCTGCACGCCGATTTCGGCGGCCCGGGGACGGCGGCCGCGTACAAATCGAACGATCCGACGATCGTCGAGCCAGGGACCTTCCCGACGGCCAAGGTCGCCGGCGGCGTCGATCTCGTCGGCGACGACTACGATCCGCAGTCTGGCAACTTCGCCGTGAAGCCCGATCCCGATCCGCTCGACTGCGCGGGCGAGCAAGGGATGGACATCTCGGGCGGACACGGCACGCACGTCGCGGGCAGCGTCGCGGGCGTGGGCGTCACCTCGGACGGCAAGCCCTACACCGGCCCGTACGATCTCTCGCCGAACCTCCTGTCCTTCCGCGTCGGGCCCGGGGTCGCGCCCGAGGCCACGCTCTACGCGATCAAGATCTTCGGCTGCGTGGGGGCGACGACCGCGGTCGCGGACGCGCTCGAGTGGGCGGTCGATCCCGACGGCGACGGTGACATCAGCGATCGCCTCGACGTGCTGAACCTCTCGCTCGGCGGCGCGTACGGGATGCCGACGCCGACGGACGAGCAAGCCGTCGACAACCTCATCGCCGCGGGCGCGTTCCTCGCGGTCGCGGCTGGCAACGACGGGGACGCGACGTTCGTCACCGGCGCGCCCGGCACGTACTCGCAGGTCCTCGGCGTCGCCGCCGTGACCGATCTGGTCGGCTGGAAGACGCTCACCGTGACCTCCCCCGCGTCGCTCGCGGGCGACCGCGCCGCGGCCGAGGGCGCGTTCACGAAGCCGCTCGGCCAGACGGGCCCCGTGAGCGGCGACCTCGTCGCGACGAAGCCCGCGACCGGCTGCGGCACGCTGTCGAACGCCCCGGCCCTGAAGGGGAAGATCGCCTTCCTGCAGCGGGGCTCTTGCGCCTTCGTCGACAAGCTCGGCGCGGTCGCGGCGGCGGGGGCGATCGGGGCGGTCGTCGCGGACAACGTCGAGGCCGACGAGCCCTTCGCGATGGGCGGAGACGGGACGGAGATCGCCATCCCCGGGGTGATGATCCGAAGGGTCGACGCCGAGCCCATCGCGACGGCGCTCGCGTCTGGCGGGAGCGTCTCGGTCGTCCTCGACGGCGGGAAGCTCTTCCCCTCGAAGGCGCCGGCGGGTCAGCTCGCGCGCTTCTCGTCGCGCGGTCCGCGCTCGCTCGATCTCGAGCTGAAGCCGGAGATCGCCGCGCCCGGCGTGGGGATCGACTCGGCCGGGGTCGGCTCGGGGTCGGAGCCGCGCGATCTGTCGGGGACATCCATGGCGACGCCGATGGTCGCGGGTGCGGCAGCGCTCGTGCGCGCCGCGCACCCCGACGAGACGCCGGCGCAGGTGAAGGCGCGGCTGATGGGCGCGGCCCTCCCCGCCGTCGATGCGACCGGCCACGAGGCCAACGTCGCGCTCGCGGGCGCCGGGCGGCTCGCGGTCGATCGCGCGATCGACGCGACGTTCTTCGCGCACGTCGACGGCGAGCCGGGCGTGGTCGCCGTGTCCTTCGGCGGGCGGGTGTCCTTCGAGCCGTACTCGGTCACCAAGACCGTGACGGTCGAGTCGCGCTCGGCTTCGCCCCTCACGCTCGCGGTGGGCACGGCGCTGACGAGCGCCCTCCCTGGCGTCGCGGTGACCGCCTCGCCCGACACCCTCGTCGTGCCGCCCGGCGGGACGGGCTCGGTCAGCGTCCGGCTCGACGTCGATCCCCAGGCGCTCGGCGCCCCCCCGGGCGACTCGAGCACTCCGGCGACCCGCTTCGGGCAGGCTCGGCACCACCTGACGGAGGTGTCGGGCTTCTTGACGCTCACGGCGTCGTCCGGCGAGGCGTCCCGCGTGCCCCTGTACGGGGCGACGCGCGCGGCGGGGCGACGGAGGACGGACGTCTCGCTCGGCTGCAGCGGCCCCGATCTCGTCGAGCTGCCGATCGTCGGCGAGAGCGCCCACCCCGAGCCGAGCGCCATCGTCCTCGAGCTCGGCGCGGAGGAGCCCAAGAAACCCACCCCATCACCGACCGACATCGTCGCCATCGGCGCGGCCACCAACCTCCCGACGGCCGCGGCCTTCGGCGACGCGAGCCTCTTCTTCGGCCTGGCCGTGTCGGGGGAGTGGACGACGCCCACCTACGCGCAGATGAGCGCCGTCTCGATCGAGCTCGACACGGACGACGACGGCGCCGTCGATTACCGCGTCTTCGTCGAGCCCTACACGCGCGACATGCCCTACGCGGACGTGCTCGTCGCGCAGACGTACAAGGCGTCGGGCAAGCCCGTCGAGAGCAAGCGCTTCTTGAACGCCGTCTCCCGCGCCGCCGCGGACACCGCGCCGTTCTTGAACGGCGTCGTGATGCTCCCGGTCACCGCGAAGGCGATCGGCCTCTCCGAGGGCGCCTCGAGGCTCCGCTATCGCGCGAGGACCCAGGCGATCGGCAAGGCGGGTGAGCTGTCGTCGTGGGCCACCTTCGACATGGAACACCCGAAGGTCCAGCCCATGGGGGGGCTCGCGATCAACGACCAGGGCCTCGAGACGAACGTCTACGTCGGGAGCAGCCTCCCGCGCGTCCAGGTCGATCGCTCCCAGGGCCCCGCGAGCGCCCTCGTCCTCCACATGACGAACGAGCCCGGCCAGCGCGCCGAGCTCGTGTCGCTCGACCCCAAGGCGGAAGATATGACATTGTCTGTCACACCGCCCGAGGGGCCCGTCGTGGGGGAGTCCATCTTCTCGATCGTGCTCGGCAACGCGGGGGACGCGCCCGTGGGACCGAAGCAGCTCTCGCTCGAGGCCGTGGGCGGCGCGCTCGTGGGGGTGTCGGGCGCGACGTGCCTCGCGGGTTTCGGGGCCTGCGTGACGCCAGCGATCCCGCCCAAGGCCTCGGCGACGGTCGTCGTCACGGTCCGACCGAAGCTCGATGCGAAACAGCTGACGCTCGTCGTGAAGGGTGGCTGCGCGAGCGGGAGCGCCGAGGTCGCCGTTGTCGCCCCGATCCCGGAGGACACGGCCGCAGGGGAGGCGTGGACGCCCTCGGGCGGCTGCGCGTGCGAGGTGCCGCCGCGGCCTCGATCCGGCGCGCTCGCGTGGGCCGTGCTGGGGATCGCCGCCCTCGTGGCGCGGCGCAGAGAGCCTCCCCGAGGCTGAGATCCAGGATGGCCGGGCTCCTCGTGGAGGAGCGGCTCGGTCCGTGAAGCCGCCCACGCGGCGCGGCTCAGAAGAAGTTGCCGAGGGTGAGCTCGAAGACGGTCGGGCCCCTCGTGGGGGAGCGGCTCGATCGGGCAAGCCGCCCACGCGGCGCGGCTCAGAAGAAGCTGCCGATGGTGAGCTCGAAGACGGTCGGGCCCCTCGTGGGGGAGCGGCTCGATCGGGAAGCCGGCCTCGCCGGCGCGGCTCAGAAGAAGTTGCCGATGGTGAACTCGAAGACGCTCGACTCCTCGTAGGGGAGCGGCTTGATCGGGAAGCCCCACTCGAAGCGGAGCGGCCCGAGCGGCGAGAACCACCGGAGCCCGAACCCATACGAGGTGCGCAGCTTGCTCAGGCTGGAGAAGCCGTGGAAGCACGGATCCTGCACGTCCGAGATGCCGCCCGCGCGGGTCTTGTTCGGCCCGATGCCTTGGAGGACGCCGCCGCCGGCCGCGTCGCAGTAGAGCCGCTCGGTGTTCCACGTGTTGCCCGCGTCCGTGAAGAGCACCCCCCGGATCCCGACCGCCTGGACGATCGGGAACTCGAGCTCGAGGTTCTGGTAGTAGCTCAGGTTGCCGCCGATGTTGGCGCCGTAGGCGATCGGGGCCGAGTTGGGATCGAGGGTCGCGCTGAGGGGCAGGCGCGGGCCGACGGTGCGCAGTCGGTAGCCGCGGAGATCGAAGATGCCGCCGAGGAAGAAGCGCGCGAAGATGGGCACGCCGTCCGAGCGGGGGCTCGTGACGAGGCCGCCCTGGGTGTTCAGCTTGAGGACGAAGCCGCCGCCGACCGGGTAGTAGAACTGGCCCGTCAGGCGGTTCCGCCAGAACTCGTTCTCGCTCGCGAGGTAGCTCGTGGCGAGCTCGGTCGAGGCCGACAAGAAGACGCCGCTCGTCGGGAAGAGGCGGTTGTCGCGCGTGTCGTACGTGATCGACGGGCGGATGCTCGAGGTGTACCCGTCGTTGAAGAGGTTCGCGAGCGGGAGGCGCTGGAAGACGCTGACCGCGCTCGCCGTCCCGAAGAAGGTGCTCGTCGTCTGGGTGGAGACACGGTTCCGCTCGAGGCTGTACGCGAGGTAGGCGCGCGTCGTCGGCGCGATGAGCGTGTACCCGAAGGTGAGCGACCCGCCGATCGAGTACTGGGAGAAGTCGTTGTAGATGCGGAGCTGATCGAAGAGATCGATCGACGCCGAGAAGTCCGTGTCGAGGAAGTACGGCTCGAACCAGCGGATGTTGACGAGCTGGCGGAGCCCCGAGATCTGCCCCTGGATCGACAGCGACTGCCCCGTCCCAAAGAGGTTCGCTTGCTGGATCTGCGCTGTCGCGATAAAGTTCTCGATCGACGAGAAGCCGGCGCCGATCTGGAAGGTGCCCGTCGGACGCTCGCCGACCTCGACGAAGAGGTCCATCGTCCCCGTGCCGTCCTTGTCGACCTCGTCGACGAGGGATGGCGTGAGATCGACGCGCTCGAAGTAGCCGAGCGACAGGACGCGGCGCTTCGAGCGCTCGAGCTTGGTCTCGCTGAAGAGATCGCCCTCGTTCACCTCGAGCTCGCGGCGGATGACCTTGTCGCGGGTCTTGGTGTTGCCTCGGATCTCGATGCGCCCGAAGCGGACGAGGTTCTTGCGCTCGATGGGGACGACGACGTCGACCTCGTGGTTGTCCTGATCGACCTGCGTCTCGGGCTCGGCGTCCACGTTCGCGTACCCGGCGTCGCGGTACATCGTCCGCACGTCCTGGATCTCCTTCTGGAGGAGCGAGCGGTTGAAGTAGTCGCCGGGCTTCGCGTGGATCATCTCGCGGAGGTGGCGGCGCCCGCCGAGCGGCTCGATCTCCTTGCCGGACTTGTCGCGCTCGAGCACGCGGAGCGACCGGATCTTGAAGCGCGGGCCCTCGGTGATGGGGATCGTGATCTCGATGCCGGTCTTGTCCGCCGTGAGCATCACCCGCGGCTGGTGGATCTGCACCGCGAGGAAGCCTCGATCGTAGTAGAGTGACGAGAGGATGTAGACGTCACGCTCGAAGGCGTCCTGGCGGAAGGGCCCCCCCGATCCGAAGGAGAAGAAGCTCTCCTGACCCGTCAGCATGGTCTCGCGGAGCTCGTGCTCCTTGAGGTGCTCGTTGCCGATGAAGTTGATGCGCTTCACCGACACCTGCGCGTGCTCGCGGATGGTGAAGCGGACCGAGACCTCGTTGTCCTTGCCCGGGATGACCTCGGGGCTCGCCTCGGCGAGGAAGTAGCCCTTCTCCGCATACATGTCGCGGATCTTCTGGACGGCGCGGCGGAGCTGCGGGTTCGACAGGATGTTGCCCACCTTGACGTCGAGCGCCTCCTGCAGCTTGTCGCTCTCGAGCTCGGTGTTGCCGAAGAACTCGACCGCGCGGATGGTCGGGCGCTCGGACAGGACGAAGCGCAAGACCACGCCTCCCGCCTCCCGCTCGAGATCGACCTCGACGTCGTCGAAGAACCCCGAGTCCCAGAGCTCGCGCGCGTCGCGGGACATCAGCTCGGGGTTGAACGGCTGCCCGGGCCGCTCGTTCATGAAGTTCTGCGCGTCCTCCTTGGTGACGCGGCGCAGGCCCGTGATCTCGATCCGCACGATGGGCTGCCCTCGGGCCGCCTCGGCCTCGGTCACGGGGATCTGCACGACCCGCGCGGCGGGCGGCGGCTCTCGCGGCGGCGCGGTCGCGGAGCCGGGCGCGCTCGCCGAGCCCGCGGGCGGCGCCGAGCTCCCAGCCGGGGCTGCGCGCGATCCCGAGCCCGCGGGCGCGTCGTCGAGGCCCCGGAAGCCAGGGGGCACCGGCTGCCCGAGCACCGCCGCCGACGCGAACGTCAGGCCGACGAACACGAGCGACGCGCCTGCCAACGAGCGGCGGCGCGGAGTCGAAGCGGCGGATCGGGGGGACCAGTCCGTCACGAAAGGCGCGCGGGCTTACCACGACGCGCCGCCTGAGGACCGGAAAAGCCTCGCCCCCGCGGCGTCGCGAGGCGCGCCACGTCGCGAGGGTCTCGCGGCGCCGACGCCTGGGTGACCCCTGGGTCTGCTCGAGCGCAGGGGAGGGGCCGCGAGGCGCCGCGCGTCGTCGAGCGCGCGCTCGGGATGGGGGACTCATCGCTCGCGTGGGACCGCGCCATCATCGCGTCGTCGAGCGCGCGCGTGGGATGGGGTCGTCCCCGAGTCTTGGCCTTCACCGACGCGGTCGTGTCAACATGGCGGCGGCCGATGAAGCGCACCCTCGCCCTCCTCGTGTCCGTCGCCGGGATCTTCGGCGGGGACGCGCTCGCGGCCCCACCGGCGCCCGCGAAGCCCGGGCCGGCGCACCGCGCACCGGCCGCGAAGCCGAAGAGGCCCGCGCCGAAGCCGGTCGCCAAGAAGCCTGCGCCCTCGCCGCCGGGCCAGGTGGACGAGGCCGCGCGCGCCCGGGTCGCGGGCGGACCGACGCGTGAGGACACCGAGAAGGGAGCGGAGTCCCCGGAGCTCCGCGCGCTCCGGGCGCTCGAGCTCGAGCTCTTCCAGGCGCCCGCCGCGCCCCGCGTCGGGGTGGCGAACCCGGAGGACGGCTTCCCGGTCGCCATCGATCCCGACAAGCCCGTCGTCCATGCGACGGGGCTCGCGCGCAGGAGCGAGCCCCGCCCGGACGAGGCGATCGATCTCGCGGCTCGACCCGATCTCGCGTGGCTCCGCACGCTGCGGCTGCCCGATATCACCGTGCGCTGGGACGCGAGGCTCGTCCGCTACCTCCAGCATTTCAAGGACGACCCACGGGGCCGCGCGCTCCTCGCCGTCGCCTGGAGGCGCAGCGGGCGCTACGAGGCGCTCATCAAGGCGACGCTCCGCCAAGAGAAGGTCCCCGCGGCGCTCCTCTGGCTCGCGATGACCGAGTCGTCCTTCGAGCCGACGGCGCGCTCGCCGGTCGGCGCGGCGGGGCTCTGGCAGTTCATGCCGCACGGAGCGCGGCTCTACGGGCTCCGCGTCGAGCGGCTCGTCGACGAGCGGCTCGATCCGGTCAAGTCCACCGTGGCCGCGGCGAAGTTCTTGTCCGATCTCGAGCGGCGCTTCGGGAGCTGGGAGCTCGCGCTCGCGGCGTACAACATGGGCTACGGCGGCCTCCTCACCGCGATCCGCAAGTACAACACGAACGACTACTGGGAGCTCTCGAAGTTCGAGGCGGGGCTGCCCTGGGAGACGACGCTCTACGTCCCGAAGATCCTCGCCTTCGCGATCGCGGCGGAGAACCCGGAGGTCTTCGGCCTGTCCTCGCTGCCCCGCGAGCCGGCGGTCGCCTTCGACGCCGTGGACGTCCCGGCAGGCGTCACGGTGGCGGCGATCGCGCGGGCGAGCGGCGCAGACGAGCGGATCGTCACCACGATGAACCCTCAGCTCCGCGCGGGGCGCGTCCCCCAGGGCCCGACCATGCCGGCGACGATGCCCGTCCGGGTGCCCGAGGGGACGGGCTCTCGCACGCTCGCGGGGATCCGCGACGCGGCCCGCGCCGATCCGCCCGTCGGCACACACACGACGCGCTTCGGTGAGACGCTCGACTCGATCGCGAGCCTCTACGGGACGACGCGCTCACGGCTCGCCGATCTCAACGCGATGACCATCGTCGACGTCCCGCGCGCGGGCGAGCCGCTCCTCGTGCCCGCGGGGCTCACGCCCAAGGCCCGCCCCGTCGAGCGCCCCGTCGTGGTCGTCCCAGCCTCGCCGTCGTCCCTGCCCGGACGGCGGCGCGTCTTCTACCGCGTCATCACGGGCGACACCCTCCGGGAGGTCGCCCACGCCTTCGGCGTCTCCCAAGAAGAGCTCCGCAACTGGAACGCGCTCGATCCCGGCGCGCGCCTCCAGGACGGGATGACCCTGCAGGTGTTCGTCGATCCTGGCAAGGATCTGTCCGGCACGCTGTCCCTCGCCGAGGGAGACGCCGAGGTGCTCGTCGTGGGGACCGACACGTTCTTCGAGCACTTCGAGGCACAAAAGGGTCGCCGCCGCACGACGCACGTGATCGGCCCGACGGACACCTGGGCGTCGATATCGAAGCAGTATGGAATTTCCATAGGGATGCTCGAGCGGATCAACCGCCGCGCGCGGACGGCGCCGCTCGTGGCGGGTGAGACGCTGGTCGTCTACACGGGGAGGCCCGTCGCCCCGGGGATCGTGCCCGACAGGGACGACGACGCGGTCGCCGGCAAGCCCGCGGACGACACGCCCAGCGCCCCGTCAGGGGCCGCCCCTCCCGCGCCGCCTCCGTCCGCGTCCGCGCCGCCCGCCGCGCCGCCCCCGTCCGCGTCCCCGTAGGGTGACCCGCGCCCGCCGCGCCGCCCCCGTCCGCGTCCCCGTAGGGTGACCCGCGCCCGCCGCG
>CAYNEK010000050.1:0-12299 GCA_964396175.1 uncultured Polyangiaceae bacterium | reverse complement strand
CCGCCCTCGTCCGCGTCCGCGCCGCCCGCGCCGCGCCGCCCGCGCCCTCACCCCCGTCCGCGCCCCCGTAGGGGCGACCCGCGCCTCCCCCCGATCGCCGCCGCCCTCACTCGGGTGGCGGCGGAGGCGGCGGGGGCACGACGAAGGTGGGCGTCTTGAACTTGAGCTCCCTGTCGGCGCCGCCGATGCGCGCCGCGAAGAGCCCGACGAACGATCCAAAGAGCGCGTCGCCCGCGCCGATGGTCGTCGCCCCCGTCGGGCGGCTCACCCACTTCTTGATGCGATCGAGGATCTCCTTCGACACCGGGTTCACCTCGACGATCCCCTGCAGCAGGTACGTCCCGCCGATCTTGAGGCGCCCCCGATCGATGACGGCGAGCTTCTGCGCCTCGGCGCAGCGGCGCAGGACGCCCTCGATCGTCGGTGACACCACGGTCGAGTCCCCGCCGGGCTGCGTCAGCTGGATGCGGAAGACCTCGTCCCACGGATCGAAGGCGACCCGGCAGCTCTTCGCGGTGAGGGCGACGGGGTTCTCGCCGCCGTCCTCGAAGACGTACGCGCGCAGCACGATCACCGTCGGGATCCCCGACGAGAGCCGCTTCTTCGCCTCGTCGTCGATCGCGTCGCGGTAGGCGAAGCTCGCCCGCAGGAGGTTCTTGTCCCAAGCGTACGTCGCCGCGCGCGCCGGGAGCTTCGGTGGGGGCGGGGGAGGAGCTTCGTCGTCTGCGCGCGCGGCCGTGGCGAGCGCCGTGACGAGGAGGGCGACGCCGCTCGCGAGGCGCCCGAGCGCGCGTCTCACCGGCCGCCTCCGCGGAAGGCCGGGACGAAGCCGAGCGGGTTCGCGAGCGACAGGACGAACCCTCCGGCCTGCGTGTCCATCTTGAGGCCGAGGTTGAAGGTGAAGTCGACCGGCAGCCGCGCGATCCCCGCGTACCCGCGCGCCGGATCGGTGATGTCGCGCGTGTCCGCGACCGCGTAGAGCCCCGCCGCGGTGAACCAGTCGATGCCGTAGACGCTGCGGGAGCCGCGGTAGAGCGCGACGCGGTGCTCGGCCTGGACCTTGGCCGCGTAGTCCCCGAAGCGGATCTCCGCGATCGCGTCGCGGAAGAAGTTGGGCGCCGGTCGGCGATCGGTGTCGAGATCGAGCACGCGATCGGGCAAGAGATCGGAGAAGTCGGCGACGTAGAATTTCTCGAAGACCGGCGCGCTCCCCGAGATCGCCCCGCCGAAGGCCTCGAGCCGGAGGACCTGCCCATGGCGCAGCGGGAACCAGCGCGAGATCCGCACCTGCGCCTTCGCGTACGGGTAGGATGATCCGAGCGCCGCGAGGCCCAGATCGAGCGAGGTCTGCAGGTGCGTGCCACGCGTCGGCAGGTGGGGCTGATCGCGCGCGTCGTGGAGGAGCGTCGTCCGCAGCGTCGAGAGGTAGCTGTCGCCCGGCAGGAGGTGGTAGAGGAGCGGCTCGACGTCCTCCCCGCGCACGTGGGACGCCGCGAGCGGCAGCGCCGCGTGGACGCGCTCGAGCCGGTAGTCCCCGAAGATCTGCGTCGCGACCGTGATGTCGTGCCCGAGCCCGAGCGAGCCCCCGAGCCGCTGGTACCGCCCGATCGCGAAGTCCTGCACCTTGGACGCGCCCGCGACCGGATCGTCGTAGAGCACGCGACGCGTGCCGTAGAATTCGCGCGCGTCCGCGTAGAGGAGCGTCCCCTGGCCGATCCAGCTCGAGCCGAGGAGCGACGGATCGGCGAAGCGGAGGCGCCCCGCGAGCTGGTCCTCGGCGAGCGCGAGCGCGCCGCCCAGCGTGATCCCCGTGCCGAGCAGGTTCGTCTCCGAGGCGTCGATGCCCGCGTACGCGCTGACGGGCTGCGGGCGACCGTCCGCGTCCGCCGTCGCCGAGAGCCCGAGCCACACGTCGTTGACGACGATGGTGTTGCGCTCGACGACGTCGACGACGAGGACGACGCTCCCACGCTCCGAGCCGCGTCGCAGCGAGAAGGAGACCTTCGAGAAGAAGCCCGTGCCGAGCAGCCGGAAGCGCGCGAGCTCGACCTCGGGATCGTCGACGTCGAGCACGCCGCCCGCGCGGAAGGGCAGAAAGCGCCGGATGACGCGCTCCCGCGTCCGCGCGTTGCCGCGGATCTCGACGCGCTCGAGCCGATACTGGAGTGAGACGGAGCCGTGAGGCACGACGACGCCGTCGGCCGTCGGAGAGGGCGCAGGCGCTGTCCCCCGCGATGACACCGGAGCCGCACCAGACGGCGGTGCCAGGGGCGGCGCGGACGAGCCCGACGACGCTCCGCCGGGCGGCGCCGACGACGAGCCCGAGGGCGCGAGCGATCCCGACGGCGCTCCGCCGGGTGGCGGCGACGAGCCCGAGGGCGCGAGCGATCCCGACGGCGCTCCGCCGGGTGGCGCGGAGGACGCGGAAGGGGCCTGCCCCGCGGGCGGCGCGCCAGGCGCTTGCGCGAGCGCGACCCCGACCGGCAGGAGCGCCGCGAGCGCCGCCGCGAGCCTGTGACGGGCGACGCGAGGCAGAGCGCGCACGCGAGCCTCGTGCCCGATCAGCCCGGAGGCCACGCGAGCTTGCGCCCGCCGAGCACGTGAAAGTGGAGATGATCGACGCTCTGCCCCCCGTCTTCGCCGATGTTCGTGACGACGCGGTAGCCGGCGCGGGTGAGCTCGAGCCGGCGCGCGACGTCGCGCACGGCGAGGAGGAGCGCCGCGTGCAGCTCGCCATGCGCGTCGCTGAGCTCGTCGACGCTCACGAGGTGGATCTTGGGGATGACGAGCGCGTGCACCGGCGCCTGCTTCGCGATGTCGTGGAAGGCGAGCACGCGATCGGTCTCCAGGACGACGCTCGCGGGGATCTCCTTCGCCACGATCGAGCAGAAGATGCACTTCTGAGCGGTCATGGTGCGAGTATACTCCGGGCCCCGCCGTTCCACCCACGACGAGACCCAGGCGCCCTTGCAATTCATCGATCCGAGCCTCCCGCGCGACATCTTCGGCTGGTACTCCCCTCGCCTCGGCATGGATATGCCGATCGTGCGCTACGGCGACTTCGGCCCGGCGCTGCTGCTCTTCCCGACGGCGCAGGCCGACTTCCTCGAGTACGAGCGCTTCTTCCTCATCAAGGCGCTCGAGCCGCTCATCTTCCAGAAGCGCCTCAGCGTCTTCTCGATCGACAGCATCAACCGCCACGCCTGGATGAACGACAACGTCCCGGCGCACGAGCGCGTACGGCGCCAGACCATGTTCTCGGGGTACGTCGAGGAGGAGGTCGCGCCGCACATCCGCCGTGTGATGCACCTCCCTCACGCGAAGATCGCCGTCGCCGGCGCGAGCTTCGGGTGCTTCCACGCGGCCAACCAATTCTTCCGCCGACCCGATCTCTTCGGGGCGCTCATCGCGATGAGCGGCTTTTTCGACGTGTCGGCGTACACCGACGGGTACCGCTCGTCGGAGCTCTACTTCAACAACCCCGCGTGGTTCGTCCGGGGGATGTCGGACGTCCGGGCCTTCCGCGACAACCGCGTCCACATCGTGACGGGCTCGGGCGAGTACGAGCGCCCCGAGATCTCGCGGCGCTTCTCGGAGCTGCTCTGGTCGAAGGGCATCTGGAACGACCTCGACATCTGGGGCCCCGACATGCGCCACGACTGGCCGACGTGGCGCGCGATGCTGCCCTACTGCGTCGAGCACAAGCTCGGCTGGTGAGCCTCGGTCCGTCACGCGGCGGGCGGATGGGCCTCGTGGTCCAGCCGGCGCGTCACGCGGCGGGCGGATGGGCCTCGTGGTCCAGCCGGCGCGTCACGCGGCGGGCGGGTAGCCCTCGTCGCCGAGCGCCTTGCGGAGCTCGTCCGCGGGGCGGCTCGTCTCGACCCGGATCGTCTTCGACGCGAGATCGACCGACACCTTCGCGCTCGCGTCGAGCCGCGCGATCGTGGCGCGGATGGTCTTCTCGCAGTGTCCGCAGGTCATGTCGGGGACGGTGAGCTCGATCATGGTCTCCTCATCGTCGTGACGTTTCTCCGCTCGTCAAGCCCTCTCGCGGCGGGTTGACCTTGGGTCGCCTTCGCTGATACGCGCCCCTCTCCCGAGCCGCCGATGACGTCCTACTCCGCCAAAGACATCGAGATCCTGGAGGGGCTCGAGCCCGTCCGGAAGCGCCCCGCCATGTACATCGGCGGCACCGACCAGCGCGGCCTCCACCACCTGCTCTGGGAGATCCTCGACAACTCGATCGACGAGCACATCAACGGCCACGCGAGGCGGATCATCGTCAGCCTCGACGCCGATCGCGGCGGCGCGCGCGTGACCGACGACGGCCGCGGCATCCCCGTCGACGTCCACCCCAAGTACAAGAAGCCGGCGCTCGAGATCATCCTGTGCACCCTGCACGCGGGCGGGAAGTTCGGCGGCGGAAACTACAAGGTCTCGGGCGGGCTCCACGGCGTCGGCTCGTCCGTCGTCAACGCGCTCAGCGAGTCGCTCGACGTCACGGTGTGGCGCGACGGCCTCGAGCACACGCAGTCGTTCGCGAGAGGCGTCCCCACCTCGAAGCTCAAGATCGGCAAGGAGCGCGTCCGCAAGCGCGGCACGAGCACCCATTTCCGCCCCGATCCGCTCATCTTCGGCAAGGTGCGCTTCGAGCCGGCGCTCCTCCGCGAGCGCCTCGAGGCGAAGGCGTACCTGCACGCCGGGCTCGAGGTCGTCTTCGTCGACGAGGCGACCCGCGAGTCGGCGACCTTCGTCCACCCGAACGGGATCGCCGACTACCTCCCGGTGCTCGTCGCGAAGCGCAACCAGACGCCCACGCACCCGCTCGTCTTCTCGGTCAGGCGCGACGACGACAAGGGCGACCAGCCGTTCCGGATGGAGCTCGTGCTCGAGTGGACGGACGGCACCGACGAGCACGTCGTCAGCTACGTGAACGGCATCCCCACCGATCAGGGCGGCACGCACGAGAGCGGGCTCTCGTCGGCCATCGTGAAGGCGGTGCGCGGCTTCATCGACGCGAAGGGGATCGCGCCACGCGGCGTCACGCTGACCGCCGAGGACATCCGCGAAGGCATCGTCGCGATCCTGTCGGCGTACGTGCGGGAGCCGCAATTCCAAGGGCAGACCAAGAACAAGCTCAACAACCCCGAGGTCGCCGGGCTCGTCGAGGGCACCGTCCGCCCCGCGCTCGAGAGCTTCCTCCTGGCGAACGGCTCGATGGGCGAGGTGATCGTGGCGCGGGCGATCCTCGCGGCCCGCGCGCGAGAGGCGCGGCGCGAGGCGACCGCCGAGGTGAAGCGGAAGGGCGCCGTCTCCCACCGGCTGAACCTCCCCGGCAAGCTCGCCGACTGCTCGTCGAACGATCCCGAGGACAGCGAGCTCTTCATCGTCGAGGGAGACAGCGCAGGCGGGAGCGCGAAGCAGGGGCGCGACCGGCGCACGCAGGCCATCCTCCCCCTGCGCGGCAAGGTCCTGAACGCCGAGCAGGCGACCAGCCAGAAGCTGCTCCAGAACAAGGAGCTCCAGGATCTCGTCCAGGCGCTCGGCTGCGGGCTCGGCAAGGACTTCGACGTGGCGAAGCTCCGGTACGGGAAGATCTTCCTCCTGATGGACGCCGACAGCGACGGCTCGCACATCGCGACCTTGCTGCTCACCTTCTTCTACCGGCAGCTCCCGGGGCTCTTGCGGAAGGGGCACGTCTACCTGGCGATGCCGCCGCTCTACAAGATCGCGGCGGGCAAGGAGACCCACTGGGCGCTCGACGACAAGGAGAAGGAGCGCATCCTCGCGAAGCTCCCGAAGAACGTGAAGCCCGAGGTGAGCCGCTTCAAGGGGCTCGGCGAGATGCTGCCCGAGCAGCTCAAGCAGACGACGCTCGATCCGAAGCGACGACGCGCGCTCCGCGTCACCGTCGACGACGAGCTGCGGACCGACCAGGTGCTGAACGATCTCATGGGGAAGGATCCCGCGGCGCGCTTCCGGTTCATCATGGACAAGTCGCGCGAGACCGACGCCGAGTCGCTCGACGTCTGATCTCGTCGCGCCGCAGGATCGGGTCCGCCCGCCCCTCGTCACGAAAGGGCGCCCGTTTGTTGCCCCGCGGATCGGCGCTTCGCTATCCCCGGCGCATGTCGCCACGCACCCTCCTCCCCTTGGCGCTCGTCGTCCTCGGCTCGCTCGGCTGCAAGCGGGCGAACACCCCCGCGAAGGCGCCTCCGTCAGCGTACGGATCGGCCATGGGGGATAGGGCCGGAGGGCCTGATCGCGCCGCGCTCGCGCGGGAGGCTGCCCGCGACGCGGCCCGCGAGAGCGACGGCGGAGGGCTCGCCCTGTCGGACGAGGTGCGTCGACGCTGCCCAGGCGTGCGCACGCCCGAGTTCGGGACGGACTCGGACAAGGTCCAAGGCGAGTGGGACGCGGCGCTCCGCGCGCTCGCGGAGTGCATGAAGACGGGCGGGCTCGCCGGGCAATCGCTGCTCCTCACCGGCCACGCCGATCCGCGCGGGGACGACGATCACAACATGGCGCTCGGCTCGCGGCGCGCCTCCTCGGTGCGCCGCGCGCTCGCGTCGTACGGTGTCGAGGAGCACCGCCTGTCCGTCACCTCGCGCGGCGCGGTCGACGCCGTGGGGACCGACGAAGCCTCGTGGCAGCGCGACCGCCGCGTCGACATCGATCTCGGCAAGAAGGCGCCGGGCGCGCACGCCAGCCGTGAAGACGGAGAGTTACCGCACCCTCGGCGTCGCGCTCTCGTCGGTGAGCGTGCACGTCGCGCTGCTCCTCGCCGCGACCTTCCTCGCGCGCGATGGACGCACCACGGAGGCTCGACCTCCGCTGGTCGAATGGATGGACGTCGATCTCGCGCCAAGCGGCGGCGATCTCGCGTCGCAGGGCGCTCGGGTCGAGATCGCGCCGTCCGCGGGCGCGCTCGATCGAGCGGCAACCCCGCCCACCCCAGCTCCGCCCACCGAGCCCGCGCCCGCGGACGCGAAGGCCCCGCCGCCGGCGCCTCCGCCTGCCGACAAGGAGCCCACCCGCGACGCCAAGGCGCCGCCCACGGAGGCGAAGACGCTTCCCGACGCGAAGATCCCGCCGGTCGATCCCTCGGATCCAGGCGCCAGGACGCCGCCCGATCCACCGCGTCCCTCCGACACGAAGCCAGCGCCCCGCCCAGACACCCCACCGGGGGACCGTCCAATCCAGCCCGCTCCAGGCGGCCCAGCCGCTCCCACGGCCTCGGGAGCGGCCTCGTCGGGCCTCGGCGGTCGGGGCCCCGAAGGCCCAGGGCAGGGCGAGGGTCCGCCGGGACCTGGCGCGGGCACCTCCCCGCAGTACCGCGCGCGCGTGTCCTCGTGGTTCCAGGCACGCGTGTCGCTTGGCGCCTCGGGGTCCACCGACCCGCACCCGACGCTCCGCGTCGGCGTCGCCGTCACGCTCTCGGGCCGCCGCGTCGCGGGCTTCGCCGTCACCCGACCGAGCGGCGACGGCCCCTTCGACGCACGCATCCAGCGGCGCCTACAGAACATCGTCTCGAGCGGCGCCGAGCTCCCCGAGCCCGACGAGGGCGCGACGATCCCGACCCAGCTCACCCTGTCTTTCACCTGCAAGCCCACCGAGCGCTGCTCATGACGACGTCTAGGCCCCCATCGTTCTCCTGCAAGCCCACCGAGCGCTGCTCATGACGACGTCTAGGCCCCCATCGTTCTCCTGCAAGCCCACCGAGCGCGGCTCATGACGACGTCTAGGCCCCCATCGTTCTCCTGCAAGCCCACCGAGCGCGGCTCATGAAGCTCTCCCGACCTGTCTCCACCCTCCTTGTCACCCCAGGAACCCGAGCGTCAGGCGGAGCCTCTCGGACAGCGCGGCTCATGAAGCTCTCCCGACCTGTCTCCACCCTCCTTGTCACCCTGGGCATGCTCGCCGCCGCGGTGACGGCTCGCGCGGACACGGACGATACCATCGAGGTGGACGCATCGCTCCGCGCCTTGCCGCGCGTCGTCGTCGTCCCCGACGACACGATGCGCTCGAAGGACGCCGAAGAGCTCGCGCGCCTGCTCTCCCTGACGGGCCTCGTCGACGCGTTTTCCGTCGAACCTCGCGGCGCGGCGGGCGGCTCGGTCGTGCTCCTCAGTGCCCCGAGCGACGGAGAGCTCACTGCGTGGACGACACGAGATCAGAAGACGGAGCCCATGCGCCGCGCCGTCCATGGCGATCCTCGGACCGAGCTGCCACGCCTCGCCGACGCGATCATCGAAGATCTCACCGGGACCCGGTCGCACCTCTCGGGGCAGCTCCTCGTCGTCACCGCCAGCCGCCTCGGCGAGCGCCGCGTCCGGCTGTTCTCGGCGACCGGGCGCCACCTCCGTGACGTCTCCCCCGAAGACACCCTCGCTCGCGGCCCCTCGGTCACGCCGGGAGGGAAGATCCATTTTGCGATGGGGCAGCTTGGCGATCCTCTGTCTCTCTTCGAGGAGGGAGGCGCATCTCCGCTCACGCTGCGCGTCCCCGGCTTCGTCCAGGCCGTCGCCTTCTCCGGCGATCCGCGCCGCACCGCCGTGATCACGGGCGACGACACCGGCGGAACACTGTTCGTCGGGGTGCTCGGCGGCGCGATGACGCGCGTCGCGACCGAGGAGGTCGCGCTGCACCCGACCTTCGGCCCAGGGGACCGGCTCGCGTGGGCTGCCGGCCCCGCGACAGGCCCGCTCCGCGTCTTCGTCGACGGGGTGGCGGTCACGCCGAAGGGCGTGTGGGCGGCGGCCCCGTCCTTCTGCGACAAGGGCGATCGCCAGCGCATCGCGTACATGGTGAAGACCGGCGCCGTCACGACGACCTTCGTCACGGATCTGGCCTCGCGCGTGAGCTTCAGCCCCGGCCGCGGCGCGTACCCCGCGTGCAGCCCCGATGGGCGCACCCTCGCCGTCGGGCGCGGGAAGGATGGGGTCTTCCTCCTCGGCGAGGACGGCCTCGCGAAGCACCGGATCGTCCAGGGCGAGATCACGTTCCTCCATTGGCTCCCGGGGCCGCCGCTCCCGATCGAAGGATAGGGCGACCCTTGCGCCGGGTGCGTCTCGACGTGGATCTGGGCGAGCTCCCGGACGAGCCCGAAGCGCTCTACGCGGCCGCGCACCTCGTCAACGTCGCAGCGGGGGGACACGCCGGCGACGACGCGTCGATGCGCCGCGCCTGTCGACTCGCGCTCCGCTACGGGGCGGAGATCGGAGCCCACCCCTCGTACCCCGATCGCCCACACTTCGGTCGACGGTCGATGCCTCTGCCGCGCGCCGCGCTCCAATCGACCTTGCGAGCGCAGCTCGCGGCGCTAGGCCAAGCTGCGCTCGCCGAGGGAGCGCGCGTGACCCACCTGAAGGCCCACGGCGCGCTCTACCATGACGCAGCACGCGATCCGTCGGTCGCCGAGGTGCTCATCGAGACCGCGCTGGAGTCCCTCGGCGCGCCCGCCATCCTTGCGCCCCCTCGCGCCGCGCTCGCCGACGCGGCCGAGGAGGCGGGTCTCGTCGTCCTCGTCGAGGGCTTCGCCGATCGCGGCCTCGGCCCGGACGGGGCGCTTCTCCCGAGGGCCGCCCCGGGTGCGATGCTCGACGACGTCCAGGCGGTGCGCGCTCAGGCGCTGCGCCTCCGTGGCGAGGGGGTCTACGACGTCTTGTGTGTCCACGGGGACGGGCCGCGCGCGGCCGAGCTCGCGCGCGCGGTGCGCGAGGCGCTCGACGGGTGAGGATCGTCCGCTTCGGCGAGGAGGGGTGGTTCGTCTCGCTCGAGGCGCCCCGCGCTCACGCCTCTCGGGCGGCGAGAGAGGCAGGCCGCGCCCTGCGGCACGCGCTCCCTGACGCCGACATCGTCACGGGAGGCGACGCCGTGGCGGTCTTCGGGGCGGTGCCCCGGGCCGTGGTCGAGGCCGCGATGCGCACCCAGCGAACGAGGGCGCTCGGCCCCCCGGCGCCACCCCTCCTCGGGCGCGGCGCGATCTCCGATGTCTGTCTCCGTCACGACGCGCGCGGACCCACGGGGAGATCGGCGCTCCACGAGCGGCGCGCGGTCTCGAACGAGCGCCTCCTGGCCGAGCCTCGGGAGGACACGGGCGAGACGATCCACGAGCTTCGCGCGTGCTATGATGGAGGAGATCGGGAGGCCGTGGCCGAGACCCTCGGGGTGACGGTCGGGGAGCTCGTGGATCGCCACGCGTCCGTCGATTGGGAGGTCGAAATGCTCGGATTTCTCCCTGGTTTCGCCTATCTCAGTGGGGAGAGCGGCGTCGCGTGCGTCCCGCGCCGGCCGGCGCCACGCCCCCGTGTGCCGGCCGGGGCCATCGCGGTCGCAGCGGGGTTCTCGGGTGTGTACCCCGTGTCCTCGCCCGGCGGCTGGAGCCTCCTCGGCCGGACGGATGGGCGCCTGCTCGACCCGTCGATGGGTCCGCTCCTCCGCGTGGGGGATCACGTCCGCTTCGTCCCCGTCGACGCGCTCGAGCCGGCTCCCTTGGACGAGCTCGCCTACGATCGCGGAGCGCTCCGGGTCCTCCGCGCCCCGGCCCTCGCGACAGTGCAGGATGGGGGACGGCTGGGTCGATTGAGTGAGGGGATCCCGCCGTCCGGGCCGCTCGACCCCGCCACGCACGCGCGCGCGAACGCTGCCGTGGGCAATGCCCTCGGCGAGGCCTGCGTAGAGGTGCCCTGGGGGACGCTCGAGGTCGAGGCGGAGCGCCCGATCATCCTGTCCGTGGACGGCGCCGCGCCCCTCGAGCTCGCCTCGGGCGAGAGGCTCGTCGCCACGGGGCTGGGCGTCGCGTACGTGGCGGTGCGCGGCGGGATCGACACCCCCGTCGTGCTCGGCGCGCGCTCGGTGCACGTCGCGGCGCGGCTCGGAGGCAGACCGCTCCGACGCGGCGATCGTCTGCCGATCGGCGATCGTCATGGCGCCCAGACGTGGGCCCCGGGCGACGAGGACGAGGGTGCGCTCGCGGTGATCCCTGGACCACACCTCGACCTCTTGCCGACCGGGACCTTCGACCAGCTCTCGACTTCCACGTATCGGGTCTCGAGGCGGAGCGATCGCACCGGGACGCGTCTCCTGGGCGGCGGGCTGCGCGGCGTCAGCCTGGAGCTCCTGCCGGCGCCGCTGGTGCGGGGCGCCGTGCAGCTGACGCCCGATGGAACGCTCGTCGTGATGGGGCCGGATCACCCGACGACGGGGGGCTATCCCATCGTGGCGGTGCTGACGCGCGCCGCCCAATCGCACCTCGCCCGCCTGGCGCCCGACGCGCTCGTGAGGTTCGCGCCGTGAGCGTCGCAGCGCGGACGTACCGTTGCCCCATCGCGGCTCCTCAACACCGGTCGCGACGCCGTGGTCCCGGGTCCCCTTCGTCGGCGCATCGTTCGACAACGAGGCGCGTCACGCGCGCGGCGATCGTGGGCGGGGTCGTCAGGCGTGCCTCCGGTCGTGTAGAGCGCCT
The DNA here is from genome assembly GCA_964396175.1 of uncultured Polyangiaceae bacterium. GTDB lineage: Bacteria > Myxococcota_A > Polyangia > Polyangiales > Polyangiaceae > CAYNEK01. Next base: position 832 of record CAYNEK010000050.1, on the reverse strand, counting down.
GCGACGGATCGCAGCAGGTCGTCGCTCGCAGATCCCACCGGCGACTCGGGGGCGGGGGGACGCGTGCAGGGTGGACGACGCGAGGAGCGTCACGAGCGCCGTGGACAGAAGGAGCGCCGAGCGGCGGCGCGTGGTCCAGCGCGATCGGCCGGGGTGTCCCGGGGGCCTCGCAGTCGAGAGGATGGGGCGCTTTCGCGCGCCAGGTGCCGCGACGTCGCGCTCAGTCGAGCCTCGGGAGGATGCGACCACGCGGACGTTGACGCGCCGCACCAACCTCCTTAGGGCGCTCGCCGCCTTGGCCCTCGTCGTCCAAAAATACGGCGGCACCAGCGTCGGCTCGCTCGAGCGCATCAAGAACGTCGCCACCCGCGCGCTCGCGACCCGCGCCGAGGGCCACGACGTCGTCGTCATCGTCAGCGCCATGAGCGGCGAGACCAACCGCCTCCTCAAGCTCGCGAGCGATCTCACGCGCGTCCCCGCCGCCCGCGAGCTGGACGTCCTCGCCGCCACGGGCGAGCAGGTGACCGCGGCCCTCACCGCCATCGCCATCCAGGATCACGGCGGCGCGGCCGAGAGCCTCCTCGGCCACCAGGTCCGCGTGCAGACCGACAGCGCGTTCACCAAGGCCCGCATCCTCAAGGTCGATCGCACGCGCATCGACGAAGCGCTCCGGGCAGGCAAGATCGCCGTCGTCGCAGGCTTCCAGGGCTCGGACGATCGCGGCAACATCACGACCCTCGGCCGCGGCGGCTCCGACACGAGCGCCGTCGCCGTCGCCGCCGCTCTGAAGGCCTCGTGCTGCGAGATCTACACCGACGTCGACGGCGTCTAC
>CAYNEK010000049.1:21445-36541 GCA_964396175.1 uncultured Polyangiaceae bacterium | reverse complement strand
ACGTAGCCGGCGGGGCGGTGGGCTGCGATCGATGAAGAGGCATCGCCGCTGCCTCGGGGCGCGGGCCCATCGACGTAGCCGGCGGGGCGGTGGGCTGCGATCGATGAAGAGGCATCGCCGCTGCCTCCGCGCGCCGAGACGTGGCTTCGATCCAAGACGCCCCCCAGGGCGCCGATGCGCCTCGGCGAGCGGCGAGCGCCGCCTGGGATCGTGTCACGCGATCGGGGCGACGACGACGCGATCCCGCCCCCGTCGCGGTCCGCGCGCATCGTTTGCGCGGGCTCACGCTGTCGCGACTGTCCCTTTGATTCGAGGCGCGCGGGCGACTACCGTGAGGCCCTGGGCTCTTCAGTCCCAGCGCCTCCGCGGAGCGCGAGCCCTCCGCAGCCGTCGTCCCATCCCAACCCACGGTCGCCGCGACGAGCCGCGGCGCCAGCCTCCACCCCATGCCCTCTCGCCCCCTCGTCCACGAGCCGCACAAGGTCAAGACCGTCCGCACGATCAGCCGCCCCTCCATCGAGGAGCGCAAGCGCAGCCTGGCCTCGGTGCGCTTCAACCTCTTCGGGCTGATCCCCAAGCAGATCGCCTTCGACATGGTGTCCTACGGGATGGGCGCCATGTCGCAGGAGCAGCTCGCCGGGACCTTCGTCGGCGACGAAGCGTACGCCGGCGCTCGGAACTTCGAGAAGCTGAACGCCGTCATCACCCGCGTGCTCGGCCAGACCTACGTCTGCCCCACCCACAACACCTTCGGCTCCGTGAAGCTGCTCCTCCACGCCTTCGCGAAGCGGGGGGACACCCTGCCGACCAACGCGCGAGGCCGCGTCGATCTGCACGCTCCGCGCGGCATCGAGCTCGTGTCGGTCCGAGACGAGCGCGAGGAGGTCTTCACCGGGAACGTCGATCTCGAGCGCCTCGCCGCGACCATCACCGCCGCGCGCCCGCCGTTCGTCGGCTGTCAGGCCTTCGCTGACGGGCAGCACCCGCAGAGCCTCGCGAACCTCCGCGCGGTCCGCGCGCTCGCGGATCATCACGGCCTGCGGCTCGTGCTCGACGCGTCGCGCGTCGTCGAGAACGCCTGGTACATCCAGCGCAACGAGCCGGGCATGGCGGATCGCACCATCGCCGAGCTCGTGAAGCTCGTCTCGAAGACGGCCCACGTCGTGATGATGGACGGCGCCCAGGATCCGCGCGCCAACACCGGCGGCTTCCTCGCCACCGACAACCCAGCCGACCACGAGCGCTTCACGAACGACATCGTCGTCTTCGAGGGCCTGCACACCTACGGCGGGATGGCCGGCCGCACGATGGAGGTGCTCGCCCGCGGGCTCGACGAGATGTGCGACGAGCCGACCACGCAGTGGGTCATGCTGCAGACCGAGCGCTTCAGCGCGCGGCTCCGCGACGCGGGGATCCCCATCGAGCGCGGCTCCGACGGCGTGTACGTCAAGGCAGATCGGTTCCTCCCGCACGTCTCGGCCCACCCGGCGCACGCCCTCGCGGCGGCGCTCTACCAGACCGCGGGCGTGCGCGCCCTCGTGCAAGGGCTCGTCGGCCGAGACCAGCTGCTCCCCGTCCAAGTCCCGCGCCTCGCGATGACGAACCGTCAGCTCGATCAGGTCGCCGACGCCCTCGTCGCCCTCCACCGGCAGCGCGAGCGCATCCCGGCGCTCGACCTCGAGCGCGGCGGAGACTGGCACGACGAGCTCCAGTTCCGCTCGATCTTCGCGGATCTCGAGCCCTTCGACTTCGACTGCGAGCCGTGGGTGATCCACACGGTGGAGCCGATCGCCCTGACGACGCGGGAGCAGCGCGAGCGCGCGATCCGCGAGGCGGGGTGGAACACCTTCCTCCTACGCTCGGCCGAGGTGACGATCGATCTGCTCACGGACTCGGGCACGACGGCGATGTCGACCGATCAGTGGGCCGCGTACGAGGCTGCGCTGCCGACCCCCGCGACGAGCAGCGCCTACCTCGACTTCGCCGCGGCGGTGAAGGAGGCGTACGGCTACGAGCACGTCCTGCCCACCCACCAGGGCCGCGCCGCCGAGCAGATCCTCTCCGAGGTCCTCATCCGTCCCGGCCAGATCGTGCCAGGCAACATGTACTTCACGACGACGAAGGTGCACCAGGAGTACGCGGGAGGGATCTTCGCCGACGTCATCGTCGACGAGGCGCACGATCCTTCGTCCACCTTCCGCTGGAAGGGCAACGTCGATCTCGCCAAGCTGGACGCCCTCGTCCAAGAGCACGGCAAGGATCGGATCGCGTACCTCTCGTACGAGCTGTCGGTCAACATGGCAGGCGGGCAGCCCGTGTCGATGGACAACCTCCGCGAGGTGTTCGCGTACACCCGCGCGCACGGCATCCCGGTGATGTTCGACGCGACCCGCGCCGTCGAGAACGCCTACCTCATCCAGAAGCACGATCCGCGCTTCCACGACGCGAAGGTGCGGGACATCCTCCGCGAGATGATGCTCTACGGCGACGGCGCCACCGTCTCCGGGAAGAAGGACTTCCTCATCAACATCGGCGGGCTCCTCACCTTCAAGGACAACGACGCCTGGGCACACGCCGCGAAGGCGAAGCTCCGCATCTACGAGGGCGGCGTGCGCGACGGCGGGCTCCCCGCGGCCGATCTCGCCGCGATGGCGCAAGGGATCCACGAGATGGTCGACGACGCCTACGTCCGCGCGCGCGTCGAGCAGGCCGTGCGCCTCGCCGGCTGGCTCCGGGACGCGGGCGTGCCCATCGTCGAGCCCACGGGCAGCCACGCGGTCTTCCTCGACGCGCGGCGGTTCCTTCCGCACATCGATCAGGACGAGTACCCCGCGCAGCGCCTCGCGAGCGAGATCTACGTCGAGACGGGCGTCCGCCCGATGGAGCGCGGCAACGTGTCGAAGGGCCGCGACCACGACGGAAAGAACTACCGCCCCGCGCTCGAGCTCGTGCGGCTCACGCTGTCGAGGCGCGTCTACTCGGACGATCATCTGCGCGCCGTCGCCGACGGCGTCATCCGGGTGTGGAAGCGCCGGGCCGAGATCGGCGGGCTGCGCTTCGTCTACGAGCCCAAGGATCTCCGCTTCTTCCAGGGCCGCTTCGAGCCCCTCGACGCGCCACGGGGCTGATCGACCGTGCGCGAGAGAGCGGGACGCGCCTTCGCGACGGCGCCGTCCGTGCTATGAGGGCCGACCCGATGACGCTTGGTGAGTCGACGCGCTCCGTGCATGCCGGAGAGGACGTGGGAGCGCATGGATCGCGCCCGCTCGAGGCGCCCATCGTGCTCTCGTCGGCCTTCGCCTTCGCGAGCCCGGAGGAGGCCGAGGGCGCCTTCCTCGGCGAGAGCGATGCGTACATCTACGGCCGCTGGGGCAACCCCAACGTCGCGCTCGCCGAGCGCAAGATCGCCGCGCTCGAGGGGGCCGAGGCCGCTGCCGTCGTCGCGAGCGGCATGGCCGCCGTGTCGGGGACCCTGCTCACCCTCCTCGGCGCGGGAGATCACCTCGTCGCCCCGCGCGCGATCTACGGGGAGTCGGCGCGGCTCTTCCGCGAGCGGCTCCCACGGCTCGGCATCGAGACGACCTTCGTCGACGACGTGACCCCCGAGGGGTACGCTGCTGCGCTCCGCACCTCGACGCGGCTCCTCTACCTGGAGACTCCGTCGAACCCGACGCTCGCGATCACGGACATCCGTGGCGTGGTCGGCCTCGCGAAGGACCGGTCGCTCGCGACGGTGCTCGACAACACCTTCGCGACACCCTTCTGTCAGCGCGCGCTCCCGTTTGGCGTGGACGTGGTCGTGCACTCGGCGACGAAATTCTTGTCCGGCCACGGGGATGTCATCGCGGGCGTGGCCTGCGGATCCGCGCGCACCGTCACCGCCATCCGCGACACGATGGTGAAGGGCTTCGGCGCGGCGCTCTCGCCCTTCTCCGCGTACCTCCTCGCGCGGGGGCTCCGCACCTTCGCGCTCCGCATGCGCCGCGCGACGGAGAACGCGGCGCGGATCGCACGCTTCCTCGCGGAGCACCCCGCGGTCGCCCGGATCCACCACCCGAGCCTCCCGTCCCACCCGGGCGCCGCGGTCGCGGCGGCGCAGATGTCGGCGCCCCCGGCGATCCTGTCGTTCGAGCTCCACGGCGGGATGGACGCAGGCCGCGAGCTCGTCCGGCGGGTCCGGCTCGTCTCGCACGCCGTCTCGCTCGGCGACACGAGGACGCTCCTCGTCCACCCGGCGTCGACGACGGCGTCGACCCTGCCGGAGGAGGACAGACGGCGCGCCGGCATCACCCCCGGCCTCCTCCGCCTCGCCCTCGGGATCGAGGACGCAGAGGATCTCATCCACGATCTCGAGAGGGCCCTCGGCTGACATGGACGCACTCGTCGTCAAGAACGCGCGGCAGCACAACCTGAAGAACGTCTCGCTCGTCATCCCGCGCGACAAGCTCATCGTCTTCACGGGCCCGAGCGGCTCGGGGAAGACGTCGCTCGCCTTCGACACGATCTACGCCGAGGGGCAGCGCCGCTACGTCGAGTCGCTCTCCGCCTACGCGCGGCAGTTCCTGGCGCAGCTCGGCAAGCCCGACGTCGAGAGCATCGAGGGCCTTTCGCCCGCCATCGCCATCGAGCAGAAGTCGCTCGGCAAGAGCCCCCGATCGACCGTGGGGACGGTCACCGAGATCGCAGACTACCTCCGGCTCCTCTTCGCGCGCGTCGGCATCCCGCACTGCCCCCAGTGCGGCTCGAAGATCGAGGCGCAGACCAAGACCGAGATCGTCGACACCATCCTCGGCTACGACGAGGGCTCGAAGCTCCTCATCCTCGCGCCCCTCGTCCAGCGCCGGAAGGGCGAGCTGCGGCTCGAGCTCGATCGGCTCCGACGCGACGGCTACGTCCGCGCGCGGATCGACGGGCAGATCGTCGATCTCGGCGACGACATCGTCCTCGACAAGCAGAAGCTCCACGATCTCGACGTCGTCGTCGATCGGCTCGTCCTGAAGGACGGCGTCGGCGCGCGGCTCGGCGACTCGGTCGAGCTCGCGCTGAAGCTCGGCTCGGGCACCATGATGGTCCTCGTCGACGGCGAGCCGGACGCGCGCGTCCTCTCCGAGCGCTTCGCGTGCCTCTCGTGCGGCGTGTCGCTCCCCGCGATCGAGCCGCGGCTCTTCTCCTTCAACGGGCCCCACGGCGCCTGCCCCTCGTGCGCGGGGCTCGGACGATCCTACGTCATCGACGAGGCGAAGTGCGTGCTCGATCCGGCGCGGACGCTCCGCGGCGGCGCGATCGCCGCGTGGGGCAAGCCTGGCAGCGTCGCGCACGCGACCGAGCTGCAGCGTTGCGTCGCGGCGCTCGGGGTCTCGCCTGACGTCCCCTTCCAGAAGCTCGACGAGGCGACGTGCGACGCCATCCTCCACGGGACCGCCGGGGCGAAGAAGGGCCGCAGCCGCGCGGCCGGATCGTACGAGGGCGTCGTCCCCAAGCTGACCCGGCTCTTCGAGGAGGGCGAGGTGCGGACGACCGACGAGGAGTCGGAGGACGGCGACGACGCGGGCGAACCGCAGGACCTCGGGGCCTGGGACGTGTCACGCTTCGTCGTGCAGCGGACGTGCGCTGCCTGCTCCGGCAAGCGGCTCCGCCCCGAGGCGCTCGCCGTGCGGCTCGGCGAGAGGACGATCGTCGAGCTGTCGGCGATGAGCCTCGAGCGCCTCCAGGCGTTCGTCGCGTCGCTCCGCAAGGAGGCGGACTTCTCGAGGAAGGACCGCACGATCGCCGAGCCGCTCCTGCGCGCGGTGTCCGATCGCCTGGGCTTCCTCACCGGGGTCGGGCTCGACTACCTGTCGCTCGATCGGCCGAGCGGGACGCTCTCGGGGGGTGAGGGGCAGCGCATACGCCTCGCGACGCAGATCGGCGCGGCGCTCGTCGGCGTGCTCTACGTGCTCGACGAGCCGAGCGTGGGGCTGCACGCCCGCGACACCGCGCGGCTGCTCGCGGCGCTCCGTCGCCTCGCCGACATCGGCAACACGGTGCTCGTCGTCGAGCACGACAGGGAGGCGATCCTCGCGGCCGATCACGTCGTCGACATGGGCCCCGGCGCCGGCGTCCGTGGCGGCGAGATCGTCGCCGAAGGTCCTCCCGCCTCGCTCGCGAAGAACCCGAAGAGCGTCACAGGCCCGTACCTCGCCGGCAAGCGCGGGCTCGTGCTCCCCAAGCGGAAGAAGCCGACCAAGAAGGCGTTGAAGATCACCGGCGCCCGCTCGAACAACCTGAAGGACGTGACGTGTGAGATCCCGATCGGGCTCTTCACGGCCGTGACGGGCGTCTCGGGCTCGGGGAAGTCGAGCCTCATCGCAGACACGCTCCTGCCCGCAGTGCGCGCGGAGCTGTACGGCGCAGAGAGGCCCATCGGCGCGTGCGATCGCATCGACGGCATCCGGGAGCTCGACAAGGTCATCAGCATCGACCAGTCCCCCATCGGGAAGACCCCGCGCTCGAACCCGGCGACATACACGGGGCTCTTCGCGCACCTGCGTGAGCTCTTCGCGTCGATCCCCGAGGCGAAGGCGCGCGGGTACAAGGCGGGGCGGTTCTCCTTCAACGTGAAGGGCGGCCGCTGCGAGGCGTGCGCAGGCGACGGCGTCCTCCGCGTCGAGATGCACTTCTTGCCGGACGTCTACGTCACCTGCGACGCCTGCCAGGGCAAGCGCTACAGCCGCGAGACGCTCGACATCCAGTGGCGCGGCCACTCGATCGCCGACATCCTCGACATGACGGTGCAGGACGCGCGCGCGCTCTTCGAGGCGCACACGAAGATGCGAGACCTGCTCGTCTCGCTCGAGCGCGTCGGCCTCGGCTACCTCCCCCTCGGCCAGCCCGCGACCACGCTCTCGGGCGGCGAGTCACAGCGCGTGAAGCTCGCGCGGGAGCTCGCGAAGAAGTCCACCGGCCGCACGCTCTACGTGCTCGACGAGCCGACGACGGGCCTGCATTTCTCGGACATCGAGCTCTTGCTGTTGAGCCTCCAGGCGCTCTCCGGGCAGGGGAACACCGTGCTCGTCATCGAGCACAACCTCGACGTCATCGCCTGCGCCGACTGGGTCATCGACATTGGCCCCGAGGGCGGCGAGAAGGGCGGCCGTGTCGTCGCGACGGGGACCCCCGAGGACGTCGCGAAGTGCGCCGCGAGCTTCACGGGGAGGCACCTCAAGGAGGTCCTCCGCAGCGCGAAGAAGGCGTAGCGGCTCGCGCGGACCGCCTCCTCGCGTAACCTCTCCCGGGGAGCGTCCGCGAGCGCTCCCACGGCGTGGAGCATGCTCGCGCCGGCCGATCTCGTGTCGGAGGCCGATCGGACGCCCCGCGGGCGCGCCCTCCTCTCGTGACCATCCCGTCGGCGCGCGACGCTCGACCCTTGTATGCTGCGCGCCGTGCACCTTCGATCACTCTCCGTCGCGCTCGTCACGTCCCTCGCCGTCGCGTGTGGCGGCTCGTCCGAGGAGCCCGCGCCGAAGAAGGACGAGCCCGCCTTCGATGTGCCTGGCCCCCACGGAGTCGCTCACACCACGATCCACGTCGACGATCCGGCGCGCGCGCGCACCCTCGAGGTCACGCTCTACTATCCATCGACGCCTCACGGACCCGGCGTCGCGCCTGCGGAGCTCTACCCAGGGGGGGCGCGACGCGACGCCCTCGCGCCGCTCTTCGCCGCGGCGCCGCCTGCGTGTGTGCGCACCACGACGACGAGCGTACCCGAGCTCCCCCCCATCGAGGGGGCCCTCCCGCTCGTCCTCTTCTCGCATTGCTCGGGCTGCTTCCGCACCTCGTCGTCGCTCCTCGCCGAGCGGCTCGCGAGCTACGGCTTCGTCGTCGCGGCGCCCGACCACGACGGGAACACGCTCTTCGACGAGAAGCCCGTCGGGGTGACCGAGGACGCTCTCGAGGCGCGCCGCCTGGACGTGATCCGTGTGCTCGACGTGCTGCTCGATCCGGCCGCGACGGCGCTCCCCACGGCGCTGCGATCCAAGCTCGACGCGTCGAAGATCGGCATGATGGGGCACTCGTTCGGCGCGTTGACGACCGGCGCGGTCACCTGGTCCGATCCGCGGATCCGCGCCGCCTTCGCGATCGCCGCGCCGATGGAGCTCATCGGGAAGGCGCGCGTCGCCGAGCTCACCGTGCCGCTCGGCTTCTTGCTCGCCGAGGAGGATCACAGCATCGGCCCCGGGGGCAACGGCCTCATCCGAGACCAAGCGACGAAGCGCGCGAGCCCGCCCGTGTGGCTCGGCGAGGTGGCAGACGCGGGACACTGGTCGTTCTCGGATGTGCCGGGCCTCGTGCCGGCGTTCATGGCGGGGTGCGGGAGCGCGAAGCGCCAGGAGGACACGAGCGAGAGCTTCAACTACACCGCGCCCGACACGACCCGAGGCGACGCGGCGAAGTACGTGACCGAGTTCTTCAGCGCGTACCTGCTCGGCAATCAAGCCGCGAAGGCCGCTCTCACGAAGCCGAGCGACGGCGTCGTCGTGACGGCACGCTGAGCCGCTCGCGGCGAGCGCGAGCGGACGAGGATCGCCTCACCCGCCAGTCCGCGCGCGGGTGAGCCGTGCGAGGAGGAACCGGCTCGAGACCGAGCGACACGAAGCGACTCGAGGCCAAGCCGCTCGAGGCGAGCCCCCCCCTCCGTCAGGATAGTTGCCGGATGCCTTGACGGACCGTGACGCGGGGCGAGGGATCGAGGACAGACAGCTGACGACGTGCTCGGAGACACGCTCCGACGGCCGTGGGGCTCGCCAGGGCGACTCCGACATGGGACGAGCTACCCGATCAACGCGCGCTCACGCAAGAAGGCCATCTGCGTGCGCAGCACGGCCTCGGGCACGACGGGATGGAGGCCCAAACGGCGCGCCACGGCGAGGCCTTCCTCGACGTTCGAGGGGAAGTGGATCGGCATCCGCATCGGCAGGGCTTGCAAGACCCTCGCCGCCGCCGCGCGCATGATCGCGGCCTGGATGCCCGTCCCCTCGAGCGGGAAGATGAGCGCGTCGGCCGTCGGGCGGAACTCCTTGAAGAGCGCGACGACGACCGCGCGCGTCCTGCCGGCCAGCACGAGATCGAGCTCGAACGGATGACCCGTGAAACACGCGAGCACCGCGAAGCGCCCGTGCGCCTGGCGCGCCTGGCGATAGAGGTCTCGGCACGCGAGCACTCGCGCCTCGTTCAGCGGGGCCTCCCAGTGGCCGAGGACCCAGGGCCCGACCCTCTGGATCGCCCAGCCACGCGCGCCGATGGGCGCCGTCGGCGTATACTGATCGGCTGGAGCCATCGCGATGCACAGCATCGTTGCCGCGTCGTCCCGCTGTCAACCCTCCGCGACGGGCGGCCAAGAAGTCCGCGCGCCCTCCGACAACGGGGACCGGGTCGCACGGGATGCGAGGGGTCGGCGACGGGCGGCCGGGCCATCCGCACGCCCTCCGACCACCCGCGCGAGCCGACATCCACCCCTCCGCGACGGGCGGCCGGGCCATCCGCACGCTCTCCGACCGCCCGCGCGCGCCGACATCCCCTCCTCGTCGTGCGGCAGCCCGCGCCTCCCGCCGGCCCACACCGCTCCGTCACCCCGCGCGCCCACGCCCGCCCCGCGCGACCCGCGGAGGGTCTCCTGGACCAGCTCCTCCTCTCGCCGACACCCCGCGCGCCCACGCCCGCGCGACACCACGGCTCAGCCGGCGCGGAGCTTTCGCGCGAGCGTCGTCCGATCGATGCCGAGGATCGCCGCGGCGCGGGTGCGGTTGCCCGACACGGCCCCGAGAACCCGCGCGATGTGCCGCCGCTCGACCTCCTCCAGGCTGAGGAGCGCTTCGCCCTCGTCCTGGACGCTCGGCTCGAGGGAAGCGCGCACGCGGGGCGGCAGATCGGCCTCCGCCACGAGATCGGTCGACGCGAGCGCGAGCGCGTGCTCCACGCAGTTGGAGAGCTCGCGAACGTTCCCTGGGAATGGATAGGCGAGGAGGCGCTCCGACGCGCCCTGCGAGAAGCCGCGCACGGGCTTCCCGAGCCGCACCGCGAGGCGCCCGAGGAGGTGATGCGCGAGCAAGAGGACGTCCCGATCTCGCGCGCGGAGCGGCGGGAGGTGGATGCGGACGACGTCGAGCCGGAAGAAGAGATCCTCGCGAAAGCGACGGGCGCGCACGAGCTCCTCGAGATCCTGGTTGGTCGCGCCGATGACGCGGACGTCGAAGGCGATCTCCGTCGTGCCGCCGACGGGCCGGACGCGGCGCTCCTGGAGCGCGCGGAGGAGCTTCACCTGCGTCGAGAGCGCCATGTCGCCGATCTCGTCGAGGAAGAGCGTCCCACCGCTCGCGCGGACGAGGAGCCCGGGGCTCGCCTGCCGCGCGTCGGTGAAGGCGCCCTTCGTGTGCCCGAAGAGCTCGCTCTCGAGCAGCGTCTCGCTGAGGGCCGCGCAATTGACCGCGACAAACGGGCCTTCTGCGCGGCGGCTCCGGCGATGGAGCGCAGTGGCGACGAGCTCCTTGCCCGTGCCGCTCTCGCCCGTCACGAGGACGGTCACGTCGGCGTCCGCGATCCGCTCCATCAGAGCATACACCTCGCGCATCGCGGCGCTCTCCCCGACGAGCTCCTCGAAGTGTTCGGGCGGCGTCGCCGGCTGGCGGAGGCGCCGCACCTCCTCGCGCATGCTCCTGTGCTCGAGCGCGCGCGCCACCGAGAAGAGCACCGTCTGCTGATCGACGGGCTTGACGATGAAGTCGTATGCGCCGGCCCGGAGCGCCGCGACCGCGGACTCGAGCCGACTCGCGCCCGTGACGAGGATGACGGGGACGTCGTCGCGCTCCTTGGCGAGCCACTGGCAGAGCGAGATCCCGTCCTCGCCCGGGAGCATCATGTCGGTGAGGACGACCGCCACGTCCTCGTCCTCGAGCGCCCTTCGTGCCTCCTCGGCCGACGCCACGGCGAGGACGCGGTGACCGCCCGATCCAAGGAGCCCCGAGAGCACCCGCCGCACGACCGGCTCGTCGTCGACGACGAGGATCGCGTGCTCGGGGGGCGGGCGCGGCGAGCCTGCGGGCACGCTCACTTCGTGATGTCGTCGCGCTCGGGACCCCGCGCGAGCCACGCCTCGCCGGCTGCGACGCCGGCCTGGTACATGGAGAGCATCCGATCGCGCTCGAAGTAGAGGTACGAGCCCGCATCGAAGGTGCGGCCGCTCGTCGGACGAACGGCCTCGAAGAGCTCGACGATGGTGAGATCCTTCTCGGCCCCGACCTCGGCGACCTTGTTCCGCGCGAGGAGCAGCTTCCGATCCGTCGCGTAAGCGTTCTCGAGGAAGGCGTCGGCGAGACGCTCGACCGCGGCGCCAAAGGTCGGGAGCCCGGGCTCGGTGCCGCGACCGGCCGTCACGAGCACGGGGACGATCCGCTTCGCGCCGAGCGCGACGGCGGGCGCGATGGGCGTGTTCACGAGGAGGCCTCCGTCCCAGAGCAGCTCGTGGCCCACGGCGACGGGGTTGAAGAGCAGCGGGATCGACGCGGACGCGAGGATCATGTCGAGCGTGATCGCGTCGTGCACGCGGTAGTGGGCCGCCGACGCGGCGCTGCGCTTCGTGGGAGGGTGGTTGACGATACGGATGACGCCGCCGGTCCGCACGTCCACGGTGTTGATCGCGAGGCGCACGCGGGTGCTGCGGACCGAGTCGCCGCCGATGACCTTCCGCAGGCGATCGCGCACCGGGCCGGTGTCGAAGAGGTACGAGGTCGTGATCCCCTCGAGCACGCGGCTCACGAGATCGAACCGCGCGGTCATCACGTACTCGAGCGCCGTCGCGAGGAGCCCCGCCTGCGGTCGCGCCCCGTGCGCGCGGAGCGATCGGAGGAGCACGCGGAGCTCGCGCCCTCGCTTCCACGGGAGCCGCAGGGGCTCGCGCGCGACGATGCGGGCGAGCGCGCGCTCGAGCGACGAGAAGAAGGCCTCGTTGGCGACGACTGGAGGGTCGTCTCCGAGCCTGAGCCAGAACTCGAGCATGTCTTCGGGCGAGAGGCCCGCGGCGATGAGCGCGCCGTTCAGCGCGCCGGCGCTCGTGCCGCTGACGACGGCTGGATCGCCGCCCAGAGCGCGCTCGCGCAGGACCTTCCACACCCCGACCTGGAAGGTGCCCCGCGCGCCCCCTCCCGACAGGACGAGCCCCACGGGGGACTCCGTCGACGACGCGAGCCGAGCGTTCACGCACGCATCCTAGCCGAATCAACGCTGCGGCGGGGACAGGCGCGCGCCCGGCTCGTCGGGCAGCGGCGACAGGCGGATACCGTCCTCGGCCGCATCGGGCGCACGCCTCGGCGCCGGCTGACCGAAGACGACCCACTCGGAGAGCCCCTCCTCGACGTCGGCCTCGGTGACGAGCCCACGCTTCCCCATCCCGCGCATCAGGCGATGGATGTACCCCATCCAGCCGGCCGACATGCGCCCGTCACCGCCGAAATGCTGCACCTTCGGGTTGGGCAAGATCGACGCGAGGTAGAGCGCCTGCCCGAGGCTCAGGTTGGACGCACCGGTGCGAAAGTAGTGCCCGGCCGCGGGGCCGATCCCATACACCATCGGCCCGTACTCGATGATGTTGAGGTAGACTTCCATGATCTCGGGCTTGGTGAGGCTCTGCTCGAGGTAGCTCGTCAGGATGGCCTCCTCGAGCTTCCGGCCGAGGGTCTTGTCGCGATCGAGCCAGAGGTTCTTCGCGGTCTGCATCGAGATGGTGCTCGCGCCGCGGAGGAACTTTCCGGCGCGGAGGTTCTCGCGGAGGGAGTTCCGGATCGCCTCGACGTCGAACCCACGGTGCCGGAGAAACCCGCCGTCTTCGCAGGTGAGGACGGCGGCCTCCATGAAGGGAGAGATCGCCGCATAAGGAACCCACCCCGGAGTGCCCGGCCCCGAGTCCACCTCCACGCGCGCTCCGTCGGGCGCGTACACCCGCCGACGGAAGGGCCCGCGCACGCGCTCGATCGAGACGTCCTTCGGCGCGGAGAGCACGCGACACTCGTTGGTGAGCGTGAGATCGATCTGCGAGCGGTCGGGCTTGTCCGAGTCGAAGGCGACGGACGAGCGGACGGAGAAGGCGCCCGACATCGTCATGCCGTGGACGTGGGGCGCCAGGCCTTCTGGCAGCGCGTCGAGGGCCCCCTGGCACGACGCGAGCGGCACCGACAGCCTGCCCGCGAGCGAGAAGCCCTTGTCTCGCTTCACGAAGGTCCCGGCGGCCTCGACGTGCACCGCGCCGACGTCGAGCTCGCCGGTGTCCAGTCGGATCTCTCGGAGATCGGTGTCGAGGCCACCCTCCAGCCGGAAGCCGAACGCGAGCCCCTTCACAGGCAGCCGAGCGAGCTTCGGGTGCTCGAGGCTCACGTCGCGCGCCTTCCCCGAGAACGCGAGCTCGACGTGCCGACCGTCCGCGGCGATGCGCGCCTTCCCGGCGGCCTCGACGGTGGCGTTCGCGACGTCGAAGAGGCCCTGGTCCTTGTCGTGGAGCCCGAGGGTCGCGAGGCTCACGGGGCCGCCCGCGATGGCGATGAGGAGCTCCTTGTCGGGCGTTCGCGGGAGCACGAGGGTCACGCCGAGCGGCGTCGCACCGCCGTCTCCCTTGGGAGACTGGTACGAGACCTCGAGCGCGTCCTCGTGGAGCGACGCGGAGAACGCTCCTGGGCCCACGTGCACCGTGCCGCTCGCGTCCTCGACGCTCACGCTCGCGCGCTCGACGGAGACGATGACGTCGTCGGTCGTGTGGGGGGCAAGCGCGGCGAGCACGGCGTCGGCGCGATGGCGGAGCGTGGCGAGCCGGGCCGACAAGGGCGCTGGCTCGGCTGGGGGTGGCGCCACGGTCACGGTGGGCTTCTTCGTGACCGAGGCCTCACCCGCTCGCAGCGCAGCGAGCTTGAGCCCTCCGTCACCCCCACGCAGCTCGATCGTCGCACCCGACGCGCGGAGATCTGCGAGCGGCGTCGTGGCCAGGAGCTTCCCGACGCGCACGGTCACCGCCCCTTCGGCGCGGTCGGCGGCGAGGCCGCTGGCGGCGACCGTGACGTCCCCGACGTCGAGGCTGAGGGACACGTCGCGCACGAGCAGGCGCGGCGCTGCCTTCTTCTCCGCGCCGCTCGGGGCCTGACGAGCACGCTCGCGAACCGCCGAGAGCTCCCGCTCCAGCGTCGCGAGGTCCGCCTTCGCCGCGAGCTCGACCCCAGAAATGGTGACGGCCTCGACCGGACCGAGGCGACCGCCCGAGATCTCGATGGTCGCGCCCTTCGCCGTGACGTGAGGCGCGTCGGCGAAGACCACGTCGACGCCGCGGAGCCGCACCCCCGAGACGGTGGGGCGCACCTCGGCGATGGTGAGCGTCGCGCCGAGCCGAGCCGCGCGACGCTGGACGGCCGCGCGCACCAGGGGCCCGAACGAGAGCGCGCTCGCGGACGCCCCGAGGGCGACGACGGCGGCGGCGGCGAGGACGATCGTGCGACGACGGGCCACGGGGTGCTCGACGAGGAGCGCCTCACGGTATCACCGGCGCCCACCCAGTGCCGCGTATCCGGCGACGAACGGCGTCGAAGACGGCTCGTCGAGAGCCCACCAGCCGAGCTCGTCCAACCGAGCGCCTCGACCGGCTCGCCGAGAGGACGGCCTCAGCCCTTCACGACGGGCTTCAAGACGGCGCGGCCATCCTTGATCACGACGTCGAAATCGACGGTCTTGCCCTTGTGCTTCTCGCGCAGCTTGGCCGCGCTGTCGCGGAGGGACTTGCCGAGGGTCTCCGTGGTGATGCTCGAAGTCGACTCGTTGCAGCGCTGCTTGGCGTCCACGTAGCGGGAGTAGAGCTCCTGGACGCGACGCTCCGAGAGGCCGCCCGGGTCCTCGCGGGGCGCGGCGGGGCGCGCCGCAGGTGGGGGCTTCGGCGCCTCCGCCGAAGGACGCGTCGGCTGCTCGGCGGAAGAGAAGGCCTGGGGAGCGCCTCGCATCGCGCCACCGAAGGGCAGGCTCCCGGCGAGGCCCGATCGCATCGCCGGGCGCGTCGGCGTCACCGGCTGCGCGCCGCTCGGCGGCCGTGGCACC
>CAYNEK010000049.1:15143-21345 GCA_964396175.1 uncultured Polyangiaceae bacterium | reverse complement strand
GACGTCGCCCCCGACGGCACCCGCGGAACCCCCGTCACGCCGCTCGGCGGCCGTGGCACCGACGTCGCCCCCGACGGCACCCGCGGAACCCCCGTCACGCCGCTCGGCGGCCGTGACAGCCCGGCCGAGCCCGTGAGATCGAGCCCGGCAAACAGCTCATCGTCCGCGTCTTCGTCGTCGAGCTCGAGGTGGACATGAGCCTGCTTCGGCCGCGAGGTGGGGCCCCGCCCCGGAGGGACGATCGAGCCCTCGGGCGGCACCGCCACGCCCGCGCGGGTCACCGTGAGATCCTCGTCCTCCGGCGACACGGACGGCGCCGCGCTCTGCTCGGACGTGAGCTCCGTCGCCTTCTTCCCGAGCCGGCGCCTGGCCGCGGCCGTGAGCGGCTCGGTGCCGAACCGCTTCGCTGCCTTCATCAGATCGCGCTTGTACGTACCGTTCTCGATCTCGCGGAGGATGCGACCCCAGTACTGCGAGAAGGTGTTGTACCGGCTCGCGAGCGTGTTGAAGCGGAAGCGCTGCCCCGTGTTCCGGATCTGCTCCCTGCGCAAGATCCAGAGGCGCTTGTCGATGTCCTTCCGCTGGTTCATCGGCTCCACGCGCTCGATGCCCATGAAGTACTGGTCGTAGAGCACACGCAGCCGCTCGAGGCGCTCCTCGAGCTCGTCGATGGCGGTGTCGAGCTCCTCGTGGGTCACGGGCTTGGAGGACTAGTAAAGCGGAAAACAGAGGTCCCGTCACGAGCCAGAGCGCAGATCGCCGCGCTCGGTCGCGAGCGCCCAGGTCATCGTCACCGTGCTCCGCGCGAGGCCGAGGTCCCCGCGCGCGGAGACGAGGATGAGCCCACCGGTCGCCCCGGTGCGCTCCTCGAGGAGGGCGACACCGCGCGACGCCGCGACGCCGGCCGAGTCGCCCGCCTCCATCCACAGCGCCGCGCGCACGGCGATCGCCGCCCGGAGGAAGCCCTCGCCCGCGCCGGTCCCGCTGACCGCGCCGGCGCGATCGTCCGCGTAGCCGCCGGCGCCCGGGATCGGAGAGTCGCCGACGCGGCCCGGTCGCTTGCCGACCGTTCCACCCGTGCTCGTCGCGCACGCGAGGTGGCCTCGAGCGTCGCGCGCGACGGCCCCCACCGTGCCGCCCGCCCAGTGGCCCGGCGCGCCCGCGCGCGTCGCCTCGAGCCGCTCCCGCGCCTTCTCCGTGATCATCTCGTCACCCGCGCGCACGAAGCCGCGCGCTTCGGCGAAGCGGGCGGCCCCGTCGCCTGCGTAGAGCACGTGGTGCCCGTCCTCGAGCGCCGCCCGCGCGATCGCCACCGGGTGCCGAAATGGCGGGAGCGCGAGCACGCCGCCCGCGCGGAGCGTCTCGCCGTCCATCACCGACGCGTCGAGGAAGAGCCGGCCCTCCGCGTCGAGGCTCCCGCCGGTCCCGGCATTGTAGCGCGGATCGTCCTCCAGGATCTCGACGGCCCGCACCACCGCGTCGATCGCCGAGCCGCCGCCCGCGAGGATCTCCCGCGCCGCCAGGGCCGCGAGCGCGCAGCCCTCCCGATGCGACGCACGGCTCGCCTCGGGCACCTCGCCCGCGCCCCCGTGCACGAGGACGGCGTAGCCTTCGGCATCGAACGAGAGCGCGTGCCGGAGCATCGACGCGAGAGGCTACCCGCGAACGGCGCGCCTCGTGACGACAATCACGCGCCCCACGCCGGCGCGTGCCGGAGCATCGACGCGGGAGGCTACCCGCGAACGGCGCGCCTCGTGACGACAATCACGCGCCCCACGCCGGCGCGTGCCTCGAGGCCGCCGTCGCGACGGCGTTCCCATGCGCCTCACCGCGGGACGAGCAGGACCGCCTCGCCGTCGTCGTCGCGGATCTCGAGCGAAAAGAGCGTCTCTCCGAAGCATGGCCCCATGGTGCAGAGCCCCGACTCAGGATCGAAGCACGCGCCGTGGTGGTGGCACATGAGCCCCTCACCCTCTGGGTCCATGACCTCGCCGTCGCCGAAATCGAGCGGGATCGTGAGGTGACGACAGAGGTTCGCGAAGGCGCGCGGCCTGCCCCCCCAGAAACCCACGAGCGCCGACCGCGCGCGCGAGCCGTCGGGGAGCACGATGGGCGGCGCGAGCGGCACCGCGACGAACCACCGGCGCGGCAGCGAGGCGATCGGTCCGAGCCGGATCTCGTCCATCACGGCGGCACCGGCCAGCCGGGCGGGACCGGAGGGAGATCGTAGGGGTAGTGCTGTCGCTCGGCGCGGACGGAGACGAGGTGGTCACGGAGCCCCGACGGCAGGGGCATAGGCGCCCCCGCGGGGAGCACGAGCGCGGTCAGCCGCCCGCCGTACACGCACCCCGTGTCGAGCCCGGTCGCGTGCGCGTGCGCCTGCACCTCTGCCGCCGCGTGGTGCCCGAAGACGACGTGCGGCGGGCCGCCATACGACGTCGCCCAGAGGGGCCCGTCGAAGCCTGGCGTCGGCCGACCCGCGTCGTCGAGCGTCCGCATCGAGAGGAGGTCCCGCGCGGTCGTCCCCTCGAGCCCGCGAGCCGGATCGATCCCTGCGTGCACCACCACGACCCCGTGCTCGGGCAGCGTGAGCGAGAGGACCGAGCCCTCGAGCGTCGCCCAGCCTGCGTCGTCGAGCACCCGCGCGACGGCGGCGTGGATCGGACCGAGCGGCTTCTTCCGCGTCCCCGCCCGGGCGTCGAGGAGCTTCTGCTCGTGGTTGCCGCGCACGACGGCGGCACGAAGCTCGCGGGCTCGCCGGACGACGCCCGCGCTGTCGGGCCCGCGCGCGACGAGATCACCGACGAACACCAGCCTATCGCCCACGCCGAGCGCGATCCGATCGAGCAGCGCGTCGAGCTCGCGGAGGCATCCGTGCACGTCTCCGACGACGACGGTGCGCCCCACGTCGCCGACTCCTAGCCGATCTTCGTGCGCTTCGGGACGACGACGATGCCCTTGTCCGAGACGTGGAAGCGCTCACGGTCCTTCTCGAGGTGGAAGCCGATCTCGGTGTTCGGCGGGATCTCGACGTCTTTGTCGATGATGCACCGCCGGAGCTTGGCGTGGCGGCCGATGACGACGTCCTCGAAGATGACGCTGTCGGTCACCTCGGCGAAGGAGTTCACCCGGACGCGGTACGAGAGCACCGTGCGCGCGAGGCGCCCCCCCGAGACGATGCAGCCCGGCGAGACGAGGCTGTCGGTCGCGACGCCGATGCGCGCGGCCTGCGTGTCCGAGAACACGAACTTCGCGGGGGGATCGTGGTTCAGCCCGATGCGGAGGGGCCAGGCCTTGTTGTAGAGGTTGAAGAGCGGCTGGATGGCGACGAGGTCCATCTGCGCCTCCCAGTACGCGTCGACCGTCCCGATGTCGCGCCAGTAGCCGTTGGTGCTCTCGCCGGGGACCTCGTTCTTGGCGAAGTCGTAGACGCGCACCTTGTAGCCGCGCGCGACCATCTCGGGGACGAGATCGCGCCCGAAGTCGTGGGTGGAGGTCTCGCTCACCGCGTCGCGCTCGAGCTCGTCGAGCAGCGGCCTCGTCGAGAAGATGTAGTTGCCCATCGACGCGAGGCACTTGTCGGCGCTGCCGGGCATCGTCGGCGGCGAGGCGACCTTCTCGTGGAAGGCGACGATGCGCCCCTCGGCGTCGGCCTCGATGACGCCGAACTGCGAGGCCTCCGCCTTCGGGACGGGGATCGCCGCGACCGTGAGATCGGCCTCGTGCTCGGCGTGGTCGCGCAGCATCTGCGAGACGTCCATCTTGTAGACGTGGTCCCCGCCGAAGATCGCGACGTGCTCGGGGCTCTCGTCGCGGATGACGTTCTCGCACTGGTAGACCGCGTCGGCCGAGCCCTTGTACCAGGTCTTCCCGGTGCGCTGCTGCGCGGGGATGGCCTCGATGTACTGGTCGAGGACGGGCGAGAGGTGCCACGATCGCGCGATGTGCTCCTCGAGGCTCGCGCTCTTGTACTGGGTGAGCACCTTGATCCGATAGAAGCCCGAGTTGACGAAGTTCGAGAGGACGATGTCGATGATCCGGCAGCGCCCCCCGAAGGGGACCGCGGGCTTCGCCCGCTCGAGGGTGAGCGGCCCCAACCGTCGGCCCTCCCCGCCCGCGAGGACCATGACGAGGCACCTGCTCGGGAGCGCCGACGCGGCCATGCACGCAGTCTAGCGCCGACCCACCATGGACCGCCCAATCCATGGCGAACCTCGCGACCTTGGGGCCCCGAGCCGCGCGCTCCAAGAGCCCCCACGGGCACGTCGCCGCGGCGGGCGCCGGACCCTCTGCCCCTCGCCACCAGCCGGTGTGACCCGCGGCCCGGCCGAGGACGGGGAGCCACGACGGGCGCCGGAGCCCCCGCCCCACGGCACCCGTGACACCCGAATTCGCCGAGACGGGCTCCGGGCTCCCTTGATATCCTGACGGTCCGATGCGCGCGCTCCCGTTCACCAAGATCGTCTCGCTCCTCGGGCTCGGGCTGCTGTCGGCGTGCGCCGGTCCGTCCATCGGCACGGACCTCGACGAGAGCTCCGAGCCGCTCACCGGCTCGTGTCCGACGCCGGCCGATCCCTTCGCCGGGCCGGTGCAGGGCATCGACATCTCGGCGTACCAGACCGTGACCAACTGGGGGCAGGTCGCCGCCAACAAGAGCTTCGTCATCATCAAGGCGACGGAGGCCAACTTCGCCAACTCCGCCTACGCGAAGCACCGCGCCGGCGCCGAAGGGACGGGCCTCAAGGTCGGCTT
The DNA here is from genome assembly GCA_964396175.1 of uncultured Polyangiaceae bacterium. GTDB lineage: Bacteria > Myxococcota_A > Polyangia > Polyangiales > Polyangiaceae > CAYNEK01. Next base: position 16,593 of record CAYNEK010000049.1, on the reverse strand, counting down.
CTACCACTACCTCCGCTTCGACTACTCGGCCAAGGCCCAGTCCGACGCCTTCATCAACACGGTAGGGAACGACCCCGGCGATCTCCCGCCGATGCTCGACATCGAGGACTCGGCGCACGCGGGGCAGAACTCGGCCGCGAAGAACATCCAGATCGTCCAAGACTGGCTCGACGCCGTCGAGGCCAAGTACAAGAAGAAGCCCTTCATCTACACGGGCGGCGGCTTCTGGGGCGGGGCGAACTTCGGCAACCCGGCCCAGTTCCAGAGCTACGACTTCTGCTGGGCGCGCTACTCCGCGAGCAACACCTGTCCACAGGTCCCGGACAACCTCGTCTCGAGGATCAAGATGTGGCAATATCGCGCCGACGCCTTCCCGGGGATCCCGGCGGGCTCGGTGCCGGGGATCTCGGGGGCGGTGGACCTCGACGTCTTCTACGGCGACAAGGCGGCGTTCGCGGCGTTCCTTGGGCAGAGCGCGCCCGAGTACCAGGCGAAGTACTCGAAGCAGAGCTACCCGCTCGCCGCTGACGGCGCGGTGACCGTGAAGGTCGGCTCGTCGGTGAAGGGCTACATCGAGATGACCAACGTCGGGACGGCGACGTGGAAGCCGGGGACGGTGTTCCTCGCGCCGATCCCGCGCGACAAGGCGTCACCGTACCACGCGCCGAGCTGGTCGAGCGGGACGCGCGTCTCGACGGTCGAGAAGGACACGCCTCCCGGCCAGGTCGGCCACTTCGCGCTCGACATCGGCGCCGCGGCGCCCGGCGACGGCTCGCTGAAGCTCGGCTGGGTGGCCGAGGGGATCACCTGGTTCGCCGACGGACCGAAGGGCGGCGGACCCGCCGACGGCATCGCTGAGGTGAAGGTCCACGCCATCCCGAACGACGACCCCGGTGCCGGAGGCGCCGCGGGCGCGGGCGCAGGCGGAGGCAGCGCGGGCGGTGGCAGCGCGGGCGGTGGCAACGCGGGCGCAGCGGGCGCGGGGGCTGCGGGAGCGCCGAGCGGACATGGAGGCGCCGCGGGCGCCAAGGCGGGCAACGGCGGCGGTGGAGCGGCCGGATCGACGGGGCCGGACGAGACGCCGCAGTACGTCGATCTCAAGAACGAAAGCGATGGCGGCTGCGGCTGTCAGGTGGTCGGCGCGCGGCCCACGCTCGCGGCCGCGTGGGCGATCGGGCTGGGGCTCGCCGCAGCCTCGCGCCGGCGACGCCGCTCGACCGACTCCACACAGCGTCCGCGCTGATCGCGCTCACACGGCACGCCTCTGCTCCCCTCACGCGCGGCGCGCCAACGCCGTCACGCGCCGACGCCGTCACGCGCCGCGCCGGTCTCGCGTCGCACGCGAGCATCGCGTCTCCACGCTCCGCAGCGTCGGAGCCGTGGACGATCCTCTGGAGGCAGCGGGTTGCATCGACGCCCTCAGCACCGCCTCGACGCCCTCAGCGCCCCG
>CAYNEK010000049.1:12038-15043 GCA_964396175.1 uncultured Polyangiaceae bacterium | reverse complement strand
TCCGCGCGACGGATCGGGCCACCGACGCCGTCACGCGACGCGCCGATCTCGCGTTCGACGCCCTCAGCGCCCCGTCCGCGCGACGGATCGGGCCACCGACGCCGTCACGCGACGCGCCGATCTCGCGTTGCAAGCGAGCAGCTCGTCTCCACGCTCCGCGGCCTCGGGGCTGTGGACGCTCCACCCGAGGAACGACACCGGCTCGACGCGCTCCCTCGCGCCGTCGGCGCGCTGGACGGTCACGTGCAGGTGTGACTCGGGCGACGGCGAGCACATGCCGCGCGCGTTGCCCGAGCAGCCCACCTTCCCGATGATCTCGCCCACACGGACGTGCCTCGGCGGTGCGCCCACCTTGACGCTCTCGGGCAGGAGGTGCGCGTAGATGAGGTAGGCTTCGCCGGCCGGACCGCAGCCGCCGTCACGCGTGCGGCGCGGGTGCGAGAAGCGAATGCGCGCATACGAGCCGTAGCCGTGGGGATCTCGGAGATAGACGAGCTCGCCGTCGACGCCGGCCCGGACGGGCGTGCCCGTCTTCGCGGAGATGTCGACCCCGCCGTGGTTGCGGTGACCGCGGACCTTGCCGAACCCCGACCACGACGGACAGAACTGGTATACTTTCGGCTCCGCCGTGCGGTACGCCGATCGGAGCGCGAGGCGCCCCTCGAAGGGTGTATGGAAATTCCGGCCACAGCCCCCGCCGTCGTCGTGCGCGCGGGCGGGGGGCGCGGGCCTCGGCGCGGTGGCGGCGAGCGGAGGGGCTGGGGGCAGGAGCGGCCAGGAGAAGGGGAACGCCGGGGCCACCGCCGAGCCGGCGACCTCCGCGGCTTCGGGCGGCGTCGCTCGCGCCTTCGGCTCGGGGAGCAGGAACGCGAGGCCGAGGCTCACCGCGGCGAGGCTCACGACGGCGGCGCGGCGCGTGAGAGGGGACATCCGTCCTGCGGATACCAACCGCGGGCGCGAGGGGACCAGTTTCTTGCAGAGCCCAAGCACAGCGAGTTCCATTCACGACGGCGCTCGCAGGGTCTCGCGCCGGTCACGCGCAGCTCTCGTGGCGCGAGTCCATGGGCACCATCCACGACGGCGCCCGCAGGATTTCCTGCAGCGAGCGCTCGGCCAACGACGCCGAAGGCGCCTCGCCGTCACGCTGCTCGAGACGAGCCGCTCCGTCTCGCGCCGCTCACGCTCGGCCGACGACGTCCGCGATGACGTACCGACCCGCCTGTTTCCCGGCGAGGAATCGCGCGGCGCGGAGCGCCCCTCCGGCGAACAGATCGCGGCTCGTCGCCCGGTGTGTGAGCTCGAGCCGCTCTCCGGGGCCCAGGATGTGCACCGTGTGATCGCCGATCACGTCGCCGCCGCGGAGCGCGAGGATGGCGAGCTCGTCGTCCTGCCGCGCGCCCACCAGGCCCGCGCGCCCGGTCACGTCGCGGAGCCCCGCGCGCGCCTCTCGCACCGCGTCGGCGAGCCGCTTCGCCGTGCCGCTCGGCGCGTCCGCCTTCTTCCTGTGGTGGGTCTCGACGATCTCGACGTCGAAGCCGGGCCCGAGCTTCTTCACCGCCTCGCGCGCGAGCTCGGCGAGCACCTGGACACCGAGGCTCATGTTCGCCGCGTGGAGCACCGGCACGCCGCGCGCCGCCTCGTCGAGCTTCGCCTCATCGGCCGCGTCGAGCCCCGTCGTCCCGCACACCCACGCGACGCCGGCGCGACCGACCGCGGCGGCCACCCGCGGGAGGGCCGCCTTCGACGAGAAGTCGACGCACACCTCCGCCCCGAGGAGCGCGTCGCCGAGCTCGGCCGTGAGCACCGTGCCCACCGGGCCGATCCCCGCGAGCTCCCCGGCGTCGCGGCCGAGGTGTGGAGAGCCAGGCGCCTCGGCCGCGCCCACGACCGTGACGTCCCCCGCGAGCGCCGCGAGGCGCACGACGGCGAGGCCCATGCGCCCACCGGCGCCGACGACCGCGAGCTTCATGAGCCCTCGAAGGCGCGGATCGTCGCGCGGAGCTTCTCGCGGGTCGCCTCGGAAGGCGCGACGAGCGGCAGGCGCACGGCGCCCAGCATGTGGCCCTTGGCTTCGGCGGCGGCCTTGACGGGCCCCGGGTTCGCCTCGAGGAACATCGCGTCGTGCACCGGGAGGAGCCGCTGGTGCGCCGCGAGCGCGTCCTTCCAGCGGCCGTCGTTCGCGAGCCGAGTCACCTCACCGACCTCGGCGGGGTAGAGGTTCGACGTCACGCTGATGACCCCAGCCGCACCGACGGCCATCATCGCGAGCGTGAGCGAGTCGTCCCCCGAGAGGACCGTCAGCCTGTCACCGAGGCGGCGCTTCAGCTCCTGGGCGCGGAGCACGTTGCCGGTCGCCTCCTTCGTGGCGATGACGTTGGGGCACGCGTCCACGATGCGCAGCGTGGCCTCCACCGAGAGGTCGATGCCGCTCCGCCCCGGGATGTTGTAGAGGATGATTGGGCAGGCGACGGCGCTGGCGACCGCCTTCACGTGGGCGACGAGCCCATCCTGCGTGGGCTTGTTGTAGTAGGGCATCACGACCATCACGCCGGTCACCCCGGCCTCGACCGCGCGCTTCGAGGCTTCGACGGTCTTCTTCGTCGAGAAGCTGCCCGTCCCCGCGAACACGAGCGCCCGGCCCCGAGCGACCTCGCAGGTCCTCTCGATCACCTCGATCTGCTCCGCGTCGGTCAAGGTCGGCGTCTCGCCCGTCGTGCCGCACGGGACGAGCCCCGAGATCCCGCCCGCGATCTGCCGCTCTACGAGGGCCTCGAGCGCGGGGACGTCCACCTCCGCGCCGCCGGCGGTGAAGGGGGTGACGATGGCGGTGAAGGCGTTCTCCAGCTTGGGATACGACATGGTGCGTCACGCCTTCGCAGAGCCCGCCGCGGACGGCAAGAGGCCCCACCTCCTCGGGATCTCCCGATCGGTGCCGCCGCTCCGCTCCGCCCCCGCGCTCGCGACGAGCGCGCGATGGTCCCCCAGGACCTCCCTGTCGGTGCCGC
>CAYNEK010000049.1:8190-11938 GCA_964396175.1 uncultured Polyangiaceae bacterium | reverse complement strand
CCCGCGCTCGCGACGAGCGCGCGATGGTCCCCCAGGACCTCCCTGTCGGTGCCGCTGCTCCGCTCCGCCCCCGCGCTCGCGACGAGCGCGCGATGGTCCCCCAGGACCTCCCTGTCGGTGCCGCCGCTCCACCCCGCCCCCGCCGCGCGACGAGCGCACGACAGCTTCCCGGAACTTCACGCTCCGTACCGCTGTCTCATCGGGACATGCCCCACGACGACGATCTCCCGAACTTCCGCAAGCTCGGCCGCTTCGAGCGGTTCATCCTGGGCGCGCTCGGCGTCGTCGGAGCGCTCTTCGCCGTGAGCACCGCGACCGGGATGCTCGAGGCCGCCGCCCATCGCACCGAGCTGCTCTCGCGGCGAGACGCGCTCGGAGGCCAGCTCCCCGACGAGGCGCTGAGCGTCCCCCGGAGGGTCTCGTCCTTCGCCGTCGAGCTGGCGGGGCGGACCGACGTGCCCGACTTCGCGGCGCCGTCCGCCTCCGCGGTCCTCGCTCGACCGGGGGTCTACCTGCGCGTCCTTGCGCCCCACGCGCGCTCCGAGGACGAGGTTCGGCGCGCCGCGCCCCTCTCGTCGAAGGACGCCTTCGCGTCGTGCCTCCTCCGCGCGAGCCGGCCGAGCGACGAACACGCCGGGAGCCCCTGCGAGCCGGGCACGGCGTGCGCCGGAGACGCGACCGGGCGCCTCACGAACCTCCGCGTCCTCTTCGAGGCGGCGCACCCCTTCGAGGCCGCGTGGGCGGAGGACGCCGAGCGGGCCGATCGTCTGCGGCTCACGGTGCTCGGCGCCGAGCTCGACCGGGTCGCGCGCGACCTGCCGCGCACCACACGGCTCGCGCAAGAGGCCGGCTACGCGATGGTGGTCGTCGACGAGGTGCCCCCGGGCTTCGTGATGCCGTGGTTCGAGACGGGGCTCGAGGCGGTGACGAAGGTGCCGCACGCAGCGAGGATCGGCGTCCTCGATCTCGCCTCCGGCGACGTCGTGCTGGAGGCACGCGTACGCGCGGACGACGCGCCTGTCGGAGAGAGCGGCTCGCGGGCGGTCCTGCGCCAAGTGCAGGGCTGCGGCCTCGGGCTGCGCGTCGCCGAGAAGCTCGCGGCCCGCTGACCCGCCGCGCCGACCCGGACCTGGACCGCGACGCGACGGGGCGTTCACCGTAGGTTCGCGCGGCTCGCCACCGACGCCCCGCGCGAGCACGCGGTGAACGCCTAGCGCGCGAAGAGAAAGTACGCGCCGACGACGGCCGCCGCGCCGAAGATCGCGAACACCACCGCGACCACGACGATGAGGAGGACAGCGCGATCCTTCGTCATCGCGACGGCGGGTGGGGCGCCCTTCGACGAGGGCGGGGCGAGCTGCGCGCTCGGCGGCCCCGTGAGCACCGCCTGCAGCGCCGCGGCGAAGTCGGCCGCGCTCTGGTAGCGCGCCGACGGGTCCTTCTGCGTGGCCTTCTCGAGCACCCCCGAGAGCCCCGGCGGGAAGGTCCTCCCGGACACACGCTGGTCGAGGGGGATGGGCTGGGTCATCACCTGGTGCTGGATGAACTCCATGGGCGTCTTGCCGTCGAACGGGAGCTTCCCCGCGAGCACCTCGTAGAGGATCATGGCGAGCGAGTAGAGATCGCTGCGAGGGTCGAGCGTCTTGCCCTGCGCCTGCTCTGGCGACATGAACTCTGGCGTCCCGAAGATCATGCCCTCCTGCGTGAGCATGATCGAGCCCGGGCGCATCTCTTGCTCTGTGACCTTGGCGAGGCCAAAGTCGAGCACCTTGGCGAAGTCGACGAGCCCGCCCTGGTTGCAGAGGAAGATGTTCTCGGGCTTGAGATCGCGGTGGATGATGCCGCGCGAGTGCGCCTCGCCGAGCGCGCCGCACACCTGGATGAGCACGGGCAGGGCGCGCTCCGGCGCCATGGGGCCCTGGGTGCGGATGATCTGGTTGAGGTTCTTCCCCTCCAGGTACTCCATCACGATGTAGAGAGAGCCGTCCTCGAGCTGCCCGTCGTCGTAGACCTTCACCGTGTTCGGGTGCGAGAGGTGGGCGAGCGCCTTGGCCTCGCGCGAGAAGCGCGAGACGATGTCCTTCCGCGTGACGAGCTTCGCGTGCAGGATCTTGATCGCGACGAGCCGCTCGACGTTGGTCTGCGCGGCCTTGTAGACGGAGCCCATACCGCCCTGCCCGATCTTCTGCAGGATCCGGTACTTCCCGTCCGCGATCTCGGAGCCGATGTAGCGGTCGGGAGCCCGCATCAGCGCCAAAGTCTACACGAAACCCGCAAGAAGCGGACCGAAAGCCGTGCCGCGAGCCACGCACGAGCCGGGCCGTGACACGGATGTCATGGGTCCGAGATCGCGACCACGAGGAAATGCCTGGTCCTCTGCCGCTGGCACGGGGTGTGCTTGAGCACCAACCTGCAAGAGGCTTGGCTTCTTGGCTTGCTTAGTTGAACCGACCAACCTTCTGATTTCTTCCAGAGCGACACGAGCCCCCGTCCCGTGAGCTCTCTCGCAGTCGAGCTGTCGAACCTCGTGGTTCATGTCTTACAACCGACCGCCGGCCCGGACCGAGCAGGTCGATCCTACGAGACTCTGGGATTCAGCTAGCGGCGTGGCGAGAGCCACGCCGCTTTTCGTTCCCTGCTCCGTCTCCCTGGAGACGTCACGCCGCGCCTCCTCTCCTGGACCGTCCGGCCGACCGCGGCGAGTCCAGGGACCGCACCGTCAGGGCGCGGCGACGCGGACGAGGACGACCGTGACGTTGTCGCGGCCGCCGCGCTCGTTCGCCGCTGCGACGAGCGCGTTCGCCGCGGCCTCGATGTCCTGCACACCGCTCACGATGTCGAGGACCGTGTCGTCGTCGATCATCTTCGTCAGGCCGTCGGAGCAGACGAGGTAGGTGTCCCCGATCTGCGGGTCGTCGGCGCCGAAATCCACCTCGACGAGCGGCGCGATCCCGACGGCGCGGGTCAGCCGCGCGGCGAACGGGCCCGTCGCGCCGGTCGCCTCACCGATGGTGTGATCGCGGGTCAGCTGCCGCATGACGCCCCCTCGGATGCGGTAGAGGCGGCTGTCCCCGACGTGCGTGAAGTACGCGCGCTGCTTGTTCGGCGAGAAGCGGATCCCGACGACCGTCGTCCCCATGCCCGTCAGCTTCTTGTCCGCCGCGGCGCTCGCCCAGACCGCGGCGTTCGCCATGTGGACGGCGCGGACGAGCTCGTCGCCTCGCCGAGGGCGCCCGAGCGAAGGCTCGCCGTGGAAGCTGTCACGACCGAACGCTCCCAGGATCGTCTCGCACGTGAGCTGGCTCGCGAGCTCCCCTCCCGCGTAGCCGCCCATGCCGTCGGCGACGAGGTAGAGGCTGTGCTCCTCGCTCGCGATGTAGCTGTCCTCGTTGTTCGTGCGCTTCTTGCCCGTGTCGGTGCGCGCCACGCCGGAGACGAGGATGCGCGGCTGGGGACCGGTGGGGTTCGAGTCCGGGGGGCCGTCCACGTCGACGACGACCTCGTCGGCGGACGGCGGGCGCGTCGTGGGCTGACCCGTCGGCTGCTCGGTGCGCTCGAGCAGCTCGGGGGAGATCTTCGCGACACGCGTCACGTCCGGATCGTCGTCGTCGCCGTGCGCCTGCCGCGCCACCTCCACGGGGATGCGCCCCATGACCGTCAGCTCGTCGTCGACCGGTTCGGGGGACGACGGCGCCTTCGCGGCGGCCTCCTTCGCGGCGACGTCCTTCGCGGCGGCCTCCTTCGCGGC
>CAYNEK010000049.1:1423-8090 GCA_964396175.1 uncultured Polyangiaceae bacterium | reverse complement strand
CCTTCGCGGCGGCCTCCTTCGCGGCGACGTCCTTCGCGGCGGCCTCCTTCGCGGCAGCGGCGGGCGCGGCCCGCGTGGTCTCGTGGTTCGCCGGCGCGCGCTTCGCGTGGGACGACGGGGCCCTCCGCTTCCACGGCTCGACCCACACCAGGTAGAGCGCGACCGCCGTGGCGAGCAGGATGAGGGCGATGGCCATCGAGCGGGCTCGTCTAGCTTACCAGAAATCGTCCGCTTCAGCGCACCGCATACGCCCGCGCGAACGCGTCGCCGAACTCCCCGATGTCGAGAGCGAGGCGCGGGGACGGCCGGAGGGCCGCCTGCCCCCTCCGCGTGAGGGTCGTCGCGGCGAGCGCGCGCATCGCCTGGGCGATGTCGTCGGGCTGGGGCACGGTCGCCTTCTCGAGCTCGTCCGACAGGCCGATGCCAGGGAGGTTCTTGCCCGCGAGGAGGCGCGGCGGCGCGACGAGCGCGTCGAAGTGCTCCTCGACGACACGCCGGATGAGGTGCTCTCCGAAGTTCGTGACCTCGGTGTCCTCGTTGATGCAGAGGAGGCGCCCGGTGCGCGTGACGCTCTCGACGAGGCCCTCCCAGTCGTACGGGACGAGGGTGCGGAGATCGATGACCTCGGCCTCGATCCCCTCCCTCGCGAGGCCGTCGGCGGCGGCCTTCGCGATGGCGACCATCCGCCCGTAGCAGACGACGGTCAGATCGCGCCCCGGGCGCACGAGCTTCTGCTTGCCGATGGGGATGAAGAGATCGGGCGTGTCGGGCCACTCGGGTCGCCACTGCGACCGATCGCCGAGCGGCGCGTCGAGCATCTTCGAGAGCTGGCGCTCGTCGTCGGGCTCGCCCGGGATGAGCTCTCCCGGCGCGGCCTTCGCGCGCATCAGCGCCTTCGGGATGAGGACCATCACCGGGTTCGGGTCGACGATGGCCGAGAGCAGGAGCCCGTAGGCGTCGAGCGGCGTCGAGGGCATGACGACCTTCCAGCCGGGCGTCCGCGTCGCCTGCGCGTCGAACGAGTGCGAGTGGTAGATGCTGCCGTGGATGCCGGAGCCGACCGGCGTCATCATGACGAGCGGGAGGTTCCACTCGCCGTTCGACGACCAGAGCATGCCGCCCGCGAGCTTCAGGAGATCGATGGTGTTGAAGGCGTAGTCGCAGAACTGGATCTCGCACACCGGGCGCTGCCCCGCGAGCGCGAGGCCCATCGCACAGCCGATGATCCCGCGCTCGTCGAGCGGGCTGTTCCAGCTCGTCGCGAGGCCCTGGGTCGCGGTGAAGACGCCGCCGAGGGGCGGACCGACGTCCTCGCCGAAGATGTCGGTGACGCCGTGGCGCAGCTCGCCGACGTGGAGCGCCATGCGGAGGGCCTGGACCGTGTTCGCCATGTCAAGAGATCTCCGTGAGCGGGCGGACGCGGCCGCCTCCGTGGTTGTCCGAGGGGACGGGCTGTTGCTTCACGACGTCGCGCTCGGCGAAGACGTGCTCCCAGATCGTGTGCCCCTCGGGCTGCGGCTCGGCCTTCACCTTGTCGGCGGCGAGGCGCAGCTCCTCCGTGAGCTCGGCGCGGCGCGCGTCGAAGGCCTCGCGGCTCCCCGCGCCGCGCGCGACGAGTTTGTCCTCGATCTCGCGGAGTGGATCGCGCTCGCCCTGCACGAAGTTCGCCCCCGAGGACGACGAGTGCCCGTGGAGGCGCGAGACGTGCGCCTCCAGCAAGAAGGGGCGGCGGCTCGTGCGCACGTAGTCCATCGCCTCCTCGAGCTCGCGGTAGATGATCTCGGCGTCGAGACCGTCGACGGTCTTCGTGCGCATGCCGAAGGCCTTGCCGCGATCGCTGATGTGACGCTCGCCGTGCTGGGTCGCAGCGGGCGTCGAGATGCCGTACTGGTTGTTCGCGACGAGGATGAGGCAGGGGACCTCGTTGCCGGGGCGCGAGGCCCAGATGAGGCAGCTCGCGAAGTCGCCCTCGGCGGTCCCGGCGTCGCCGCCCTGCACGATGGTGATGCCGCGCCCGCCGTAGCGCTTCTGCGCGAGCGCCGTGCCGGGGGCCATCGCGTACTGGACCTCGATGGGCGACGAGATGGGGACGACGTTCCAGCGGCGGATCGAGGCGTGCCCCGCGAAGTTGCGCCCGCCCGAGTAGGGATCGGTCGCGGTGTTCTTCATCTGTCGGAGCGCGTCGATCGGCTCGGCGCCCATCGCGAGCAGGGTCGCGCTCGAGCGGTAGTGGAGGTGCAGGTAGTCGTACGCGAGCCCCTCGCCCTTGTGGACGAGGAGGCCGAGCGCGGTGTTCAGCGCCTCTTCGCCCGGTCCGCCGATCCAGAAGTAGCCATCGCCCTGCTTCTGCATGCGGATGAGCCGCTCTTCGAGCACGCGACCGAGGAGCATGATACGATGCATCTCGAGGAGCAGCTCCGTCGAGAGGGGCTCGTGGGGAGGCGCGGCGAGCCGCGAGCTGTCGGTCTGCACGGCGTGCCGCTTACCACGGCGTCCCGGCCAGCGTCTCCCCCGTCTCTGCGACGCGGTGCGGCGCAGCGCGAAAGCGCGTTGACAGGCGCGCGCTCGCGTCCCTACCGTGCGCGCGCCATGTTGCGCTCGCTCCGAGTCCACTCCGCCCTCCTCCGCCACCTCGTCGTCGGGGTCGCCAACGTCTCGGTCGTCGTCGCGATGGGCAGCATGCTCATCGGCTGCGAAGACGAGAACGACCCGAAGACCTGGGTGAAGCGGCTCGACGACACCGCGAAGCGCCCCGGCGCGATCAAGCGCCTCACGCAGTTCTTCGAGGACGGGATGGTCAAGGCCAACAACAAGGTCGACGACCCCGGGATGAAGGCGCTCCTCGACACCATCGTCGAGCCGATGAGCAAGGCGTACGTGTCCGGCGATCTGGACGAGAAGACGCGCAAGGATCTCCTGAAGGCGCTCGCGACGACGCGCGATCCGCGGGCGTCGGGCGCCATCAAGAAGGCGATGAAGGATTTTGCCGACGGCAAGGGCACCGCCGACGAGATGCTCCAGGCGGTCGGCTACGTGAAGGTCGTGAAGCCGACGGACGTCGGCCCCGAGCTGCTCGCAGGCTTCATGAAGGTGAACCCCAGCAAGAAGGAGCTCGGCCCGCCGTACCAGGTGACGCAGGAGGCGATGCTCGTCATCAAGGACCCTGCGTGGAAGGGCCCGCTCATCGACGTCCTCAACAAGCCCATCGACGCGAAGGCCCCCATCGAGGAGCTGCGCAACGAGGTCTACCACCAGGCCGTGGCCGCGATGGTGCTCGGCGAGCTCGGCGCCCAGGACGCGGCCAAGCCCCTCTTCAAGGTGGCGCTCTCGCCGACGAAGAAGGACGTGGCGGCGACGGCGATCTTCTCGCTCATGAAGCTCGGCAAGCCCACCGTGCTCATGCTGCTCGACGTCCTCAACGGCAAGGACGCCGAGATGGTCGAGTACGCGAAGAAGCAGAACCCGCAGAGCCCCGGCGCCTACGTGCAGACCGCGGTCGCCGTCCTCGGCCCCCTCGGTCGCCCCGAGGCTGTCGCCCCCGTCCTCGCGGCCTTGAAGAGCGCGACCGACGACACGACGAAGGCGTCGATCGCGATGACCCTCACCCTGCTCCCATCGACGCCCGAGTCGCAGAAGGCCGTCATGAGCGTCTTCGAGCAGGTCGGCAACTCGGCCGGGCTACCCAACGGCTCGCCCGCGCGGATGAGCCTCGCCCAGGCGATCGCCGACTGGATGGACCCGTCGGTCGTCCCCTGGCTCGTCAAGCAGGTCGACGTCGTCGGCAAAGGCCCCAAGGACCAGAAGGAGGACATCGACGTCGTGCAGAGCGGCCTGATGGCGAGCGCCATGAAGCTCATGAAGAAGGACCAGGTCGACGAGGTGAAGAAGGTCGTCGACAGGGAGGGGAACGATCTCGACAAGAAGACCTTCAAGCTCGCGAGCGATCTCGTCGCGGCCTGCGACGACAAGGTGGGGTGCTATCTTGAGAAGATCGACGCCGACGCGAGCCAGGAGAAAAACGGCCAGTTCACCGGCATCAAGGCCGCGTACATGCTCGGCGCGCTCGGCAACGAGGGCGTGAAGGCCGAGCTCATGAAGCGCCTGCCGAAGGTGAAGAGCGCGGAGATCCGCTTCGACGTCCTGAAGGTGCTCGACAAGCTGTCGCCGAGCGGCGACGCCAAGCTCGCGGACGAGCTGCAGGCGCTCATGGACGCCGACGCGAAGCGCGGAGACCAGAACGCCATCGCGGCGAACGCGCCGATGAAGCAGTACATCCCCCGGCTCCGCGCCAAGGCGCAGTGATCTCCCTCGACGTCCGGGCGGGGCGCGCCGCGGGGCGGCGCCTCGACGTCGAGGACGACGCCGCGACGATCGGGCGCGATCCCTCGTGCGGGATCGCGCTCGACGACGACGCCGTCGCCGACCGCCACGCACGCCTCGTCACGACCGCGAGCGGGCTGCTCCTCGAGGATCTCGGCTCGGGCCGCGGCACGGCCCGGATCCGCGAGGGAGATCGGACCGAGGTCGTTCCTTCGGAGCGTCACGTCGTGCTCCGACCGGGCGACTTGATCGAGCTCGGTCGAGGGACGGACGCGGCGGTGTTGTCGGTGGTGTCGACGGGAGAGGCGGCGGGAGAGGCGCACGTGCTCACGCTCCGCCGCGTCGAGGACGCCTCGGCCGATCCCGCGGAGCTCACGGCGCTCGGGGCGGAGCTCCGCCGCATCGGCGCGGCCGTCGGGCTCGACGAGGTGCTCTCGGCGGTGGCGGACGCGGCGCTCGCGCTCGTGCCCAAGGCGACGCACGCGACGCTGGTGCTCCGCGACGACGGCGGCGAGGACGGCGAGTACCTGCCCGTCCTGACGCGCGTGCGCGGCGCGTCCGGCGAGGGCCCCGTCCCGGTCGCGCGCGCCGTGTTCCGCAAGGTGCTCGAGGCGAAGGCGGCGGTCTTGGCGGCCGACGCGCCCAAGGAGGTCGGGCAGAGCTCGTCCCTGCTCGGCGCGAACATCCGGAGCACGATCGCGGTGCCGCTCTTCCGAGGTGACGACCTCGTGGGGGTGCTGCAGGTGGACAACCGGGACGCGCCCGGCGTCCTCCAGACGCAGGATCTGGAGCGCCTCGCCGTCCTCGCGACGAGCGCGACGCTCGCGGTGGCGCACGCGCGCCTCGCCGAGCGGCTGCGCGTCGCCGAGGCGCAGCTCCGCCGCGAGAATTCTTACCTGAAGGGGCGTGAGGCCGAGCGGCGCGGCGGCGGGCGCGAGATCCTCGGGCGCGCACGGCGCATGATGGAGCTGCTCGCGCAGCTCGACAAGGTGGCCGACACGCGCGTCTCGGTGCTCGTCGAGGGCGAGACGGGGGTCGGCAAGGAGCTGGTCGCCTCGGCGCTGCACTACCGCTCTCGTCGCCGCGACAAGCTCTTCGTCACACAGAACTGCGCGGCCCTCCCCGAGAACCTCCTCGAGAGCGAGCTCTTCGGGCACCGCCGCGGCGCCTTCACGGGCGCGGTCGACGACAAGAAGGGGCTCTTCGAGCTGGCGCACGGCGGGACGCTCTTCTTGGACGAGGTGGGCGAGATGGCGCTCGCGCTCCAGGCGAAGCTCCTGCGGGTCCTCCAGGAGGGCGAGGTGCGACCGGTGGGCTCGACCGCCGTCCGCCACGTGGACGTGCGCATCGTCGCGGCGACGAACCGAGACCTCGCGGCCGAGGTCCAGAGGGGCACCTTCCGCGAGGACCTCTTCTATCGGCTGCGCGTCTTCCCGCTCCGGGTGCCGGCGCTCCGCGAGCGACGCGAGGACATCCCGCTGCTCGCGGGCGCCTTCCTGCAGAAGTACTCGCGCGAGCTCGGCAAGGCGACCGATGGCTTCGCGCAACAGACGATGGAGGCGCTCGTCGCGTACGACTGGCCCGGGAACGTCCGCGAGCTCGAGAACGAGGTGCAGCGGCTCGTCATCCAGGTCGACCCTGGCGGCATCGTGAGCCCCGACATGCTCTCGCCGCACCTCCGCAAGGTGGAGGGGCTCATCGCGCGCTCGGGGATGACGAAGGGCTCCTTGCGAGACATGATGGACTCGGTGGAGAAGTCGATCTTGCTCGAGGCCCTGCGCGACCACGGACAGAACAAGACAGCATGCGCGAAGACGCTCGGGATCACCCGCGAGGGGCTCCACAAGAAGCTCCGCGCGCTCGGGATCGGGTGAGCCGGGGCTCGGGCGCCTTCGGTGCGCCGACACCGTCCGGGGACGCAGGGGGCGCGAACCCGCTCGCGATCGGGTGAGACGGGGCGCCTTCGGTGCGCCGGAGCGAGCCGTTCGGCCGCCTCGACCTTTGGTTTGCTGCCGGTGGACCGAGCCGGCGCGACGTCGCGAGGCATGGGCTCGACACCTGACGCGCCATCCCGGTCTCCTCCCGATCCAGGCTGCGAGCAGCCCGCGAGACGCCTCGCCGCTTCGCTCCCTTCGCGAGCACCGCAGCACCTCGCGGACAGCCCGTGCTCGCGAGACGCCTCGCCCCTCTGCTCACTTCGCGAGCACCCGCAGCGCCTCAAGGGCCCGCGCTGCCCGCGCGAGACGCCTCGCCCCTCTGCTCACTTCGCGAGCACCCGCAGCGCCTCAAGGACCCGCGCTGCCCGCGCGAGACGCCTCGCCCCTCTGCTCACTTCGCGAGCACCCGC
>CAYNEK010000049.1:0-1323 GCA_964396175.1 uncultured Polyangiaceae bacterium | reverse complement strand
AGCGCCTCGCGGATCGACTCGCCGAGCGGCAGCTCGTCCAGCGCGGGGCCGATCGCCTCCGCGGCCCGCTCCGCCTCGGCGGGCTTGTACCCCATGTTCGTGAGCGCCGAGACGAGCAGCGCCCGTGCCCCGGGCGTCCCGCGGCTCGCCCCGGCTCGCGCGACCGGCGACTGCGAGGCCCCCGCGGGCGCCGCCGGGAGCTTGTCGCGCAGCTCGAGGAGGAGTCGCTCGGCCGTCTTCTTCCCGATCCCGGGGATCGCCACGAGTCGCGCGAGCTCCTTGCGCGCCACGATCTGCGCGAGCTCCTCCGCCGGGCACGCCGACAGCACGCCGAGCGCCGTCTTCGGGCCGATGCTCGAGACGCCGAGCAGGACGCGGAACACCTCACGATCGAACGCGCTCGCGAACCCGAACAGGACGAGCGCATCCTCCCGCACGTGCGTGTGCACGAAGAAGGTGAGCGGCCCCTCGGGCGCGGCGGCGCGCAGCCGCCCGAGCGTCCCCAGCGGCGCGAGCACCTCGTAGCCGACGCCCTGCACGTCCACGACGAGCGTCCCGTCCGCGGCCTCCTCCACGGCGAGGCCCGCGAGCCGCCCGATCATCGTCCAAGCTCCCGACGCACGCCGTCGCTCATGGCCTCGGTGCATAGCGCAACCGGCGGGCGAGCGGCGCCCGGCTAGCACGGTCGGGGCATCCCCGCGACGAGCAACGAAATCACGCGGCGTGTGGGAGAGCGTCGCCCTTGCGCGGCGCGGTCCCTCGGGCCTAGGGTCCAGGACGAACCGCAACCCTCCTCCAGCAAGGATCCACCAGACCATGGCCTTCGAGCTCCCCGCCCTCCCGTACGACAAGTCCGCCCTCGCGCCCCACATCAGCGCCGAGACCCTCGAGTTCCACCACGGCAAGCACCACAACGCCTACGTGACGAACCTCAACAAGCTCCTCGAGGGCCACGCCCTCGCCGGCAAGAGCCTCGAGGAGGTCATCCTCGCCGCGGACGGCGGCGTCTTCAACAACGCCGCCCAGGTGTGGAACCACACCTTCTACTGGAAGAGCATGAAGCCGAACGGCGGCGGCAAGCCCACGGGCGATCTCGCCGCCGCGATCGATCGCGACTTCGGCTCGTTCGACAAGTTCAAAGAGGCGTTTTCTGCCGCGGCGGCGACGCAGTTTGGCTCGGGCTGGGCCTGGCTCGTCGAGGAGGGCGGCAAGCTCGCCGTGACCAAGACGTCGAACGCCGATCTCCCCATGAAGCACGGCCAGAAGGCGCTCCTCACGATCGACGTCTGGGAGCACGCCTACTACATCGAGTACCGGAACCTC
>CAYNEK010000048.1:5021-37499 GCA_964396175.1 uncultured Polyangiaceae bacterium | reverse complement strand
CCTCATTGGATTCCAATGCTGCGATCCCTGTCCGCTCAGATTGGATCTCCACCCCCACGACGTCGGCCTCGAGCTTCACGCGGCGCACCGTCGCGAGCGACACCTGCGCTTGCGCTGCGACCGCCTTGCGCGAGAGGCCGGCGTCGAGCAGCACCTCGGTCTTGTGGCGAGTGAGCAGCGGGATCACGTCCACCACCTGCTCTGCTCCGCGCTTCGCCGGGGGATGTCTCGTCATCGGGGGCCCTTCCGGGGAGGGTCAGATTTTCCGGAACGGAGCGGGTCAGATTTTCCGGAACCGGCAGCGGGTCGGGCGGCGGTACATCGTGACGGTGGCGGCGATGCGCGCGTACCTGGAGAGGAGCACGGCGTGACGGTGCGGCGCACCGCGAAGGGCTTCGAGACGCGTGTCCGCTTCGGGCAGAGACGGCGCCGCTGGCTCGTTTTGGAACACGTCTCGTCGCTCGAGGACGCCCGGGTGCGAGCCGACATCGTCTCGAGGATCGCGAAGGTGGTGACGGGAGACCGAGTCAACGCTGCGGAGCTTCTGCAACGCGCGGCCTCGGCGAAGTCCAACGCCGAAGCTCGGGCGTTGCTTCCCCTCGCCCGCCGTACCGCGGACGCGGACCAGGTCGTGCGTTTGCAGCCGAAGGCGGCGGTGACGTTCCGCGCGTTCGCGGAGACCTGGACGGACGGGGTTCTCCACCGCGAACGACCTCACCAGGTGCGAGAGATCGACCACACGAACAACGTGCTGCAGCTCGAACGCTACGTCTATCCATCGATCGGCGACGTGCCGCTCGTCAGCCTGACCCGCGAGGAGTGCGACGCCGTCATGGCGAAGCTCCCGCCCGACCACGCCCCCGCCTCGCGTCGGCACGTTGGACAGGTCCTCCGTCGGGTGCTGAAGCTCGCCGCGCTGATCGGGGTGGTCGATCGCGTGGTGCTGCCCGAGGGCTGGCTGCCCCACATCGGCTCGCGCAAGGAGCCGCCGGTGTTGTTCGCCGACGAGGACGAGCGCTTGCTCGGGTGCCGGGATGTGCCCCTCGGAGAGCGCGTGCTGTTCGGCTTCCTCCACCGCATGGGCTTCCGACTCGGCGAGACGCTCGATCTGCGGTGGAAGGATTTCGACCTCGCCCGGGGCACCGTGGCGCTCGACCGCAACAAGACGGAGCTCGCGCGCCTCGTGCCGCTCGCCACCGGTGTCGCGGCAGCGCTCGCCGCCTGGAGGCAGCTCCGCGGCATGCCGACCGGTGCCGCGCTCGTCTTCACCACCCTCGCGGGCCGGCCGATCGCACCGGGACCGCTGGCGCGCGCGCTGCGGGCGGGCCTCGGGACCGCCGGCGTCGACCGCGACGCGCTTTTCGAGAGCGGGCACAACCGCTGCCGGATCCACGTCCACGCCCTGCGCGGGAGCTACGTGACGCGCGAGCTCGCGCTCGGGCGCCCCGAGGACAACGTCCGGGTGCGCACCGGCCACACCTCGAGTCAGCTCCTCCGCTACCGGCGAGTCGCGGTGACGCTCAGGGAGCTCGAGATCCAGGACGTCCTGCCGCTCGACCGCGCGATCCCCGGGCTGTCGGCGGTCGATCAGCGCAGCTCGACAGGCACCGCGCCGGGGTCCGCGGCTGGGTCAAAACCGCCCCAGGGTGGGCCACCGGGTGGGCCACGGCGCTCCGTGGCCCACCAGGTCGCGACACGTAAGTCCGCGGAGAGGGAGGGATTCGAACCCTCGGTACCCTTGCAGGTACACATGATTTCCAATCATGCACCTTCGACCACTCGGTCACCTCTCCAGGCCGCCCTCCGCGCCCCTCGTCGGGGCCGGGGCGGTCTTGGCGGAGAGCGTGGGATTCGAACCCACGGTACCCTTGCGGGTACACCTGATTTCGAATCAGGCTCCTTCGGCCACTCGGACAGCTCTCCGCCGCGTGTTCTCTCAGACCGGCCCTCCTCGGTCAAGCAAATCCGCCGGACGCTGAACGGATGCGCTCATCGACCCATCGGGTGGCAGGGTAGTTTCCTCGTCGCGCCGGCCCGGGTACGCTGGAGGCGCGTGCCCGTGCCCTCCTCGTCGCCCCCGCCCGAGCTCCAGGCAGGAGACCTCATCGGCGGAAAGTACCGGCTCGAGAAGCTCCTCGGCGAGGGCGCGATGGGGACCGTGTGGGCCGCGCGGAACGAGGCGACCGAGCGCGCCTTCGCCGTCAAGTTCATGCTGCCGCAGTACGCGACGGATCCGACCCTCGTGCAGCGCTTCCTGAACGAGGCGAAGGCCTGTGGCCGGCTCGAGCACCCGTCCATCGTCGAGATCTACGATCTCGGGCGGTGTGCGGAGCTCGACGGCGCGCCCTTCCTCGTGATGGAGCTGCTCCGCGGCGAGGGGCTCGATCAGCTCTTCCGTCGCGCGAAGAGGCTCGAGCCGACGCACGCCCTCACCATCCTCCTCGAGGTCGCGCGCGCGCTCGATCTCGCGCACGAGGCCGGCGTCGTCCATCGGGACGTGAAGCCCGCCAACATCTTCCTCCACAGGAACCGCGATGGCGTCGTCGTCCCCAAGATCCTCGATTTCGGTGTCGCGAAGAACTTCGACACCGACGATCCGCTCAACCTGACGCGCGCCGGGACGCTGGTCGGCTCGCCGCTCTACATGAGCCCCGAGCAGGCCCGCGGGCAGAGCGATCTCGATCCGCGGAGCGACGTCTGGTCCCTCGGCGTCATCCTCTATCAGGCGATCGCCGGGCGCGTCCCCTTCGACGAGAGGTCGTACAACGCGGTCCTCTCCGCCATCCTCACGCACCGACACAAGTCGCTGAACGAGCTGGTCCCGGGGCTCCCCGACATCCTCAGCGAGACGGTGGATCTCTGCCTCGTCAAGGACCGCGATCGGCGCATGCAGTCGGCGGCGCAGCTCGCCGCGCGCATCGAGGACGTGCTCCTCTACTACGAGGCCACCGCCGCGCCGCCCGCCGAGGACGATCGCACCGAGGTGATGGACCGGGCCCTCATGGACGAGCTCGTCCCCGAGTCGGCGCGCGAGGACGAGCCCGTCAAGGATCGCTCCGCCTTCCTGCGGAGACAGTGGCTCGCCGACGTGGGCAAGGCCGTCTCGACGGCGGCGACCGACGGCATCGACGACAACAAAGCGACCTTGCCCAAGGGCCCCCGCCCGAGCGCGGCGCCCGCCGCTCCAGGTCTCGTGTCCGCGAGGGGCTCGCTCCGTCCGCCCCCGGGGGAGCCATCCGGCGAGGTCGACGATGCCCAAGAAGGATCGGCGGAGGATAACCGCGCTGCGATCCGCGCCGCGCGCCGGGCCCTCGAGGGCGGGGTGACGACGGAGGCGCTCGCCATGGACGCGCGACCGAGGCGGCGAGGGTGGCTGCTCGTCGGTGCGCTCTTCGTGTGCGTCGCCGCCGCCGTGGCGCTCTTCGTGCTGTCGCGGGGCTGAGGCCAGATCTTCGGTCTAGCGGAGGGCCTCATGGTACACCGCCAGGGACCGCATGCTCGCCCCGGGCACATCCGTCGGCCGTTACGTCATCGAGGGAGTCCTCGGTGAGGGCGGAATGGGCACGGTGTACCGTGCTTCGGACCCCGTGCTCGGGCGCCAGGTGGCGCTCAAGGTGGTGCGCACCAAGGACGAGGGCGGTCAGAAGAAGAGCGAGGGCACGTCCCGGCTGCTCCGTGAGGCGCGCGCCGCCGCGGCGCTCACCCACCCGTCCGCCGTCGCGATCTATGACGTCGGCGAGGTGGGGGGCGATCCGTTCATCGCGATGGAGCTCGTGCCCGGGAAGAGCCTGTCGACGGCGCTCCTCGACGAGTCCTACGATCTCGCGACCCGCGTCCGATGGCTGATCGACGTGGCGCGCGTGCTCGACGCCGCGCATCGTCAGGGGATCGTCCACCGTGACATCAAGCCCGACAACGTGGTCCTGCGCGACGACGGCGCCGTCAAGGTGCTCGACTTCGGCATCGCGCGGCAGCGGATCGAGACGCCATTCGACGGCGTGAGCGGCTCGGCCGCGACGTTGACCGCCCAGGGGACGACGGTGGGTACGCCGCTCTACATGGCCCCGGAGCAGATGCTCGGCGAAGATCTCGACGGGCGCGCCGACCAGTTCTCCTGGGGTGTCCTCGCGTTCGAGGTGCTCTCGCGAGACCTCCCGTGGGGCAGCCCGCAGGACGGCGTCGGGATCATGTACGCGATCCTCAAGAAGGAGGCCCCACGCCTCGCCGAGGTGCGCCCCGAGGTGCCTCTCGAGGTGTCCGCCGTCGTCGCGCGCGCGCTCGAGAAGGAGGCGTCGGACCGGTTCCCGACGATGGCGGAGGTGGTGCTCGAGCTCGAGCCGTTCGCCGCGCCCTCGGTGAGCGATGGGCCGCTCTCGCGCGGCATCCGGAGCACCGCCCGCCCATCCTCGAGGGAGCCCACGCCCGATCGTCGTGGGCGATGGCTCGTGCCGCTCGCGTTCGTGGCGATCGCCTCGGCGAGCGCGCTCGTCGTGACGCGCGTCGCGAAGCGGCCCACCCCCGGCGCCCTCCCGTCGGCCAGCGCGTCGACGAGCGCCCGGCCGACCGACATCACCTCGCTGCCGCTCCCCGAGACGAAGAGCGCGGAGGCGCTCGCAGCGTACAAGGTCGGCGTGCAGGCGATCCGTGACGGCGCGATGGGGGCCGCCGTCGAGGCGCTCGGTCGCGCGACGACGCTCGATCCGGCGCTCGCGGCGGCGCACCTCCGCCTGGCGCTCTACGGCTCCAACGGCGGCGTGCCGACGCGCACGACGAACGCGTTCCAGCGTGCGGTCCAGCTCCGCGCGGGCCTGTCGCCCCGCGACCAGGAGATCGTGAGCGCGATGGAGCCCTACATGAGCCGCGAGCGCGTCGACCTCGAGGAGACCGATCGGCGCCTCTCCGCCCTCGCGCTCCGCTGGCCCGAGGACGCCGAGATCGCGTACCTGCTCGGCGCGGTGCGCTTCGATCGCGACGCGCGGTCGATGCTGGGCGAGGTCGAGCGCGCCGCGCGGCTCGATCCGAGCTTCGTGCCTCCCGTCGCCATCCGCGCCCACGCCCTCGCGTACCTCGGCGATCTCGACGGCTCTCGCCGTGCGTTCGAGCACTGCGCGACCATCGCCCCGACGAGCTCCCTCTGCGCCTACTACCACGCGAGCCTGCTCCAGCAGGAGGGCGAGTGCGCGAAGATCGAGACCCTCATGCGCCAGGTGCTCGTCTCCGAGCCGGACTCCGCGAGCTCGCTCGGCGTCCTCGCGAGCGCGTCCGCGTCGCTCGGTCGCCCGCGCGAGGCCATCAAGGCGCTCCTCGACCAGAAGGCCGCGAAGACCCGCGAGGTCGTGCGGAGGCAGGCAAACCTCCGCGATCTGATCCGTATGGACATTCTATACGGCCACTTCGATCTCGCCGAGGGCTTCGCGAAGGAGCTCGCCCAGGCCCTCTCCAGCGAGAAGAACCAGGCGTCGCACGCCGCGGCGACCCTCTTGCTCGCGAACCTGTACCTCGAGACGGGCCGCCCCAAGGACGCGGGCAAGCTCGCCCAGGACTTCATGAAGACCCGCGTCGCGTGGGCGCCCCCGACCAACGTCGAGGACTACTCGATCCGTGACGATGCGACGATCCCGATGCTGACCGTGCTCGCGCGGGCGGGGGTCGTCGACCGCGCCGCCTTCGTGAAGGACCGCGACCTGTGGCTCACCGAGTGGCGGCGCCTCGCGTCTCCCTTCTACTACGGGTACCTCTGGATCCACGGCTACGCGGCCCCCGCCGAGACGACCGAGGATGGAGCGGAGGCTGTCCGAGCGCTCTCCACCTGGGGAGGCGTCCCCGCGTACCGCTCGCAGACGACGGTGGACGGGCAGATAGGCCTCGCGCTCCGCCTGGGCGGCGAGAAGGCCGAGGGGCTCGGCTACCTCCGCCGGGGCGCGAAGACCTGTCGCGCCCTCTTCGAGCCGTTCGCGCACGTACACGCGGTCTCCGCGCTGGCCGCGGCGCTCGAAGAGGAGGGGGACAAGGACGGCGCGTGCGCCGCGCACAAGCAGGTGCTCGATCGCTGGGGCGCGGCGAAGAGGAGCGTCACCGCCGAGAAGTCGCGCGCGAGGGTGCGCGCGCTCGGCTGCAAGTGGTAAGGAGCCGCGCTCCCGTGTCCGGCCTGCCCCCCCTCTCGACGGCTCGTCCGGCGTGGCTCTCGGTCCTCGCCCTCTCGCTCGCGGCCTGCGACGGCACGCTGAGCGGCATGCACCGGACGCGCGGGACCGTGCCCGTCGTCTACCCCGATCCCGTCGTCGAGGACGCCCGCCCCGCGGACGGCCCCACGATGATCCGCGCGCAGCACCTCCTCGTCATGTACCGCGACTCGCGGGGAGCGCCGCCGACCATCACGCGCTCCAAGGCCGAGGCGAGGGCGCGCGCCGAGGAGGCGCTCCGGAAGATCAAGGAGGGCGCCAGCGTCGACGAGATCATGGCGACGTACTCGGACGAGCCCGGCGCCGAGGAGCGCAAGGGCGATCTCGGGACCTTCACGCGCAAGCAGATGGTCCGCCGCTTCTCGGACGCGGCCTTCAAGCTGCAGGTCGGCGAGGTGAGCGACGTCGTCGAGACCGAGTTCGGCTTCCACGTCATCCGGAGGACGGAGTAGCCTGATGAAGGTCCACTTCGTCGCGGTGTGCGGCACGGGGATGGGCTCGCTCGCGGGGCTCTTCCAGGAAGTAGGGCACGAGGTCCGCGGCAGCGACGTCGCCTTCGATCCGCCCATGGGACCCGCGCTCGAGAGCTGGGGGATCGCGTGCGAGCGGGGCTTCGATCCGGCGAGCCTCGCGTACCGTCCCGATCTCGTGGTCATCGGGAACGTGTGCCGCAAGGACAACCCGCTCGCGCGCGCGGCGATCGACGGCGGTCTCCCGTACACGGACATGGCGCACGCGCTCGGCGAGCACGTGCTTGCCGGCCGATCGCCGCTCGTCGTCGCGGGCACGCACGGCAAGACGACCACGAGCGCGCTCGCGGCGCACCTGCTCGAGGGCGCCGGCTCCTCCCCGGGGTTCTTGATCGGCGGCCTCCCCAAGAACTTCCCGCGGAGCTTCCGGCTCGGCGACACCACCCGTCGGCTCGGTCGGCGCCGTCGGTCGCCGTTCGTGGTCGAGGGCGACGAGTACGACACGGCCTTCTTCGAGAAGACGCCGAAGTTCTGGCACTACGCGCCCGAGGTCGTGATCTTGACGTCGATCGAGCACGACCACGTCGACATCTACCCGAGCGAGCGCGCGTACCTCGATGCGTTCCGTGGGCTCGTCGCGCGCATCCCCTCCTCGGGGCTCCTCGTGGCGGCGGCGGCCGACCGGCGCGTTCGCGAGATCGCCAAGGAGGCCGCGTGTCCGGTCGAGTGGTTCGCGCTCGACGGCGACGACACGGGGGAGGTGAGCCCGGAGTGGAGCGCCGCCGTCGCGACCGAGGACGCGCGCGGCGTCGCCTTCGACGTCTTCGGCGGCGGCAGCGCGCTCGGGCGCTTCACCACGCGGGTCCCAGGGCGCCACAACGTGAAGAACGCGCTCGCCGCGCTCGCCGCGACCGTGAGCGGCTACGGCGCGGAGCTGTCGCGCGTCCAGCGCGCCATCGCGACGTTCGAGGGGGTCCGTCGTCGTCAGGAGCTCCTCGGCGAGCCGGGCGGCGTCTTCGTGTACGACGATTTCGCCCATCACCCGACGGCCGTCGACGAGACGCTCCGGGCGCTCGCGGGGCGCCACCCCGGCGCGCGGCTCTGCGCCGTGTTCGAGCCGAGGAGCGCGACCGCGTGCCGCGCGATGCACCAGGCCGCCTACGCGGCGAGCTTTGGCGCCGCGAGCCGCGTCGTGCTCGCGCCCATGGGCCGCGCCAAGATCGAAGGTGACGCGCTCGACGTCCCACGCGTGGCCGAGGACCTGCGGCAGCGAGGCCAGGACGCCCACGCAGCGGCGGATCTCGACGAGGTGCTCGCGCGCGTCGTCGAGTGGGCGCGCCCAGGCGACGTCGTGGCGCTCCTGTCGAACGGCGCCTTCGGCGGCCTCGGCGCCCGCCTCGTCGAGGCGCTCCCCGCGCGCCGCTGAGACAGCGCATTCTGCGCTGGTGTTGCGGACGGCCGTGAGCCCCGGCGGCGACACGAGCGGCCTGGTCGTCGAGGCCGAGCATTCTGCGCTGGTGTTGTGGACGTGGCCTCGCGTACAATGAAGGGCCCTTTAGAAGGAGAGCCCTCTCGCATGAAGATCGTCCCGCGTATCCTCGTTGTCTCGGCGCTGTCCGCAGGCGCCGTCGTCGCCCTCACGGGCTGCTGCAAGAAGTCGTCGTCGTCGTCGTCCGGCTCTGCCTCCGGAGCGACGGGATCGACCGTGCTCATGTCGGACGCCCGCGTGAAGTTCGACGCCCCGGCGGGGTGGAACCGTCGCGAGACGGGCCGCTGGACCCAGTACATGGCGCCTGACAAGCTCGCGAGCCTCGCGTTCGTGACCTTCGATCGCCCCGGAGAGTCGACCTCGCTCATCGGTCAGATGGCAGGCGTCCTCGGCGTCGGCGCCGTCAACTGGGGTGGCGGCCAGAACTCCGCGAACCTCGGGCGCAACGGCTTCCCCTCGCGGGTCGGCGAAGGGACATGCCAGATCAACGGCAACGGCGATCCCTGCTACGTCTGGTACGCGACGGTGAACCCTGGCACCTCCAAGCAGGTGCTCATCGTCTACGCCGTCAACACCAAATCAGGCAGCCAGCACAAGGCGAACGCCAAGGCCTCGGTCGACTCGCTCCGCTCGCTCTGACGCTCGCACGCTCCGACGCTCTGCCCGGGCTCGGCGCATGATCCTCCGTGCAGGCTCGCGCGCCGAGCCTGCCAACGACGGCGGGCCTGGCCGGCGCCGTCAGTCACCCGCTGCGCCGCCACCTCATCCGGTGGACAGGGAGGCCGTCCTCGTCCGCGCGCTTTTCTCGGTTGGTCCTCGCGCCGTACGGATTCGCCTCGAGGGCCGGCGAGCCATGGACGTCGCCATGGGGCTCGAAGGCAGGGAGCTCGGCCACGGCGGCCGTGTACTCGGCGGCGCGCTCCGTCACGTCGGTCTGGATGAAGAGATCGCCGTTGGGTGCGAGGAGGCGCGCGAGCTCCTGGAGCAAGAGCTCACCGATGACGAGCCGCTTCGTGTGGCGCTTCTTCCACCAGGGATCGGGGAAGAGCACGTATGCGCGGGCGAGGGACCCGCTCGGTCCGAGCCTCGGCAGGGCCTCCTTCGCGTCCTCCGCGAAGACCCGTGCGCGGTCTCCGAGCCCCTCGCGAGAGAGCCGCTCGTCGACGAGGGTCGCCCACTTGCGGCGGATCTCGAGCCCGATGACAGCGCTCTCGGGCGCAGCGAGGACGCGCTCGCGGAGGAACATCCCGCGCCCCGGCCCAATCTCGAGCTCGAGCGGCCCGTCGTGTCGGACGAGGGCGCGGAGATCGATCGAGTCTCCCGCGGGGAGACGGGGAGCACGCTCGTAGCGGTCGGGCGGTGGCGTCGTCACGGTCCGGCGCGACGTACAACAACCGGAGTGGGGGGCGACCGGAGAAACGTCGGCCCGTCCCTGCGCGGCGACACGGGGCGCGCAGCGATCGGGCGGTGGCGTCGCGGTGGATCGTCGCGCCGCGCGACGATCGGGGCGGGAGGTGACTGCAGAAAAGTCGGCCCGCCTGGGCGTGGCGAGTATGGGTGAGGCGATGACGCGCGCGGCCCTCGCGCTGTTCTTGTCCATCCTGGCGCTCCTCGTGTCGGGCTGTCGGAGCCGTGAGGCGCTGCCACAGCTCGTGACCTTGGAGGACGTCGGACCGAAGACCGTCTCGGTGGGCGACGTGCTCGAGGTGTCGGGCGCCGGCTTCCCCGCGAAGCGCCACGCGAAGATCACCCTCGCTGGCACCCTCCACGTGCCGGGGCGCGACCCGGAGCCTGGCTTCGAGCTCGAGTGTGAAGGCACGAGCGATGGGCCCACCCGCGTGACCGTCGCGATCTCTCCCGACGTGGCCGAGGGCGTGCTCGGCAAGGGCTATGCGGCCCTGCACGGCACCTTCCGTGGGACGATCGAGCTCGCCTTCGCCAGCGTGACGCCGGGCGCGATGCCGATCACGGGCTCGCTCTCCGACGTGGTGCTCGACGTGGTCGCGCCCTCGTCGCGTCGCCCGGAGCTCGAGGCGCAGCGCGCCGAGGGGAAGCACCTGCTCGGCGAGGTGGGCCTCGACGTCTCCGACCAGCCGGCGGAGCACGGCGGGATTGCGGTCGTGACGGTGGCAGAGGACAGCCCGGCCGCGCGTGCGGGGCTCACGCCTGGCGATCTCCTCCGAGGGCTCGACGGGTGGAACCTCCTCGACGTCGCGGATTTCGTTCCGAGCGGCCGCCGCAAGCTGTCCGTGCTCACGGTCGTCGCCGCCGCGGATGGGCGTGTCGCCGAGCGACAGCTCGCGATGGAAGGCTATCGTCCGCGCGCATCGACCGACGTGCTCGGGGTCGCGCTCGTCCTCGGGACCGCGGTGGTGATCCTCCTCTTCTTCGCCTCACCGCTCTCCCGCTGGGTGTCCAGGCTCGAGCGCGCCGCCGCTCAGCGACGGGCGGCAAGCGTTCGCGCGGGTCGGAGCGCGCTCGTCGCCGCGCTCGACACGGTGGGCCGCTTCGTCCGCCCGACGGCCGATCCGCTGCGAGACGTCCTGCCCTTCCTCACGCTGCTGGCAGGGTCGGCGCTGTTCGTGATCGCGCCCTTCGGCAAGCGCCTGCTCGGGCTGGATCTCGACGTCCTCGTCGTCGGCTCGCTCGTCGTGGTGCTCCACGTCACGGCGGCGATGCTGTCCGGGACGCGCGGGACGACGACGAAGTACTCTCTCAGTCGGTCGCTGCGGCTCGGCGGCTGGGTCTTGCTCCGGCACGTCCCCGCGCTCGTCGGGCTCGGCTGCCTCGTCGCGCGGGTCGGGTCCTTCGCGCTCGTCGACGCCGTCCGAGCGCAGGGGGGCCGACCGTGGCACGCGATGCTCGTCCGCTCGCCGCTCGGCGCCCTCGAGCTCTTGCTCTTCTTGTCGCCGCTGCTCCTCGCTCTTCGGTCCTCGGCGAGCCTCGCCGAGGATACGCTCGACGTCGGCGTGGCTCGCCCGGTGCGCGGCGCGTGGCTCGAGTCGACGGTCGCGCTCGTCGCGTCCGGGGCTGCCGTCGCGCTCTGGCTCGGTGGCTGGGCGGTGCCGTTCTCGGATCACGTCGGTGAGGACGTCGGGTTCGCGCTCCAGGTGGTGGGCGCCGTGCTCTACCTCGCGAAGACCTGGGTGCTCTTCCTGGGGATCATGGTCCTCCGCGCCACGCTCCCGCTCTCGACGCTCGATCAGGCGAGCCGTCCGCTCCTCTCGAGGCTGCTGCCGCTGGCGCTCTTCACGGCGGCGGGCACGGTTGGATGGTTGGGGTGGGATCCCGCCGCCAACGTGCGTCGCGCGGTCTCGGCGGTCCTCTCGACGGTCTTCGCGGTGGGCGTCGTCTTCCTCGCTCGTCGCCTCGTCACGACGGTCCGCGCGTCCCAGAAGGTCCCCGAGCTGAGCCCGTTCGTGTGAGCGCGAGGCCCGGTCCGCGAAGGGCTGGGACGGGTCATGGACAGGCGCGAAGGGTGGGGGGCGCGGCGCGATTGCGCCATGGCGAGCCGCGAGGCTCAGTCCGCGAAGGACTGGGACGGGCTACGGACAGGCGCGAGGGGTGCTGGGTGCGGCCTGGTTGCGCCATGGCGAGCCGCGACGCCAGGTCCGCAGAGGGTGCGGCGTGCGGTAAGGATTGGCTGGCACAACGCAGGGTGCGTCGTGGTGCGCCTCCGAGGGCCGGGTCGTCCGTGTTGTCCACCAAGAGGGCTCGTGGCTCCCGCAGAGACGCGAGAGCCGCCCGGTCAAGACCGGACGGCTCTCGCGCTGCCCTTCGAACGTGGCGTAAGCTCAGGCCTTGCCGAGGAGCTGGAAGGCGATGACGAACCCGAGGAGGACGAGCGATTCGATGAGCGCGAGACCGAGGATCATCGGGGTCTGGATCTTGGGCTGGGCGCCGGGGTTGCGGCTGATCCCTTCGAGGGCCGCGGCGACGGCGCGGCCCTGGGCGAGGGTGCCGCCGAGCGCGGCGACGCCGATGGCGAAGCCTGCGGCGATGGCGGCCGCCACCTTCACGTCGGACTCGTTCGACGCGGCGCCGTCCGCCGCGAGCGCGGTGGAGGCGAAGAAGGTGACGAGGGTCGCTGCGAGGGTCGCGAGGGAGAGTTTCTTCGACATCGTTTTCTGTAGGCTCCTTGGAGGGGGTGATCCGAAAGGCGGGCGCCTTCTACTCGCTGGCGCCCGCGGCAGTCAATAGGAACGACGGGTTGCTCAGTGGTGCTCCTCGTGCTCGGTGGCGAGCCCGATGTAGATGCTCGTCAAGAGGCAGAAGACGACCGTCTGGACGACGACGACGAGGAGGCCGAGGAACATGATCGGCACGGGCACGAAGAGCGCCACCAGGCCGAGGAAGACGCTCGCGAGGACGTGATCGACGGCCATGTTGACCATGAGCCGGATGGCGAGCGTCGCGGGGCGCACGACGACCATCGTGAGCGCCTCGATGAGGAAGATGATGATGTTGATCGGGATCCCCGCCGGCCCGAGCCACGGCCCGAAGAGGTGCTTCACGTGACCGAAGCCGTTCTCCTTGAAGCCGTAGTAATTGTACATGATCCCGACGAGCGCGGCGCACCCGAGCGTGATGTTCATCATCGACGTCGGGGGCGTGAGGACGCCGGGGATGAGCCCGAAGACGTTGGAGAAGAAGATGAAGAGCGCGCTCGTCCCGATGACGGGGAAGTACTGCTTCGCGCGCTTCGGCCCCATGATGTCCTTCGCGATGCCGTAGAAGGCGCCGATGAAGAGCTCCATGAAGGTGCGGAGCGTGAGCGTCGTCTCGGGCTCGACGGAGCCCTTCGTGTCGGCGAGCTTGCCCCTCACCGCGAGCGCGAGGAGGACGACGACGACCGCGACGACGAGCGCGGCGACGCTCGCCTCGACGTGGTGTCCCTCGACGGGCTTCTGCGACACGACCATGTTCCCGAGGCCCTTGGCGTTGTGCTCGAGGCCCGGGAAGAGGGCGAGGACGTAGGTGAGGAAGCTCGTGTGATCGGGCATGGTGTCGTCTGTCCGCTAGGCGCCGTGGGCTCCTCGGTCCTCGTCTCTCGTCGAGGCCGTGAGCTGCGCCAGGAAGATCCCGACGGGCAAGCTGCCGAGCCCGGCGAGGAGCGGGAGCGCCCCTACCACATTCTTCTTGAAGAGGAAGCCCATGATCGCGAGGAGCCCGACGAGCTTGAGCCCGCCGATGACGGCCCAGCCCTTGTTGCCGGTGTCGAGCGCGGCCTTGGCGATCTTGGTGAGGAGCCACAGGTTGAGCGTCCCGAGCCCGGCGCCGAGCGTCGCGGAGACGCCGTCCCTGGGCGAGAAGAGCGCGAACGCCCCCACGGCGACGACCGCGCCCGAGGCGGCGACGAAGGCGAGGGCGCGAGCGACCGAGGCCAAGCGCGCGCGGACGTAGGCGCACGCGCAGAGAGAAGCAAGCCCGCGCGCGAGCTAAGGACAGTCGTTCGCCGCGCCGGGCGTCCCGTAGTCGGGCCCGCCGGCCCACTGGGTGGTCGCGGGGCACCAGTTCGAGGCGACGTCGTTCGCCGTGGCGTCGGGGACCAGCGCCTTCGTGAAGGAGCGAGACTTCCCGCTGTAAGTGCCCGAGCTCCCTGGGTAGGCGACGGTGTCGATGACGATGGGGGTCGCCGCGGGGATCTCGATGCGGACGTTGTCCGCGCTGTTGGCGAAGCCGATGGAGGTCGCCGGGTACGCGTAGTACCCGGCCGGGAGGGCCTGCGCTTGGGACGGGTGCCCGAAGACGAAGTACTGGCCGGGCTGGATCACGACGGGGCTCGCTCCGTCGATGACGTGGGACTTGGTCCCCGCCGTGTTGCTGACGAGGCGCAGGCCGCGCATGTCGATGGGCATCGACGAGGCGTTGTAGACCTCCATCCACTCCCCCTCCGGCTCCTTGGGGTTCGTCGGGTTGAACATGATCTCGGTGATGACCAGCGCGCCCACGGCGGGCTCCTTCGTGCAGGCCTTGGAGCAGCCGTCGCCGGCGACCAGGTTGCTGTCGTCGCACTCCTCGCCGGGCTCGAGCGCGCCGTTGCCGCAGACGGGCTTGCAGCCCGCCGTGAAGAGCGCGCACGCGCTGCTGCACGCGAGCCCCGCCGGCGTGCTGTAGCCGTAGTCGGCGCAGGTCTTGCCGCCGAGGTCCTTCCCGTCGCACTCCTCCGCGCCCGCGCGCACCCCGTCGCCGCACGCGTTCGACAGGCAGGCGCCCTTCACGCAGTGCTTGCTCACGTCCACGCCGTCGCACTTCGTCCCGTCGGTCACGTTGGCGTGCTTGGCGGTGCCCGCCGCGCAGGTGTCCGTGGTGCATACGTTGCCGTCGTCAGGGCTCTCCGTGTCGTCGGGGAGCGGCTTGGACACCCCGCCCACACACACGATCTTCTTGCAGTCCTTCGGATCGGGGGTGACGCCTGGCGTCGGGGTGTCGTCGGGGACGAGCGTGTGTTGGCAGAAGGTCGCGCACGTGTCGGTCGTGCAAGGGTTGCCGTCGTCGCACTCGGTCGCGGTCGCGCACGAGACCTGGCACTGCCCGGCCTTGCACGCGCCTGCGCCGCCGCCCTGGAGCGCGCACGGCGTCGTGTCGAGCTCGGGCTGGTGCGTCACCTTGCCGGCATCGCACAGGTCCTTCGTGCAGGGGTTGCCGTCGTCGGTCGCGGTCCCGGTGCTGTCGGGCTCATGCTTGCAGGTGCCCGCGTCGCAGGTGTCCTTGGTGCACGGGTTCGAGTCGTCGCAGTCGGTCGGCGTGCAGCTCGCCTGTCCCCCCGCGCCGGCTGCGCCGGCGGTGCCCGCTTGGCCCGCGCCGGCGGTGCCCGCTTGACCCGCGCCGGCGGTGCCCGCTTGGCCCGCGCCGGCGGTGCCCGCTTGACCCGCGCCGGCGGTGCCCGCTTGGCCCGCGCCGGCGGTGCCGCCCTTGCCTGCTTGGCCCGCTTGACCCGCGCCGCTCGCTCCCGCGTGAGCGCTCGCTCCCCCCTTCCCGCCGCTCGCTCCGGCCACGCCGCCGCCCCCGCTCGAGCCCTCGGGCTCGTCGACGAGGAGCGTCGAGTCGTAGGTCGAGCACGCGGCGGCGAGCGTCGCGGCGAGCGAGAGGACCGTCAAGATCGAAGAAGCGGGGCGAGACACCATGAGGAGCCGCCATCTTACCCTGGTTCGACGGGCGCTTCCACCGAAGGTGCCGCTCGCGCAGGGCCGGCGCGCCGCCGTGCTGGCCGCGCTTCTCATCGAGGGTCTCTGGCGGCGGGGCGATCTTGCGGCTCCTCACACGCGCGCCGCAGCTCCCCGAGCGCGATGAGCGCATGGAGCCATCTTGCGGCCTCGCGAGTGCGCGCCGCCGTGCCGGCAGTCCACTCTCCTCGAGCGGACGGCGACGCTCCTCGAACGAGCTCGACGAGGAGCGCTCGGCGCGACATGTCGGCGCCCTCGCAGTCCACGGGTACCTCGTCCCTCGAACGAGCTCGACGAGGAGCGTTCGGCGCGACGTGTCGGCGCCCTCGCAGTCCACGGGCACCTCGTCCCTCGAACGAGCTCGACGAGGAGCGCTCGGCGCGACGTGTCGGCGCCCTCGCAGTCCACGGGCACCTCGTCCCTCGAACGAGCTCGACGAGGAGCGCTCGGCGCGACGTGTCGGCGCCCTCGCAGTCCACGGGTACCTCGTCCCTCGAACGAGCTCGACGAGGAGCGTTCGGCGCGATGGCTCTCGGTGGCTCAGCCGCCCATGCACGTTAGCGTGAAACCGCCGTCCGTGCCCTTTGCGCAGGCGGCGCTGCAGGGCTCGGTTTGGAGGCAGAGGCAGCTCGCGGTCGCGGCGCAGGCCGGCGGGAGCGGCTGGCAGGAGAAGCTGTCCGCGTAGCCTCCGACGTCCGAGGTGACCTTCCGACAGTATGTCGTCCCGAGATCGCAGAAGAGGTCGCCGCACCGGTACGTGTCGGGTGGCGCCGTGCAGCCGCCGAGGAGCGAGGAGTCGACGCCGGCCTTCTGGGCGGCGCAGTGATCGTCGTAGACCTGCCCATCGCAGCCGCAGACCTTGCCCTCGAAGGGGATGGTCGTGCACGGAGCGCCCTGGTCTGTGCAGGCTCCGCCGCCGTCCGCCGCGCCGCAGATCTTGTCGGGGTAGGAGCAGTACGTCCCCTCCGAACAGGGCGGAGCGCCCTTGCCGCCGCACGGCGAGCCCACGCCGCCGCCGGCGCCGCACGTCTGGCCCATGGGGACGCAGCTCCCCTCGCCGCAGCTGACGTGGTAATCGGGCATGTCACAGTCGACATACTTGCAGTGGTCACAGGTGAAGGAGACCTCCTTGCCGGCATTGCAGTGGGTCACGTGCGCGGTGCACTTGTCCGGTGGGCCGTTCCCGGCGCCGGCCGTTGCGCCGCCCTGCCCCGCGACCGGCGCGCCGCCCTGTCCCGCAGCGCCGGCGCCTCCCCCTCCAGAGGTGGTGTCCGTGTCCGACGAGGTGGAGCCCCCACAGGCGACGACGAGGACGAGGGCGCTGACAGAGAAGGCGAAGGGAAGGGTACGCGAGCTCATGACCCTCAGTGTGCCACGGCGCGTCCACCGAAGGAAGCTGCGCCGAGCCGAGGGAAGCCGCACCGAGCTGAGGGAAGTCGCACCGAGCCGAAGGAAGCCGCGCCGACCCGAAGGTGCCCGGCCGACGCCCGGGTCCCTCGACGCGCCGCATCCGCGACCGGGAGGAGGGTAGTGACCGGACCACGCGGGGCCACCATCGACGCGACGACGAGCGCGGGCGAAGGGATCGCGGGGACCCCGCCGGGCCGATCGCTCACTCGTCGTTGAGATCGCTCGGGTGCCACTCGCTCCACATGTTGTCGTCGGTCACGTCCGGGAGCTGACCGAACCGGGCGAGGAGATGCGGCCCGGACTCGCGAGCCTCCCACTCGCTCTCTCGGTCGAGCGGGCCCGCGAGCCTCATGAGCGCGTCGAAGCGGCCCCGATCGTGCGCGTCCGCGAGGTCGAGGAGCGGCGCACCATCGATCCGGTGCGTGCGGAGCAAGCGCTCCCACCGGCCCGCGTCGAAGACGACGGGCGCGTCGCTCGCCACCATGAAGTTGTAGAGCCGCTCCGCGTGGGGGAACGTCCGCGCGCTCGTCACCATCACGGCCTCCGACAGCGTCGTGTTGAAGAGAAAGACCCCTCCCGGCGCGAGCTGGGACCGCACCGTGTGGAAGAACTCACGCGAGAGCAGGTTCGTCGCGTGATCGCGCCAGTGCCACGTCGTGTTCATCACGATCGCGTCGTACCGCTCGTGGGGGTGTCGCTGCAGGTAGCGGCGCCCGTCGTCGATGACGATCTCGAGCTTCGGGTCGTGGAGGATGGGGCGCACCTCGTCGTGGCCGGCGATGACCGCGAGGTACCCTGGGTTGATCTCGATGACCCGCAGGTGCTCGACGCCGGGGAGGCTCGCGAGGATGCGCGCCCACGCGCCCGAGGCGAGCCCGACCATCAGGACGCGGCGCGGCGCGGGGTGGTACGCGTGGAGGGCGTAGGCGCGGAAGACCCAGTTCGGATCGTCGCGCAGGCCGACGTTGAGGATGCCGTCGTAGACGCCGCCGCCGTAGACGCGCCCCTCGGTGACCGCGATGACGCCGTGGCGGTTCTCGACGAGCGTGTCGAAGCGCTTGTTCGCCGAGAAGCTCCGCCGGAAGAAGAGCCGCTCGTACACTCGATCGAAGAGCATCGGGGACGCGAGCGTGAAGAACGCGACGCCGACCGCGGCGAGCGCCAGAGAGAGCGTGGGTCGCGCCCGGAGGCCGAGGAAGAGGAAGAGCCCGAGCCCGACCACGCCGAGCAGGACCGACGCGCCGCGCAGCGAGAGGTGCTCGAGGACGACGAAGCCCGTGACGAGGCTGCCGGCCGACGAGCCGACGATGTTGGCGACGTAGACGTAGGAGAGGCGCGCGCCCGCGCGATCGTCCGGCGCGATCCCGTGGTGTGCGACGAGCGGGAAGACTGCGCCCATCAGCCCCGCAGCGAGCGCGACGAGCGCGAGCGAGCCCTGGTACGGGCGCGTCGTGACCCAGCGTGCGAGCGTAGGGATGACGAGGAAGCTCGCGACGTTCGCCAGGTACGCGAGCAGGGCGACGGAGAAGAGCCTCCTCGGTGAGCGATCGGGCGTGGCGAGCGGGCGCGTCGCGAGCGAGCCGACGGCGACGCCAGCGAGGTACGCGCCGAGCAACAGGCCGAACGTGCTCGGCATCGAGCGCGACACCATCCCGTAGGCGCGGTACCAGAGGATCTCGTACGACAGCGCCACGAAGCCAGCGATCGCCGCCGCGACGAGGGCGAGCGAGAGCTTCACGCAGCCTCCGTGCGGCGTCGTGTGGCCTCGTGGAGGTGCAGCGCGGTGACGACGCCGGCCGCGAGCAGGTTGAGCCCCGCGGCCGCCCAGACCGTCCGGGCCTGCCCGAGCGAGGGGAGCAGCGCGAGCGGCGCGGCGAAGGCCGCGAGCGCGGAGCCGAGCGTGTTGACGAAGTAGAGGACCCCCACGCTCCGTCCGACGTTGCCGAAGCGCCGCACGAGGTGCGCGGTGAGCAAGGGCAGCGTCGAGCCCATGAGCACGGTCGGCCCGAGGACGAGGAGCAGCGTCACGAGCGCGGTGCCCCACGCGGGCAAGCCCAAGGTCAGCTCGCCGACACGTCGAAACACGGCGAGCGACACGATCCCGAAGAGGCCGATCCCGGCCTCGATCCCGGCGAACCAGCGCAAGACGGGCCGCGACGGATCCGCCGACAGCCGCCCTCCCACGAGGCTCCCTGCGCCGAGCCCGAGCATGAAGGCCGTGACGATCACGGTGACCGATTCGAGGTTGATCCCGTAGATCGCGAAGAGCGAGCGCTGCCAGACGACCTGGTAGAGCAGCGCCGCGAAGCCCGAGAGCAGGAAGACCACGTACACCGGGACGAGCGAGCGCTGCGAGGCGGCCAAGGGACGAGGTCGACTAGCCGCGGGGGCGGGGCGACGGAAGCCCCACGATCTTGCGGTCGTCCCGCGGCCGGCGCAGTCCTCCGGCATGTCCACTACCGCCCGCCCGCTCGTCCCCAGGGTGGATGGGGGAGCTTTGCGCGAAGCTCGGCGTCCCGCTCCTCTGCGGCGGGACGGCCGCTCGTCCCCAGGGTGGATGGGGGAGCTTTGCGCGAAGCTCAGCGTCCCGCTCCTCTGCGGCGGGACGACCGCTCGTCCCCAGGGTGGACAGGGGATCGCCTCGTGAAGCTCGGGCCTCCGCTGCTCTACGGCGCGACTGCGGGTGGGCTCGCGCTCACGGCGCGCGCGATGCTGGGGCACCCGCTGCCCACGGTCCCCGCCGCGGCGCTCCTCCTCGCCTACGGTGGGCTCGTCTTCACGGGGCTCAAGGTTCCGTCGCTCGGGATGTGGGGTGACATTCAATGTCATACCACGGGCGGCGTCGCGTTCACGATGGACGACCCGGGGGACGAGAGCCTCGCGGCGCTGCCGGACGCACACGAGACCCCCGTCCTCGTCTTCGCGCTCGCGTCCGAGATCCGGGCGCGTGAGGGCGTCTTTCGGGCGCTCGTCGCGCGGGGTCATGGACTCGGCCTCGCGGGGACGTCGCCCGGCGTCTCGCTCGCCTGGATGCCGTGGGAGGCGTCGCGCGACGCGCTCCTCCATGCGCGCGACGACGTCGCGGCGATCGTCGGGAAGGAGCCCCGCAGCGTGCGCCCGCGGGAGCGCTCGTTCACGCCGAGGCTCCTGCGCGGCGCGGACGAGGCGGGGCTCCGCGTCGTGGGCTGGAGCCTCTGGAGGGGCGCCGCCCGCGCCCGCCCGACGATGGGGGACGTCGTCGATCTCGCCGATCTCGCGGCGCTAAAGGATGCGCGAGCTCGCGCGGCGGCGCAGCAGCTCCGTGTCGTCAGCCTTTGATGCGTACGCCAGCGGGCGATCGGTCGACCGCCGTCCGCGTGGCGCAGCAGCTCCGTGTCGTCAGCCCTTGACGCGCCAGTGCCCCGCGAAGGTCTTGCCGATGTCGTCGCAGGTCGGATCGGACACGATGAGCTCGGGGCGTGAGTCGCGGCAAAAGACGACGGTGTTCTGCCGGAAGACGCGCCCGAAGCTCACCGTCTCGTCGCGGTCGATCCCGTGGACGAGCCAGGCCGGCTCGCGCCAGAGCCCGTCGGGCTCTTCTTCGTACCCGACGCACTGCTCGACGCGGTAGCAGCCGAGGATCAAGAGATCGCGGAGCACGTTGTGTCGCTGCTCGTTGACCCGCCGCGGCAGGAGCATGCTCCGCGGGTTGTACGCCGTGAGGATGGCGAACGTCTTGCTGAGGAGCTGGGGCAGCTCTGCGGTGTGCCGGGTGTCTCCGTCGAGGGAGGCGCGGACGGCGCCGGTGGGGCTCGGGAGCTCGTAGATCGTCGAGAGGTACGAGCGGAGGAGGTTCGAGTCCATCGCAGGGCGTCTTGCTTGCGCGAAGCCGCGCGCCCGGTCAACCGGGCGTGCCGCTTCAGTAGGTCCGGGTAGCCTGTCCGATCTTCCAGTCGGTCGAGACGAAGCTCGGGCTCTTGCCGAGCATGGCGATGCGCAAGAAGGTCGGATCCCCGCTCTGGGGTGCCAACACGAGCTTCGGCAAGAAGGAGTAGGGCGCCGAGAGCCCCGTCAGGACGGAGCCGAGCTCGAAGGCGTCCACGATCGTCCCGGTCGTGCACGAGCTCTCGCAGAGCCACACCCCAGCTCCGCCACCAGCGATGCTGAAATTGCTCTGGATCTTGATGTCCCCAGGCTTCGGGGTGGCGGACTCCTCGATGACGTAGACCGTCTCGTCTGGGGCGAGGAGCCTCGCTGGAAGCGTGAACGCGAAGGATGGGGATGAGCCGCCCCCCTGCTTGATGTTGTCGATGTAGATCTCGTAGCCGGCGAGATCGATCTTCTGGGAAGGGTCCGTCGCGGTGTTCTTGATCGCGAAGTAGTCCTTGGCCCCCGTCGATACCTCGACGAGCCGGAGCGGGGACGGGCTCGTCTTCCCGAGGCACTGACCCTTCTCACACCGATCTCCGGTGGTCGTGGGATCGCCGTCGTCACACAGGGTGCCATCTGGCGCGACGCTCTTCTCGCAGGCGCCCGTCGAGGCGAAGCAGTAGCCGACCACGCAGACGCCATCGAGCCCGGAGCAGTCCTTGGCCGTCCCCTTGCACGTGCCCTTGCCGTCGCACACATCGCCCTCGGTGCAGAGCTCCGCATCGCTGCACGGAGTATCCTTCGGTCTCGGTGTGGTGACACACTGCCCGTTCGACGGCTGGCAGGTGCCGACGACGCACGGTCCGTCGAGCTGCGTACACGAGACCCCTGCGCAGAGATCGGGCCCGGAGCCCGCGGAGCCTGCGGAGCCGGACGAGCCCTTGCCCGCGGCGCCTGCGGAGCCGGATGAGCCCTTGCCCGCGGCGCCTGCGGTGCCGGATGAGCCCTTGCCCGCGGAGCCTGCGGAGCCGGACGAGCCCTTGCCCGCGGCGCCTGCGGTGCCGGATGAGCCCTTGCCCGCGCTCCCGCCCGCGCCCGAGGCGCCGGATGTGGCGCCCGCGCCGGCCTGGCCGCCTTCACCCGCCTGCGCTTCGCCAGCGGCGCCGCCTTTGCCAGAGGTACCGCCTCCGCCCGTCGCCTTCCCGGCGGTGTTCGAGCCTGCTGTGCCGCTTGCGCCTGCCTGCCCTTCGGCGACCGGACCACCGAAGAGATCTTGGCCCTCGCTCCCGCCGCAGGCCACGGCGGCGAGGCAGACGGGGATCAACCAGCCGATCAGGGGCACCCGGCGCATGACGATCAACCTATCTGGACGCGAGAGCCTGTCAACCGTAGAATGGCACGACGCCCGTGTCGTGTCCCGAGTGTGGGGGGAGGCCAGGCGCACGAGGCGCGATCGCCGTCTCGAGCCGCCGACGGCTCGGCGACGACCAGCGCGCAGATCGCTGGCTCAGAGCCCGAGGTCCAGGCCGCTCTTCGCGAGGTTCCGCCGCGCCTCGGAGGCGCGCTCGCAGTCTCCGAGCGCGGCGATCACGAGGGCCGACGACGCGAGCCCGAAGGGCACGCTGAAGAGGCACATGAGCGAGTAGAACCCACCGCGGAACGAGACGTACAGCCACACGGCGTCGAGGATGGCGAGGAGAGGGACGAGCACGAGCCCCATGCTCGCCGCCGTGTCGCGCGCCCTCGTGATCCCGCCGCCGAGCACCGTGACGACCGCGCCGAGGGCGATCATCCCCGGGGGGAGCCACCGCACCCACGAGAGGATCCTCACCGAGGTGAGGACCTGCACCGCGACCACCACGGACACGACGCCCGTCATCGCGATGAAGAGGCCGGCGACCTTCGTCCGCGTGGTGCCGCCGGCGAGCGCGAGATCGCGGTCATCGAGGTCGGGAGGATCGGTCACTCGTCGCCCTCGCCCCTGCCGCGAAGGCGAAGGAGCCGCTCGTGGATGTGCCGCTCGAAGCCCTCCGTCGTCGGCGTGAAGACCACGGCTCCGACGAGCGCGTCGGGCAGGTACGTCTCACCCGGGACGTGGTGTCCCGGGTGGTCGTGCGCGTAGCGATAGCCCTCCCCGAAGCCCTGCTCCTTCATGAGCCGC
This sequence comes from uncultured Polyangiaceae bacterium, assembly GCA_964396175.1. Classification (GTDB taxonomy): domain Bacteria; phylum Myxococcota_A; class Polyangia; order Polyangiales; family Polyangiaceae; genus CAYNEK01. Next base: position 14,772 of record CAYNEK010000048.1, on the reverse strand, counting down.
GTGGGCGCGTTGCGGAGCTTCGTGGGGACCGGGAGCGCCCCCGTCTCGTCGATGAGCCCGCGCGCGCGGCCCATCGCCACCTTCACGCTGTCGCTCTTCGGCGCCGCGGCGAGGTAGAGGCACGCGTGCGAGAGCGGGTAGAGGCCCTCGGGCATGCCGAGGCGACGGAAGGCGCCGTCCGCGTCGAGCGCGAGGCCGAGCGCGCGAGGATCGGCGTTCCCGATGTCCTCGCTCGCGAAGATGATCATGCGGCGGGAGACGAAGAGCGGATCTTCGCCCGCGTCGAGCATGCGGAACATCCAGTAGAGCGCCGCGTCCGGGTCCGTGCCACGGAGCGACTTGATGAAGGCGCTCGCGTGATCGTAGTGCTGGTCGCCGGCTTTGTCGTAGAGGAGCGGTCGCTCCTCGGCGCTCGCCGCCACGTCGTCGACGAGGACCGCGTCCGCGTCGGGGCGCGCGCTCTTCGCGAAGAGCGCGGCGGCCTCGAGCACGCCGAGCGCGCGACGAGCGTCCCCGGCGGCGAGGCCCGCGATCGCGGCCGACGTCCCCTCGCCGAGCCGCAGGCCGAGCTCGCCGAGCCCGCGCTCCCTGTCGGCGAGGGCGCGCTCGAGCAGCGTCGAGAGCTCGTCGGGTCCGAGCGGCAGGAGCCGGAACACCTTCGCGCGGGAGAGGAGCGCCGCGATGACGGCGAACGACGGGTTCTCCGTCGTCGCGCCGATGAGCGTCACCTCGCCCTTCTCGACGGCGGGGAGGAGCGCGTCCTGCTGCGCGCGGTTGAAGCGATGGATCTCGTCGACGAAGAGGAGCGTCCTCCTCCCCTCGAAGAGCCTCCGCTCCCGCGCGCGGGCGAGGATCTCGCGGAGCTCGGGCACCGAGCCGAGGACGGCCGAGAAGGACTCGAAGTGGGCGCGCGTCTCGCCCGCGATGACCGTCGCGAGCGTCGTCTTCCCCGAGCCGGGCGGTCCCCACAGGATCATCGACGGCACGCGGTCCTCGCGGATCGCCCGGAGCAGGAGCTTGCCCTCGCCGAGCACGTGGAGCTGCCCGACCACCTCTGCCATCGACCTTGGCCGCATGCGATCGGCGAGCGGCGCCGCTCCGCCGGCCTCCTTCGCTGCGCGGTGAGCGAAGAGATCCGCGCCGCCCGATCGAGCCCTCCGGGACACCGCTCACCTCGCGCCGAAGATGGCCGTCCCGACGCGCACGAGGGTCGCGCCCTCGAGGATCGCCTGCTCGAGATCGTGGCTCATCCCCATCGAGAGCTCGGGGAGGATCTCGCGACCGATCTCGTCCGCGAGCGCGCGGAGCCGCGCGAAGTACGGCCGCGCGCCCTCTGGATCTTCGGTGTGGGGCGGCACCGTCATGAGCCCGCGGAGCGAGAGCCCTGGCTCTTCGCGCGCGAGGGCGACGAGCCGCGCCGCGCCCTCCGGGGCCACGCCGTGCTTCTGGGCTTCGCCCCCGACGTTCACCTCGATCAGCACCGGGAGCGTCCTCCCGAGGGCGCGGGCGCGCTTGCCGAGCTCGCGGACGACGCGCTCGTCGTCGAGCGTGTGGCACGCGGCGCCGAGCTCGGCGACTTGCTTGGCTTTGTTGGTCTGCAGGTGCCCGACGAGCGCCCAAGACACCGCGAGATCCGACAGCTCCTTCGCCTTCGCGACCAGCTCCTGGACGTAGTTCTCGCCGAAGTCGCGCTGGCCCGCCTGGTACGCCTCGCGGACGGCGCTCGCGGGCTTCGTCTTGCTGACCGCGAGCAGGCGCACCGAGCCCTCGGGGCGCCCAGCCTTCGACGTCGCCCGAGCGATGCGGTCCTCGGTGCGTCGGAGTCCGTCCCGGATCGCGCTCAAGGCTTCTCGATCGTGAAGGAGTCCTCGATCGGATCGGTCCCGGCCGCGGTGAGCGAGCGCGCCTCGAAGGAGAGCTTCTTCTTCGTCAGCGTGAGGATGCCGTACACGCCGAGCGTGCCTTTGTCCTTGTAGGAGAAGCTCGTCTCGGTGAACATGCTCTTGCCGTTCCCGTAGCCCTCGGCGCCCGAGCCCGCGCAGACGACGTACACGGTCCCCTTGCCGAGGCTCGGATCCACGGTCGGATCGCCGCCCGTGAGCGTGAGGGGCTTCGATCGCTCGTAGTTGTGGTCGTGGCCGTCGAGCACGAGATCGACGCCGTGTTTGTCCCAGAGCGGGACGAGATCCTTGCGGACGTTCTTCGCGCTGCTCTCGTCGCCGTGCTTCGCGCTCGACCACTCGCCGTGGTGGTGGACGGCGACGATGAAGGGGCGGTCCGTGCGCCGCTCGTTCGCCTTCGCGAGATCCTTCTCGAGCCAGGCGAGGGCGAGCTCGCGGTAGCCGGGGCGCGTGGTCGGGCTCGCGACGCCGAAATCGTCGAGGACGACGAAGTGTGCGGGCCCGGCGTCGAAGGAGAAGAAGAGCTCGGACTGCCCCTCGAGCGCCGGATCGTCGGGCTGCACGACCGTGGTGAAGAAGGGCGCCTGGTAGTTCTCGTGGTTGCCCATCGCGACCAGGGTGAGGATCGACGCGAGCGCCGAGGGCTTCCCGCCCGCGTCGTCGGAGCCGTGCGCGACCCACTGCTCGTAGGCCTTCTGGTCCGAGCCGAGGACGACGAGATCGCCCGAGAAGAGCTGCAGCTGGACGTCTCCTCGGGCGGCGAGCCGCGACTGGAGGATCTGCCAGGCGTTGGCGATCTCGCCCCGCGAGTCGCCCGTGACCGCGACGACGAGCGGCGCGTCGGTGGACGACGGGAGCGTGCGGAACGAGCGCACCTCGCTCCAGGCCTCCGCGCCCTTCGGTCCGCCGCCGACGCGGTAGTAGTAGGTGGTGTCGGGGGTGAGCCCGCAGACGAAGGCCTCGTGGGTCCGCCGATCGGTCGCGTTGATGAGGTACTCGCCCGCCGGGATCACGTAGCTCATGCCGTCGACGGAGGACGTCCACGTCGCGGGGTCGGGCGTCGCGCCGTACTGGACGGTGGTCGCGTTCGTCTCCAGATCGGTGTCCCAGGCGAACGCCATCGACGTCGACGGATCCGCATAGCCCGGATCTCCGTGGGTCACCGTGCCGCCGAGGCCGAGCCGGATGCGGGTGATCCCAGGCTCCTTCGACGTGCGCTCGGCGGCGGTGTCGGCGTCCTTCTTTGGCAGGTAGACGTCGATCGCCTCGGGGCGTGCGCGGACGGCGAAGCCGCAGGTCGTCGGGTGGAGCGTGCGGCCCGCCGTGGGCTGAGCGGCCGGATCTCCCGAGTCGCTCGAGGAGCCGCAGCCCGCCGTGAAGGCGAGCGCGAGGCAGGCGACGGGGACGAGGGCGCTTCGAGGGGACGGCATCGCGAGGAGCCTAGCGCGAACCGTGTCGGCGTGTCTCAGCGGATGTACGTGAGGCGGCTGTCCGCGTCGCCCCAGCCCTTCGGGCCCACGATACGGAAGAACACCATCTCGCGGCAGCTGCTCTTCGGGACCGCGCCGTACTCGCGCGAGTCGAGCGGGAAGGCGCGGTTGTCGCTGACGAGGAAGACGTTGCCCTCCGAGACCTCGTGCCGGCGCAGCGTGACCTGCGGCGCCTTGTTGTCGGCGACGCGCATGTGCTTGTGCCCCTGGAGCGCCTCGATCGTGCAGTAGAGATCGACCTCGGTCCCGGTGAGGGGGTTGGTCATCTTGTACGACGAGTTCTGGCAGGCCATCTCGCGGAGGCTCTTGCGCCCGTTGACGACCACGTCGTCGTTCGTGAGCTCGATCTTGTCGCCCGCCTCGGCGAGCACGCGGCCGACGACGTAGCGGCCGGGCTGGTCGGGGTCGGCGCAGCGCATGAGATCGCCGAGCTTGGGCTTGCCGCGGATGAGGAGGAGGATATCGCCCGCCTCCACGTTGGGCGCCATCGACGCGGCGAGCGCCGGATCGTCGGCGGGGACCTTCCACCAGCGCAAGAACGTCGCGCGGCTGATCCCGATGACGGCCGCGATGATTCCGACCGTCCAGGCGAGGCCGCGGAGGTACTTGCGCATGAGCCCATGTTACCGCGCGCGGCGCCGTGGGCCAACGCCTTGCGGCGGGGGGATCGTGTCGTCGGGAGCCGAGAGCGCCGCGGGGGGCAGCGGGTCTCGCGCCTGGTCCCTGTGCGCGCAAGTCGAGAAGGGCTGACGCCGCGGGGCGCCGCGGGGCACCCGGCTGACCGCTGCTTCTTGGCCGCGAGACGGTTCGTCGAGAAGGGCTGACGCCGAGGGCGCCGCGGGGGGCAGCGAGTCTCGCGCGGTGCGCGGCGAGCGTCGTCGGGAGCCGAGGGCGCCCGGAGAGGGGCACGGCAGCGCGCCCGCCGTGTCCGAACGTCTTGACGCGCCGCGACGAGCGCATCTACGAGCACCGCGCGTCTCGCCCCACGAGGACGAGGCGCGCCTCGAGCCGCTCGGTCGCCGACCCGGTCCGAGCCCCACGTCACCCGAAGGAGAGCACACCATGGCCGTCGACACGAAGAAGCTGTTCAACGAAGAGATCCCCGCTGGCCTCGCGAAGCACGCGGAGGACGCGAAGACCATCGGCGCGAAGTTCCAGATGAACATCACCGGCTCCGGCGAGTGGTTCATCGACGTCTCGGAGACGGGGCCGCTCTGCGAGGCCGGCACCAAGGAGGCGGACTGCACGATCACCATCACCGAGGAGGACTTCCAGAAGCTCCTCGAGAACCCGCAGGCCAACGGCATGCAGCTCTACATGGGCGGCAAGCTCAAGGTCGCGGGCAACCCCATGCTCGCGATGAAGCTCCAGAAGCTCTTCTCCTTCAAGGCCTGAGCTCGCGCGGTCCCGACGAGAGGGCGGCGGCGCGCCTCCCTCTCGTCGCCGCGTGTGTCGTCGCGACAGACAACGCCCGCGAGGATGGCTAGGATGTCGGGGTGAGCGACTCTCCCCACGACCACGAGACCGACGTCCCAGCCTCGAGCGCCGCGTTCGCGGACGCGCCCACGGATCCCGAGCCGGCGGAGGTCGAGCCGAGCCCGCTCGAGCAAGCGAAGAAGGACCACGCCGAGCTGAAGGACCGCTACCTCCGGCTGGCGGCCGACTACGACAACCACCGCAAGCGGACCCGCAAGGAGGTGGAGGACGCAGAGAAGAAGGGGCGCGAGACGCTGCTGAAGGAGCTCTTGCCGGTGTTCGACAACCTCGAGCTCGCGGTCCAGCACGCGAAGGGCGCGACGGACGCGGCGGCGGTCGCGGACGGGCTCCGGATGGTCCTGCGCCAGTTCCTCGACGCGCTCGAGCGGGGGAACATCCGCCGCGTCGAGACGAAGGGCTCCTTCGATCCGATGGTCCACGAGGCCGTGCAGCAGCTCGAGACGGACGAGCAGCCCCCTGGGGCGATCGTCGCCGAGGTGCAGGCGGGCTATCAGATGGGCGAGCGGCTCGTCCGCCCCGCGATGGTCGTCGTCGCGAAGGCGAAGCCGGCGTCCTGATCGGCGGCCCGAGCGTCCCTCGCGATAGGCTGGGGTAGCCCGTGATCGCGGTCGCGGGGCCCCGCCCGCCGCTCGCGAGGCGCGCGAGCTCGACGGGGCGATCGTCGCCGAGGTGACAACGTCCGGCGATCTCGCGTAGGCTGGTGGGCGATCCTTTCCATGAGCAAGATCATCGGCATCGACCTCGGGACGACGAACTCCTGCGTGTGCTTCGTCGAGGGCAGCGGCGGCGCGAAGCGGGAGATCAAGGTCATCCCCAACGCGGAGGGGGCGCGGACCACGCCGAGCGTGGTGGCCTTCTCCAAGTCGGGGGACCGCCTCATCGGCCAGATCGCCAAGCGCCAGGCGACCACCAACCCCGAGAACACCGTGTACGGCGTGAAGCGCCTCATGGGCCGGAAGTTCGATTCGGAGGAGGTCGCGTCGCAGGCGAAGGTGTCGTCCTTCGCGATCGTGGCCTCGCCCAACGGCGACGCGCGCGTCGAGGCCGGCGGCAAGACGTACGCGCCGCCCGAGCTGAGCGCGATGGTGCTCGAGAAGATGAAGGAGATCGCCGAGACGTACCTCGGCGAGCCCGTCGAGGAGGCCGTCGTCACGGTGCCCGCGTATTTCGATGATGCCCAGCGCCAGGCCACCAAGGACGCCGGGAAGATCGCGGGCCTCAAGATCCGCCGCATCATCAACGAGCCGACGGCCGCTGCCCTCGCCTACGGCCTCGACAAGCAGGACAAGGAGCGCGTCGCCGTCTACGATCTCGGCGGAGGGACCTTCGACATCTCGGTGCTCGAGATCGCGCAGGGCGTCTTCGGCGTCCGCGCGACCGGCGGCGACACGCACCTCGGCGGCGAGGACTTCGACGAGAAGATCCTCCACCTGCTGGCCGACGAATTCGAGGCGGCCCACGGCGTCGATCTCCGCAAGGACAAGATGGCCACGCAGCGGCTCAAGGAGGCGGCCGAGCGCGTGAAGCACGAATTGTCGTCGTCGGTCGAGAGCGAGATCAACCTCCCCTTCATCGCGACGAGCGCCGGGGGGCCGCTCCACCTCGAGCGCACGATGAAGCGGAGCGAGCTCGAGATCCTGACGCAGCCGCTCATCGACCGCACCATCGAGGTCTGCAAGGCGACGCTCGCCGACGCGAAGGTGAAGCCCTCCGATGTCCAGAACGTGATCCTCGTCGGCGGGATGACGCGGATGCCGGCGGTGCAGAAGGCCGTGAAGGACTACTTCGGCAAGGAGCCGCACAGGGGCGTGAACCCCGACGAGGTCGTCGCGATGGGCGCGGCGCTCCAGGGCGCGGTGCTCTCGGGCGCGGTCGACGAGGTCCTGCTGCTCGACGTGACGCCGCTCTCGATCGGCGTCGAGACGGGCGGCGGCGTCTTCTTCCGGCTCATCCCGCGCAACACGACGATCCCGACCGAGAAGAGCGAGATCTTCACGACGAGCGTCGACAACCAGAATTTCGTGCCCATCCACGTGCTCCAGGGCGAGCGCGAGATGGCGGCGGACAACCAGAGCCTCGCGCGCTTCGAGCTCGTCGGGATCCCGCCCGCGCCCCGCGGCGTCCCGAAGATCCAGGTGACCTTCAAGATCGACGCGAACGGCATCCTCGCCGTCGAGGCGAAGGATCTCGGCACGGGCAAGGTCCAGGCGGTGAACGTGACGCCCACGTCCGGCCTCGCGCCCGAGGACGTCGAGGAGATGGTGAAGGAGGCGTCGCGCTTCCACCAGGCGGACGAGCTGCGGCGAGAGCTCGCCGAGGTGCGCAACCAGGCCGAGACGCTGCTCTACACGACGACGCAGGCGCTCGACGGGTACGCGGATCTCGTGTCCCAGGACGTGCTCGAGGCGGTGCGCGCGGACGCCGAGCGGCTGCGAGAGCTCGTCGAAGGGGGCGGCGATCTCGCGGCGATCCGCGAGGCGTACGCGACGCTCGAGACCTCGGCCTTCAAGATCGCGGAGAGCATGTACACGGACGGGACTTGAAGCATCGCGACGGCGAGGCGCTCTCGGCGCCGCCTCGCCGTCGCGTGCGTCGCCGAGAGCGCGTCGCCCGCCCAGAGCGCGTGGGTCAGGACCGCCGGCCCTCGAAGGTTGGCCCGGCGCCCGCGCCCGGACGGCGCCTCGAGCCCCGCAACGGCGAAGCGACGCAGGGCCGCCTCGCCGTCGCGTGCGACGGTCAGAGCGCGTCGCCCGCCCAGAGCTCGTAGGTCTGGGCGCCGGCTTCCTTCGTCATCACCACCATGTAGGCGATGCGGAGGCCGCTCGACGCGGGGGTGTGCGTGACCGTGATGGCGATCGCGGCGCCCTCCGGGACGGTGATGGGCAGCGGCTCCACAGTCGTCGCCGAGAACTCGGCCGCGGACGGCCCGGTGATCTTGATGTCGGTGATGTGGAGATCCCCGAGCGGAGTCAGGCCAGCCGGTGGCACCGCGAGCTTCACGTTCTCTGCGATGGGCGCCGCGCCCAGGCCCGGGAAGAACAGGAAGTCCGGGTACAGGTCGAACGCCGGCGTGGGCCGCGACGCCTTCGACTGCGGGAAGCACGGGGAGATCTTGACGAAGTCGAACGCGTTGTCGTTCGAGTCGAACGCGTTGCCGTGCCCGCTCCCGACGCGGCGCTCGTAGCAGGTGTCGGTGGTGCCTGTGAGTGGGGACAGCGGCTTCTCCTCTTTGTAGGCGGAGTCTGTGCTCATGCCGACCTGGTCCAGGATCGTGCCGCTCTGGTGGAAGAGCGCGATCCCCCCGTCGTCCGTGATGCCAGTCGTGTAGGTGAAGTCGGGCGGGACGGTGCCCGCGTACCCTGTGTGCGCCACCAGGATGTGTCCGTGGGGCGCGATCGTCGTCCCGGCGAGGAACGTGTAACGCTTCACGGTTGTTCCTTTGTTGTTCGACCCATCGATCCAGAAGCCGCCGAGGTCGATGGGGGTGTCGGTCGTGTTGTAGATCTCGACGAACTCGTCGTTTCCGCCGCCTGGCCCGCGGGTGCGGAACTCGCTGATGACGAGCTTCGTCGCTCCGCAGAAGTCCTTCGACGCCTCGCACGTCCCCTGGTTGCAGACGTTTGCGTCCGTGCAGCCGGTGCCGTCTCCGCACTTCGTCTGGTCGAGCGGCTTCGTCGTGCAGGCGCCCGTCGTGATGTCGCAGATTCCCTCGTTGCACGCGTCCTTCCACGCGCAGAGCTTCTTCGTGCCGCCGCAGAGCCCGCCGGTGCACTGATCCTTCACGGTGCAGAGGTCGCCGTCGTCGCACGGCTCGCCGTCGGGCTTGTTGGTCTCGGCCGTGCAGGCGCCCGTCTGCGGATCGCACGCCCCCGCGTCGTGGCAGTCGTCGGAGGCGGTGCAGGTGACGGGGGCGCCTGCGACGCACACCTCGCTCTGGCAAGAGTCACCGACGGTGCAGAGGTCGCCGTCGTCGCAGGCGGAGCCGTCGGCGAGCCCGATGCACGGCCCGGGAGGTCCACCACCCGCACCCGCGTCGGAGCCACCCGCACCCGCGTTGGAGCCGCCGGAGCCGGCGTTGGAGCCACCCGCACCCGCGTCGGCGCCGCCGGAGCCCGCGTTGGAGCCACCCGCACCTGCGTCGGCGCCGCCGGAGCCGGCGTTGGAGCCGCCCGTGCCTGCGTTGCCCGCGTCGGAGCCGCCGGAGCCGGCGTTGGAGCCGCCCGTGCCTGCGTTGCCCGCGTTGGAGCCGCCGGAGCCGGCCTTGGAGCCGCCCGTGCCTGCGTTGCCCGCGTTGGAGCCGCCGGAGCCGGCCTTGGAGCCGCCCGTGCCTGCGTTGCCTGCGTTGGAGCCGCCGGAGCCGGCCTTGGAGCCGCCCGTGCCTGCGTTGCCCGCGTTGGAGCCGCCGTTGCCTGCGTTGGAGCCGCCGTTGCCTGCCTTCCCGCCGGCCTTCCCGCCCGACCCCGACTTGCCGGCGGTCGCGCCGCCTACGCCAGGATTGCTGGAATCCACGTCGGTTTCGCCACCACCGCACGCGGTGAGGGCGACGACCGTGAGAGCCGCGAGGAAGGGGAGGGTTGACGAGGGGAGCTTCGAGCGCATCCGCCCTGCGTACAGCAGGTCCGCGCCCGGTTCCAGTGCTTCTGCTCGGCGCACGCTCGGAGCCCCGCTCGCGCCGTCGTGGCGTCGTCGGGGCACGGCGAGCCGGCCGTCTCGACGCCCGCACGCTCGGAGCCTCGCCCGCGCCGTCGTGGCGTCGTCGGGGCACCGTGATCTGACGGTCTCGGCGGGCGCAGGACCGGAGCCCCGCCCGCGCCGTCGTGGCGTCGTCGGGGCACGGCGAGCCGGCCGTCTCGACGCCCGCAC
>CAYNEK010000048.1:0-4921 GCA_964396175.1 uncultured Polyangiaceae bacterium | reverse complement strand
GATCGGAGCCCCGCTCGCCTCGCGGCTTTGCTAGGCTCGCGCCCACCGAATCCATGCGCCGCACGATCCTCGCCCTCTCGGTCCTCCTCGCCGCGGCGTCCGCCACGGTCGCCTGCGATCCTCCTCCCCCCAAGCCGAAGACGGCGAACGTCGCCTCGGCGCCGATGCCCGCCGGGGAGACGTGGAAGGGCGTGTGGTTCAATCCCTTCTTCGGCTCGCTCCACCTCGTCCAGGAGGGCGACACCGTCCAGGGGCGGTACAAGAGCGATCAGAACGGCCTCTGGGGCAAGATCCGCGGCAAGGCGACGGGCAACGTCGTCCACTTCGAGTGGGAGGAGTACAAGACCGGCGCGATCGGTCCCGGGTCCAAGCGCACCGGGAAGGGATACTTCCAGTTCGTCGCCGGGGACGAGACCTCGCCCGCCAAGCTGAAGGGCGGCTGGGGGCTCAAGGGCGACGAGACCGGCGGCGGATCGTGGGACTGCCTCCGCGAGAAGGACGTCGAGCCGCACCCCGAGAAGATCGGGAACGACGCCGACCCCGCGCTCGGCACGGGCTGGGACGAGGATCCGAAGAAGAAGTGACCGAGCGGGCGCGGCGTGCGCCAGACGACGGCGGCGCCCGTCGCGCGAGGAGAGCGGACCGCACCCCATGCCGAAGTGCCCGTCGTGCAAGACCGTGGAGCTCACGGCCCTCCGCAGGGGCGGGTACCTCTGCGAGGAGTGCGACCGGCGCTTCTCGGTGGCGTCGCGCGCGCCAAAGAAGCTGGGCGGCACGGTCCGGCTCGACGCGCGGCGGTGGGACGACCCCGCGCTCCCCTTCGCGATCGCGCACCCGCTCTCGCGCGCCCACGACACGGGGCTGTCGCTCGAAGCACGGCGCGACGCGGCGGTCTTCGCGGCGTATCAGGCCGTCCGGCTCTCCGGGATCCTCCTCCTCTCGGACTACCTGCTGTGTCAGGAGACGAGCAAGCGGCTCGACCTCGCGGTGCGCGCGCTCCGCGTCCCCGACTGGTGGGGATGGACCGTCCTCAACAACCAGCTCGTGCGCTTCTTCTCGGGCGAGCTGGACCTCCCTCCCGATCGCGGCTCGGCGTTCGCGTCCGTGACGAGCGGCTGGCGCAGCGTGAACCGCAAGACGGCGGCGCAGCGCGAGACGACGTGGGCGACCCTGCTCGCAGGGCTGCCCGGCCGCGACGGGGACGCGAAGAGCCCGAACGACGCGCTCTGGATGGCTCACGACGCGATGGAGCGACGAGAGGCAGCCCCGTCCGAGCGCCAGCTCTTCCAGCTCGTACGGGTCGTCGAGGCCATGAGCCAGCGCCTGTTCCCGAAGGGCGCGATCGAGCTCGTCCGGCGGGTGTCCGTCGATGGGGACGCGCAGCACCTCGCGCGGCTCTCGGGCGCGTCGAGGGACGGAGCGTTCGACGTCGAGACGAGAGGGCTCGAGTGGGCGTCGTCCTTCGAGCTGACCGCCGTCGTCGCGCTCACCGAGACCGCCTCGGTGCCGGTGCACGCGCTGCCCCTGCTCTTCGACACGGAGACCCGGCTCTTTCCGTACGGCGGGGGCGGGCTGCTCGAGCCCATGACGCTCGATGCCTCGAAGCGGGTGGCCCAGCTCGCGCCGGTCGGCGTCCAGCGCGGGACCCGGCTGGCGCCGCTCCTCGGCCTCCTCGCGCGCCGCGAGGCGAACCCCCTCCTCACGGGTGGGCAGGTCTCGGCGGGGAGCCTCGCGAGCTGGTCGGCGGCGCTCGTGGTGCTCCATGAGGCGAACCAGGATGGCATCACCTACTTCCCCGACGCCTACGTCGAGCGGACGGGCGTCGACGACGTCCTCGCGTCGGCGCTCGGCACGAGCGGTCGGGCTCTCCTCGTGGTCGGCCCCGACGGCAGCGGGAAGACGTCTCTCATCCTCCGCCTGGCGTCGCGGGTCGTCCGGCCTCGAGAGCCCGTGGCGCGCGGCGGCCGGCCTCGGGCGAGCCGAGACCTCGTCGCCGTCCTGTCGGGGCGCGCGGCGTTCGCGCACGACACCTACGAGAGCGCGGCGGAGGGGATCTGCCGCGCCGTGCTCGCGCGGCTCGGCCTCCGCGAAGGCGCCTTCTCGAGCCTCTTGGAGCTGCTCTCGGACCTCGACTCGGCGGCGATGCTCCGCGAAGATCGTCGCCTCTTCCTCTTCTTCGACGGGGTCGACGAGGCGGACGACTTCGAGGGGGTGCTCGCGGCGCTCGACGATCTCTTGCTCGCGACGACGACGCACCCCTTCTTGCGGATCGTCATCACGATGCGCGAGGCGTCCTTCCACGCGCTCGGGAGGGCGTCTTACGCGCCGCGCTCGCTCGCGTCCGAGCGGACGCTCGCGCACTTCTTCGACCCGGAGGCGCGCGCGCTCGTTCCGTTCGTGCGGCTGCGGCCCTTCGATGACGACGAGCGCGAGATGGCCTACACGCGACGCGACGCGACGCGCGCGGCGGGCGAGGACGACGAGGCTGACGAGGCCGATCGGAGCCCGTTCGTCCTGCACCTCCGCCAGCGTCTGGGTCGGAGTGGTCGCGAGGTCGAGCTCGTCGACGCGCTCCTCGATGGCCCCGGCGACGCGCTCCACGCCGCCGTCCGCGCGAGCGCGAGCAGCGTCGTGGAGCGCAAGACGCTCGACGTCCTGACCCGTGAGCCCTCGAAGCGTCGTGGCGTCGCGTCGAAGGCGCTCGACCTGCGTCCCCTCCTCGCCGCCGGGATCCTCGCGCCTCCCGACGACGATGGGCGTCTCGTCGCTCCACCCTATGTCGTCGCCGCCCGCGCGGTGGAGGACGAGATCGTCCTCCGGGGGCTCGCCCGAGAGGCACCCCGAGCGTGGCCCCCCGAAGAGGCGCTCCCCGCCGTGCTCGACGGGGCGAGGACCCCGGCGCTCGTCCGCGGCGCCGAGCGGCTCGTGCGCCGCCTGCTCCGCGCCGGACGCGTCGACGTGGTCGAGGCCATGCTGGCCCTCGAGGACGGGGGCCTCCGGGAGCGGCTCCTCGTCGCCGCGCTCTCGTCGATCCCCGAGCTGCGGGCCGGCGCCGTGACGGCGCTCCTCGAGGCCGCCGGGGATGCCGCCGGTCGCCCCGGAGTGTGGGCCCGCCTGTCGCCAGGGCTCACGACGGCGAGGCGTGTGCTCGCGAAGAGCGGCCACGTCGTCCACGCGCGCACGCTCGCCGCGCTCCACATCAGGGGGCTGCGAGCGCGCATCGCGGCGAACCGCGCGGCCCATGGACACGCGAGCGCGCTCGCGTCGCTCCTCGCCGAGGACGCGGAGCTCGCGCGGGCGATGGGGGACGTCGATGAGGCGTGGCGCCGCGTCGCGGAGGCGCTCCAGGTGGAGCGCGAGGTGGCGGCGGCGCACCCCGACGACCCAGCTGTGCACGGGAGCCTCGCGCGTCGCCTCGTCGATGTCGGGACGGGGGAGCTCGCGCGTGGGCGCGTGGCGACGGCGATCGCAATGGCCGAGGAGGCCCGTGCGGCCGCGGAGCGCGCACCAGCCATCGAGCGCCCGGAGCTCCTGGCGGCGTGCCTCGCGCTCGGTGGGCGAGCCGAGCGGCTTCGGGGCGATCACGCGGCGGCGGAGGCGTGGCTCGAGGGGGCGATCCGCGCGCGCCGAGCCCAGGTGGTGCAAGGCTCTCCAGACGACCGCCGACTCTATCACCTCGCCTCGGTGATGCGCGAGCTCGCGGAGATCCAGCACGAGGGAGGCAGGCTCGACGATGCGCGGCGGACCCTCGAGGACGCCCAGACGGCGCTCCGCTCCATGGTCGCGCGGGAGCCGTATTTCCTCGACGCGCAGCGAGAGCTGTTCCTCGGGCTGCGGCTGCTCGCCTCGATCGCGAAGCAGGAGGGGCGCCGAGACGAAGCCGCCCGTGAGCTCACCGAGGCGCTCGAAGGGGCCCGCTGGTTGGCCTCCTACGATCGCCGCCCCGACCGTCGCGCCGACGTGGTGGGGCTCCTCCGGGACGTGGGGCTCCTGGCCTTCCTCGAGGGCAAGCGCGGGCGAGCGAAGCGCGCGCTCGAGGAGGCGCTCCGGCTGGCCCAGGGGCTCCGCGATGGGGGCTACGAGCCGGACGGTCTCGTCGAAGAGCAGGCGGGCGCGCTCGCGGATCTGGGGAACGTGGCGCGCGCCGAGGGCAACCACCGCGAGGCTCGTGGGCACTTCGCCCGAGCGATCGCCGTCTCGCGCTGGCTCCACGCCGCCGCGCACGGCCGTGACGACCGCGCCTTCGCGCTGGCGAACCTCCTCTTCGCCGCGTACCAGGTCGAGTCGCGCGAGGCCAAGGCGGCGCTCCTCGCGGAGCTTCGCGAGGTCCTCCGCGACCACGCCGCGTCGGCGCACCCGGGGCTCGCGCGGCTCGTCGCATTGGTGTCGCAGCTGTCCTGATCTTGGGGTAAGATGCGCCTATGCGGATCTTCTCGCTCTCTCTCCTCGCCATGGTCGTCGTCGGGTGCGGCTTCAACTCGGAGGGAGACGACACCTTCTCGGGCGATCTCTCCGGCGGAGCGGGCGGCTCCACCAGCCAAGCCGGCGCCTCCGGCAAGGGCGCGGCAGCGGGAAAGAGCGGGGGCGGCGGCGCGGGTGCGGCCGGCAAGGCCACCGGCGGCGGCGCTGGGGAGGCCGGCTCGGGCGGCGCGAGCGGCGGCCCAGGCGGCACGGGCGGCACGAGCGGCGGCCCAGGCGGCGTGGGCGGCACGGGCGGCACGAGCGGCGGCCCAGGCGGCGTGGGCGGCACGAGCGGCAGCGGCGGTTCGAAGGCGGGGACGGGCGGCGGCGGCGGCGTGGCGGGAGCCAGCGGCGGGAAGGCCGGGACCGGGGGTGCGGGCAAGGGCGGTGGTGCCGCGCTCGCGGGCGACGCGGGCGCGGGCGCGGGCGGCGACGCGGGCGCGGGCGGCGACGCGGGCGC
>CAYNEK010000047.1:19961-37810 GCA_964396175.1 uncultured Polyangiaceae bacterium | reverse complement strand
ATCGCGGAGGCGCCGCCCCGAAGCGCGGCGCGGGTCCGCTCGGTCAACCAAAGTCTGGATCGCGGAGGCGCCGCCCCGAGGCGCGGCGCGGGTCCGCTCGGTCAACCAAAGTCTGGATCGCGGAGGTACTGCGGCTCGAGCGTCGCCGGATCGGTCGTCGCCCCCGCCTTCCACCGCGAGAACCCCATGGCAGCGATGACCTCGGCGGAGGGCTCTCGACGAACGGGCACGAACTCGGCCAAGTCACCGACGACCTCGAGCCGAGCGCTCGCGATCACGTCGTGGACCTGATCCACACGGAGGAGCCGAGGGCCGTCGCCGACCCCGCCGCGGAAGACCTCGACGAAGGCCTCGCCCCGCCGCGCATCGAGGACGCACACGGCGTCACGCCCGTCGGCGAGCGCGGTGAGCGAGGAGACGCCGACGACCTCGACGTCGTGGGCCAGCGCGAGCCCCTTCGCCGTCGAGAGCGCGACGCGCGTGCCCGTGAAGCTCCCGGGGCCGGTGCACACCGACACGGCGCCGACGTCCTCCAGCATGGCGCCCGCCTCGGCGAGGACTCGCCAGATACCTCGGAGGATCTCCTCGGCGTGCCCGCCCCTTCCGTCCCACGTCGTCGACGCGAGCAGCCCTGTCGGGCCGACGAGCGCGGCGCTCCCCGTCATCGTCGCCGTCGACAGCCCGAGGACGAGCTCTGGTACGCTCTCGCGGCTCATGGGTCGCACCTTGCCACGCTTCGACTTCCGCGTGTCGTTCGGCGCGTGCACGGAGACCGGGCCCGTCCGCACGAACAACGAGGACGCGCTGCTCGTGGATCCCGAGGGCGCGCTCTTCGGCGTGGCGGACGGGATGGGCGGCGCAGCCGCCGGCGAGGTTGCAGCCCGCCTCAGCGTCGAGGCCTTCCGGGAGGCGCTCCGCCACCGGGACGTCCGGCGGACGCTCGAGCGCTACGTCGTCTCGCCCGACCTCGCGATGCGCCACAGGATCTTCTCGGCCTTGCGCGACGCCGCCTCCGCCGCGAACGACGCCGTCCGGGCCGCCGCCGTGGACACCCCCGAGCACGGCGGGATGGGCTCGACGCTGACGGCGGTGCTCTTCCTCCGGGACCAGGCCTTCGTGGCACACGTCGGAGACTCCCGGGTCTACCTCTGCCGCCCAGACGCGACGCTGCAGCTCACGCACGACCACACCCTCGCCGATCGGCTCCGTGAGACGAACCCTGCCGGCCGCGTCGACCGCCAGAGGGCCCACAACCCACTCGTGAACAACATCGGGATGACGGCCACGCAGCGCTGCGACACGCTCTTCGTGGGCGTCTCTCGTGGCGATCGGCTGGTCGTGTGCACCGACGGCGTGTACGGGGCGTTCGCGACCGAGGCGGCGTTCGGCGACGCGGCGCGCACACCGGGCGCTGAGCCCGCGGCCCGCGCGCTCATCGACGCCGCGATGGCGAACGGCTCGCGCGACAACGGGTCGATCGTCGTCATCGACGTGTGCGATCGTTTCGTCACCCGCCCGGACGACGGCCGCGGCGAGCGCGATCTCGCGACCGCACGCCTCGCGCCGATCTTCGCCGAGGTGCCGCTGTCCATCGTGCTCCGTGTCCTCGCGGTCGCGGTCGAGACAGAGCTTCTGCCGGACGCCCCGGTCCCGCAAGCCGTCACGAGCGATCGGGTCACGTACCTGCTCCTCGACGGGGAGGTCGCGAGCGCCGATGGGCGGGTGCTCTCCGCGGGTGGGATGCTGTACCCCGAGTCGCTCGTCGACGAGCCGGCGCGCATCGGCACCTTCGAGGCACGCACGGTCGCGCGCGCGCTGCGTATCCGAGGCGACGATTTCCGTGAGGTCTGCGCGGCGGATCACGCGCTCGCCTCTCGCCTGTACGCGGCACTGGCGAGGCACCTCGCGAGGGTGAGATGAGCGCACGCGGGCCCCACACGCCACGCGCCGCGTTCGGCCTCTTCGACAGCCCGGTGGGTCCGCTCGGGCTGGCTTGGCGGGGAGAGCGAGTGGTCACCCTGCAGCTCCCGGGCGCGACCGCCGACGCGACACGCGAGCGCGTGCTGGGCGCGTGCGACGCGGACGAGGCAAGGACGCCCTCTCGCTTCGCCACCGGGACGATCTCGAGGATCTTGGAGATGCTGACCGGCTCGGGAGACGATCTCTCGGATATCGGGCTCGACCTGCGTGAGGCGACCCCGTTCGCGGCCCGCGTCTACGCCGAGGCGCGGCACATCCAGCCCGGGACGCTCGCGACCTACGGGGAGCTCGCGCGACGCGTCGGCTCGGCGGGAGGAGCTCGTGCGGTGGGCGGGGCGCTCGGGAAGAACCCCATCGCCATCATCGTCCCGTGTCATCGCGTGATCTCGGCGAGCGGCGCGCTCGGCGGCTTCTCTGCGCCTGGGGGGCTTGGCACAAAGACGCGTCTCCTCGAGCTCGAGGGCGTGCCAGGGACCGAGCTCACTCGACGACGAAGGTGACGACGTCGCTGCGCACACCGCCGGCCTCGACCCAGAGCCGATGCGTGCCAGGGCGTGGCTTCACCCACGCGGTCCCCTCGCGTGGACCCCGTGCCAGCGCAACCCCGTCCAGGAAGACGACGGCGCTCGGTCCTCCGCCTGCAGTCCGGACGAGCAACGCCTCACGGTCTCCCAGCGTCGGATCGTGCTGCACCCGCGTGCCGGGTCCTGGATCGACGATGCGCGGCCCCCGCTCCCCATCTGCGACGGAGAGCGGCCTCCCGACGGACGCCGCCCACGCGTCGTACTCGGCCGGGAGGTGCTCGACGACCCCCGAGCCGCCGCGCCCATGCCACGTGCAGCGCGCGTGGGGCTCGCGCCCCGGCAGGAACCGCTCGACGATCCAGTGCGGGCAGTCCGGCCCGGCTGCGAGCCCCGACAACGCGCACACCCGCACCGTCGCCTCGGGCTTCGCGGGTAGCGCGGCGCCGCGCCCGTGCCGCCGCATCGCCGCGAGCATGATCTCGCGGAACAATGGGCCGGCTCCGGTGACGCCCGAGATCCCCTCCATCGGCGAACCGTCCATGTTCCCGACCCACACGGCCACCGTCACCTCGCTCGTGAACCCCACGGTGAGGTTGTCGCGGTAGCCCTTCGACGTGCCGGTCTTCACCGCGGCGCGAAAGGGGAGCTCGAGCACCCCGTGTCGCCCGAACCCCGCGGCCCTCGCCTCGTCGTCCGCGAGGATATCCACGACGACGCGCACGGCGTCCGCGTCGAGCAAGCGCGCCTCGGACGTCGGGTCACCCTCGGTCCACCGGACGGGACGCGCGACCCCTCCCCTCGCGAGCGTCGCATAGGCCGCGGCGAGATCGAGGAGGCGGACCTCGGCGTTCCCGAGGGCGATCCCTGGACCGTAGGCCTCGGCTGGCCCGCCGATCGTCGAGAGCCCGAGCGCGCGGAGGCGATCGATGACGCGCGCCGGACCGAGCGCTTCGGCCAAGGCCACCGCCGGCACGTTGAGCGAGCTGCCGAGCGCATCCCTCGCACGGACCGGCCCACGAAACCGTCCATCGTAGTCGTGGGGGCGGAACTCCCCGTCCGGTCCGAGGAAGGTGGTCGGGACGTCCGCGAGGACCGTCGCGGCGGTCAAGCCACGCTCCTCGACCGCGAGCTCGTACACGAAGGGCTTCAGCGCCGAGCCCGGCTGCCGCCGCGCGACGACGGCGTCGTTCGCCCCGAGCGCGGCCGCATCGAGCGGATCGGGAGAGCCGACGTACGCGAGGATGTCGCCCGTGTCGTTGTCGAGGACGACGGCGGCGGCGGACGTGACGCGCCGCTCGCGGAGCCCAGCGACGAGGGTCTGGACGGAGGTCTCGGCCTCGCGCTGCAGCGCGGTGTCGAGGGTCGTCCGCACCTCACTCCCCACGTGCGCGCGGGCCACACGCTCCACGAAGTGCCGCGCGGCGACGGGAGCGCGGAGCTCGCTCGGAGTGATCAGCTCCGCGAGCGCGAGCCGTCGACGAGCGTCAGGCACCCGCATCCTCGCGAGCACGGCGGCGCGACGCGCGAGCACGAGCCCAGGCCGTCTCCGGGGATCGTAGAGGCTCGGCCCGCGCGGCATCCCCGCGAGCGCCGCGGCCTCGCCGAGGGAGAGCGCGCGGGCAGGCTTGTCGAAGTACACGCGCGCAGCCGCCTCGACGCCGCGGACCCGCGGCGCGAAGGGGACGCGAGAGAGATACTCCCCGAGGATTTGGTCCTTCGACAGCGACCGCTCGATGCGGAGCGCGAGCGCCATCTCGCCGAGCTTGCCCACGAAGCTCCGCGGTCGGGGTACGAGCGTGCGCGCGAGCTGCTGCGTGATCGTCGAGGCGCCCGAGACGATCTTCCCGCGGACGATCGACGTCACCGCCGCGCGGACGACAGCGACGGGATCGACCCCAGGATGAAGGAAAAATCGCCGGTCCTCCGCCGCGATGATCGCCTCGACGACGTCGGGGCCGACGTCCTCGACGTGCACGGGGAGCGCGAGCGTGTCGTCGCCTGCGCGGACGTGCCGGAGCAGGTTGCCGTCACGGTCGAGGATCCGCGTGGAGCTAGGGCCGGTTCCCTCGCGGAGCGCCGTGGGGAGCGGCAAGAGCCATGACCAGGCGAACAGGAGTGCCCACGGCGCGACCAAGGCCACGACGGCCGCGAGGACGCTCCTGCGCAGCCACCGCCGCTTCACGGCGTGATCTCGAGCGTCGCCGCGGCGGTCTCCCCGAAGGTCTCGGGGACGTACATCTCGTCGACGCGCGTGGGAGGCATCGCGAAGCGCCCGATGGTCGTCGCTCGCGCGAGGTACCGATAGCGGTGCACGCCCGCCGGGAGATCGTCGACGAAGAAGACGACCCGATCGTCGCGGACCTCCTTGCGCGTGAGCGGCGCCTCGAGCTCGTCGTCTTCGCCGGGGCGCTCGTCACGACGAGAGTCCAGATCGGCGATGGATCCCGCGCCGCGGAGGCTCGCGTCGACGGCCTCGAGCCCAGCGGGCAGCGGATCGTCGAGCACGACGTACTCGCGCGGCGAGGGCGCGACGACCGTGAGCGTGACGAGCACGAGCTTCCCGGCGCTGACGCGGGTCGCGAGCTCGGAGGGCGGCGAGCGCAGGGCCGCGCCGAGCGCCTCGACGCTCACCGGAACGAGCGATTTTTCGACCCAGAAACCTGCGTCGACCGGCTTGCGACGGGGCTCCTTCGGGGCGAAGCGGAGCCGCGCCTCGTAGTACAGCCTCCCGCTCCCGCGCTTCTCGAAGGCGAGGACGCTCCCTCCCGCGTCGCGCAAGGACGACATCGGCGTCGCCAGGGAGAACGCGGCGGCGAGCCCGTCGAGCCGCGTCTCGGCGATGGTCGCCCCGCCGAGGAAGTAGCGCGCGTCCATGCTCGGCTCCCCGCTCTCGACGACGCGCCGGTACTCGTCGAGGGCGAGGAGGGCCCAGGCCGCCTCTTGCGTCGTGCGCCAGCGCCCACCGCGCCGGGCCGCGACGAGCCCCGCGGCGAGCTTGGGGACGAGCGGGTGCTTTGGCGACTCGCGCACGAGCGCGCGGAGCACGAGCGCCGACGCGCGCGTGTCGCTGTCGAGGACACGCCAGCCGTCCTCCCTCGAGACGACGCGCGCGCTCGCGCCGTCGAGGCGGACCTCCTGCGCGATCTCGGAGACGAGCGCGTCGCGGAGCTCCATCGGCGACTGCGCCTTGATCGCCGCGGTGAGCAGCATCGCCTTCGACGAGGTGGACAGATCGCGGCGCGCCTCGAAGAGCCGGGTCACGATGCCAGGCTTCGGTGCGCCCGCCTCACCGAGCGCATCGACGACGAACACGGAGGACACCGGATCGTGATCGACGTCGTCGTCGAGGCGGCGCTCGAGGAGCAGCTTGGCCGCCGCGATGGTGCTCTCGCGGACCGCGACGCCGTGATCGCGAGCCGCGACGAGGCCCCAGAGCGCGTACGCGGTGAGCCACGACGGGGTCTCCACAGACTCGGGCCACAGCCCGAACCCCCCGTTCGACTGCTGGTTGTCCTGGAGCTTCGCGACGGTCTTGACGACGGCCTGATCCAGATCCGATGGGAGCGTGACCTTGAGCGCCTTCGCCAGATCGCGGAGCGGCAGGAGCGGGACCAGGCGGCTCGTGAGCTGCTCGGTGCACCCGTAGGGGTACTCGACGAGCTGCTCGAGGCCGCCGCCGAGCGCGGCGAGCGCCGTCGGCGAGAGCGTCACCTGGAGCCCGCCGACGTCCGCGCGGGCGGCGGACAGATCGCCGAGCGCCTCGCCCGCAGCGTCCTCGGTCGATCCGAAGACCGCCGCGGATTCGAGCCGCGCGGGAGAGCTGATTTCGCGCGACACCTCGACCGCGTCGCGCAGGCCCGCGCCCTCCGCCGAGAAGCGGAGCTTGGCACGCCCGACGGCGCGCGCCTCGAGCGGGAAGCGCACCTCCTTCGTCTCCCCCTCGCCGAGCTCGACCTCGGCGCTCTTCGGCCCTGTCGGGACGAGCCCGTCCTCGGCGAGCTGCACGCTCACCCGGCCCGGCGCGACGCCCTTCGACGTGACGAGCACCGACGCCTCGAAGCTATCGCCCGCGCGCAAGAACCTGGGCAGCGCGGGACGTGCCATGAGCGGCTTCGACGTCGTGATCCGCGCGTCACCCGAGCCGAACCGATCGGCGCCTGACACAGCGACCGCCATCACGCGGTACGAGGTGAGCCCATCGGGGAGCTGGAAGGACGCGGTCGCCTTGCCGTCCGCGCCCGCGTGGAGCGAGGGCAAGAACACCGCCGTCTGACGGAAGTCACGCCGCACCGACAGCCCGCCGCTGCCGCCGTCGAGGCCCTTGTCGAGCCCCGGCCCGAGGAAGCCCGGCGCGCGCGCCACGCGGGCGAGATCCTCACGCGACTCGAGGGTCTCGACGCGGAGCGGGCGCGGAGCGAAGAAGAGGGCCACCGGATCGGGCGTCTGGTAGCCGCCGAGCGAGAGCACGCCCTCGTCGACGGCGTACAGCGTGATCTCCGCGGGCGCAGGCTTCCCCTCGTGGTCGCGGACGTCCACCGAGACGGCGACCTTCTCGCCGGGGAGGTGCTCGGTGCGGTCGGGCGCGACGGTCACCGAGAGGCGGCGCGCGGCGTGATCGACGACGAGCGGCACGACCCCCATCCGAAAGGCCGGCGCCCCGACGTCCGCCCGCTTCACGCCCGGGGGCGGCGCCTTCGTGCGCCCGCGCACGAGGCTCACCGACACGAAGGCGTTGGGCACGAGCGCGTCGGTGACCGGGATTTGGAGCGTCGGTGACGCTCCCGAGAGGGTCCTTCGCTCGCTCGACATCACGCCCTCGCGTTCGACGGTGATCCACGCCTCCGCCTCGGCGAAGGGTGATTTTACCAGGATCTTCGCGACGTCACCGACCTTGTACGACTTCTTGTCGGGGACGAGCGACAGGCTGAGATCGTCGGTGTCAGGCCAGGTCGGCGCGCCGTCTCCGAGCGCGTACACGCCGGTGCTCGCGGCGAGCGGGTTCTTCCTCCCGTCGGCGGCCGTCGCGCGGAGGACGTGGAACCCGCTCTCCCGCGGCGAGAGCTCGCACGCGCCCGGCGTGGTCGCGCCGGTGGTCACGTGACAGGAGCCGACGCTCGTGTCGACGGAGGTCCACTCGGCGTGGTGGCGCCCGCCCCCCGCGTCGAGGTACGCCACCTTCCACACACGGCGGAGCAGCTCGAGCTGCACGGGGACACCACCGCGCCTCTTCCCCTGCGGATCGACCGCCAGGACCTCGCCGCGGATCGGCGTGCCCGCCCGCGCGAAGCCCTCGCCCCCGAGCCGGACGCCCAGATAGAAGTCCCCTGGATGAACGAAGGCCGTGGCGCTGCCGGTGAGGGTCTGTCGCGAGAGATCGGTGATCTCGGCCTCGCACGTCACGGTCTCGGCGCCGGACTGCGGCGCGTCCGCCTTCGCCGACACCATGGCCACGCCGCGCGCGTCGAGCTTGTCCTCGCGCGCGCCGAGCGTCGTCGTCGATGGGGCGGTCTCGCGGTGCGCGGACAGCCACAGGTCGTCGTCGAAGACGTGATCCGGGAACCCGGGCGGCGAGAACCACGCGCGCGCGCGCGTCAGGGTCATCCGTGTGGAGGCTCCGGCCATGGGCGCCCCGAAGAGGTACTTCCCCTTGCCTTCGCAGCGCACCAGGTCCCCGCGCACGTAGTCGCGGCGATCGAACTCGGCGCTCACCTCGAGCTCCGTCGGCCTGAATTCGGCGACCTGGAAGCTCTCGGATCCCCACTCGCGCTCGCCGTCGCGGAGCTCGATCACGTACGTCCCGAGCTTCCCTGTCGCGGGCACCGTGAGCTCCGTCGAGAAGGAGCCCGACGATGACAGCGTGACGTCGAAGGACGCGATCGCCTCCCCCTCCGGGCCCGCCAGCTTCGCCGTGAGGCGACGTCCCGCGGGCACGACGAGGCCGCTCGCGTCGGTGTCGCGCACGATGCCCTTCACCTGCACCTTGTCTCCTGGGCGATAGAGCCCGCGATCCGTGAACAGGAGGGTGCGCACGGCGCTGCACGAGGGGCACGCCGAGACGCCGAAGCGCCAGCCGGACATCGTCTGCGTGATGCGGCGGAACGAGAGATCCGCGCCCTCGCGCGCGACGACGGCCACCGCGCCGTCCGCGGCGGTGCGAGGTGGCAGGGGGGCTCGCGCGAAGCCGGCCGCGTCCGTCTCGACCGCCTCGCCCTCGTGGCCGTCGACACCGGAGACCGTCACCTTCGCGCCTGGGACGGGCTTGCCGCTGGAGAGCCGCGTCACCCACACGACCGCGGTCGTTCCGTCGAGCTTCGCCGTGAGGCCGAGATCGGTCACCTGGACGAGCGCCTGCTCCGACACCTCACGCCGATCCCCCGGGTATCGAGCCTTGAACACCACGAGCCCGCGCTCAGCCGGACCGACGAGCTTGGTGACGGGGACGAGCGTCTTGCCGAGGCGGTTCCTTCCCGCGGAGGCTGGGGTGAGGTGGACCGCACCGGGCGTCGCGAGGGCTGCTTCGACCGCGCCAGGGCGACCCGCGTCGATCGCGATCGCCGCGGCGAGGCCGACCGGCGCGGCGTCGATGACGAGGCCTTGCACGTTGGTGGCGTAGATGGGGATGTCGGCGAGGAGCTTCGGCTCGAGGTACACTCCACGGAAGCCCACCTCGATGGCGGGCTCATGGTCGGCCACGGGGAGCGTCAGACGGCGCTCGCCCTGCAATCCCTGCCCGAAGCCGTCGATGAGCTGCTTGCCCTTCGTGGTCTTCGTGCCGACGAGGATCGTGTACGTCGCGCCCGCGCGGAACTCGCCGCTGAACGAGACCGATCGCGTCGGCGCATCGTCGGCGCCCCCATGCCAGCGGAGCGGCACCGCGGGTTCGACGCGGATGGCCTCCTTCGCGTCGCGCGCGCGGACGACGTTGTTGAAGCTCACCTCGAAGTAGCCGCGCGGGCGGCATCGCTCCGCCGTGTCTCGAGAGCACGAGAGCACCGGCTCGAGCGGCCCGTAGGTGTCGAACGACGAGACCACGTCCTTCCCCATGGGCCGGGGCCCTTCGACGCCGCGGAGCGAGCCATCCACGTGCACCTCGAAGCGGCTCGCCGGCGCGAGCGGCGAGGTCGGGGTGAGCACGTACGTGTTCGTCGCCTTCGCGTCCGCGGCGAACGTGACCGCGACGACGGCACCGGCCTGGTCCACGACGCGCGCGCGCCTCCGAACCTCATCGAGGGCAACCGGCTGCGAGAACGCGAGGTAGATCACGGCGTCCCGGGCGAGCCCGGCGCTGCGATCGTACGGGGTGATCGACACCTCGGGCGCGGCGGTGGTGAACGAGCCTCGCCACCCCGCGTCCAGGGTGGAGCCATCGACCGCGCGCACGCCCTTCGGGACCTCGACGGTGAATTCCGTGCCGCTGGGGAGCTTCGCCTTCGGGACGAACCGCACCGCGCGTGAGCCCAGCCACTGCCACGTGCCCTCGACGGCAGGCGAGATCGTGACCGGCGGCGCGGGTGGGGTCGCGTCTGCGCCGAGCGCGCGCAGCGGGCGGCTGAAGGTCACGGACAGCTCGACCTCGCCGCGCACGGGGCCGGTGGGCGTGACGTTCGACACGACGAAGGGCCCGTCCTCGCGCCACCTCGGCGTGTCGGCGCCGAGCGAGAGCGTGCTCCGTGGGGTCACGTTCGGCGCCGAGCTGCCGACACAGGACGCCGCGAGCGGAAGGGTGAGCACGAGGACGCGGGAGAAGACGCGCATGGGGGGACGGCTACCCTGGACGCGGCCACACCGCGACCCTCAGCCGCGCCGAGACGCATCGAGCGCGCGAGACGCCCCTTGACTCGGCGCTCGATCGGACTACGTTGCGCCTCGTTCTGCCGCGCGGTGGAGCAGCCAGGTAGCTCGTCGGGCTCATAACCCGAAGGTCGTAGGTTCAAATCCTACCCGCGCAACCGTCGTTTCCTACGACCTCGTGGGAGACACCTGAAGCCCCGGAAGGCCCCGAGCCTCCCCGGGGCTTCCGGCTTTTCGGCGGCAGATCGAGCGGGAGGAGGATCCCCTTCGCGTGGTAGCTGCCGTCGGCCTTCGGCTCCATGACGAGGCGTCCGTCGTCCAGCATCTTGCGGATCGACTCGCGGGCTGCCGTGGGATCGTTCTTGATGCGGACCTCCACGTCGAGAACGATCTCGGTGAGCTCCTCGATGGACGGGAGCCTCGCCGCGATCCGGTTCGCCGCCGCCCCATCTTTGATGCTCAATTCTGCCACAGCGCCACCTCGCTCGGCCGACCAGACAGTTTCGGTGGCTTCGATTGTTGCACTTGTTTCGATAATAAGCTAGGTTGATCAGCGAGATGCAGACCTCCCCCGTGAAGCTGCCCACCGCCAAGGCGTCGGAAGAAGCGAAGGTCGCGTTGCGGGCGCTCGCAGCCCTCCCGCGCCGGAAAGCGTCCCGTACGGTACAGGTCCAGCCAGAGGGCGAAGGGCCTGCGGTTCCGGTCACGGTTCCGCGTGAGGCGTTCGAGCTGTTCCTGGAGATCCTGGGGCAGATGGCGAATGGGAACGCGGTCACCATCGTCCCCGTCCATGCGGAGCTGACGACGCAGCAGGCGGCCGACCTCCTCAACGTCTCGCGGCCCTTTCTCGTGCGCTTGCTCGACGAGGGCAAGATCCCGTTCCGCCTCGTGGGGACGCATCGTCGCGTTCGGGTGGCCGATCTCGTCGAGTACAAGCAGAGGGACGACGCACATCGGAAAGCCGTGCTGGACGAGCTGACCGCCGAAGCAGAGAAGCACGGGCTTGGGTACTGAGGGCACGCGAGGGCGTTCGTTGTGCTCTACGACGCTTGCGTCCTGTACCCGGCGCCACTTCGTGACCTTCTCGTCCGGCTCGCCAACACCGGCATCGTACGCGCACGGTGGTCGGAGCTGATTCTCGACGAGTGCTTCCGCAACATCCTAGAGAACCGGCCCGACCTGAAGCCGGAGTCGCTCAAGCGCACGCGCGAGCTGATGACCGAGGCCGTCCCGGATTGCCTCGTCAAGGGGTTCGACGCTCTCGTCGAAGGTCTCGACCTCCCGGACCCCGACGACCGACACGTCCTCGCGGATGCCATCTGTGCGGGGGCCCAGAGCATCGTCACGTTCAACTTGAAGGACTTCCCCGAGGAGAAGCTCGCTCCTTACAACGTCGAGGCGAAGCACCCGGACGAGTTTGTCCTCGATGCGATCGACCTCGCGCCCGGGCTCGTGACGACGGTGGTCAGCGAACAACCGCAGCCCCTGGCTCGAGCTCCAGCGCGACCCCACCGGACGACGCGCGCAGGATCGTGCGCTGGGAGCTGGACGCCGACGGAGAGTGCCACGCGCAGCTCGCGGGCAAGGACGACGTGCGCACGTTCACCTGCGGCTTCGTCGTGCGCGGCTTCGACGTCGACGAGGGGCTGCCCCTCGATCTCAGCAAGCGCGTCGCCGCGCAGTCGCGGTGGCTCGCCGAGCGACTCTGCGTGGTCACACGCAGCCCCCCGCGCCCTTGCGCTCGGCGCAGCCCATCCACAACACGGGGCGCCCCTCCGCTCACACGCGGCACGAACAGCGGCCGCTCGCCGGTGCGTGCTCTAGTCACGTGCCCACTTGAGGCGCGTGTAGGCGATCCGGAAGCCGCGTCGCTCCGCGTTCCGCTGGGAGGTGCTGCCCGGAGACGCGCACATCATCACGAGCTCGCAGCCGGCCGCGACAGCAAACCGAAGGCGCGCGGCGAGGAGCGCGCGGTGTCCTCCACGCCCCCGCTCGGCCGGCACGGTGCTCGCGCCCGCGAGCAGCGCGATCCCCCCATGAACGTGCATCGCGCCCGTCGCGATCGCGCGCCCCTCGCGCTCGGCGACGAAGGCGTGGGTCCCGCTGGCGCGCGCGGTGATGCGGCCGGCTCGACGCAAGAACTCGACGAGCTCCGGCGTCTCCGACCAGCCTGCCGCCGAGGTGTCGGACCACGCGTCGGCCTCGGCCGGCGCGATCGGGCGGGCGAGGACGTCGCCGTCGTCGGCGGGGACCTCCCCGAGCTCCCCGAAGAGCACGCTCGTCAGCTCGACAGGACGATATCCGCGACGGCCAAGGAGTTCGAGATGCGAAGCGCCGGCGAGCGGGCTCACCTCGTGATAGACTGGCGCTCCGCGCGTCGAGAAGAACACCTCGAGGGCCTCGAGCTGCGCAGGGGTCGCGTCCTCGAAGATCCCGAGCCCGAAGGTCTGCGTGAGCGGCGACGCGGCGCCGTCGAAGAGCGCGTAGGTCCCACCGACGTCCATCCACGTCGCGCCCACGCACGGCTCGGCCTCTGCTCGCCGCTCGACGAAGGCAGCATTCGCGTGAGCCTCGGCGCGCTCCAGCCGACGAGCCAGCGCGACGTCGACGAGCATGCGCTTCATCCGAGAGGCTCCGCGAGCACCATGAGCGACCCTCGCCTTCGCTACCACGCGCTCCGCCTCTCCGCGAGCATCACGCGGACTTCGCCCCTGCGCGAGCAGGCGCCGCGCCCACGGCGGGCGCGACGATGCCGGTCTTCAGTTCCGCAGCGGCTTGTTGTTCATCAGCATGTGCTGCATGCGCTCCTGGCTCTTCGGCTCGCCACAGAGCGACACGAAGGCCTCGGCCTCGAGCTCGAGGAGCTCGTCCTCCGTCATCTCCCGCGACGCGCCCGAGGCGCCGCCGCAGAGCACCGTCGCCACCTTCCGCGCGATGAGGGCGTCGTGCTGGCTCGCGTACCCTCCCGCGACGAGCGTGTCGACCATCATCGAGAGCGTCGCGACGCCGCTCTCTCCGGGGAGCTTGAAGGCCCGCGGGTGCGGCGGGTGATAGCCCGAGCCCGCCAGCCCGAGCGCGAGCGACTTGGCCTCCGCGAGCTGCCGCGCCCGATCGAACGACACCCCGTCCGTCTTCCGGAAATACCCGAACCGCTTCGCCTCCTCGGCGCTCGTCGCGATCTTCGCGAGCGCGATGTTCTTGAAGGTCTGGGTCACGTAGGGGTACGGATCGCTCGTCGCCCCTTCGGGGATGCTCTCGAGCGCGCGGAAGAGCATGTTCATGTTG
Source organism: uncultured Polyangiaceae bacterium (assembly GCA_964396175.1). Classification (GTDB taxonomy): domain Bacteria; phylum Myxococcota_A; class Polyangia; order Polyangiales; family Polyangiaceae; genus CAYNEK01. The sequence continues at coordinate 24,230 of CAYNEK010000047.1, read as the reverse complement.
CCCGCGCCGCCGGGGAGCAGCCCGACGCCGACCTCGACGAGCCCCGAGTACGTCTCGGACGCCGCCTGCACCGCGTCGCAGCCGAAGCAGAGCTCGAGGCCGCCGCCGAGCGTCATCCCGTACGGCGCGGCGACGACCGGCACGGTCGCGTACTTCAGCCGCTGGACCGCGCCCTGGTAGCTCTTCACCATCTTGCGCAGCGACTCCCAGTCCTTCTGCTGCGCGGCCATCATCACGAGGAAGAGGTTCGCCCCCACGCAGAAGTGCTCGCCCTCGTTGGTGACGAGCAGCGCGCGGAAGTCCGCCTCGGCCTTCGCCGCCGCCTTGTGGAGCAGCTCGATGACGTCGGGATCGATGCTGTTCGCCTTCGTCTTCATCGTGAAGCCGAGGACGCCGTCGCCGAGATCCCAGCACTCGGCGCCGTCGTTCTTGAGGACGGGGCGCTCGCCGCGGCGGAGCTCGGGCAGGGCGATGGTGCGCGGGTCCTTCTCGCGCGCCACGTAGTCGCCGCGCACGAGGTCGAAGACGGCGCCGTCCTCGCGATAGAAGCCCTTGGCGCCCTTCTCCTTCATCGCCACGACGGACGCGGGGACCTGGATGCCGTCCTTCTGCATGCGGGCGACCGTGTCGGCGAAGCCGAGCGCGTCCCACACCTCGAAGGGCCCGAGCTCCCAATTGTACCCCCACTTCATCGCGTCGTCGATCGCGTCGACCGCGCCCGCGATCTCGGGCACGCGCCTCGCGGCGTAGGCGAGGGTCTTCGCGAGCACGCGCCAGCCGAAGGCGCCCGCCTTGCCGCCGTCCTTCACGAGGGCGCGGACCCGGTCCTTGGGCGACTCGAGCTTCGAGATCGCCTTCGTCGCCTTGGCCACCTCGGGGTCGCCGCCCTTCGCGCGGTAGGTGAGCGTCGCGGGATCGAGCGTCTCGACGCCCTCCTTCGTCTTCTTGTAGAAGCCGCCCTTCGTCTTGTCGCCGAGGAGCTTCTTCTCGACCATAGCCCGGAGGTAGTCCGGCGCCTTGAAGACGTCGCGCTCCTCGTCGTCCACCAGGCTGTGCCAGCAGTTGTCCGCGACGTGCACGAAGGTGTCGAGGCCCACCATGTCGGCGGTGCGGAAGCTCGCGCTCTTCGGGTGCGCCATCGGCGTGCCGGTGATGGCGTCTACGTCCTCGGGGGCGAGGCCCGCCGCGAGCATCTCGTGGATCGTGCCGAGCATGGCGTAGACGCCGATGCGGTTGCCGATGAAGTTCGGCGTATCCTTGCCGAGGACGAGGCCCTTGCCGAGCCGCTCGCCGAGCTCCGCGACGCGCGCGTAGGCTTCGTCGCTCGTCGCCTCGCCACGCACCAGCTCGAGGAGCTTCATGTAGCGGACGGGGTTGAAGAAGTGCATCACGAGGAAGCGACCCTTGAAGGCGTCGGAGCGGCCGCTCAGCATCTCGGCGATGCGGAGGCCGGACGTGTTCGACGCGACGATGCAGTCGGACGAGACGAGGGCCTCGAGCTTCTCGAGGAGCGCCTGCTTCGCCTCCATCTTCTCGATGATCGCCTCGATGACGAGATCGACGCCCGCGACGAGAGCGAGATCGTCCTCGGTGTTGCCGACGGTGACGAGGCGCGCGCAGCTCGGGTGGAAGAAGGCCGCGGGGCGCGCCTTCAGCGCCTTGTCGAGCCCGCCCTGGGCGAAGCGGTTGCGGGCGGCGCGATCGGTCTTCTCGGCGTCCGTCAGGTTGGGCGGGACGATGTCGAGCAGGACACAGGAGAGCCCTGCGTTCGCGAGGTGCGCGGCGATGCCGGCGCCCATGACGCCAGCGCCGATGACGGCCACACGACGGATCGGTTTCATGGGCGCGGGGCTAGCACGGAGATCGTCCGGCGCCATCGCGTCGAGACGAGGCGGGGGGCATCTCGTGGTAACCGGCGCGCATGGCCCTCGTCGCCCCCTTCCGCGCCCTTCGCCCCCCCGCCGGCCGCGGCGCGAGCATCGCGTCCCCACCGTACGACGTCCTCGACACGCGCGAGGCGCGCGCCCTCGCGACCTCTCCCTCGAGCTTCCTCTACGTCTCACGCCCAGAGATCGGGCTCCCCGAGGGCACGGACGAGCACGCCGACGCCGTCTACGCCGAGGCGCCGCGCGCCCTCGCCCGCATGCGCGAGCGAGGCGAGCTCGTCCGCGACGACGAGCCGCGGCTCTACCTCTACGCGCAGACGATGGGCGCGCACAGGCAGACGGGCCTGGTCGCGTGCGTCTCCGTCGCCGATTACGACGAGGACCGCATCAAGAAGCACGAGAAGACCCGGGCAGACAAGGAGGAGGACCGCATCCGTCACATCGACGCGCTCTCGGCGCACGACGAGCCCGTCTTCCTCACCTACCCCGCCCGGGACGACGTCCGCGCGCTCGTCCGCGCCGTCGAAACGCGCCCGCGCGACGAGGACTTCGTGACGCCGGACGGGGTTCGACACGAAGTATGGACACTCCATACCCACGAGACGTCCACGCTGGTCACGGCGTTCGGCGAGGTGCCCGCGCTCTACGTGGCGGACGGGCACCATCGCTCGGCGGCGGCCTCGAGCGTCCACGCGAGGCGCAAGGGCACCGCCGGCGAGCACGATCGATTCCTCGCGGTCCTGTTTCCCGACGACGAGCTCCAGATCCTCGCGTACCACCGGGTGGTCCGCGACGATCGCAGGAGGAGCCGCGAGGCGCTGCTCGGCGAGATCTCGGCGCGCTTCGAGCTCACCCTGGCCCCGTCCGCGTCCCCGCCTCGGCGCGGCACCTTCACGATCTTCGACGGCGAACGCTGGCACCTCGCGACGCCGCGGGAGCCCGCGCCCGACGACCCCGTCGCCGCGCTCGACTGCTCGCTCTGCCAGGATCGCCTCCTCGCGCCCGTCTTCGGGATCGAGGACCCGCGACGAGACGGGCGCGTGGAGTTCGTCGGGGGGATCCGTGGCACGGGCGAGCTCGAGGCGCGGGTGCGGAGCGGACGCGGCACCCTCGCGATCGCGCTCTTCCCGACGGACGTCGGGTCGCTCATGGCGGTGAGCGACGCCGGCCGCCTCATGCCGCCCAAGAGCACCTGGTTCGAGCCCAAGCTGCGGAGCGGCCTGTTCGTGCACCCCTTCGACGAGTGACGCCGTGGTTCGAAATTCGTCGCGAGCCGACCCCAGGGATGAGCGTCGGGCCGCCCGCGCCTCCACGTGACGCCGTGGTTCGAAATTCGTCGCGAGCCGACCGCGCCTTCAGATAGTCTCCTCGGTCACTCATGCTGAGCGCTCGGTCCTCCGCCGGGACCCACATCGGGAAGCGACGCACCGTCAACCAGGACGCGTACATGGCCGACGACCGGCTCGGCCTCTACGTCGTCGCCGACGGGATGGGCGGACACGCCGCGGGCGAGGTCGCGAGCCAGGAGGCCGTCGAGACCATCTACGGCATGGTGAAGCGAGGGCTCGAGACGATGCCGTCGTTGCGCGGGACCTCGTCCGAGGACCACGTCCGCGCGGCGTGTCGGATGCTCGAGGGCGCGATCCAGGCGGCGACGTACATGGTGTTCGCGCTCGCCGAGATCGACAAGAACAAATCCGGCATGGGCACGACCATCAGCTCGATGCTCGCCCTCGGCGACTACGCGATCTTCGGCCAGGTCGGCGACAGCCGCGTCTACCGGGTCCGCGGGGGCGAGGCGACGCAGATCACCGAGGACCACACGCTGGTCGCCTGGCAGATCCGCCAGGGGCTCATCACGCCCGAAGAGGCGGACCGCTCCCCGCACCGCAACATCATCACCCGCGCGGTGGGGAACCGCGACTACGTCCAGGTCGACACGGGGGTCATCGAGCTCGAGGAGGGGGATCGCTTCCTCCTCTGCAGCGATGGCCTCCACGGGTACCTGAAGATGGAAGAAATCCCCCGCATCATCGCGCTCGACGGAGAAGAGTCCGTCGAGGAGTTCATCGATCTCGCGAACCGACGCGGCGGCCGCGACAACATCACCGCGGTGGTCCTCGAGATCACCCGCTGAGCCGCCCACCGCGCGCATCGAGCGCGCTCGAGCTCACACGGCTGGGCCATGACGGCGCGGCAGGCGCTTCGTCGAAAGAGCGCCCCTCGGCTCGGGCGCGCTCACGGGCCGAGCGTCGCGAGCCGCCAGCCCGCCGCCGCGTCGACGCGCGAGCGTCGCGCCTCCCGCCCACGAGCAGCGCGCACGTCGGAGCCCCTCGGCTCGGGCGCGCTCACGGGCCGAGCGTCGCGAGCCGCCAGCCCGCCG
>CAYNEK010000047.1:12796-19861 GCA_964396175.1 uncultured Polyangiaceae bacterium | reverse complement strand
CCGTGTCGACGCGCGAGCGTCGCGCCTCCCGCCCACGAGCAGCGCGCACGTCGGATCCCCTCGGCTCGGGCGCGCTCAAGGGCCGAGCGTCGCGAGCCGCCAGCCCGCCGCCGCGTCGACGACGAGCGTCGCGCCCCCCGCCGCCGGGACGACCTCCCTCAGCAGCGTGCCCTCGGCGAAGCTCGCCTCCCGCGCCTCGCCGCCGTCCGTCGGGACGAGCCTCACACGGCGACAGGTCGCGTCGACGAGGAGCACGCCCGCCGGGATCTCGCCCAGCGCGTCGACGCCGCAGAGCCCCGCCGCGGACACCGGCTGCACGGCCGCGTCGCCGCCCGTCCCGAGCACCACCTTGCGCACGAGCAGCGCGCCCGCCGCGTCGAGGCCCGCGACCCACGCCGTGCCCGCCACGAGCGCGGGCGCCGCCGCGAGCGCGACCGTGATCTTCGACGACGAGAGCGCGTCCGAGCCGCAGCCTCCGTCGAAGGCGAGGAGCTTGCCGGACCAGGTGGTCCCGAGCGCGATCGAGCCGCCCCCCGCGAGCGTGCGCAGCGCGACGCCCGGACACGACGTCTGGCTCCCCAGGTCCGCGCCGATCTCGAGGACATCGGACTCGCGCGCGACGAGCAGACGGTCGCCGCGCCGCGCGAGGCCACGGACGCCGGGGAGCGCGATCTTCGCCGCGGCGCCGTCCGCACAAGGCGACGTCGAGCGCGAGAGCCCCGCGTCCGTCCCGAGCCAGAAGCCGCCGTCGTCGGTCGGAGCGAGCCCCCGAAAGGCCGACGAGAAGGACACCGCACACGAGGACACCGCGAGCGCCGCGGGCGCACCCGCCGAGCCCGAGCCCGCTGCGCCGCCGGCGCCCCCTCCGCCGCCCGACCCCGGCTTGTACGGCGGCCCAGGCGAGTAGCCCGCAGCCGCGACCGGCCCGAGGTAGACGGGATCGTCGTCGTCGTCCTCGCAGCCCGCCATCGCGAGCGCGAGGCACGCGGCGATCGCGAAGCCAGAGAGGGTGACCCGAGTCACGCGGCGCGTCTAGCACAGCTCCGACCTCGCCCGCGTCGAAGGTTGACACCGGGCGGAGCGCAAGTAGAGTGCGCGCGCTTTGCGGGCTGGCACCTGCCCGCGAGGCGCGACCCACGGCACGGGCCTCGGCTCGCCGCTGGGTGACACCCCAAGAGGTCCAAGAAAGCCCCATCCACGCCATGCTTCATCCGCTCCAGACCGCCGAGATCGTCAAGAGGTTCGCCCGCGCCGAGGGCGACACCGGCTCCCCCGAGGTGCAGATCGCGCTCATCACCGAGCGCATGCACTTCCTCGCCGAGCACCTGAAGACCCACCCCAAGGACACGGCCTCTCGCCGCGGCCTCCTCAAGATGGTCGGCCAGCGCCGCCGCCTCTTCTCGTACCTCCGCCGCGAGAGCGTCGAGCGCTACAAGGCGCTCGTGAAGGCGCTCGATCTCCGCAAGTAGCCCCACCCCGGGGCGGGGCGGCCCTCCTCGGGCTGCCCCACCTCATCTTCCGCGCCGCTCTTTCCACCTCCACCCCTCACAGCCCTCCCGCTCTGCGGGTTCCCTTCATCTTCGTTTCGAGCGCCCGACCCCGCCGGACGTTGGAATCGGAGAAGAAGAACCCGGCCCGTGCCCGCGCGGCGTCTCCCACGACGCCCCCGCGGAGCACGACGGACCGACGAGGGCAGAAAGCCCCATCATCCATGTCCTCCTTCGTCCGCGAGTCCGTCACCGTCGGCAGCCGCACCCTCACGTTCGAGACGGGCCGCCTCGCCAAGCAAGCGCACGGCTCGATCCTCATCACCCTCGGCGAGACCATGGTGCTCGTCACCGCCGTCTGCACCGAGGAGCGCCCGGGCCTCGACTTCTTCCCGCTCACCTGCGAGTACTTCGAGAAGACGTACTCGGCCGGCAAGATCCCGGGCGGCTTCTTCAAGCGCGAGGGGCGCCAGCGCGACGAGGAGATCCTCTCCTGCCGCATCATGGACCGGCCGCTCCGCCCGCTCTTCCCCGACGGGTTCAAGAAGGACACGCAGGTCATCGCGACGGTGATGAGCGCCGATCGCATCCACCCGAGCGACGTCCTCGCCCTGACGGGCGCGTCGGCGGCGCTCCACGTGAGCGACATCCCGTGGAACGGCCCCGTCTGCGGCGTCCGCGTCTGCCGCGTCGACGGCGAGTTCATCGCCTACCCGACCTTCCAGGAGCAAGAGAAGGCCGACATCGATCTCATCGTCGCCGCGTCCAAGGACGCCATCGTGATGGTGGAGGGCGGCGCCGCCGAGGCGACCGAGTCCGAGATCATCGACGCCCTGATGTTCGCGCACGCGGCCGCGCGCCCCGTCATCGAGGTCATCGAGCGCCTCCGCGCCGCCGTCGGCAAGCCGAAGCGCGACTTCGCCCCGAAGACGCTCCCCACCGACGTCGCCGGTCGCGTCAAGTCCCTCGTCGACGCCGACATCCTGAAGGCCTCGCTCATCCGCCAGAAGAAGGAGCGCTACGACGCCTACGGCGCGGCGAAGGCCAAGCTCTCCGAGACGCTGAAGGCCGAGCTCGGCGACGAGCGCTTCGCCGAGGTCGCGGGGCTCGTGAAGACCGAGTTCGAGGAGCGGAAGTACCACGTCGTGCGCGACTACGTCCTCGGCGAGCAGCGCCGCATCGACGGCCGCGACGCGCGCACGGTGCGCCCCATCATGACGGAGGTCGGGCTCCTGCCCCGCGTCCACGGCTCGGCGCTCTTCCAGCGCGGCGAGACGCAGGCCATCGTCACCGCGACGCTCGGCACCTCGAGCGACGAGCAGAAGATCGACGCGCTCATCGGCGAGCGCTGGAAGCGCTTCCTCCTCCACTACAACTTCCCGCCCTTCTCGACGGGCGAGACGAAGCCCATGCGCGGCCCCGGGCGGCGCGAGGTCGGCCACGGCGCCCTCGCCGAGCGCGCGCTCGTCCGCATGATCCCGCCGGCCGAGAAGTTCCCCTACACGGTCCGCATCGTGTCCGAGACCCTGGAGTCCAACGGCAGCTCGTCGATGGCGGCGGTGTGCGGCGGGACCCTGGCGCTCATGGACGCGGGCGTGCCCATCCAGGCGCCGGTCGCGGGCGTCGCGATGGGGCTCATCACCGACGGCCAGCGCGTCGCGATCCTGACGGACATCCTCGGCGACGAGGATCACCTGGGCGACATGGACTTCAAGGTGTGCGGCACCGACAAGGGCATCACCGCCATCCAGATGGACATCAAGATCGAGGGCCTCTCGCGCGACATCCTCACCCGCGCGCTCGATCAGGCGAAGGAGGGGCGCCTCCACATCCTCGGCAAGATGCTCGAGTCCTTGCCCGCCGTGCGCCCCGATCTGTCGAAGTACGCGCCCCGCATCACGAGCCTCAAGGTGAAGCCCGACCAGATCCGGCTCGTCATCGGGCCGGGCGGCAAGACCATCAAGGGGATCGTCGACCAGACCGGCTGCGCGATCGACGTCGAGGACGACGGCACCGTCCACATCGCCTCGAGCGATCCCGAGGCCGTGAAGCGCGCCATCGACATCGTGAAGGGCCTCGTCGCCGAGCCCGAGATCGGCGCCACCTACAAGGGCCCCGTGAAGCGCCTCATGGACTTCGGCGCCTTCATCGAGATCCTCCCCGGCACCGACGGCCTGCTCCACATCTCCGAGATCGACCACAAGCGCGTCGAGCGGGTGGAGGACGTCTTCAAGGAGGGCGACGTCGTCGAGGTGAAGTGCATCTCCGTCGAGCGCGACGGCAAGATCCGCCTCTCCCGGCGCGAGCTGCTCCCGCTCCCCGAGGGCGAGGAGGGCGAGCGCGCCAAGGCCCGGATGGACGCCTCTCGCAACGAGGGGCCGCCTCCTCGCCGTGACGGGGACCGCCCTCGCGGCGATCGCGATCGCGGCGGCCGCGGTCGTCGCTGAAGGACGGGCGGGGCGCCCAGGCTCTCTGCTAGGACGGCGAGGTGCGCGATCCGTACGAGATCCTCGGGGTGTCCCGCTCGGCGAGCGAGGACGAGATCAAGGCCGCGTTCCGCAAGCTCGCGGCCAAGCACCACCCGGACAAGAACCCGGACGACCCGTCGGCCCAGGAGCGCTTCAAGGAGATCAACGGCGCCTACCAGCTCCTCTCGGACCCGAGCAAGCGCGCCGCCTTCGATCGCTTCGGCGCGGCGGGCGTCGGCGGCGCGGGGGGCTTCCCCGGCGCGGGGGGCATGCCGTTCGACTTCTCGGGCTTCGCGCAGCACATCCCGGCCGACGGCCTCTTCGGCGATCTGCTGGAGAAGCTCGGGATCAAGACGGGCGATCGCGGGGACATCCGCCGCGAGCTCAGCATCACGCTCGAGGAGGCCGCCGCCGGCTGCGAGAAGGAGCTCACCTACGATCGCGCCGAGGTCTGCGGCACCTGCACCGGCACCGGCGGCAAGCCCGGGACCGAGCTCCGCGCCTGCGCGGCGTGCGGCGGGCGCGGCCGGATCCGCATCCAGCAGGGCGTCCTCCCCATCGCGATGGAGCGCGTGTGTGGCCGCTGCGGCGGCAAGGGGCGCGTCCCCGAGGAGGCGTGCGCCCGCTGCCGCGGGGTCGGCATCGCGACCCGCCAGAAGACGATCGTGGTCACGCTCCCGCCCGGGATCGAGCACGGCGCGACGCGGCTCGTCGAGCGCGGCGGGAGCACGCTGCGCGCCGACCGTGGCCCGGGCGATCTGGAGCTCGAGATCCAGATCCTCCCCCACCCCGTCTTCAAGCGCGTCGGGGACGACGTCCTCGCGGCGATCGACGTCTCGGTGCCGAGCGCGTGCCTCGGGAGCGAGGTCGTCGTCCGGACGCTCGACGGCGAGGGGAAGATCCGCGTCCCGCCGGGCACGCAGCCGGGGAGCGTGCTCCGGCTCCGCGGCCGGGGGATCCCGCGGCGCTCGGGCGGCGGGCGGGGCGATCAGCTCGTCGAGATCCGCGTCGTCGTCCCGCGCGAGCTGTCGCCGAGGGCCAAGGAGCTGCTCGCCGAGCTCGCGACCGAGCTCGGCGACGTCGTCGTCCCCGTGCCCCCGACGCGCGAGGACGTCGACGGGCGCTCGGTCTTCGACAAGCTCAAAGATTTCTTCTCCTGAGCGTGGCGTTGGGGCGTCACGACGCCCGGTGGCGCGGTATACACGCCCCGTGACCCGCTACATCGACGTGATGAGCGACTCGACGGGCGAGACCGCCGAGCGCGTCGCCCGCGCAGCGCTCCTCCAGTACCCCCAGGCCGGCGTGTCGATCCGGCTCCACACGCGGATCCGCACCGAGGAGGCCGCCGCCGCGATCCTCGACGTCGCCGCCAAGGACCACGCGCTCCTCGTCTACACCATCGTCTCCCCCGAGGTCCGCGAGTTCATCTACACGCGCTCGCAAGAGCTGAAGCTCGAGTGCATGGATGTCATCGGCGCGCTCATCGGCAAGCTCGGTATCTACCTCGACCGCCAGCCCATCAACACGCCGAGCGGCATGCTCCCCCTGTCCGAGGAGTACTACCGCCGCATCGAGGCGATGGAGTTCGCCGTGAAGAGCGACGACGGCAAGGAGCCGCGCAACTTCAAGAAGGCGGACATCGTGCTCGTCGGCGTCTCGCGCACGTCGAAGACGCCGCTCTCGACCTTGCTCGCGCAGCGCGGCCTCAAGGTGGCAAACCTCCCGCTCGTCATCGGCGTGCAGATCCCACCCGAGCTCGAGGAGACCCGGCGCGAGCGCGTGGTCGGGCTGACGATCGGGCTCGATCCGCTGTGCGAGATCCGGCAGGCGCGGCTCCGCCAGCTCGGCATGCCGATGGAGACCAATTACGCGCTCCGCGATCACGTCCGCGAGGAGCTCGCGTACGCGCAGGAGATCTTCGATCGGTACGGCTGGCCCGTCGTCGACGTGACGGGCCGCGCGATCGAGGAGACGGCCGTCATCATCCTGGAGACGCTGAAGCTCGACGGCGAGGGGACGCGCGAGCCCGCGTCGAGGCCCGCCTGAGCCCATGGGAGCCGCGATGATCGACCGCACGATCGGCTTCCTCGGCGCCGGCAACATGGCCGGCGCGCTCATCAAGGGGCTCTTGGCGGGCGGGGTGTCGCCCGAGCAGATCTGGGCGAGCGACGTCCGCGACGAGCGCCTCGCCGAGCTGACGAAGCTCGGCGTCCACGCGACAAAGGACAACGAGGCGCTGCTCGCGGCGTCGGACGTCGTCGTCTTGTCGGTGAAGCCGCAGGTCGTCGATCGGGTGATGCCGATCGTGCGGGCGCACCTCCGCAGGGACGCCGTCCTCGTGTCGGTGGCGGCGGGGGTGTCCATCGAGACGCTCGAGGCGTCGCTCGAGCCGGGGGCGCGGGTCGTCCGCACGATGCCGAACACGGCGGCGACGGCGCTCGCGGGGGCGACGGGGATCGCGCGGGGGACGGCGGCGACGGACGAGGATCTCGACGTCGCGTCGCGGCTCTTCGGCGCAGTGGGGCGGATCGTCGTGCTCGACGAGAGCCTGCTCGACGCGGTCACGGGGCTCTCGGGGAGCGGGCCCGCGTACGTGATGCTGATCATCGAGGCGCTCGCGGACGGCGGGGTGAAGGTGGGGCTCCACCGGGAGACGGCGCTCTTGCTGGCGGCGCAGACGGTGTTCGGCTCGGCGAAGCTCCTGCTCGACACGGGGATGCACCCGGGGGCGCTGAAGGACATGGTGACGAGCCCTGGCGGGACGGCGATCGCGGGGCTGCACACGCTGGAGTCGGGGGGGCTGCGGCGGACGCTGATCGACGCGGTCGAGGCCGCGACGAAGCGGGCGGAGGAGCTCGGGCGGCAGATGGCGGAGCGGCGGCGGGCGCGCTGAGCGGCGCGAGCTCGGCTCGACGCGGAAGAGTGTGGGAGGAGGCAGGACGGCGTCGCGCGCCCGAGCGGCCACCTCGCGTAGCGGAGGGGTCACCTCGCGCGCCCGAGCGGCGAACTCGCGTCGCGTGGCGGACGGATCACCTCGCGCGCCCGAGCGGCCACCTCGCGCGCCCGAGCGGCCACCTCGCGTAGCGGAGGGGTCACCTCGCGCGCCCGAG
>CAYNEK010000047.1:11944-12696 GCA_964396175.1 uncultured Polyangiaceae bacterium | reverse complement strand
CGGCCACCTCGCGTGGCAGAGCGGCTAGCTCGCGTGGCGGAGGGGTCAGCTCGCGTGGCGGCGCGTCGCGCCGGTCGGCTGGGCACGGAAGGTGACACGGATCCTCACGTTTCGGTACGATGCGCGCCATGCCGCAACCGGTGAGCCCTTCTCCTTGGCAGCCGCTCTTCGACAAGTTCGCTCGGCTGAAGCAGGCGTGGCCCATGCGCGGGTGGAGCTGGGACGGCCGGCTCGAGTGCATCGCCAGCTCCTTCGGCGCCAAGTACGAGCAGCAGGCCCGCGGCGCGCTCACCGAGGCGTTCCCTCACGTCTGGAACCACCTGACGCTCGCGCGCGCGCCGGCGCGCATCCAGCTCCTCGCCGAGGCGACCGGCGGGGTCCGCGCGGGGCAAGCGATCCTCGCGACCGACACCTCCGTCGGGTACACCGGCTACGGCCTCTGGTGGCCGTGGGGCGACGGGATCTCCATCTCGATGCGCATGGGGCTGCTCGATCTCAACCCCGCGCGCGAGCCGTACCCGAGCTTCTTCCAGCTCTTCCACGTCGAGCTGTAGCCGGCGCCGTCCGCGCACGCGCGCGGCACGAGATCCATCGTGCGGCGCGCGCCACGTTCGGGGCTCCGAGCTCAGGCTCCGCCGCCGATCACGCGGCCGCGCTCGCCAGGGCCCCGTGATCCGCCGCCGATCACGCGGCCGCTCTCGCCAGGGCCCCGTGATCCGCCGCCGATCACGCGGCCGCTCTCGCCAGGGCCC
>CAYNEK010000047.1:0-11844 GCA_964396175.1 uncultured Polyangiaceae bacterium | reverse complement strand
ATCACGCGGCCGCTCTCGCCAGGGCCCCGTGATCCGCCGCCGATCACGCGGCCGCGCTCGCCAGGGCCCCGTGATCCGCCGCCGATCGCCCGCCCCCCGCTCGCGCCGACCGAGGCTCCTCCGTCGATCCCGCGCGGCCAGGCGCCAGAGCGCCGTGATCCGCCGCGCCGAGCGCTCGCCTCGCCTCGAGCTCCGAGACCGCGAGGCCGCGCGCGGCGCTTGCGAACCGGCCAGGTCCACGTATCGTGGGTGGAGCATGCCCGCACCCGCCCTCCCGTCGCGCCCTCCCCTCCCCGCCCTGCGGCAAGAGATCCGCTACACGCTCGCGCGCGCCACGGCCGCGAAGGTCGCCCCCGTCGCGGCCTCGTTCGCGGAGCTGCTCGACGACTGGGCCGCCGTCGACGCCGCGCAGAACGCCGCCTGGGACGCCGTCGTGCAAGCGAACGCCGCCATCGCCGACGTGGACGAGCAGCTCGACGCGTTCATCGTCCGCTTCCACGCGACGCTCCTCGACGTCGTCGGCGGCGATCGGGGCGCGAGCCAGTACAAGGTCTTCTTCAAGCAGGCGCCCCACAAGCTCGCCGAGCCCGTCCTCGGCGACGAGCTCGAGACGCTGCGCGGTTGGCTCAAGCTCGGCGGCAAGGGCAAGGATCCGCGCCTCACCGCGCGCCTGAAGGAGCTCGGGCCGCTGGTCGCGGCGGCGGACGCGGCGATCGCCGCGCGGCACTCGGCCGAGCTCGACGCCGCCGAGCTCCGCCAGACGGGGGCGTTCGACCAGTTCGTCCGAGAGCTCGTCACGCGGCGCAACGACGCGCTCCGCCAGCTCGAGCTGCTGAGCGAGGCGGGGAAGCTCGGCGGGAGGAGGCCCCTCGGGTTCTTCCGTGGGCGCCCCCCGAAGCGACGCTCGGACGAGGAGAAGGAGGCGCGTCGCGCCGCGAAGGAGGCCACGACGCGAGCCCGCGACGAGCGGCGCGCCGCCGTGAAGGCCGCGCGCGCGCAGATGAAGGCCGCGGTCGAGGCGCTGAAGAAGGCGAAGAAGGGCTGACGGTCGGGGAGGCGCGGGCGCTCAGGGCGCGGCGGCGAGCAGCTCCACGAGCGAGACCCGGACGAACTCATCGAGGCCGTACACGTCCGCGTAGCTCCGGAGGAGCTCTTCGGCGCACACCGATCGGAGCGCGCAGCCGCTCGCGGCGCCGCACGGGACCGTGGGCACCGCGAACGCGGCGTGCCCAGCCTTCGACGCGCGGTGCACGTGCAGCGCGTCGCGATACGCCGTCCCGGGGACCAGCGGGTGCTCGGCGAGCGCAGGCACCCACTCGGTCGGTGCGACCCCGGCAGTGCGCATCGCACGGAAGAGCACACACGGCGCGAGCCCCTCGACGACGATCGACACCCCATGCTGCTTCGCGCGCGCGACGGCCGCTGCAACCTCTTCGTGGCGGGGCGAGCTGGTCCTGAAGCGATCCGAGCGCCCCTCGAAGCTCGGGAACGGCAGGTGGAAGGAGATGAGGAGCCCTCGCTCCGCCGCGAAGCGCCCGAGCGCCTCCAGCTCGCCGACGTTCTCGCGCGTGACGACGGTCATCAGCTTGACGCCACCTGGGAGCAGCCGCTCGAGCTGCGCGAGCGCGCGCTGCACCTCGTCGAAGGCGCCTCGAGTCCCGACGACCTGGTCGTGCACCTCCGCGGTCGTCCCGTACAGCGGGACGCGCACCGACGACCTCGAGGGCAGTCGGCGAACGATCTCCTCCGCGAAGCGCGGCTCCGCCAGGCGTGTACACGGCGAGTACAGCTCGAGGCGCTCGTACCCGAGCCGCAAGATCTCCTCGAGCACCTCGAGGATGCGCGAGTAGCTGAGCGGATCGTAGCCGTTCACGCGGACCCAGCGGATCCCGCGGGCTCGGCTGTCGCGAAGATCGGCGACGACGCGGGCGAGCACGGCCTCTCCCCCATCGGCCGGCGGGACCACGTCGCGCGCGGAGCAGAAGGAGCAATGCTGCCCGCAGTCGCTCGAGATGGCGAGGTTCAGCGCGGTGTCGGCCGCGCGCGCGTCCGGCGCGGCCGGAAGCGATCGGAGCGGCGCCTCGCCCACGCTCGTCGGGAAGTGGACGTCGAGGCCCGCGTGGTCGCGGAGCTGGACGACGAAGGAGAGCAGCGATCGCAACCCGTCGACACCGGGCACCTGCTCCCGTCCCAGCGTCAGCTCCGCCAGATCGAAGTGGACGCTCCGCGCGAAGGCCCCTCCCGCGTCGTCTCGCCGGCGGACCTCGATGAGCACGCGCTGCGGGGTCCCTTCGCGCTCGAACTCGAGGACCAGCTCGAGCCGTTCGCTCGGCTCGTTGCGGAAGTACGACGTCGGATACACGTCACGGAGGATCCATCCGCCCGCGAGCGGCACGCCCACCGCGATCTCGGGCGCCAAGAGCTCGAGCAGCGCGTCTCGTCCGAAGACGACCCTCCCACGCCCACGGCGACCGAACGCCTCGGCGATCGTGGCGCCTGGAGGAGCGGCGCCGAGCGTCGCCTCCACCACGGAGACGACCGCGAGCACGAGCGCCAGGACCTCGGCGCGCCCATCCGGCTCGATCCCGCGAAGCGAGCCTCGGTACCGCACCGCGCAGCGCTCGAAGCGCCGAAAGACGGGGCCCTCGATCCCGGCGGGGAGCACGACGATCTCGAGCCAATCGCCGCCCTCCGTCTCGAAGCGGATCCGCAGCTCGTCCTCGGTGACGAGATCGATCGCCCGACAGGCCCACCGCCCCGTCTGCTCCGTGTGGAGCCGCAGGAGGGAGGCTCCGCTCCCGGTGGCCAGCGCGCGCGAGCTCACCCACGCACCCCCAGCCTTGCTGTCGCGCGCGCGCGCGAGCTCACCCACGCGCCCCGAGCCTCGCTGTCGCTCGCGCGCGCGAGCTCACCGAGACGACTCCGAGCGGCGCATGGACTGGAGCCGCACGCGCACGATGCCAGGAGGCGAGGCCGGGCGGGCCTCTCCCTCACTTCTTCGTGGGGATGATCTCTCCGTGGACCGGATCGACCTGGTTTCGCGTCTCTTGATCGGCGAGCGTGAAGACGAACAGCGTCCCGAGGAAGAAGATCCCCGCGAGGAACACGAGCGCGTTGAACGGCTTGTCGTCCTTCAGGTGC
This sequence comes from uncultured Polyangiaceae bacterium, assembly GCA_964396175.1. Lineage (GTDB taxonomy): Bacteria > Myxococcota_A > Polyangia > Polyangiales > Polyangiaceae > CAYNEK01. Next base: position 8,703 of record CAYNEK010000047.1, on the reverse strand, counting down.
ATGAAGAAGAACGCCACGAGGAACGCCTTCACCGACGCGATGGCGACCGCGATGATCATGTTGGCCGACCCGAAGTCGACGTACGACGCGCCGACCGTGACGACCGTCATCACGATGAGCGCGCCGAACACGCCCCAGTAGAGCCAGAGCGGGCTCACGTGGTGCGCGCCGCCGTCCGCCGCGAGATCCTTGTGCGAAGCGTGAGAGTCCGAGCTCATGTCGTCAGCCGATCAAGTAGAGGAGCGGGAAGAGGTAGATCCAGATGAGGTCGACGAGGTGCCAGTACAGCCCCACGATCTCGACGGGCGTCGAGAAGGCCGGCGAGAAATCGCCGCGGTTGTTGCGCAGGAGCACCCAGCTGATGAGCGCCATGCCCACGACGACGTGGATCCCGTGGAGCCCCGTCATCATGAAGTAGAGGCCGAAGAACAGGCTCGCCTTCTGCGGCAGGTAGTGCGGATCCGTGATCGGCAGGAGGTGCGCCTTGAAGGCCGGCCCGGGCAGGAGCCCCAGGTGGAACTTGTGCGAGTACTCGACGTACTTCACCACCAAGAACGCCGCCGCGCAGAGCAGCGTGATGAGGAGGTAGAGGCTCGTCTTCTTGCGGTTCCCTAGCTGGGCGGAGCGGACCGCGAGGGCGACGGTGAGCGAGCTGAACAGGAGGACGACGGTGTTGACCCCGCCCATCACCCGGTCGAGCTGGAGGTGCGCCTCGTAGAAGATCCGAGGGTACACCTGCTTCGTGGCGATGAACCCGGCGAACAGCCCGCCGAACATGAGGATCTCCGTGACGATGAAGATCCACATCCCGAGCTTCGCCGAGTCGAGCTGCTGGGCCGGCTCGTCGAAGTGGTGGGCGAGCCACTTCGGGCCCTGGTGCGCGTGGTCGTCGTGGGCGTTGGTGTCTGCGGCGTCTGCGGTGGACATGCTCAGCCTTCCGACGTGGTCTTCGCGAGGTGGTAATCGTAGGGGCCGTACGTGATGACCGGCTGCTCCCGGAAGTTCTCGACCGGGGGCGGCGATGAGGTCCGCCACTCGAGCGCGACGCTGCGCCACGGGTTCGCCGGCGCGGGCGCGCCGCTGCGCAGCGACTTGATGAGCGCGTAGAGGAGGACCAAGAACCCGGCGCCCAGGATCCACGACCCCACCGTCGACATCTGGTGGAAGCGCTGGTACTGGTCGAGGTAGTTGTAATACCGGCGGGGCATGCCCCTCGCGCCCATCACGAGCTGCGAGAAGAAGGTCACGTTGAAGCCGACGAAGACGAGCGCACACGAGATGCGCGACAGGGTCTCGTCGAACATCTTGCCGGTCATCTTCGGCCACCAGTAGAGGAGCCCGCCGACGAAGGCGACCGCCGTCCCGCCCATCATGACGTAGTGGAAGTGGGCGACGACGAAGTACGTGTCGTGGAGGTGGACGTCGACCGAGAGCACCGCGACGAAGATGCCCGTCAGCCCGCCGATCATGAAGTTCCAGATGAAGGCGAGCGCCCACAGCATCGGGCTCTCGAGGCTCACCGAGCTCCCGTAGAGCGTCATCGTCCAGTTGATGACCTTGATCGCGCTCGGGATCGACACGAAGAACGTGAGGAAGGAGAACGCGATCGTCGCGAACTCGCTCTGCCCCGACACGAAGAGGTGGTGGCCCCAGACGAGGAAGGAGACGAGCGCGAGCCCGACCGAGCTCATCGCGACGGCCGTGTACCCGAAGATCTTTCGACGCGAGAAGGTCGAGATGAGCTCCGAGATGACGCCCATCCCCGGGAGGATCATGATGTAGACCGCCGGGTGGCTGTAGAACCAGAAGAAGTGCTGGAAGAGGATGGGATCGCCGCCCATCTTCGGGTCGAAGATGCCGACCCCGAGCGTGCGCTCCATGATGAGGAGGAGCAGCGTGATCGCGAGCACCGGCGTCGCGAGCACCTGGATGATGCTCGTCGCGTAGAGCGACCAGAGGAAGAGGGGGAGCTTCCCCCACGTGAGCCCGGGCGCGCGGAGCTTGTGGATCGTGACGATGAAGTTCAGCCCGGTGAGGATGGAGCTGAAGCCCATGATGAAGGCGCCCGCCACCATCGGGATGACGCTCGTGTCCGTCTCGGCCGAGTACGGGGTGTAGAAGGTCCAGCCCGTGTCCACCGATCCGGCGATGATCGAGTAGACCGCGACCAGCGCGCCGAGGAGGTAGACGTAGAAGGAGAGGAGGTTCAGCCTCGGGAAGGCCACGTCCTTCGCGCCGATCTGGATGGGCAAGATGAAGTTCCCCAGCGCGGCCGGGATGGCCGGCACGATGAAGAGGAACACCATGATCGCGCCGTGCAGCGTGAAGAATTGGTTGTACGTCTTCGCCTCGACGAAGGTCTTGCCCGGCGTCCAGAGCTCGATCCGGAGGAGCAGCGCGAAGGTGCCGCCCATGGCGAACGCGAAGATGACCGCCGCCAGGTACATCATGCCGATCCGCTTGTGATCGAGCGTGATGAGCCAGGACTTGAGGCCCTTGCCGGCCTCCAGGTAGCTCTGCCCGGGCGCGGCGTGGCCCTGGGTGTCGTCCTTCTCGGGGACTGCGATGTCCGTGGCTGCCATCTAACTTCTGCTCCTTGATGAAGGCGATGAGGCCGTCGATTTGCTTGTCATTGAGGCTCCCCTGGAAGGACGGCATGATCGGCTGGAACCCCTTCACGATCTTGGCGTTGGGCGCGACGATGGACTCGCGGATGTAGTTCTCGTCCACGTGCACCGTGGAGCCGTCGTTCATGGGCTCCTGGCGCCCGAAGAGCCCCTTGAAGCTCGGCCCGATGGTCGAGGTGCCGTCCAGCGAGTGGCAGGTGTTGCACTGCTTGCCCGTGTACATGAGCTTCCCGACCTCGGCGGGCGGGCGGGCCTGCTTCGTCCCGTCGGCCGCCGTCACCGTCGTGCCGTCGTCCTCCACCTGGTCGCGGTATTTGTCCGCGTCGAGCACGATGACCTTCGACAGCATGTTCGAGTGCGACTGCCCGCAGAACTCGGCGCAGAACACGTTGGACTCCCCCGTCTGCGTCGCGGTGAACCACAGCGTCGCGTACCGCCCCGGGAGCACGTCCTGCTTGATGCGGAAGTCCGGGATGAAGAACGAGTGGATGACGTCCTGCGACTGCATGATGAGCTTCACGGGCTTGTTCACCGGGACGTACAGCTTGTCCTTGATGACGCCGTTCTTGTACTGGAACTCCCAGGCCCACTTGCGGCCGCGCACCTGGATCTCCTCGGCGTTCGCCGGAGCGACGCGGCCGGAGATGTACTCCTTCACGCCCCAGTGGAAGAGCCCCATGCAGACGAGGAGCGGCCCGATGGACCAGAAGAGCTCGATCCACACCGCGTGGAGCGGCGGCTGGGAGAGCTGCTCCTCGTGGAACGCCTTCCTGCGGTACTTGAAGACCCAGTAGACCCCGGCGCCGCAGATGAGCAGCGTCAAGAAGACGCTCATCCAGAGCATGAAGTCGAACAGTCCGTCGACGCTCGGGGCGAGGGTCGACTTCGGCGGCGGGAGCCAGAAAGATGACTCGTTCATTTAGGACACGGTTCCTTGAGAGACGACGGAGTCTTTGGACGCCTGGAGGGCGCGCCGGCCTTGGCGCCGCTCGCGCAGCCAGAGCAGCCCGAGGAATCCCCCGAGCAGGCCGACGGTCGCGGCGGCTGCGAGGCGCATCACGCGCCACGCGACGATGACGTAGCCCCGGGCGTGGGGGTCGTAGCGGTAGCAGTAGAGGAGGAGGTGCTCGACGGACGAGGTCGCCCTGCCCTCGCGAGCCTCGGCGAGCGCGAGGCGCAGATCGGTCGCCGGGAACTCGATCCCGTAGAGGTATCGCGCGATCTTCCCAGCCGGCGTGAGCACGAAGAGGCCGGCGCCGTGGGCGTATTGGTTCTGCTGCGCGTCGAAGAAGTAGCGGAAGCCGACGGCCTCGGTGACCCGCTTCAGCGCGGGCTCGTCGCCGGTCAAGAAGTGCCAGTGCTGCTCGGTGACGGCCCGATCGCGGCCGTAGCCCGACACCCAGCGCTCCTTCTGGGTGCGGGCGATCTCGGGCGTGTCGCGCGGGTCGATGCTGATGGTGAGGACCTCGAAGTCCTTCCCGATCGAGGGTCCGAGCTGCTTCATGCTCGAGGAGAACCCGGACTGCACGAAGGTGCAGAGCGTCGCGCACGTGTGGTAGACGAAGTTGACGACGACGGGCTTGTCCCCAGCGAAGAACGAGCCCAGCCGGACAGGCTGCCCCGCTTCGTCTCGGAGCGTGACGTCGCCAGGGACCGAGTCCCCGAGGTGCTCGTCGATCCCCACCTTCTGGAACTCGGGGGGCACCCAGTCGGCAGGCGCGCTCCCGCCGTCGACGCGCGGAGGCGCCCCGAGCGACTGGGCGGGCGCGAGCGCGACCGTGCAGCCGATCGCTGCGGCCGCCACCGCTCGCTGGAGGAGACGGGTGGTGGTCAATCCCTCTTCGGGTCCTTCTTCGGGTCCTTCTTCTCGTCCTTCGCCCCCTCCGGCTTCGGCTCGGGCGGAGCGGCGCTCGAGGCCGCGGGGGGCGCCCCGTTCACCCATTCGTTCTTTGGATCCGGCTGGATGGCTGGCACCGCGTCCCGCCCACGCTTCGCGAGGACGTCCATCGCGACGTCGATGGGGATGCGGTAGTGGTCCGGCTTCCCGGCCTCGACGATCTTCGCGTACGTCGTCTGGGTCTTGTGCTCCTCGGCGCGGAGCTCGATGAGCACAGGGTTGTCCACCCCGAGCACCTTCACCTGCTGCTCGCGATCGGTCATCTGCTGGTAGTAGCTGTACACCCCGAGGAGCGCGAAGGTGACCGTCACGACGCTCGCCCCGGCGATGCCGAAGATGAGCTTGGTGCGTGGTTCTTGTTTCTCGTAGGCCATGGATCAGGCGTTCTCGAAGTGGATCGAGCGGTCGAGCCGCGGATCCTTGACCGGGATGAGCGGAGCCTGGACGAGGTTCCGGAAGAAGAAGGCGAGCATCACGCCGGCGACGAAGATCAGGGAGCCAAAGTCCTGGATCGGGTTGATGTGGAGGTGATGATCCTTGTTCGGCATCACGAGCCAGTAGATGTCGACCCAGTGCATGACGAGCAGGATGAGCGCCGCCAGGCTCCGCAGCCCGCCCGAGCGCTTCGGGTGCCGCGAGAGCATGATGAGGAACGGCACGATGAAGTGGACGAAGAGGAGCGCGAGGCTCACCATCGCCCAGTCGTTCTCCTGGCGGTGCTTGAAGAACACCGTCTCCTCCGGGATGTTCGCGTACCAGATGAGGATGTACTGGCTGAAGGCGATGTACGCCCAGAACACCGTGAAGGCGAACTGGAGCTTGCCGAGATCGTGGAAGTGCTCGTTCGTCACCTCCTTGGTGATGAGCTTCGCCTCGGTCGCCCGCGAGAAGAAGAGCACCAAGAAGGCGAGGCTCGAGATCACCGCGCCGGCGAAGATGTAGACGCCGAACATCGTCGAGAACCACTCGGGGTCGAGCGTCATGAACCAGTCGATGCCGCCGACCGTGATCGAGATCGCGAAGAGGAAGATCGCCGGCGCCGCGAGGGCTCGCATCTTCTTCGTGTTCTCGAGGCTGCCCGTCTCGTCTTGCTCGCGCGACAGGGTCCAGAACTTCCCCGAGAGGTAGAGCCAGATCCCGAAGACCGCGATCGTCCGCACCGTCCAGAAGTCGATGTGCGCCGGGCCGAGATCGACGCCGGCGTTGAAGTAGCCCGACTTCGCCATCACCGCGGGCGTGTTCGCCATCGCGCCGCCCGGGAGCCACGGGTAGATGAACTTCTTCAGCATCATCACCGGGATGAAGAGCAAGACGAAGGCGGGGATCGTCCCCATGAGCTGCTCGGCGCCGCGACGGACCGTGACGCTCCAGCCCGCGTTCGTGATGTGCTGGATGAGCACGAAGAACAGCCCGCCGAGCGCGATCGTGACCCCCCAGCCGAAGGCCGAGAGGTACGCGAACGCGAAGCGCTGCGGGTCCTGCGTATACCCGTAGCCCGCCATCGCGCCGCCGATCACCGCGACGACCGCGAAGAGCTTCCACAGCCCGTACCACGGGTGCTTGGGCGAGATGGTGAAGGGCTCGCGGCCAGGCTTCTTGGGCGGCGTGGCCTCCCCCCGAGGGTCGCTCGAGTCGCCCTCGGCGTCCTCCTTGGCGCGCCTCTCCATCGCCTCTTCGATCTCGGCCTTGGACGCCGGGGTCTCTGCCACGGTGTCTCGCCCAGGCTTCGTCTCGGTCTTCTCGCTCATGGCGTCTTCTCCGACTTCACGACCTCTTCGGGGATCCCTTGCCGCTTGTCGGCCGGCACGTCTTCGAGCCTGGCGTGCGCGGCGACCTGCAACGCCCGCACGTACGCGACGATGGCCCAGCGGTCTTGCACCGGGACCTGCGCGCCGTACGACGGCATGTTGCGCACGCCCTCGTTGATCGCGTGGTAGATCTGGCCGTCGGCGAGCTTCATGGCGTACTCGTCGAGGAGGTTCGTCGGCTTCGCGAAGCCGCGCTTCACGACCATCCCGTGCCCGAGCCCCGTGTGATCGTGGCACGGCGCGCAGTAGACGTTGTAGCGCTCCTGCCCGTGCTTCAGCACCTCGAGGGTGAAGGGGATCGGCGCCTTCATGACGTACTTCTCGCCCTCGCGCCCCCAGAGATACGCCTCGTCGTCGCTGAAGTTGCCCCGCGGCACGGTGCCCTCGACCGGCGTGCGCATCGTGCGCCGATCCTCGTAGAACTTGCTCTCTGCCTGCGGATCGTAGCGCGGCTGGGAGTCCATGTTCGGGTTCAGGTGGATGGGCGGCGAGTCGCTCTTGCCTCCCCGGCAACCGCCGAGCAGCGCCGCGAGCGAGAGCACCGCGAGACCGAGCGGGCGGCTCATCGCGCGTCCTCCGCCTTGCCGGGCGCGGACACGCCGGTCATCGCCTCGAACGCGAGGTGCGCGCCGTCGCCGACCACGCGCTCCTCCACCGTCTCCATCACCTCTTCGACGCTCGCGGCGTGCGTGCGCTCGAGGAGCAGCCGGGTGTCCTCTCGCGAGAACTTGGGATCGTCCGCCTCGATGCTGATGAAGAAGCGGTCGTCCGTCACGCGGGCGAAGGTCTTCCCTCCGAAGACCCAGTGGTAGTACGTGGGCAGCTTGTTCAGCGCGAGCATCCCGAAGACCGTGAAGAAGGCCGTGAGGAGGATCGTCAGCTCGAACATGATGGGGATGGATGTCTGGAGCGAGAACGCCGGCTTGCCGCCGATGTTGATCGCGTAGTCGACCCCGCCCATCCACCACTGCATCAAGGTCGCGAGGCCGAGGCCCAGCGCCCCGCCGGCGAGCGAGATCCAGCCGATGGGCGTGGGCTTGAGGCCCATCGCGCCGTCGAGGCCATGCACCGGGAACGGCGTGTGCGCGTCCCACCGGGTGTACCCGGCGTCGCGGACCCGCTCGCACGCCTTGTAGATCTCGGCGGCGGACTTGTACTCGGCGAGCATCCCGCCGAGGACCTCCTTCTGGACGATCTTCATGTGGTTGTCGTCACTCATGGCTCACTCCGCAGGGACCGGGTGGGTGCTGCCGACGGCTTCGTGCGCGTCATCGTGCGCGTGGTCGTGTGCGTGGGCGTCCGCCTCGGGGAGCGTGGCCTTCACCTCGGCCGCGGCGATCATCGGCACGTAGCGGAGGAAGAGGAGGAAGCAGGTGAAGAAGAGCCCGAAGCTCCCCACGAAGGTGCTCACGTCGATGATCGTCGGGCGGAAGTAGTTCCACGAGGAGGGCAGGTAGTCGCGGTGGAGCGAGGTCACCGTGATGACGAAGCGCTCGAACCACATGCCGATGTTCACGAAGATGCTGACGACGAACATCACCTTGACGTTGGTCCGGATCTTCTTGAACCAGAAGAGCTGCGGGCTGATGACGTTGCAGCTGATCATCGTCCAGTACGCCCAGGCGTAAGGGCCGAACGCGCGGTTCACGAAGGCGAAGCGCTCGTACTGGCCCCCCGAGTACCACGCGATGAAGAACTCCATCCCGTACGCGTACCCGACCATCGAGCCCGTGAGCAGGATGACCTTGTTCATGTTCTCGAGGTGGCGCAGGGTGACGATCTTGTGCAGCCCGAACATCGCGCGGGCGAGCACCATCAGCGTCATCACCATCCCGAAGCCCGAGAAGATGGCGCCCGCGACGAAGTACGGAGGGAAGATGGTCGTGTGCCAGCCCGGGATGACCGACGTCGCGAAGTCGAAGGAGACGACGCTGTGCACCGAGAGCACGAGCGGCGTCGAGATGCCCGCGAAGATGAGGTACGCGCGCTCGTAGTGCTGCCAGTGGCGGTTCGATCCGCGCCAGCCGACCGAGACGATGCCGTAGGCGATCTTGCGCACCTTCGTCTTCGCGCGGTCGCGCATCATGGCGAAGTCGGGGATGAGCCCGATGAGCCAGAACATCACCGAGACCATCCCGTACGTCGAGACGGCGAACACGTCCCAGAGGAGCGGGCTCTTGAAGTTGGGCCACATGCTCATCTGGTTGGGGAACGGCAAGCACCAGAAGAGCAGCCAGATGCGCCCGACGTGGATCGACGGGAACATCAGCGCGCAGACGACCGCGAACACCGTCATCGCCTCGGCGAAGCGGTTGATGCTCGTGCGCCACTTCTGCCGGAGGAGGAAGAGGATGGCGCTGATCAGCGTGCC
>CAYNEK010000046.1:31506-38003 GCA_964396175.1 uncultured Polyangiaceae bacterium | reverse complement strand
TTTCGATGACCGGACGGGCAATTTCGATGACCGGACGGGCAATTTCGATGACCGGGCGGGTCGTCGCGAGGACCAGGTCGCGTCTCGGGTCGCGCGGGGCGGGTTCCTCGGGGCTCGGGGCGGGTTCCTCGGGGCGCGGGGCGGCTTCTTCGGGGCTCGGGGCGGGTTCCTCGGGGCGCGGGGCGGGTTCCTCGGGGCTCGGGCCGTGTCCACTCGCGCCCTCGGCGCGGTCCGGGCTCGGTCAGCCTACCCGGATGCGAGCGTCTGCCACCGTGAGGGGGCCTTTCCCCGCGAGGATGGGGTTCAGGTCCAGCTCGAGGACGAAGGGGTGCCTCACCACGAGCTGGCTCACGCGCAGGAGCACCTCCGCCACCTCGTCTCGCGACACCCGGGGCCCCCCACGGAACCCTTCGAGCCGCGCCCTGCCCCGGATCTGCTCCTGCATCTCCCCCGCGTCCACGTCCCGGAGCGGCGCCACCCGGAAGACCACGTCCTTCCACAGCTCCACGTCCACCCCCCCGAGCCCAAACCCCACCAGCGGTCCAAAGGTCGGATCCCTCGTCACCCCCACGAACAGCTCCACCCCCTCGTGCATCCGCTGCAGCAGGTACCCTTCGATCTCTGCCTCGCGGCCGAGGGCCCGGAGCTTCTCCCTGATCCCCGCGACGGCCTCGCGGAGCCCTCCCTCGTCTCGCACCCCGAGGACCACACCCCCCACGTCGCTCTTGTGTGTGATCGTCGACGACACCAGCTTCACCGCCATGGGGTACCCAATCGCGGAGGCCTGCGCCGCCGCCTCGTCTTCGCCCTTCACCACCGCCTCCCGTGGCACACGGATCCGGTACGCCTCGAGCAGCCGCTGCACCTCGCCCGGCGCGAGCCACGACGGCTCCGCTCCCTCGGCTGGGCGGAGCGCCCGCACCGCCTCGTCGTCCACGTCGTCGAAGACCCGCGCCTCCCCCTCGGGCCGCGCCAGCCACTCGCCCCTCCGCGCCGCGAGCGCGAGGGCCGCCGCCGCCGACTCGGGGAACGCGTAGCTCGGCACCTTGCGCGCCCGGAGCGACGTCACCGCCTCCTGCACGCCGCGCTTGCCCATGAAGCAGGTGACGACCGTCTCGTCCGTGTCCCCCTGCGCCGACAGGACGGCCATCGCCACGTCCTCCGCCGCCGTCACGATCGGCGTCACGAACACGACGAGCACCGCGTCGACCTCGCCCGATCGGAGCAGCACCCCGAGGGCTCGCTCGTACGACGCCGCCGTCGCGCTCGCGATCATGTCGACCGGGTTCTTCACCGACGCCTCCTCCGGCAAGAAGGCCGCGAGCGCCGCCTGCGTCGCGTCCGAGAGGCGCACCACCTCGAGCCCCCGGCTCGCGCACGCGTCCGTCGCCATGATCCCGGGGCCGCCCGCGTTCGTCAGGATGGCGACGCGGCGGCCCTTGGGGACGGGCTGGTTCGCGAGCAGCATCGCGAGATCGAAGAGCTCGTCCATCGTGTCCGTGCGGAGGACCCCCGCCTGGCCGAGCAGCGCGTCCACGGCCACATCCATGCCCGCGAGCGAGCCCGTGTGCGAGCTCGCCGCGCGCGCCCCCGCCTCGGTGCGCCCGCTCTTCACGACCACGATGGGCTTCTTGCGCGCGACGCGCCTGGCGACGCTCATGAAGCGCGCCGGATCGCCGAGGCTCTCCAAGTACAAGAGGATCACCTCCGTCGCCTGGTCGTCCTCCCAGAACGACAGGAGATCGTCCGCCGAGACGTCCGTCTTGTTCCCCATGCTGACGAAGGACGAGAACCCGATGCCGAGCTCCTTCGCGTGCTCCAGGATCGCGAGGCCGAGCGCGCCGGACTGCGACGAGAAGCCCACGTTCCCGGGCGGCGGGAAGGTGGGGGAGAAGGTCGCGTTCAACGAGATGGTCGGCTCGCGGTTGAGGACGCCGAGGCAGTTGGGGCCGACCATGCGCATGCCGTGCTCGCGCACGATCTGGGCGAGCTCGGCCTCGCGCGCCTGCCCCGCGGGGCCGATCTCGCCGAAGCCGGCGCTGATGACGACGAGCCCACGCACGCCGCGCTCGCCCGCGGCCCGCGCCGCCTCGTTCACGCGGTCGGCGGGCACGACGAGGACCGCGAGATCGACGGGGCCGGGGACGTCGGCGATCGAGGGGTACGCCTTCACGGACTGCACGACGTCGCGCGAGGGGTTCACCGGGAAGACCGGCCCGTGGAAGCCGCAGGCGAGGAGGTTGTGGAAGACCTCGCCGGAGAGCGAGCCGCGCCGCTGCGAGGCGCCGATGACGGCGACGGAGCGGGGGCGGAGGATGGGGTCGAGGGAGGAGCCCATGCGGGTCACGGGGCTCTGCCCTCTCGCGCCGCGGAGGACAAGCGCGCAGGCCCGCGCTCGGCGCGGCCCTTCGCGAGGTGCGGCGCGACGCGGGTGACGCTCGCGAGGGGCAAGACGAGGGCGCGGCGGCGGGCGCCCGGGGGCTGACGCACGCGGAGGCGACGCCCCTTGACGACGTCGCCTCCGCGCGCGAAGCCCGCCGTCACCATGATCGCCCCGCTCTACATCCTCAGCGCCGCCCGCACGCCCATCGGCTCCTTCCTCGGCTCCCTGGCCGATCTCGCGGCGCCCCGGCTCGGCGCAATCGCCATCGAGGCCGCCCTCGCGCGGGCGAAGGTGCCCGCCGATCGCGTGGGCGAGGTGTTCATGGGCAACGTGCTCTCGGCGGGGATCGGCCAGGCCCCGGCGCGTCAGGCGTCGCTCGGCGCGGGGATCCCCCACGGCGTACCCACGACCACCGTCAGCAAGGTCTGTGGCTCGGGTCTCCAGGCCGTCCTCTTCGGCGCCAAGACCCTCGCCGTCGGCGACGCCGACCTCGTCGTCGCGGGCGGCATGGAGTCGATGTCGAACGCGCCCTACTACCTGAAGAAGGCGCGCGGCGGCTACCGCATGGGCCACGGCGAGCTCATCGACGGCATGATCTTCGACGGCCTCTGGGACCCCTACAACGACTACCACATGGGCAACGCCGCCGAGCTCTGCGCGAAGGAGCGCTCGTTCTCGCGTGAGTCGCAGGACGAGTTCGCCAAGGAGAGCTACCGGCGCGCCCTCCACGCCCAGAAGGAGGGCTACTTTGCGGACGAGCTCGTCTCCGTCGACGTGAAGAAGAAGGACGGCACCGTCACCGTCTCGGTCGACGAGGAGCCCGCGAAGGGCAACCCCGAGAAGATGGCGAAGCTCCGCCCGGCCTTCGTCAAGGACGGGACGATCACCGCGGCGAACGCGTCCAAGATCGACGACGGCGCGAGCGCGCTCGTCTTGGCGACCGAGAAGGCCGTGAAGGAGCTCGGCGTCGAGCCGCTCGCGCGGATCGTCGGCTGGGGCTCGGTCGCGCAGGCGCCCGAGTGGTTCACGACCGCGCCCGCCAAGGCCATCGAGGCGACGACCGCGCGGCTCGGCCTCAAGAAGAGCGACATCGATCTCTACGAGATCAACGAGGCCTTCGCCGTCGTCGCGCAGGTCTGCGCGAAGGAGTGCGACCTCGACCTCGCGAAGGTGAACGTCCACGGCGGCGCCGTCGCGCTCGGTCACCCGATCGGCGCCTCGGGCGCGCGCATCCTGACGACGCTGGTCCACGCCATGAAGCGCCGCTCGGCGAAGCGCGGTCTCGCCACGCTGTGCATCGGCGGTGGCGAGGCCGTGGCGGTCGTCGTCGAGCGATGAGCGTCCGCTCCTTCGTGCGCGTCCTCGTCGGGGGCCGCGCCGCGTTCGCCGAGGAGGTGGGGGGCGCGCTCGTCGCGCTCTCGGGCGCGCCGTGGGACGAGCCGCGCCGCGAGGCGGAGCTGCCGTCGACCACGCCGCGCCTCCCGCCGGTCGCGCCCTCGAAGATCCTCTGCGTCGGGCGCAACTACGCCGCCCACGCGAAGGAGCTCGGGCACGAGGTCCCGAAGGAGCCGCTCCTCTTCTTCAAGCCGCCGTCGGCGATCGTCGCCCACGGCGAGCCCATCGTGCTCGCCAGGCTCTCCGAGCGCGTGGATCACGAGGGTGAGCTCGGCGTCGTCCTCGGGAGGCTCGCGCGCGACGTCCGCGAAGAGGACGCGATGGCGCACGTCTTCGGGCTCCTCGCCGTGAACGACGTGACGGCGCGCGATCTCCAGAAGAAGGACGGCCAGTGGGCGCGCGCGAAGGGCATGGACACCTTCTGTCCCGTGGGCCCCGCGATCACGACGGGCGTCGATCCGGCCGCGCTCGAGGTGGTCTGCAAGGTGGATGACGAGATCCGCCAGCGGGGGAACACACGCGATTTCATCTTCCCCATCCCGCGCCTCATCGCGTACGTGAGCTCGTTCATGACGCTCCTCCCTGGCGACTTGCTCGTCACCGGGACGCCCGAGGGCGTCGGGCCGCTGCGCGCAGGCGAGCGCGTCCGCGTCGAGATCACTGGGCTCCCCGCGCTCGAGAGCCCGGTGGCGCCGGCGCCATGAAGGTCCTGCGGTCCGAGCTCCAGGCCGCGCTCGCCGCGATCCAGGCCGGCGAGGCCGTCCCGCCGTACCTCGCCGCGCTCGCGCGCGTGCACGCGGGGGAGGTGCTCTCGGACGCCGCAGAGGTGCGCGCGCTCTTCGAGGCGGCGCCCGTCGACGTGCTCCCGCTCCTCTACCGCGCGTGCGCCGCGTCCGTCGAGGTCGTGAGGCTCGTCCTCGAGCTCGTGCGGACCGACGCGCTCGCCGAGGACCGTGAGGGCCTCTTGCTCGCGCTCGCCGCGAGGCAGCTCCCTGACGGGCCGACGAAGCGGAAGCTCGCCGCGCTCGTCCGCCGCTCGCTCCTCCGGGTCGCCGACGTCCCCGCGATGATCTCGATGAGCTACGCGGCCAAGGAGCTCGGGACGCCGGCCGTGCTCGCCGCGCAGAAGACGCTCTCGGAGTGGGTGATCCCCGAGGACCTGAAGCGCCTCGGCCACGAGCTCGACGAGAAGCTCTCGCTCCCCGTGCTCGACGCGCTCCCCGAGCGCGACGACGAGGTGCTCATCACGGGCTTCACGGCGCGTCGCGCCTCCGAGAAGATCGGCCGGAACGATCCGTGCCCGTGCGGTAGCGGCAAGAAGTACAAAAAATGCTGCGAGGGGAGGGACGAGGCCCGGGGGCTCGAGCTCTCGCCCGTCGCCGGCATGACGCGGAGCGAGTGGCTCGCGAAGGGGCAGCTCGACGCGAAGAGCGTCCAGCGGCTGTCCCCCGACGAGCTCGCGCTCGTGCCCCCGGCGGCGCTCGGCGCGGACGCGCTCGCGGAGCTCGTGCTCCGCGCGGCGAGCTTCCGGCGGTGGGCCCTCGTCGAGGTGGGCTGGCCGCTCGTCCTCACGAAGGGCTCGGTCGAGGTGAGGCGGTCGGTGCGCGATCGCGTGCTGCTCGACTGCGCGCAGACCGGAGAGATCCAGCTCGCCGACCGGATCCTCCAGGATTCCGGGGACGACGTGCCCTACGATCTCGAGCTGTCGCTCAACCTCTGTCACGAGCGCCGCGCCGGCGGGCTCCTCGCCGACGTCGAGGCGGACGTCGCGGACATGCTCCGCGAGGGCGCCGACGACGCGCTGCAAGATCTCGCGTACGCCTTCCTCGATCAGTTCCCCGCGCTCGGGATCTTGGTCGGGCGCGGGGCGCTCTCGACGCGCGTGGAGGGCGACTCCGAGTCGCTGCTCTACACGATCGAGGACGCCCGGGCGCTCCTCGATCTCCCGGAGGGCGATCCGGGCTGGAGGATGCTCTCGAGGCGTCGCGAGGCGGAGGACGCGAGCGCGCGCAAGGAGCGCGAGCGTCGCGTCGTCGAGGCGCGCGATCGCGAGGCCGAAGAGACCGTCCGCAAGAGCGCGATGGCCGCGCGGGAGCGCGCCGAGGCGCTCGAGGCGCGGCTCCGTGACGCCGAGCGCTCGCTCGCGGCGGCGCGAGCGGCGGAGATCCGCGGCTCGGGCGCGAGCCCCGAGGACGCCGAGGCGCGTCGGCGGCTCGAGGGCAAGGTCTCCGAGCTGAAGGGGCTCGTCGCGGAGGGCAACCGCGAGCGGGCCGATCTCCGCCAGAAGCTCTCGGACATCGAGGTGCGCGCTCGCCGCGACGAGCCGGTGGAGGCCGCCGACGAGATCGCGACCGACGTCGACGACGACGCGGAGCCGGGCGGCATCGACGCGCCGAGGGGGCTGCAGATCCCCGTCTTCTCCGACGACGCGCAGAAGCAGCTCCAGCGTCACCCGCGCCACGTCGCCGCCGACGCGCTCGCGCGCGCCGCGCAGCTCGGGGCGGGGGACGGATGGAGCGGCGTGAAGCAGATGCAGGACATCGAGCCGCCGCTCTACTCGGCGCGCCTCGGCATCCATCACCGGATGCTGTTCCGGACGGGGGAGGGGCGCCTCCACGTGCTCGAGGTGCTGCAGCGCGAGGGCCTCGACGCGGCGCTGAAGCGCTACCGCCGCTGACGGTCACGCCGCGCGGGCGGCACGGCGCGCGCGCCTCATGGC
>CAYNEK010000046.1:18007-31406 GCA_964396175.1 uncultured Polyangiaceae bacterium | reverse complement strand
GGTGCTCCGCCGGCGAGCCCATCGTCAATGGCCACGCCGGGTGAGCGGCCCGGCGCGCGCGCCTCATGGCGGTGCTCCGCCGGCGAGCCCATCGTCAATGGCCACGCCGGGTGAGCGGCCCGGCGTACGGGCGACGCGGGGGGGCGACGGGGCGCCGAGGCGCGCCCGTCGCCTTGGCGGAGGGGAGCTGGAGCCGGACGAGGAGCGCGCCGCGGCGGCGGCTCGCCGGGCCGTCAGCGGGACGCGAGGGTCGTGTCGTCGACGAGGTCCTCGCGGACCGTCGGCGGCGCGACCTCTTCTCGCTGGAAGGGATAGACGCTGCCCAGATCGAGGAGCTGGGTCAGCGTGTCGAGCGCGGCGCGCCCCTCGTCGAGGAGCTTGGGATCGGCGAGATCCTCGGGGAGCAGCCGATCGCGGTAGTGGCGCTCGACCCAGGCGACGAGCTCCGCGTAGCGCTCCTCGGTGAGCCAGACGCGAGGCGTCACGCTCGCGCGCTCGCCCTCGGAGAGCTCGACGCGGAGCCGCAGGCAGGCGGGGCCGCCGCCGTTCTGCATGCTCTCGCGGAGATCGAAGACCAAGATCTCGTCGATGGGCGAGATCGAAGGCAGCTCGTCGATGAGCGTCGCGGTCCCCGCGTGCTCTCGGCACTCCTCGGGGACGACGAGCAGGTACTTCCCGTCGGACCTCTGGAGGAGCTGGCTGTTGAAGAGGTAGGTCTTCACCGCATCGGCGACCGAGACGCGCTGCTCGTCGACGGTGAGGACCGTCAGCGGAGCGCCGGTCGCGCGCACCTTCCGCTCGAGCTCGGCGAGCACGGCCCGCTGCCCGACGAACGCCCGCTCGTGCGCAAAGAAGAGCCGTCGGTGCCCGACGGAGATGACGTCGTTGTGGAAGACGCCCTCGTCGATGACGGACGGATCTTGCTGAGCAAAGACCGTGAGCTCGCTCGAGAGCCCGTGCCTCCGTGCGATCGCGCGGCTCGCCTCGAGCGTCTGTCGCGCGGGGAAGCGCAGCGGCGTGGGTGCTCCAGGTGTCATCGATCCGCCGTAGACGAAGAGCTCGACGCCGGGGCCGTCCTCGCCGAAGCGGGTGTGGTTTGCCGCGCCCTCGTCTCCGATCTGCGGGTGGGCAGGGAGGGCCTCGTGGACGACGAAGCGCGCGCGATCGGGGAAGATCGCCTGGAGGAGCCTCCGCGTCGTCTCGTGCTCGAACGAGCGGTGGAGCTTGTTCGCGAGGCTCGCGGGGGAGAGGTGGACGCGCCCGTCGTCGGTGTCGGCGGAGGGGCTCACGGTCGCAGCGTTGGCGGTCCACATCGCGGATGCGCTCGAAGCGGCCGCGAGGAGCGCGGGCTCCTCTTTCGCGGCGCGTGCGATGATCTCGGCGTCGGTGCCGCGGAAGCCGAGGGCGCGCAGCCAGTGGACGTCGGGGCGCTCGTGCGGCGGGATGACGGCCTGTGCGAAGCCTCGCCGCGCGAGGGCGCGCATCTTCGCGAGCCCCTGCAGGGCGGCCTTCTTCGGGTTGGCCACGCGCCGCTCGTTGGACGTGGAGGCCACGTTGCCGAAGGAGAGCCCGCTATAATTGTGGGTGGGGCCGACCAGCCCGTCGAAGTTGGCTTCGGAGGACATCGCGCGTCTCGGCGTACACGCGGGCCGCGCGCGTGGCGAGTCGATCCCGAGAGAGTGAGGGGAGCGGCGCGCGGCGCGGCGTGACGACGGGGGCGCCTCGCGAGGGCGTGCGCGCGCGGCGCTGCGTCGTGACGACGGGGGCGCCTCGGGAGGGCGTGCGTGCGTGGTCAGGGCGCGCTGCCGCGGCTTTGCGGCGGCAGCGCGCGGCGTGTCCATCGCGAGCGAACCGACCGTTGGGCACCCGGAGCGCGGGGGACTCGCTCCGGGTGCCGCGGTCACCTCTTTGGCTCGTCGGGGCGGGGCGATTCGAACGCCCGACCCCCAGACCCCCAGTCTGGTGCGCTAACCAGGCTGCGCTACGCCCCGAGCCGCCCAGCTCGAACGCGCCTCGATGCTGCGAGGACGCCCTCGAGAAGGCGCGCGGAACCTACCCGAGCCCGTGCGCTTTGCAACTACAATCGACGCCCTTGACCGCGCGCGCCCTCCTCCGAAAGTACGAGCGCATCGAGGCGCTCCGCGCCGACCGCTCGGGCGACGATCCCGGGCCTCGCCTCCGCGCGCTCGCCGCCGAGTTCCCGGGCGCGCTCCGCGAGCTCGACGATCTCCACCCGGACGAGCTCACGCGGCGCATCGCGCACCTGCGGGCGGTCGTGGAGGGCGCGCACGCCGAGCCGTGGGTCGCCCTCGTCGCTCGCTACCATGCGCTGCTCGTCGAGGCGCTCGGTCGTCGTCGTGACGGGGTCCAGCCTCTCGGCCCAGGGGTCGTCCAGGGCGCGCTCGACACGCTCGCCGCAGAGTCCGGCCTCTCGGTCCGCGAGCTGCGGCGAGCGCTGTTCCCGCCTCGCCCGAGGCTGCGCCGCTGACGGCGCCAGGGCAAGGCCTCGATGTCGCCAGGGGACGCAGAGCTCCGTCGTGATCGTCGTTCAACGTGGTCGTTGCGAGGACGCACCGCCGATGCGACCGGTGGCTCTGCCGCGCCGTTCCTCGATGTCGCCAGGGGACGCGGCGCTCCGCCGTGGTCGTCGCGAGGACGCCCCGCCGATGCGACCGGTGGTTCTGCCGCGCCGTTCCGGTCTCGGCGTGGCCTCGGAGGACGCAGGGGCGCAGCGCCCCGCCGGGCGACGAAGCTCGCGCGCCTCACGCCGTCTCGCTGTACTAGACTCGCGCGCCTCGACCATGCGGCGCTTCGTTTGGACGTTCGCGATCCCGCTCTCCTTCGCGCGCTCGGCGCTCGCCGAGGACCCGGCGGCGGCTCCTCCTCCCGACGCGCCCCCCGTGGAGGCGACGCCGGACCGCGCGCCCCCGCGCCCCCCGAGCGATCGCGGGCGCTTCGAGTTCGGCTCGTACGGCCGCGTGATGGCGGCGACCGACGGCTCGGGTCGCAAGGGCCGTGACGCGAACCTCGTCGCCTGGGGATCGCGCCTCGACGAGTCCTCGTACGCCGAGCTCGAGTTCCGCCGCGAGGACACGTACACGAGCGGCGCGCGGACCTTCCCGGCGCGCGTCGTCGCCACCCTCGCGATCGGCGAGCCGCTCTTCCACGAGTCCGGCGACTTCTCCGCGAAGACCGCGGTGCGCAACCTCTACGTCGATCTGGGTGGGCTCGTCGACGGCCACGTCGGCGCGTGGGCTGGCAGCCGCATGGTCCGCGGCGACGACGCGTACCTCCTCGACCTCTGGCCGCTCGACAACCTGAACCTGGTGGGCGGTGGCGCCCGCTGGAAGTCCGACAAACTCGAGCTCTCGTACGCCTTCGGCGTCAACCGCCTGCTCGACCCCTTCCAGCGCCAGACGTCTCTCCGCCCGCTGCCGGGCAACCAGGTCGGCACGACCGACGTCGCCATCCTCGATCGCGCGCGCATCGTGCAGGCGCTGCGCTACGAGCAGCTCGTCCCGCTCGCGGGCAAGCTCCACCTGAAGGCCGTCGGCTACGCCGAGGCGCACTCGCTCGGTTCCGGGCAGCGCGAGACCTCCCCCGGGCAGTACGAGGAGATGCCGCGCGACTTCGGCTGGGTCGCGGGGGCGGAGGTCGGGGTCTTCTCGTGGGGCACCGACAATCACGTGAACCTCTTCCTGCGCCACGCGCGCGATCTCGCGGCGTACGGCGGCGACTTTTCGCGGCCCTTTGCCCTCAACCAGCGCCGCACCACGAAGGGGGCACGAGAGACCCGCGTCGTCGTCTCGGGCAACCTGGAGCAAGGCTCCTTCGCCCTGATGGGCGCGGGCTACGTGCGGACCTTCCGCACGGCCGCCGAGGAGCCCATGCAATTTCAGGATCTCGACGAGGGGATCCTGGTCTTGCGACCACACTATTGGATCTCGGACCTCGTCGGTGTCTTCGTCGAGGGCTCCTACCAGCTCCAGCGTCGGGGCGTCATCGGCCCCGACGGTCAGACCCCGCTCACCGGGACGATGTGGCGCGTCGGCGTGGCGCCCTTCCTGTCCCCGGCGGGGAAGGGGACGTACAAACGCCCGCAGATCCGCCTCATCGCGCTCTTCTCGCGGCGCAACGACGACGCCAAGCTCCTCTACCCTCGCGACGATCCCTTCTCGCGGCGCAACGCGGAGCAGTTCTATGGTGTCGAGGCCGAGTGGTGGTTCAACTCTTCGTATCGGTGATAGCGCATGCGAACGTCCCTCCTCTCAATCCCCGCGCTCCTCGCCACCCTGCTCTCGGGGGCCTGCCTCGACGTCTCGGACGGGAAGGCGCCCGAGCTCGGGACCTACGTCCAGGACTGGCGCGAGGAGATCGTGTACCAGGTGCTCGTCGATCGGTTCGCGAACGGCGACCGATCCAACGACTTCGGCGTCCGGCCAGGGATCCCCGCGCGGTACCACGGCGGCGATTGGAAGGGCCTCGAGGACAACCTCGACTACCTCGGCGCGCTCGGCGTGACCGCGGTCTGGATCTCCCCCGTCGTGAAGAACGTGGAGACGGACGCAGGGGTCGACGGCTACCACGGCTACTGGGCCCAGGATCTCACCCAGCCGAACCCACACTTCGGCGACATCGGCGCCCTCCGCCGCCTCGTCCGCAGGTGCCACGAGCGCGGCATCAAGGTCATCGTCGACATCGTGACGAACCACATGGGGCAGCTCTTCTTCTATGACATCAACCAGAACGGGCAGCCCGACGTGCTCCTCAGCGAGTCCGGCTTGCGGAAGGATCGCTTCGGCAACGTCATCCCCGTCGAGCACGTGACCGAGTACGATCCAGACTGGGATCCGCGCGGCGTCCAGGCCTCGACGAGCCTCGGGGAGTCCGGGCTGGCCCCCATCATCTTCCCGTACGATCCGGCGACGAACAAACTGCCCGCGATGCCCGCGATCTTCCAGAGGGCGTCCTCGTACCACCGGCGCGGGAGGGTCGTCGACTACGAGGCGACCGTGAAGCGCTGCGAGACGGACCACGCGATGGACTGCGGCGATTGCCCCGGCGTCCCCTGCGTCGACTACTACGAGCAGACCGAGCTCGGCGACTTCCCGGGAGGGCTGAAGGACATCGCCACCGAGGACCCCGCCGTCCGCGAGGCGCTCATCGAGGTGTATGTACAGTGGGTCGTCGACACCAACATCGACGGCTTCCGCATCGACACGCTGAAGCACGTCGAGCACGGGTTCTGGCAGACCTTCGCGCCCGAGGTGCGCCGGCGCCTCTCCGCCCGCGGCAAGACGAACTTCCTGCTCTTCGGCGAGTCCTTCGACGGCGACGACGCGCGCAACGGCGCGTACACGAGGCCGGGCGAGCTCGACGCCGTGTTCCACTTCGCGCAGAAGTTCCAGGTCTTCGACGACGTCCTCAAGAAGCACGGGCCCACGCGGAAGATCGAGCAGCTCTGGGGCGAGCGCGAGAAGAACTATGGGACCGAGCCCCAAGAGGGCGGGGTGGGCGTCGCGCCGAGCAAGCTCCCCGTGAACTTCCTCGACAACCACGACGTCCCGCGCTTCCTCTACGGCGAGTCGGACACGCGGGCGCTCGAGCTCGCGCTGGGGCTCCTCTTCACGCAGCAGGGGATCCCTTGTGTGTACTACGGCACCGAGCAGGGCTTCTCGGGCGGCAACGATCCGGCGAACCGCGAGGATCTCTGGTCGTCGGGCTATGTCACGACGGGCCCGCTCGTCCAATGGCTGCGGCGCCTCTCCACGCTGCGGCGGACGGTGCCCGCGCTCACGCGGGGCGATCAGCGCGTCGTCTACTCGACCGATCGCACGGGCGACGAGCCCGACGCGGGGATCTTCGCCTTCGAGCGGCGTGGGGGCGACGCGGGCGCCTCGCGCGCGCTCATCGTCCTGAACGCCCACCCCACGCACGCGTCGTCGACGAAGTTCGGCGCGGACGCGATGAAGACGTCCTTCGCGGGGGAGACGCTGACGGACGCGCTCGGCTCGGGGCTCACGCTGACGATCGGCGGCGACGGGGCGGCGGAGGTGACCGTGCCCTCGATGGGGATCGCCGTCCTCTTGCCATGAGCGCGGGCCTCGCGATCCGGGGCGTCGAGAAGTCCTTCGGGGACGAGGTGATCCTGCGGGGGATCGACGTGTCCGTCCCGCGGGGGGCGTTCTGTGTGCTGCTCGGCGCGTCCGGCTGTGGCAAATCGACGCTCCTCCGCATCGTCGCCGGGCTCGACGCGCCGACCCGCGGGACCGTGCTCATCGGGGACCGGGACGTCACGCGGCTCCCGCCGCGGGATCGGGACATCGCGATGGTGTTTCAATCGTACGCGCTCTACCCCCACATGACGGTGAGGGAGAACCTCGCCTTTGGGCTCACGCTCCGGAGGGCGCCGCCCGTCGAGATCGAGGCGAGGGTCGCCGAGGCGGCGGAGCTGCTCGGGCTGGGGGCGCTGCTCGAGCGGCTGCCGAAGGCGCTCTCGGGCGGGCAGCGGCAGCGCGTCGCGATGGGGCGCGCCATCGTGCGGAGGCCGGCGCTCTTCCTGTTCGACGAGCCCTTGTCGAACCTCGACGCCGCCCTGCGCGCCGAGGTGCGCGTCGAGATCCGGAGGCTCCACGATCGGCTCGGCGCGACCAGCGTGTACGTGACCCACGATCAGGTCGAGGCCATGACGCTCGCGGATCAAATCGTGCTCTTGCGAGGCGGGCACGTCGAGCAGATCGGGCCACCGCTCGAGGTGTATCGTCGCCCCCGCACGGCGTACGTCGGGGCGTTCCTTGGGAGCCCCCCCATGTCGTTCCTCGCCGGCGAGGCGACCGAGGCCGGGATCGCGCTCGCGGGCGGGATCGAGCTGCGGACGCCGACGCGCGTGGCCGCGGGCACGAAGCTGAGGGTGGGTGTCCGACCCGAGGACGTCGCCCTCGGCGGTGGGGAGGTGACGATCCCTGGGCGGGTCGCGCGTGTGGAGTCCCTCGGCGGAGACACGGTGGCGTTCGTCGAGGCGGCGCCGGGGAGCCTCGTCGTCCGGGCCCACGGGCGCGCCCGCGTGAGCGTGGGGGAGCCGATCGAGCTCGGGTTCGCGCGCGCCGCGGTGAGCGCCTTCGAGGCGGACGACCGCGGTCTCTCCGTCCTCGGATAGCCGCCGAGGGCTCCGAGGGGCTCTCGAGCCCGTGCCGGCCGTCGCCCGAGCGTGTGGGCTACGGCTTCGGAAGCTGCGCTCGGGTCCTCGCGCGTGGGGCGCGCCGCCCGAGCCCGAGCCCGAGCCTGCGCGCAGGTCGGCGGCGCTACTTGCCGCAGTCGGGGGGCAGGGTCTTCGCGCCCTGGTCCTCGCCGTTCCAGCAGGAGGCCTCGGGGCCCTTCCCGTAGTGGTCCGTCAAGAAGGCCTGGATGGCCGCCGGATCGACGCAGGTCGACTTCAGCGAGTGTCCCCACGACGCGAGCGCGAAGGGGACGTCGAGATCGGGATAAGGGACGAGGATGAGCCGCTTCTCGGCGCCCGTGGGCGGATCGGTGCAGAGCGGATCGGACGGGAAGGCGTCGATGATGGCCTGGAGGGCGGCGACGTCGGACGCGCAACCCGAGGGGCAATTGTAGAGGAACACGACGCCGCCGTGCTCCATGTTGTGGACCCAGAAGCCCGGGGGCAGGGGGGATGCGTAGGTCTTGAAGTGGGTCGGGACCGGGTAGTGTGGTCCAGAGGTGGGTGGATCGTTGGGGTAGGCGATGGCCGCGCACTCGTCGAGGTGCGGCGAGTCGAGCACCGTGTCCGTGTGGATGACCGAGCACGCGCCGGCCTGTGCGCTGCCCGCCTCTCCGGCGCCGCCTTGTCCCGCTCCGGCCTGCCCCGCTCCGGCCTGCCCCGCTCCGGCGCCGCCTTGTCCCGCTCCGGCCTGCCCCGCTCCGGCGCCGCCTTGTCCCGCTCCGGCCTGCCCCGCTCCGCCTTGTCCCGCTCCGGCCTGCCCCGCGCCGCTTTGTCCCGCGCCGCCTTGTGGGGAGCCCGCTTGCCCCGCGCCGGCCTGGCCCGCGCCGGCCTGCGGGGAGCCCGCGTGCCCGGCGCCGCCTTGCGCGGAGCCGGCCTGTGCCGCGCCCGCGTGTCCGGCGCCGCCGTGACCGGCCTGTCCCGTGGGCGTGGACGTGGCGGTGTCGGCCTCGTCCACACAGCCGGCGACGAACACGGCGAAGAGACCCGCGGCGAAGAGGCGTCGATTGCGCATGCTCGACCTCTATCGCAATATCTCGTTGCGATCCAGCGTTGACCGACGCCTCCCGGGCTCGTATCTGCTCCCCCATGCGAAAGCCCACGCTCGGTCTGTTGCTCGCGGTCCTCCTCTCGGGTCCCTCCGTCCTGGCGGACGAGCCCGGCGAGCCCAAGACGACGAAGGACGCCCACGACGGCAAGCCGGCGAAGCCTCGCGACGAGGTGAACCTCGCCGACGAGGTGGCCGCGCGCATCCGGCCCGTGCCGGGCGGGCTCACCGCGGACGACGCCGGGAAGCGCGCGCGCGCCGCGAGCCCGGACGTCGCCGAGAAGCGCGAGGCCGTCGCCGCGGCCGCGGCGAAGGTCGATCAGGCCGCGACCGGGCTCTTCCCCCGGCTCACGCTCACCGGGCGCTACGCGCGGCTCTCCCCGCTGCCGAACACGGGCGGCGGCGGGCTCCTCGTCGCGCCGGTCATCCAGCAGGAGGGGCTCATCGCGCCGGGCACGCCGCTCGTCGCCGTCCCGCTGAAGTTCCAGCAGCCCGTCGACCAGTGGACCTTCGCGGCGCAGCTCGTCCTGCCCCTGTCGGACTACCCGCTCCGGCTCTTCCG
Organism: uncultured Polyangiaceae bacterium; assembly: GCA_964396175.1. Lineage (GTDB taxonomy): Bacteria > Myxococcota_A > Polyangia > Polyangiales > Polyangiaceae > CAYNEK01. The sequence continues at coordinate 22,580 of CAYNEK010000046.1, read as the reverse complement.
CGCGCACGCGGCGGCCAGCAAGCTCGAGGACGCCGCGAAGATCGATCAGCAGGCGACGGCCGCGAGGGCGGCGACGGACGCGAAGCTCGCCTTCTACCAGTGGGTCAAGGTGAGCGGCCAGCGCGCGGTCCTCGAGCTGTCGCTCCGGGCGGCCGAGGAGCACAAGAAGGACGCGGACGCGCTCTTCGCGGCGGGCTCGATCTCGAAGGCGGACGTCCTCGGCGCGGAGGCGCAGGTCGCGAGCCTCCGGCAGACGCTGGACGAGGTGAGCGAGCTGCTCGCGATGACCGAGGCGCAGCTCCGCGTGCTCCTCCGCGCGCCCGACGAGGAGACGCTCACCTTGGGCGAGGACGTGACCGTGGAGCTCGCGCCGCGCCCGCTCGATCTCGCCGCGCTGAAGGCGGAGGCCGTGGAGAAGCGCCCCGAGCTCCGGGCGCTCGCGAAGGGCGAGGACGCGCTCGTCGAGACCGCGAAGGTGCAGCGCGCGAGCGAGCTGCCGCGCCTCGACGCCGTCGCCTCCCTCACGTACGCGAACCCGAACCCGCGCATCTTCCCCCAGGAGCCCAAGTTCCGGACGACCTGGGACGTCGGCGTCCAGCTGTCCTGGACGCCGAACGACGCGCTCTCCGGGAGGAGCGCCGGGAAGGAGACCGAGGCGAACGCGGCGAAGCTCCGGGCGCAGCGGATCAAGCTCCGCGACGCCGTGCTGCTCGAGGTGACCCAGGCCGTCCTCGCCGCGAGGACCGCCGACGAGGTCACCGCCACGACGAAGGTGGGCATCGCCGCGTCGCTCGAGGCGCACCGGACGCGCCGGGAGCTCTTCAAGGCCGGGCGCGCGACCTCGGTCGAGCTGACCGACGCCGAGGCGCAGCTGCTCCGGGCCCGGCTCGCGGCGGTGTCGGCGCGGATCGACCAGCGGATCGCAAGGATTCGCTTGGAGCACGCGACCGGTCGTGACGTGATGGCGCGGTGAACCGCTACCTCGCGCTGGTCCTGCACGCGCACCTCCCCTTCGTGCGCCACCCCGAGTTCGAGCGCCCGCTCGAGGAGCGCTGGCTCCACGAGGCGATCGTCGAGTGCTACCTCCCGCTCCTCGACGCGTTCGACCGGCTCGAGGCGGACGGCGTGCCGTTCTCGCTCACGATGAGCCTCACCCCGCCGCTCGCGTCGATGCTGCGCGATCCCTTGCTCGTCGGGCGCTTCGACGACCACCTCGGCCGCCTCGAGCGGCTCGCCGCGCGCGAGGCGGGGCGGCTCGAGCGGGACGGGTACTTCGGCCCCATCGCGCGGTTTTACACCGAGCGGCTCGCCGTCATGCGCCGGGTGTGGGAGCGCATCGATCACGACGTCGTCGGCGCGCTCGTGCGGCACGCCGACGCGGGACGGCTCGATCTCATCACCTGCTCGGCGACGCACGCGTACCTGCCGGGGCTCCTGCCGCGCCCGCGCTCGCTCCGCGCGCAGCTCCGGCTCGGCATGGCGGCGTTCGAGCACCTCACCGGCCGCTCGGCGCGGGGCATGTGGCTCCCCGAGTGCGCCTACGATCCGACCTACGATCCGACGATCGCGGACGTCGGCGTGCGGTTCACCGTCCTCGACACGCACGGCCTCCTCCACGCGACGCCGCGCCCCCCGTTCGGGGTCTACCACCCGGTCGTCTCGCCGTCGGGCACGGCCTTCTTCGCGCGGGACGACGCGGCGACGCGCGAGGTCTGGTCCCGCGAGATCGGCTACCCAGGGAACCCGTACTACCGCGATTTCTACCGCGACATCGGCTTCGATCGGCCCGAGGAGGAGCTCGAGGGGGAGGTCGGCCCGTTTGGCGCGCGGGTGATGACCGGGCTCAAGTACCACCGGATCACCGGCGGCGAGGAGAAGCTCCCCTACCAGCCTGGCGTCGCGTTCGCGCGGGCCAAGGCGGACGCGCTCGACTTCTTGCGCCACCGCTCGCGGCAGCTCTCCGAGCTCTCGGCGGTGATGCCGGTCGCGCCGGTCATCGTCGCGCCGTACGACGCCGAGCTCTTCGGGCACTGGTGGTTCGAGGGGCCGACCTTCGTCGAGTGGATCTTCCGCCACGCGCACGCGGAGGTGCGGGACGTCACGGTGACGAGCCTCGGAGGCTACCTCGCGCGGCACCCCGAGTCCTTCGCGGCGACGCCGAACGCGTCGTCGTGGGGCGCGGGGGGCTACGGGGACGTGTGGGTGGGGCCGACGATGGCGCCGTACTGGCGGCACGTGCACCACGCGAGCCGCGACGTCGAGGAGCTCGTCGCGCGGCACCGCTTCGCGCGTGGCCCCCAGGGCCAGGCCGTGGATCTCGCGATCCGCGAGGCGCTCCTCGCGCAGACGAGCGACTGGCCGTTCATCCTGCGGACGGGCTCGACGGTCGGGTACGCGGAGGCGCGCATCCGGGCGCACGTCGCGCGGGTGCGGAGGCTCGTCGCGATCGCCGACGACCCGTCGTCGCCGGAGGATCTCGCGTGGATGCGCGAGCTCGACGAGCGGGACAACTTCCTCGGGGGGCTCCCGAGCGAGGTCCTGCGGAGCGCGTACGCCTGAGGCCCCCGCCACGCCGGCAAGTTGCCGCGACGCCACGCCGCCACGCCTCGGGGTCACGCCACGCCGGCACGTTGCCGCGACGCCACGCCTCGGAGCCACGCCAGGCCGGCACGCCAGGCCGGCACGCCAGGCCGGTACGTTGCCGCGACGCCACGCCTCGGAGCCACGCCAGGCCGGCACGCCAGGCCGGCACGCCAGGCCGGCACGCCAGGCCGGCACGTTGCCGCGACGCCACGCCGCTTCGACGCGGCGCGCGGGCCCGTCGGCGCGGCGGGGTCGCGCGCGCTCGAGCGCGCGCCGCTCGTTGGGGCGCTCTCGGCGTCGCGGCTGCGCTAGACTGCGGGCGCGGTGAGCGCGTCCATGTCCCCGAAGGTGCGCCTCCCGTTGGCGAGCGGCGCGCCCGCGCCCGAGGGCGCGGAGTTCGAGATCCAGCTCTCGCACCTCTGCAACAACCGCTGCGTCTTCTGCGTCAGCGGGCGGAACACCCACGACGGGCGCGCGCCCATCGTCCCGCTCGCCGACCTCGTCGCGCGGCTCGCCGCCGCCCGGGCGAAGGGCCACCGCAGGGTGACGATCCTCGGCGGCGAGCCGACGATCCTGCCCCACTTCGTCGACGTGGTCCGCGAGGCCGCCGCCCTCGGCTTCGACGAGATCGTGATCTTCTCGAACGGCGCGCGCCTCCGTCGCCGAGAGCTCCTCGACGCGGTCTTCGCGACGGGGGCGCGGCTCGAGTTCCGGTTCTCGTTCCAGGGCGCCACGAAGGAGAGCCACGAGCGGACGACGCGGCGAAGGGGCTCGTTCGATCAGCTCCTCGCGTCGGTCGACGCCGTGCGCGCGCGGGGCGGCAAGGTCACGGCGAACATGTGCCTCGTCGCGTCGAACCACGAGGACGTCCACCGCTTCGCCGAGCTGCTCCTGCCGCGGGGGATCGAGCAGCTCCACGTCGACATGATGAACCCCTACGACACCGGGATCTCCGAGCTCGCCGAGCTCCACGCGGTGCAGGCGCGCTACCGCGACATGGCGCCGAGCCTCCGCGCGATGGTCGAGGCGTTCCCCGAGGGCTTCGACGTACACGTCGGGAACCTCCCCTTCTGCGTGGAGCCGCGCCTCGCGGGCCACATCCACCACGCGGGGCAGGCGACCGAGACGGCGACGCTCAGCGGCGACGGGCTCGCGACGAAGGACAAGTACGACGACAAGACCCGCCGCCGCGTCAAGACGGCCGCGTGCCGGAGCTGCGTGTTCGAGCCCGACTGCACCGGCTTCTTCGGCGCGTACCTCGAGCAGCACGGCGACGACGAGCTCCGCCCGGTGACGGAGGCGGCGCTGCTCGCGGTCGATCCTGGGCGGCGGTGGTTCGCGTTCCACGTGCGCCGGAGGATCGCCGAGGCGCTCGGGGTGGCGGGCCTGCGGGGCGAGCTGCGGCGGACGCGCGCGCACGAGCTCGACGTGTTGTTGCCGGGCGGCGTCGAGCTCGAGGTCCGGCGGCCCGGGGCTGCGGGGTGTCACGCGTCGACGGACGTCGTGTCGCTCGGGCTGCGCGCCGGGGGGGAGCCGGGGCTTCGGGCGCTGTCGAGGCTCTTCGAGGCGCTCGTCCGGCGCGGCGAGCGGGCGGTGCACGCGCCGGGACCGGACGCGATCCGGGCGGCGCGCCCGTCGGTCGAGCGGAGGCTCGGGCGGCTGCGGGGTGGTGCGCCGCTCGCGGCGGTGTCGTGGACCGAGACGCGCGCGGTCGGCGACCAGGTCGAGGTGACGTTGCTCGCGCCGGACGGCGGGCGCGCGGTGCTCTGGCTCGCGGAGGAGCGGGGGCGCCCGCGGGGCGGGTACCGCGTCGAGGGCCAGGCGACGCCGGGGCTCGTCGCGGGGCTCCGCGACGCAATGGCGGCGCTCGGGCGGTGAGCGTCACGGCGACGCAATGGCGGCGCTCGGGCGGTGAGCGTCACGGCGACGCGCGGACGGCGCTCGGGCGGTGAGCGTCACGGCGACGCGCGGACGGCGCTCGGGCGGTGAG
>CAYNEK010000046.1:16625-17786 GCA_964396175.1 uncultured Polyangiaceae bacterium | reverse complement strand
CACGGCGACGCGCGGACGGCGCTCGGGCGGTGAGCGTCACGGCGACGCAATGGCGGCGCTCGGGCGGTGCGCGTCATGGCGGCGTTCGGGCGGTGGGCGCGTCCGGCCCGGCGAGCCCGAGGCGGCGCGTGGCTTGACGGGTCGGGCGGCGGCCGGATACGGTTTGGGATCATGTCCGCTCCCACCCTCTCGAAGACCCAATCCCTCTCGAGCGTCGAAGACGGCCTCGTCTTCACCGAAGCGAAGCTCCGCAGCGCGGGGCACGGCCCCGAGGCGGCCCGCATCGCGAAGCTCGTCGCCGACTGCGCCGAGACGCACCTCGCGTGGCGCCAGCGTCGGCAGGACGTCGTGCGAGCGCAGGCGCAGGTGACGGCGGCGGACGAAGCCCTCGACGATTTCGTCGGGCGGTTCGTGCGGGCCGCGGGCACGATGAAGGACGGCGCGGCGCTCCTCGCGAGCTACTGCGCGCACAGGACGCCCTCGGAGTTCGCGAGGCCGGTGCTCGGCGACCAGCTCGCGACGATGAAGAAGTGGCCCGCGCGGTTCGCGACGGAGAAGGCGGCGGGGCTCTCGGGGCTGTCGAAGGAGCTCGGGCGGCTGCTCGCGCAGGCGGACAAGGCGCTCGAGGCGCGGCGCGACGCGGAGGCGAAGAGCGCGCACTTCCGGGATCGAGGCGGGCTCGCGGCGTTCTTCGTGCGGGCCGAGAAGGTGCGGGCGGAGGTGGCCGAGGCGGTGGAGCGGCACGCCCGAGAGAAGGGGCTCGGGCGCAGCTACGGGGCGCGCTTCTGGATGCACGATCGTCGCGCGGAGAGCGCGGCCGACCGCGCGGCGAAGGCGGCGGCGCGGGCGGCGGCGCGGGCGGCGAAGGCGGACGAGGCGCGGAAGCTGAAGGAGGCGCGCGACAAGGTGAAGGCGGCGATGGCCGAGGTGCGGAAGCTACGGCGCAAAGGATGAGGGAGGCGCCGGAGCGGCCGAAGGATCGACGCCGCCGCCCGACGACACCGAAACGGATCACGAAGTCCTGTCGTCGGCATCCGACGACACCGAAACGGATCACAAAGTCCTGTCGTCGGCGGCCGACGACACCGAAACGGATCACAAAGTCCTGTCGTCGGCGGCCGACGACACCGAAACGGATCACAAAGTCCTGTCGTCGGCGGC
>CAYNEK010000046.1:0-16525 GCA_964396175.1 uncultured Polyangiaceae bacterium | reverse complement strand
CGCCGAAGCGGCGCGCCGAGGGGGCGAGCGGGCGGCGGAGGACGCCGAAGCGGCGCGCGGAGGGGGCGAGCGGGCGGCGGAGGACGCCGAAGCGGCGCGCGATCCCGACCCGAGCGCCGCTCGCCGCGCTCGCCGCGAGCCCGCCCCGCGAGCCCTCAGGCGCTCGTGCGGAAGTGCATCACGTCGCCGTCGCGCACCACGTACTCCTTGCCCTCGATCCCCATCTTGCCGGCGTCCCGGCACTTGGACTCGCCGCCGAGCGCGACGAAATCCTCCCACCAGATGACCTCGGCCCGGATGAAGGTCCGCTCGAAGTCCGTGTGGATGACGCCCGCCGCCTCGGGCGCGAGCGCGCCCTTTCGGATCGTCCAGGCGCGCACCTCGAGCTTGCCCGCCGTGAAGTAGGTCGCCAGGCCGAGCAGCTCGTAGCCCGCGCGGATCACGTTGTGGAGGCCCGGCTCGACGAGCCCCGCGGACGCGAGGAACTCTCCGCGGTCCTCCGGCGGCAGCTCCGCGATCTGCGCCTCGATCGCCGCCGAGATGGGCACCACCTGGGCGCCCTCCTTCGCCGCGTGCGCGACGAGCGCGCGGAGGTGCGCGTCCTCCTCGAGCCGGGACAGCGCGGACTCGGCCACGTTCGCCACGTAGAAGAGCGGCTTCGCCGTGAGGAGCCACAGCTCGCGGAAGATCGCGGGCGCGTGGGGGTCGTCGGGGAGCTCGAAGGTGCGCGCCGGCAGGCCCGCGTCGAGGTGCTTCGCGAGCGCCTCGCAGAGCGGGATCGCGGCCTTCTCGACCGGGGAGCCGGCCTTCACCATCTTCCTCGCGCGCTCGAGCCGCTTCTCGACGCTCTCGAGATCGCGGAGCGCGAGCTCGGTGTCGATGGTGTGCACGTCGGCCACCGGATCGACCTTGTTGTCGACGTGGACGATGTTCCCGTCCTCGAAGCAGCGCACCACGTGCGCGATCGCGTCCACCTCGCGGATGTGGCTCAAGAACTGGTTGCCCATGCCCTCGCCCTTCGACGCGCCGCGGACGAGCCCCGCGATGTCGACGAAGCGGATCGTGGCCGGGACGATCCGCTCCGGGTGGACGATGGCGGCGAGCTTCTCCAGGCGGTCGTCGGGGACGCTGACGATGGCGACGTTGGGATCCTTGGTGCAAAAGGGATAATTCGCGGCCTCGGCGTGCCCGCCGAGCGCGTTGAAGGTGGTGCTCTTCCCCACGTTGGGGAGCCCGACGATGCCGCACGCGAAGCCCATGGCGGGGCGCCGATAGCACACGGCGCGCGACGGCGCCGAAAGTCGAGTATCCTCCGCCGCATGCTCTTCCCCCGCCAAGGACTCCTCGTCACCGCCGCCATCGTCGGCACCGCCCTCTTCGGCTCGCTCGCGTGCAGCGGCAGCGACTCCGGCAACGACATCACCCCGCCCGGCGTGGGCGCCGGCGGGGGCGGCCTCGGCGGCGCGGGCGCGGGCGCGACGGCGGGCTCCGGCGCCGCGGGCCTCGGCGGGGTGGGCGGCACGACGCCGAGCTCAGGGGTCCCGACGACCTTCGGCACGTACATCGAGCTCGGCGACTCGATCTCGGACGGCGGCGGGAAGGGCCCCTTCTTCTACGACCTCCTCTACCAGAACGACGACGCCAAGTACCCCGCCTGGGCGGGCAAGGACCTGAAGACCCGCTTCAACGTCCAGAAGCACGTCCACGGCTCGAAGGGCGGCGCCACCTCTCAGAACATGAAGGCGCAGGTCGACGCGCTCCCGTCGGATCTCCCGGGCCCCGTCTTCGTGTCCGTCACCATCGGCGGCAACGACATGCAGAAGTACGCGCTCGACATCCTCCAAGGGAAGGACGAGCAAGACAAGGCCGCCTTCCGCCAGAACCTCGCGAAGTACCTGGACGCCCTGAAGGCGCCCGGGCGCTTCGGTGACGGGGTCGAGGTGTTCGTCTTCGCGGCGGACATCTACGATCCGAGCGACGGCGCGGGCGACTTCAAGAACTACTGCGGCGGGGTCCTCGGCGCGTTCCCCATCACGCCGACCGATGGCTTCTGGGCGGCGTGGAACGGCATCGTCACCGAGGAGACGACGCAGCGCGGGTACCAGGTGCTCCCGCTCCACGCCACGTTCATGGGGCACGGCATCTCGCACACGGCGGACGGCACCGGCTGGTTCGTCGCGGACTGCATCCACCCGAACACCGTCGGTCACAACGAGATCCGCAAGATGTACTGGAAGGCGCTGACGGACGAGACCGTGCAGTGAGCGTCTGTCGAGCCTCCTCGCGCCGCCCGGTCCGCGCGAGGAGGTCCGCCTGGTCTCCTCGAGGGCCGAGCGCGCGACGGGAGCCCTCGAGCCACCGCCCGCGCGAGGAGGCTTGCCGGGTCTCCTCGCAGGCCGAGGGGGCGACGGGAGCCCTCGAGCCACCGCCCGCGCGAGGAGGCTTGCCGGGTCTCCTCGCGCAGGCCGAGGGGGCGACGGGAGCCCTCGAGCCACCGCCCGCGCGAGGAGGGCCGCGCCGTCTCCTCGAGGCTCGACGGCGGCGTCGGATCGAGTAGAAGCGCTGGCCGTGCGTCGCGTCCCGTGGTCCGTCCTGGCGGCATGCTGGCTCGTCGCGGCGCCGTCGCGCGCCGAGCCCGAGGCGCACCAGCTCGAGATCGGCCCGAGCCTGAGCTGGTCGAAGCGGGTGACCCTCGACGGCCCGGTGTCGTACCGCGCGGGGCTCGGGCAGGGCGCCTACCTGCGCGGCGAGGTCGCGACCTACCTCGGCGTCTCCTTGCGCTACCAGCGCGCGTGGCACGACGTCTCGATCGCGCCCGGCAACACCCCCGCGCCCGGGGCGGTCTTCCAGATCGATCCGATGCGCGTCGAGACGCTCGGGGCGTACGCGCACCCGACGTGGCCGATCACCTCGCGGCTCCGCGCGTGGGGGACGCTCGGCATCGGCTGGAGCGTCATGCAGGTCCCGAGCGTCGAGGTCGATCCGCCGAGCGGAGCGCACCTCCGCCCTCGCCGCGGGGTCTTCCAGGAGGTGCCGCTCGGCGTGGGCGTCGCCTTCGACGCGCTGCCGCGGTGGCTCGTCGTGTCGATGGATCTCATGCTCGCGGTGCCGTTCTCGCGCACGGGCGATCTGTTCTCGAACGACCGCTACTACGATCGACACGGCCAGCCGGCCGAGGCGACGCCGCTGCCCAAGCCGACGCGGAGCAGGTACCTGTTCGTCTCGCTCGGACTCCCGCTCTGAGCGCGAAGCATGTCGATGCTCGCCTTCGCCGTGCTGTCCTTCGGCTCGCTCTTCTCGATCGTCGATCCCTTCGCCGCGGTGCCGATCTTCTTGGGGCTGGTCGGGGCGCAGCCGCGGGCGGTGCAGGCGCGGACGGCGCTCGTCGCGTCCGCGACGTGCCTCGTGGTGCTCGGGGTGTTCGCGCTCGCGGGGCGGTACCTCTTCTCGTTCTTTGGCATCACGATCCCGGCGTTCAAGGTCGCGGGCGGGATCTTGCTCTTTGGCGTCGCGGTCGAGATGATGAGCGCCAAGCACTCGGGGACCAAGTCGACGCCCGAGGAGGAGACGGAGGCGAGCGAGAAGGCCGACGTGGGGCTCATCCCGCTCGGGCTGCCCCTCCTCTCGGGGCCTGGCGCGATCGCGGCCGTCATGGTGCTCGCGGGCAAGGCCGAGCACTTCGAGCACCGCATGGCGCTCGTCGCCTCGATCGTGGCGGTGAGCCTCGTCACCTTCCTCGTGCTCCGGTCGGCGAGCCTGGTCGCGCGGCTCCTCGGCAAGACGGGCATCAAGATCATCGGCCGCATCATGGGCCTCATCCTCGCCGCGGTGGCGATGCAGTTCGTCCTCGACGGCGCGCGCGAGGCGTTCCCGAGGGTGTTCGGCGCGGGGGCGCCGGCGGGGGCTCTCGCCGCGCCGCCTCCGCCCGGCTCCCCGGGATGACGGGCGCCTCGACGGCGCGAGCCCTCGACGTCGACGCGGGGGACGCTACTGAACGACCTTCGCGCGGCTCCCCGGGATGACGGGCGCCTCGACGGGTGAGCCCTCGATGTAGACGAAGCGGAGCTTCCCGAGCTTCGAGAGCGGGGAGAGATCCGTGACGGCGGTCTTCTTCATCGAGAGCTTCTCGAGCTTCGTCATCCCGGCGAGCGGCGTGAGATCCCGCACGCCGGTCCCGTCGATCGACAGCTCCGTCAGGTGGACGAGGGACGCGATGGGCGCGAGATCCGAGACCGGCGTGTGGCCGATGTCGAGCCGGTCGAGCTTCGTGAGCCGCGCGATGGGCTGGAGATCGGAGACGCGGCTCAGCGACGCGCGGAGCGACTCGAGCCGGTAGAGCGTCGAGAGCGGCGTGAGATCGTCGAGATCCCCCGGGCCGAGGAAGAGATCCTTCATCCCCGAGAGGAGCGGGAAGACGCACGGATCGAGCTCGTGCACCTTGGCGCCCGAGAGGTTGATCGAGCGGATCGTCGCGAGATCCGGGGCGGAGATCGCGCCCTTCTCGCGCGAGAGCTTGCGCCGCACCTCGGCCTCGAGGGCGGGGTCGGAGAACTCGACGGTGAGCCCTTTCTTGCAGTCGGCGGCGGTCTTCCGCGGCGCGCGCGCGGCGGGCGCCGTCGAGGCGGGCGGGGCGGCGACGGGCGCGGACGGCGTGGGCGTCGCCGTGGTCGAAGGGCTCGCCGCGCTCGGGCTCGCCTTGGGCTTCTCGTCGCAGCCGGCGGCGGAGGCGCCGAGGAGCAGCGCGAACGCAGCCGCGAGGCGCATGCGAGAGGCCGAGGCGCTCGAGGAGAGGGCAGGCTGGCTCATCGCGCCGGCTCCTCGACGACGGCGCGGTCTCCGGCCTTGATGCCGTGCTTGCGGCTGTAGCCGGCGGGGACCTCGAGCACGTACTTCGCGGGGCAGCCGCTCCTTCGGGGGGCGTCGTTCATGGTGGGGACGTTCTCCAGGATGTGGACGATGGTGCCGTCCTCGCCGAGGAACAGCATGTCGAGGGCGAGGCAGGTGTCGTGCATCCAGAAGCCGCGCCGATCGACGTCGTCGAAGACGAAGAGCATGCCGCGACCGGCGGGCAGCGTCTTCCTGTACATGAGCCCGCGCTCGCGGTGCCGCTCCTCGCGCATCACCTCGACGGTGACCTTCGCGCCGTCCTTCGACGAGGGGAAGGAGACGGTCCCCTCGGGCACCTTCGGTGGCTTGCCCTCCGGGTCGACGGGGCACCGCGGGTCCGGTCCTGCGGGGACGGCGGGCGGCGGGGTGTCGAGCTGTGGGATGATGCAGCGGTGGGTGGGCGGCGCGGGCGGCGCCGCGGACGAAGGGGGCGAGAACGCGGGCGGTGGCTGGTTGGCGGTGGTCGGGGCATGCGCGACGGACCGAGAGCCAGGCGTCGAGGGGCCCGGCTCGGGCGGGCGATCGCACGCGGCGAGCGTGAAGGGCACGGCGAGCGCAGCGACCCAGGGGCGCACGATGGACGGTGCGTACTCCCATCTCTCCGAAGACGCCACGCCTCTCGGGTCGCCGGGCGAGGCGCGTCGGCGAAGACGACGCCGTCGACGTCCGCGGCGGCGGGGTCACGCGCGCCGAGGGCCGCCGGGCGGACGCCGCGCGAGGCGCGACGGCGAAGACGCGCCATCGACGTCCGCGGCGGCGGGGTCACGCGCGTCGAGGGCCGCTGGGCGGTCGCCGGGCGAGGCGCGTCGGCGAAGACGACGCCGTGGACGTCCGCGGCGGCGGGGTCACGCGCGCCGAGGGCCGCCGGGCGGACGCCGGGCGAGGCGCGACGGCGAAGACGCGCCATCGACGTCCGCGGCGGCGGGGTCACGCGCGTCGAGGGCCGCTGGGCGGTCGCCGGGCGAGATCGTCGGCGAAGACGACGCCGTCGACGTCCGCGGCGGCGAAGGGCAGGGAGAGGCGTGGGTGTCGCGTGGTGGGAGCGCGGAGGAGCTGCGCGTCCACCGGGAAGCGGGTCGGGTAGTAGTTCTTCTCCGCGACCACCTCGCCGCCTCGCCGCCATGGGTCGTCGATGGCGGCGAGACGCGCGCGCGTCTCGTCGTGGAGGCACCCCTCGATCACGCGGCGCACGGCGTCGTCGTCCCACGCCGTCGGCGCCACGGTCCCGCCCCCCTCGCGCGCGGGGGTGGGCGGCTCGGTGAGCCAGAGCGACGACTCCTGGGTGCCCTGCCGCGCGAAGGGGTCGACGGGCACGCCGTCCTGCCACACGTTGAAGTGGACGTGCGGCGTCCCCCACGGGAAGGTGGCGAAGCCGTCGAGCCCGCTGTAGCCGGAGATGGCGATCGGCGCTCCGGCGCGGACGACGTCCCCGACGCGCACCAGCGGGCGGGCGAGGTGTGCGGAGGAGGTGATGAGCCCGTCGCCATGATCGATCGCGATCTTCAGGCCCCCTCGGTGGAACTCGCTCCACACTCGCACCACGCGCCCCGCCGCCGCCGCCGCCACCGTCGAGCCGACGGGGATGGAAAAGTCGGTGCCGTTGTGGCTGTCGTAGGTGAGCCCGCGTCCACGGAAGTCCTCCACCTGCGTGCGGCGGACGCTCCAGCCGGCCGCGATCGGCGTCTGTCGGTGGTTGAAGAGGTTGGTCACGATCGCCCTGCGTGGGACGATCCAGAGCCCGAGCCACAGCGGCACGCCCCACCTCGGGCGGAGGAGCCCGAGGCTCGAGAGCCCGAGCCGCGAGGGCGGGACGTGCGGGGCGCCGAGGAGCGCGATCTTCGCCTGGCGCAGGCGCTCCAGCGGAGGTGAGAGCCCCATGGCTTCGAGGATCGTGAGAGGCTCGCTCATCACCGCTCGGCGTAGCCAACCTCGCGCCTCGGCGCTCCGAATTGTCGCCGGCCTCGTCCGCGTTGCCCGTGCACCCGATCTTCGGCTAGTCTCTCTGCGCCGCGCATGACAAGCACCCGCCGACGCACCTACGAATCCTTGGCTTGGCTCGGTCTCTTCGTCGCGATCGGCGCGTGCGCCTCCGCGGAGTCGGGCTCGGAGGGCGACGGCGACGGAGGCAGCGCCGGCTTCCCCTCTGCGGGGAAGGCAGGCAAGGCAGGCTCTTCGGGCAACAAGGCCGGGACCGCTGGGTCCGGCAACACGGGCAACACGGGCAACATCGGCAACAGCGCGGGCACGGGCAACACGGGCAACACGGGCAACTCGGCGGGGTCGAGCGGCGACGGCGGACAAGGCGGCGATCCGTGGGGCGGGAGCTCGGGTGGCGGCGGCGCGGGCGGTGCCGGTGGCGCGACGGGCAACTGCGTGATCGAGGGCTCGTGTGACTGCTGCGTCGACGACAACACCTGCGGCGTGCTGGACGACGGCGGGCTGTGCCTGCCGCCGGGCACCGGTGGCGCTGGCGGCGGCAGCGGTGCGTCGGGCGGCGGTGGTGCGTCGGGCGGCGGTGGTGCGTCGGGCGGCGGCGGGGGTTCAGGCAGCGGCGCGACGTCTGGTGGCGGCGGCGCGACGTCTGGTGGCGGCGGCGCGACGTCTGGCGGGGGCGGCGCGAATCCATGAGCCTTCGCTGCGGCGGCGCGGATCCATGAGCCTTCGCTGCGGCGGCCCGCTGCTCGCCGCCGCGCTGCTCGTGCTGGGCGCGTGCGCGGAGGGGCAGGCGGTCGTCGGAGATGATCCTCCGGGAGCGGGCGGTGACGGGGGCTCGTCGGCGGGCGGCGCATCAGGGGGCGTCGGAGGCGCGGTGTCAGGAGGCGGCGGGGCGGTCGCCGGTCACGCGGGCGCGGGTGGAGCCATGGGCGGAGCCGGTGCGGCGGCGGGCGCCTCCGGCGCGGGTGCCGCTGGCGGCGGCGCGAGCGGCTCGTCGACGGGAGGGACGGGCGGCGATCCGAAGACCGCGGGCGCAGGGGGATCCTCGTCGGCGGGCGCGGCGGGTGATCCGCAGCCCGCAGGCGCAGGGGGATCCTCGTCGGCGGGCGCGGCGGGTGATCCGCAGCCCGCAGGCGCAGGCGGCTCGCCGACGGCCGGGACGGGCGGCTCGCCGACGGCCGGGACGGGCGGCTCGCCGACGGCCGGGGCGGGCGGGTCGTCCCCGCTGTGCGGGCCTGGATTCCCCGCTTGTCCAAACGTCAAGTGCGGGCCATTCCCGCTCGCGGGCTGCTGCTTCGGCATCGTGTGTGCGGCAGAATTCGGCGGCAAATGTACGCCGATCGACAAGCTCTTGAACTGCGACGGCTGACCGCGCCCCCTCTTTCGCGTTGCGGCGCACGGCGAATTGAACGAGCGTGTCGGGCGCGCCTCTCTGCACGAGGCGCCTCCCCAGATGCCGCCCACGAAAGCTCCTCCCATCGGCCACGGGACCGTGGTCAACGAGCGGTACGAGATCCGGCAGAGCCTCGGCAAGGGCGGCATGGGCGAGGTGTTTCTCGCGTACGATCGCAGCACCCAGCAGACGGTGGCCCTGAAGGTGGTGCGAGAAGAGTCCCGCATGCCCGGCGATGACGAGGCGCTCCGGCAAGAGCTGCTCCACGCTCGCAGCGTCAGCCACCCCAACGTGTGCCGCGTCCACGATCTCGCGCCCTCGGCGTGGGGGCCGATCTTGGTCATGGAGCACATCCCCGGCCAGACGCTCCACTCGCACATCCGTCGGCGAAAGGCGCACGGCGGCTACACGCCCGACGAGTTCCGCAAGATCGCGAGCGAGATCTGCTCGGGGCTCGCGGCGATCCACGCGCAGGGGCTCGTGCACGGTGACCTCAAGCCCGGCAACGTGATGGTCACCGACGACCGCGCGATGATCCTCGATTTCGGCTTCGCGCAGGAGCGCGCGCGCGTCTCGGCCCGCCGCCCTGGCGCGCCTCCCGACGGCGGCACGCCCAATTACATGAGCCCCGAGCGGCTGAAGTCGGGCGGCGCCTCGGCCGAAGACGACGTCTACGCCGTGGGCCTCACGCTCTGGGAGATGTGGACCTGCCGGGTGCCCGAGCCCGGCAGCAAGCCCCGCGCGAAGCCCATGCGTCAGCAGATCATGTTCGACGTGCCGAGCGGCCTCTCGGTCGACGAGGTGAAGCAGGTCCACCGCTGCATGGCCGAGGACGCTCCGCTCCGCCCCGTCGCCAAGCACCTGCGCTTCTTCAACCCGACGCAGATGACGTCGACGCCGACGCAGGTCCCGCGCGAGCGGCTCGATCCAGGCCCGCCGCCGGGTCGAGGAGCCAGCGCGCAATTGGCCCCGGGCTCGCAGTCGCTGCTCGTCACCTACGCGACGAACGCCGTCGAGGCCGTGGGGACGCTCTACTCGCTCGACAAGCCCGTGCTCACCGTGGGCCGGAAGGGCGACCGCGATCTCGTCGTGCCCGAGGCCACCGTCTCGGGGCACCACGCCACCCTGCGCTGGCAGGCAGGCTCGTGGACGGTCGAGGATCAGGGCAGCACCAACGGCACGTACGTGGACCACGTGTACGATCGCAAGACCAGCGCCAACCTGATGCACGGCGGCGAGATCCAGCTCGGCGAGATGCGGGTGAAGCTCGTGTCCTTCCAAGCCGACTCGGCGCAGCACCGCCGCGCGCGTCAGTACCTCTCTCGGCGAGATGGTCTCACCGGGCTCCTCGACCCCGAGCACATGCGCCGACACCTCGACGAGGAGAGCCAGTTCGCCGAGTGGAGCGACGTGTCCCTCACGCTCGCGCGGTACGAGCTGCGTGGACCGAACCGCATGGTCAGTGACCGACCGACCATCCTCGAGATGCTCGCGCTCCGCCGTGTCGCCCAGCGCGTGATCGAGCTCTCCGAGATGCTCCTCGTCTCGATCACGCCGCTCGTCGCGGGCCGCACCGGGCCGCTCCGCTTCGCCGTCGCGATGACGGGGCCCGCGGTCGACGAGGCCAAGCACGTCGTCGAGCAGGTCGTCTCGCAGGTGCAGGGCCTCCTGCCCGAGTCCCTCCAGATCTCGGCGGCGCTCGTGCGAGGCGAGCCCGGACGCTCTGGACGAACGCTGCTCGAAGGGGCATAGCCCCCGGGCGGTTCATGCCCTTCCCCGAGGTCCCCGAGTCCCGGAGGCGGCCGAGCCTCTCGAGCGCGCCCGACAAGGAGGGCGCGCGCGTCGATCCGGACGGGCCTCGCGACTCGTTCCGCGCGGCGAGCATGCGGCACCTCGGGGTCGGAGGCCGCGACCGCTCGCTGAAGGTGCAGATGGCGGTCGCGCTCGTCGCGGGCCTCATCCTGGTGTCGGTGCCGCTCTACTTCTTCCGACGGCCCCGGGACAAGGACGCGGGTGACGCGCGCGCGAGCGCCTCGGCGTCGGCGTCCGCGGCCTTCACCGCGAGCGCGGTGGTGACCAACGTCCCCATCGTCCCGCCCGATCAGCCGGGGAAGTCGCTCACCGTGGGTGACGTCAAGATGGTCCGCTGCAAGAAGGCCGGCGCCGCGAAGACCCCGCCCGAGCAGTGTGACAGGCTGCCGTACTTCGAGGAGGCGCTCGCCAAGGCCATCCGCGACAACGCGTCGTGCGCGCCCCGCTCTGCGACCGGCGGCACGGTGAACTTCGTCCTCGACGTCGACTTCAAGCGCAAGCGCACGCGGCTCTGGGCTGGCAAGAGCGGCTCGATCAAGAAGAAGCCCTCGCGCGAGCTGGTCACGTGCGTCTCTCGCTCGCTGCCCTCGGCGGACTGGTCGCAGGTCCCGCACCAGCACCTCACGTACTCCTTCTCCATCCTCGCGACGTACCCTCCGGGGGGGCCAGGAGGGGACGGCGTCCCATGACGCGCGGGGCGGGATCCGGCGGGACCGGCTCGGCGCGGAGGAGGCTGCGGCACGTCGCCGACAGGGCGGTCCTCTCTGCGGTGAACGGCGTCGCGTACCTCGTCGACGGCGCCGCGCGCCCGGTGATGGGCACGGCCGCGCGCGAGATCGTGCTGAAGGACGGCAAGCTCGAGGTCTCGCGGATCTCGCCGCTCGGCGACGAGACCTTCGATCTCGGGCACGAGACGATGGCGCTCGACACCGAGCGCCACAGGACGCCGGTCCTCCTCGTGCCGCCGCTCATGGTGCGGCCCTACGTGTACGATCTCCGCCCCGAGCACTCGATGGTGCGGACGCTGCGCAACGCGGGGTTCGACGTCTTCGTCGTCGACTTCGGCGTCCCGGATCGGCGAGACGAGGACGTCCGCCTCGACCGCTACGTGCTCGACTGGATCCCGGCCGCGATCGCGCGGACCCTCGAGATCACGGGGCAGCGTGGCCTGTCCTTCGTCGGCTATTGCATGGGAGGGATCTTCGGGCTCCTCCACGCGGGGACCTTCCGCGACGGCGCCGTGAAGAACCTCGTGACGATCGGCGCGCCGGTCGATTTCGACAAGATGGGCGTCATGTCGCTCGCGGTGCGGCTCGGCGCCCGCGGCCTCGACGCCGTGCTCGACAGGATGGGGAACGTGCCGGGCGTCGCGAGCTCGCTCGGCTTCAAGGTGATGAGCGGCCGGCGCGTCGTCACCAAGTGGCTCGACCTCGCCCAGAACCTCTGGGACGAGGACTACGTCCGCGCCTTCGACGCCGTGAACACCTGGGTGAACGACCTCATCCCGTACCCGAGGGAGGCCTTCAAGCAGATGATCCACGAGGTCGTCCACGGCAACAAGCTGCTCCGCGGGGGGCTCTCGTTCGGGGGCAGGCCGTGCGAGCTCGGCGCGGTGACGTGCCCGCTGCTCGCCTTCGCCGGAGAGACGGACAACGTGGCCGCGCCGGCGGCGACGGCGGCGATCATCGATCTGGTGGGCTCGCGCGACAAGACGCTCGTCGCCGTCCCGGGTGGTCACGTGGGCGTCGTCGGCGGCTCGTCCGCCCCCGAGCGGGTGTGGGCGCCGATGATGGACTGGCTGGCCGCGCACGACGCGAGCGTCACCGGGGCGTGACGCAGCGCGTGGTGGAGGAGCTGGCGGGCTTCGGTGTACTCTCCATGGATCATGGTGCGCCGGATGCTCCTCGGGGTGCTCGTCGTCGCCACGGCCTGCTCGGTGCCGTCGGCCGAAGATCTCGCCGTGTCGCCCTCGATCGCAGACGCGAACCTCACGCTGACCAAGGGGCCGCTCGAGGCGCACGCGGACGGCTCGATGATCGTCGTGCTGACCCTCGGCCCGAGCGCGTCGGACGCGTCGGATGTCACGATCCAGCCGTTTTCTCTCGTGCGGCAGCTCGACGGGAGCGTGCTCACCCAGCTCGCCACCTACGGGGTCACGCAGAAGCGCGTCGGCGTCGGCGTGACCGAGAAGATCGAGCACAAGATCGACAGCGCGGTGGCGGCGGGCGCCGCGGCGGCGATCTGCGCGGCGGGACCGGTCAAGGTGGTCGGCTCGATCGAGGACGGCGCGCGCCACAGGGTGACATCCATGGAGAGCGCGGTGTTCACGGTCGTGTGCAAGTGAGGGTCGCAGCGGCGCGTCACGTGCTGCTCGGACGTCGACGAGCGCCCCCGACGCGTCGGCCCCGCGGGGTGTCCGGCCCGCGGGCGCGCGGCGCTCTCCGGGATCGCGGTGCGCTCGTCGCGCGCTACTCGCGGTGCAGCGAGCTCTCGATCTTCGAGGCGCTGCTCTTTCCGATCTTGTTGCACCCGACGATCTTCGCGCCCGACCGCTGGAACATCCCCGCGTCGGGCGTCACCTTGGCGAGATCGACCCGGAGCCGCGAGCCATCCCAGCGGGCGACGAGCGGCTGCCCGCCGATTTCCGTCCAGTCCTCCTGGCAGGTCCCACGCGACGACGGCTCGTACGTGAAGCCCACGGGCGGCACGGGGCGGATCTTGTCTTCGACCGCGTAGATACCCGCGCTCTTGCCCTCGCGGAGCGTGAACCGTGGCTCCCCCTCGATGTAGTTCTGCCCCTCGAACTCGGTCGGGAAGCGGACGCGGAACTCGAGGTCGCCGCCCCTCGTGAACACGGCCTCGTAGTGGCGCTCCGAGTCGCTCACCCAGCGCCCGGCGAGCGCGGCGAGGCCCTCCTCCGGGGCGGGCGGGTGCGAGGTCGAGGGGCTCGCCGTCGGGGCCGCGGAGCCGCCGGTCGCGGGCGCATCGCCGGGAGCGCCGCCGCCGAACCAGCGGACGCCGATCGCCCCGATCGCGACGAGGGCGACGAGCCCGAGCACGCCGACCGCGATCCCGAGCCCCCGCCGCGGCGGTGCCTCGCCGACGATCGGGGGCGCGGTGGGCGCGGGCGTGATGGGCGGCGGAGGGGGCGCAGGCGGCAGGGGCGCCACGACCGGCGGCGGCGCGGCGGCCGAGGGGCCGATCGCGTCGACGGGCGTCGGCGGCGGCTGGACGTGCAGCGCGTGCACGGCGGTGCCGAGGACGTGCGGCGCGACCTTGACGAGGAGCCGCTCGACGTCGACGAGCAGCTCCTCGCACGAGGCGTAGCGGTCGTCGCGGCTCTTCGCGCAGGCGCGGCGGATCATGCCGTCCACCTCCGGGGGGATGTCTGGCCGCGCGGCCGAGACGCTCGGGAGCTCGCCCTCGACGTGGCGCTTCATGATCTCGTACTCGCTGTCGCCGTCGAAGGGCACCCGCCCCATGAGGAGCTCGAAGAGCACGATCCCGAGCGCGTACACGTCGACGCGCTTGTCGAGATCGCGCTGCCCGGTCACCTGCTCCGGAGACATGTACCAGAGCGAGCCGATGATCCCGCGCGTCATGCCGCGCCCCGCCTTCGCGTCTTCCTCCGACTTCGCGATGCCGAAGTCCGTGACCTTCGCGACGTGGTCCTTGCTGCGGAGCAGGACGTTCGCTGGCTTGATGTCCCGGTGGACGACGCCCTCGGCGTGCGCGGCGCCGACGCCCATCACGATCTGCCGAAACAGCGTGAGCGCCTCCTCGAGCGAGATCGCCTGGCGCGCGCGGACCCGACGCTCGACGAACTTGTCGAGGCTCTCCCCCTCGACGTATTGCATGATGAGGAGGAGCGAGCCCTCGGCGGCGACGACCGCGTTCAGCCGGACGACGTTGGGGTGATCGATGTGCGCGAGCGCCCGCGCCTCCGCGCGCACCCTGGCGCGGAACTCCTCGTTTCCAGCGAGATCCGCGTGGAGCGCCTTCACGACGACCTTCGCGTCGGTGTTGAGATCCTGGGCGAGGTACACGACCCCCATGCCGCCCTCTCCGAGGACCCGCTCGACGCGGTACTTCCCGTCCACGATGGCGCCGGGCGCGAGCCGGACGGGCGCGGGGGCGTGGCCCGGGGCGCCCACCGCCTGGCCGAGCGCGGGCGCGCCGGCGTCGTCGAGCGTCGCTCGGGGGCTGGCCATGAGGGGCGTCGCCGGGACGGTGAGCTGCCGCGGCGGCTCGGGCGTGAGGAGCCCCGTCCGGCGGAGCTCGGCGCCGCACCTCATGCAGAGGACCGCGCCATCCTCGAACGGCGTGGAGCAAACGGGGCAGCGGTTCATCGGAGGCTGTGGCAGAGTCGCCGCGTGAATCGGGCGGACCCTGCCTCTCCTACCTCACCCCGCGGACGGCAGGTGAGCCGAACGCACGCCATGAGCGTCGCATGACGAAGAAGCCGCGACGAGCACGGCGGGGCGAGGGGCAGGGGAAGGCGCGCGCGGCACCGTTCTTCACGCCGTTTCGCGGCGTGGCGACGACCGTCGCGGCCGCCGGCGCCCGCGAGCGTCACGCGCCCGAGGCGACGCCCGCGGCGACTGACGCGGACACGTCCTTCGCGGCGCT
This sequence comes from uncultured Polyangiaceae bacterium, assembly GCA_964396175.1. GTDB lineage: Bacteria > Myxococcota_A > Polyangia > Polyangiales > Polyangiaceae > CAYNEK01. The sequence continues at coordinate 1,869 of CAYNEK010000046.1, read as the reverse complement.
CATGTACGGCGTCACGCCGGTCGCCGCGTCGCGGCAGACACCTCCCGTGGCACCCACCCCGTCGGACGACGAGGCGCGTCGCGAGCTGCACGCTCTCGTCACAGGGGGCTCCGAGCGCTTCGAGGTGTCGGACGATGGCCGGTCCCTCGTGGGTCGCCGGGTCGATGTCGACGCGCGGCTCGTCCGCCGCCTGCGGCGCGGGGAGCTGTCCATCGACGTTCGGCTCGACCTTCACGGGATGAGAGCGCACGAGGCGCGCGCGGCGCTCGCGTCGTTCTTGGGCAAGGTGCGCGCCCTGGGTGAGCGCGTGGCGCTGGTCATCCACGGCAAGGGGAGCCACTCCGCGGGCCCCCCGGTGCTCCGCGGCGAGATCGCGGCGTGGCTGAGCCAGGCCGAGGCGAGCGCGCACGTGGCGGCGTTCGCGACGGCGCTTCCGGATGACGGCGGGGAGGGAGCGGTCTACGTGCTCCTTCGGCGATGAGGGCGATCCTTTGGCTGTCGAGGTCGTCAGGCTCGGGCCCCGAGCGAAGGCGAGCGGGGCCGCGGCGGTGAGGGCGATCCTTTGGCTCTCGCTCGGGGTCGCGTCGTGCGCGCCTCCGTCGAAACCGTCCGCTCCGTCGGCCCCTCCCACCGCGTCGGTGCCCGAGCCCGCTCGAGGGGTCGCGTCGACCGGCTGGGAAGGTCCGTCTGCGGAGGTCCGATCGGCTCGCCACGGGATCTCCTTCATCCTCCCTGCCGCGCGCGAGTGGACGGTCGACGACGCGAAGACCCCGTGGCTCGTCTTGGGACACGCGCGGACAAGGACGTGGATCCGGGTGCGCGTCGAGCGAGAGGCGCGCGCGACGAGCCTCGACCGCTGCGAGGCGGAGCTGCGCCGGAGCTCCGATGTGACGCCCGTGGAGTGGGGACGAACCGTCGACGAGAGCGAAGGGGTGCTCCCCGGTTGGCACTCGCGGAGCCGCGCGTCGATCGAGCGCGATGCGCGCGATCCCGAGCGTGTCGCGGGGCGTGTGGTCGTCTTCGCGCTGCGGACGCGCCGGTGTCTGGCGCTCGAGGCGGTGACGGAGGGGCCAGCCGACGTCGTCGGGCGGCGGCTCGCCGACGTGCGAGGCATCGCGCGGAGCGTGACCCTCCAGGACGGCGCGGTGTCGCCCTCGCGCGCGCCGCCGACGCCCTGAGTTCGCTACGCGCGCGCCGCATCGGGTGTCGCCTCGAGGGCCGCCCCGCACGCGCTCGCGAGCGTCGAGGCGGCCGCGTCGGTCGGCGCGAGCGCCGGCCCCGCCGGGATCGCCTCGTTCCGCGCGTCCGCCTCCCGACGCCATGACGCGAGCGCCAGGGGGCGACGCCCCGTCGGGCAGGGACAAGTCGAATGATCTCGGGTGGCTGCGAGCTGGCGTAGGGCTTGCGTTCTTCTGCGACGACGCCCGGAACTTGGCCACATCCCCGGGCGACTGAAAGGCACGTCCCATGTCCCCCTCCGTCCCCACGCAGCGCGTCGAAGAGCTGGCGAGCCTCGCCTCCCGGCAGTGGGCGAAGGGGCGACACAAGCGAGCGCTCGCCGCGCTTCGAGAGGCTTGTTTTCTGGCGAGTGAGGACGCGCGGCTCTGGGCGCTCTACGGAGCGAGGCTCGCGAACCTGGGGCGGCTCGACGAGGCGATGCAGGCGATCGGACAGGCGATCTACTTCCGCAAGGCCGCCCACGACGAGGCGCGTGTCCGGTCGACGAGGCGGGTGCTCGAGCGGCTTCGCGTCGCCGCCTGACCGCGCGGGCAGTGTGGTGACCTCGCCGTCGACGGTCTTCCTGGGGTTCGCGAGCAGGGCCGGCGCATCTAATTCCTGAGCCACCTCGATCCGACTGCTGAAGCCTGT
>CAYNEK010000045.1:3113-39287 GCA_964396175.1 uncultured Polyangiaceae bacterium | reverse complement strand
CTCATCGCGAGCCGGTACGCGGTGACGGCGCGGTTGTAGTTGTAGGGGCCGCCCTTCGTGTCGAGCAGCTCGAAGTGGAAGTCGCCGATCTGCCACCAGACCTCGGCGACGTAGCGGGTCTCCTTGCCCGGCTCGATCTTCTGCGGGATGGGCGCGCAGCTCTCGAGGTAGATGGGCCGATAGGACAGCTCGTCCTCGCTCGTGGCCGGCTCCTCGTCCGCCGCCGTCGGCTTCGCGTCGTCCGCCTTCTTCGCGCCCTTCGCGGCAGGCCTGGGCGCGGGCCTCGCGGCGGGGCGCCGCTTGCCCTTCTTCTCCTCGACGTCGATCGGATCGGTGTGCATCCCGTACCACGCGTCCCACCACTTCTCGCTGTGGTCCTGCGGCTTCTTCGCGATGAGGTCGCGCGCGGCGTCGGTCGGGTCGGGCTGCGGGACGCCGAAGTGGTTCGCGCAGACGAGGGCGCGCCACCACTGCTGCGCCTCGGGCTGGCGGCCCGCGTCGTTCAGCGCGTGGCCGAGGTAGTAGAAGATCGCCGCGCGCTCGCCGTACTTCGGGAACTCGGTGACCACGCGCTTGTAGAGCGCGATCGCCGGCTTCAGGCCCTCGGGGAGCTGGTCGTTCGGCATCTCTTGCCGCGCGCGCTCCTCGTAGAGCGCCGCCAAGCGGAACATCGCGGCGGGCGTGTGCTCGGGGTGGGACGCGGGGCCGCCGTAGCGGGCGATGAACGCCTCGAGTCGCTCGATGGCCTCGTCGCGGGCCTTCTTGAGCCCCTCGCGCTCGGTCGCGATCTCGCGATCGAGCCCCGACAGCACGCGGCGCCGGCGCGCCTCGTAGTGGTGCTTCACGACCGTCGTGATCGCGTCGCGGAAGTCGCGCGCGTCCTTCTCGTAGTCCTTGACGTCCTTCGCCATCCGCTCGAGCGCGGCGATCTGCTCGTCGGACGGCGCCTTCGGCGGCGGGGCGCTCTTCTTCGCCTGGGGCTGGGTGACGGCCGCGGGCGCCGTGTAGGTCGTGGGCGCGGGCGGCGTGGTCGCCGTCGTGCTCGCGGCGCCGCTCGACGCGGGGGGCGCGCCCGCCGGCTGCTGCGAGGCGGCCGGGAGCGCGATCCCGAGGGTGACGAGCGCGACCAGCCCCGCAGAGAGGTGCGAGCGGAGCCGGTGGGTTCTCGTGGTCGAAGCTGCGATCTTCATGGTGAGGGAGCCTGGGGCGCGTCCGGGGCGTCGGCGGCGTCTTGGGTGTCGTCGAGGACCTCGCGGAGCTCTTGCATGAGGAGCTGCTCCTCGCGGACACGCTCGATCTGGAGGTTCTTCACGCGGACCATCTGCTCCTCGCGCTGCTCCCACGACTTCTCGACGCGGCCGACGTCGGCGCGGAGCACGATCGCGCGGAGCTTGTCGCGGACGCGCGTGAAGTTTCTCATCGCGACCTCGCCGACGACGAGGCGCGCCTCCTGGTCGAGCGAGGCGAGGCGGGTCTCGTAGCCCGCGATGAGGCTCGCCTCTTTGTCGATGGCCGCCTGGACCGCCACGACCTTCTTCTGGACCTCGGCGTCGATGTCCTTGCGCATCTGGAGGAGCTTCGCCTCGGCGGCGTCGGCCGACGCGAGGACGCCCGTGACGCGGCCCGCGTACGCCTGCGCGGCCGAGCCCGCCGCCCCGCCGGCCACGAGCGCGACCTCCTGCCTCAGCTTCTCGCGGAACTGCACCCGCGCCTCGTCGTCGTCCTGGAAGCGGGTGTCGCCGTAGCCGACCTGCGTCCGCCCGATGTCGACCTGCTTGCGCGTGCGGTCGATGGCGTCGCGGAACTGCTTGAGATCGCGCTCGTTCTCCTCGAGCTCCTTCTTCCACTGGGCGACGGCGGCTGGATCGCGCCCCGCGCCCTCGGTGATCATCCGGCGGAGGCCGTTCACGATGGCCTGGAGCTGGTCGACCTCGAGCTGGAGCTCTTGGAGCTTCTGCCCGACCTTGTTCCATTGGCGCTGGGCCGAGACCTCTCGCTCGGCCATGTCGCTCTCGGAGGCGGGGACGTGCTTCACTCGCGCCTGGAGGGCCCGGCGCTCGGCGCGCACCGTCGCGAGCTCGCCCGAGACCTCCCGCGGCTCGACGTCGTCCAGCCCGTCGGCGATGGTGCTCCGGGCGAGGGTGATGCGGTTCAGCAGCATGAGCGCGCGCTCGTCTCCGGCCTTGAGATCCGGGAAGGCGCGGACGCGATTGGGGGCGAAGAGGATGCCCCGCAGCTTGACGATGAGGATCTGCGACTGTCGGATGAGATCGCGGCACTGCGCGATGTCGTCGATCACGGCGAACGCCGCGGGCCCGTCCTCCTCTGCGCGCGCCCAGTCGATGGCGACCTGGGGAAGCGAGCTCACGCCGCCCGTCTCGAGCTGCTCGGCGAGGAGCTTGTCGTAATAGATGGCCGGGTCGGCCGTGCTCGCGAGGAAGGCGTCCACGCGCTCGCGCATCGGATCGTACTCGGCGCGGACCGACTCGTACCCGACGTCCGCTTTGTCGAACTTGCCGGCTCGGAGCATGAGATCGGCGCGGAGCAGGGTCGCCTCGGCCATGAGCGAGTTGCCCGGATCGGCGACGGAGAGCACCTCGAGGGCGCGCTCGGCGCGGTCGGAGTCCCCGAGCCGCACGTACACCCACGCGAGCTCGTAGAGCGCGGTCCCGTAGTCTCCGGACTGCCGGTCGACGTGCTGGTAGGCGTCGATCGCCTCGAACCACTGATCCGCCTCGTAGAAGAGCCGTCCGATCGCGAGCCACGCGAGATCGATGACCTTGCGGTGCTCGGGCGTGTCGGGCGCGAGGTTCGTCACCTGGCGGAAGGACTCGATGGCGGGCGCGAAGCGCGTGGGCGGCGCGGGCGGGGGCTTCTCGCCCGCGGGGACGGGCGGCGCGCTCTCCTGCGCCTCACGCATCGCGATGACGCCGAGCAGGTACTTCGCCTGGTGGTGCCACGGGTGCCCCGACGGCACGCTGCTCGCCGCGGTGCGCGCGGCGGCCCAGGACTTCTTGGAGATGAGGCCCTTCGCCTTCGCGTACTGGAGCGTGGCGTCGGCGCTCGCGTCCCCCATCCTCGCGAGCAATTCGTCGAGGTCCTTTGGGTTCTGCAGGCGGAGGGCGATGTCGACGAGGCGCGCGTAGGCGCGTGGCACGTAGGGCGCCATGCGGCTCTCCGCGCCCTTCTCGAGGATCTCGCGGAAGACGCGCCGCGCCGAGTAGATCTGTCGAGCCTGGAAGTAGGCCTCGCCGAGCATCTGGAGCGCGTCGGGATACGCCGTCGGGTGGGTCGGATACTTCTCGACGATCTCGTTCAGCGCGGTGATGGCGCGCGCGAAGTCTCGGCTCTTCAGGAGCACCTCGGCGTCGGCGATGCGCTGCTCGGGCGAGCGCTCGGAGGCCTTCGCGTTCGCGATGGCGGTGCGCACGGAGTCGGACTCCTTGTCGGCGGCGGCGACGGCGCGAGACGCGACGTCGGGAGCGTCGGCCGAGGAGATCGCGAACGCGGACGTCGAGAGCGTGAGCGCGAAGGCGATCCCGGCTCGGCCGAGGAGGCGGCGCACGGTGCCCGTCCCCGCGCGCGACCGGCGGGGGACGTCCTTCGTCGTCGGCATCACTTGCCCCCGATGGAGAGGCCTGCCGAGACGCTCGGCGCGGGCGCGGCTGGCTGCCCGCCACCGCCCTGGATCCCCGAGGAGAGCCGCTCGAAGAAGCGGAGCGCGGGGCGCTCTTCGATCACGGTGGTCGCGTTGCCCTTCTCGTAGGCGATGACCTGGAGCGCCATCGTCTTGCCCTCGGTCACCGTGAACGAGTGCGTCGAGCGGACCTCGAATTTGTAGCCCTTCAGGTACGAGAAGACGCCGTAGCCGTTGCCCTGGAGCGTCACGAGGACCTGGAGCGTGTGGTCCCCGGGCGGGACCGAGCCCGTGTAGATGGGGATCGTCGACTGCTCGGCGAGCGTGCCGCTGTCGTCTGCCTTGTTGTACTGGACCGCGCCGTCGAGGACGAAGAGCGCCTTCACGAGGCGGAACGCGCTGGATAGATCGTTCTGGAAGACGATCTCCGCGCGCGCGCCCTGGGCGCCGCCGGCGAGGACGCTGTCGCTGAGGAGGGAGAGCCGCGTGTGGGAGCGCCGGATCTGCTCCTTCAGCTCGTCGACGCGCTGCTCGAGATCGCGGAGCCTCACCGAGTACGTCTGTCCGTCCATGGGGGCCGTCGGGGCGGGCGCGCCGCTCGTCGCGGCGGGGGCGGCGCCGCTGCTCGCGGCAGCGGGAGCTGCCACGGACGCGCTGGCGCTCGCGGCCGCGCCGGTCGTCTTGGCCGGCGGCGCGGGCTGGGCGAGGACGGGGATCGCGAAGGTCGCGATGAGGGCGCCCGCGATGGCGAGGGTCGGCAGCTTGGTGAGGCGCGACGGCATCCGAGGAGTTCCTTTGGTCGAGGTCTGGAGCAAGAAGATGGGGGAAGCGAGGATCCGCGCCGCGCGATCTCGCGAAGCCGCAGGCTGCGGCCCGTGAGGTCGGGCGGTCGTCCCACGAGCGCTCGTGGGACGTGAACGGATGTGAAGCGGCAGCTTAGGGGCACCTCGGCCCTCGGCGCAAGGCAGGAATCGTCCTCCCGTGCGGCGAGGGCCCCGGCGGGCCTCGGCCGCGAGCGCGCGCCCTTCGGCCGTGTCGTGGACGAGCGTCGGGTTCGGCGACGCCTCGGGGCGCGCCGAGGACGCTCTCCGGTCGCGACGTCGTGGGGGACCTTCTCGCGACGCCGGCGCAGAGCTCGGGGGCGCGCCGAGGACGCTCTCCGGTCGTGACGGCCAGAAGTGAGGAGGCGTGCGCGAGCGCCGGCGCCTCGGGGCGTGCTCACGAAGCGCTCCGTCACCGAGGGCCGGCGGGGGGAGCGGCGCAGGCCCGAGGCTGCGTGGGCTCACGGGCGGACGCGCTCCCCGGCGGGCTCACGCCGAGAGCGTATCTTTGCGCGGTTCGCAGAATGTCTCGGTGGGGACGCGATAGCCCTGGACGCGCCTTCGGCCGCGTGGCTATCCTGCGGGCCCTTCACGACCAGGGTCCCATCCGCTCCGCGGGCCCACGCGACCTCCGCTCTCGGCGGCGCGTCCGTCGGTCGTCTTCGCGTCGGTCCGTCTTCGTCCGCCTCCGTCTTTCGCTTGGTTTCAGCGTCGCAGTCCGGCAGTCCCACGAGCCACATCGTCACACACTCTCTACGCGAGATCAGGATGAACCTCCCTTCGCTCCGCGCCGTCGCGCTCACGCTCACCTTCGGAGTCGCCGCCCTCTCGGCGGGCTGCAACCGCAACGCCATCACGGCCATCGAGCTCGCCAACGAGGCGGACAAGCTCGTCAAGGTCGACGTCGACGGCGCCATCTCGAAGTACGAGCAGGCGACCAAGCTCGACCCGTCGAACCACGTGCTCTTCCGGAAGCTCGGCTCGGCGTACGAGAAGAAGGAGGCGTGGGACAAGGTCGCGAGCGTGATGGCGACCGCCTCCCGCCTCGACCCGAAGAACGCCGACTACCTCTTCCGCCGCGGCAAGGCGCTCCGCATGCTCGCCGAGAAGGGCCCGACGGGCTGGGACGAGGCGAGAGAGCCGCTCGAGAAGTGCGTCCAGGTCGACCCGAACTACTCCGACTGCTACTTCCAGCTCGGCGAGGTGTACCTGCAGACCGACGACGAGCAGAAGGCCGTCGAGGCGTGGAACAAGGCCATCGCGCACGAGCCGAGCGAGCTCATCTTCTACGGTCCCTTGCTCGAGCTCTACGTCTCGCTCAACTACAACGATCTCGCCATCCAGCTCGCGAACGAAGGACTGAAGGTCGGTGACGCGAAGAAGCCCGGGTACGTCTCGCTCCTCCAGCATCTGGCGAACGCGTATCAAGGCAAGGGCGATCTCGCGAACGCCGCCGCGTCGCTCGAGAAGGCGAAGGACGCCGACGTCGAGGGGCAGCACCCGGAGCTCGCCTTCGCGCTCGGCAGCACCTACGCCGTCATGAGCCCGCCCAAGAAGGACAAGGCGCTCCAGCTGCTGAAGAGCTTCAACACGCGGACCTGCAAGGGGCCGAAGGCCGTGAAGTACAAGGCCCAGTGCGATCAGTCGCAGTCGCTCATGCAGAGCCTCGGCGGACCGGCGCAGTGAGCGATCCGGGGGCGTCTCCCCCGCTCGCCCCGTCACGCCCGTCGCAGGAGTCAGAGGAGTCACCGTGAAGTCCCGCGCGGCCCCCGCCGCGCCCCGTCCCGAGAGGGACGCAGTCGTCACAGACCCACCCCGTCGATTTCAAGGAAGAAGAGCGAAGGAATAGCGCATGGACCTCGGAGAGCGGCTCTCGTACCTGGAAGCGAACCACGATTGGCAAGGACTGGCGGAGGAGCTGGAGAAGGCCAGCGCCGCCGAGAGCGACGCGGCGAACAAGGCCGAGCTGCTGCTCAGGCTCGGCCGCGTCCAGGCGCAGCGGCTCCTTCTCACGGCGAAGGCGCTGAAGACCTTCCAGGAGTCCTACAAGGCCAACCCGAAGCTCCTCGACGCGCTCGACGAGGCGCGCGGGCAGTACTGGGCCGTGGGCAAGCTCAACATGGTCCAGAAGCTCCTCGAGATGCAGCTGAAGGGGGCCGCGGACGGACCGAAGGCGCCTGCGCTCCTGCTCGAGCTCGGCAACGTCCTCTGCGACGCCGGGGACTACGACGGGGCGACGCAGCGGTTCGCGCAGGCGCTCTCCGCGTCGGGAGGCAAGCTCGCCGCCGCGAGCGCGTCCCTCGAGGACGTGCAGGCGACCGAGGCGACGTGGCAAGAACGCGTCGGGGAGCTGCTCCGCGCGGCGACGGGATCGGCCACCGCGTCGGAGAAGGCGGGCGCGTTCGTCCGCGCTGCCCGCATCGCGCGCCGCTTCGCTCCGAGTGAGGTCGAGGGGCTCCTCGCGAAGGCCTACGCGGCCGATCCCTCCGATCAGGAGGCGACGGCCCTCTACGAGGGACTCCTCGGGGACGCGAAGCGGCTCGACGACATCCTCGCGGCTCAGGCTGCGGCGCTAGGTACCCTCCCGCCCGCGGCCGCGACCCACGTCGCCGTCGGCTTCGGAACCCGCTGGGCCGTGTGGCACAAGATCCCCGAGAACGCGGTGAAGTCTCTCGAGGCTGCGATGGCCGCCGCGCCGAACGAGGCCGCGTTCGCCTTCCTTCGCGAGGTGTGGGGCGGCTCTGATGGCAACTGGGTCCGGGTGGCGGAGCTCGCCGAGCAGTCCGCGGCGCGCGCGGAGGGAGCCACCAGGGGCTTCTTCCTCGCGCAGGCGGGGCTCGCGCAGTGGCGCCACGCGGGCAACATGATGAAGGCTCGCCAGCTCTTCGAGGGGCTCGCCTCGGTCGCTCCCGAGCACCCTGCGCTGAAGGCCTTCGAGCTGCAAATCGGCGAGCGCCTCGGCGGTGGAGCGGCCCCGGCGCCGACCCCTGTCGCCCCTGCGGTGGCAGCCACCGAGCCGACCCCCGCGCCTCTGGCGGTCGCGAGCCCCGAGCCGACCCCTGCGCCCGCTCCGGCCGCTGCGCCGGTCGAGCCGACTCCCGCGCCCGCTCCGGCGGCCGCGAGCCCCGAGCCGACCCCACCTCCCCCCGCGGCCAAGGCCGTCGTCGCGGCAGGCGACGTGGAGAAGCTCCGTGCCGACCTCGCCAAGCAAGAGGCCGCGAAGCGCTACAACGAGTACGTGAAGACCCTCGTCGCCCTCGCGGCGGCGGTGGACGACGAGATCGAGAAGATCGAGCTGCTCAGCAAGGCAGCGGACATGTACGTCACGCGCTTCGCGAACCACTCGGAGGCGGTCAAGGTCTACGAGCACATCCTCGAGATCGCGCCCGAGGATCCGGTGGCGATCAAGTACCTCACCGAGGCCTACGAGAAGCGACGCGACTGGGAGAAGCTCCTCGGGCTCCGCCGCCGTGAGGCCGAGGCGATGGCGCCAGGGGGCGCGCGCACGGCGAAATTTGTCGAGCTCGCGAAGCTCGCGACCGAGAAGCTCCGCAAGCCCGAGGTGAACATCGAGCTCTGGACCGTCGTCCTCGACGGCGAGCCCGACAACGCGGACGCGCTCAACAACCTGGCGGGCCTCTACGAGAAGTCCCGCGAGTACGACAAGCTCGCCGCCATCCTCGAGAAGCAGGTCGACTCGACCGCCGGCTCCACCGCGAAGGCGGCCGTGCTCGTCAAGCTCGGGCAGCTCTACGGCGACCGCCTGGACGACGACGAGGGCGCGGTGCGCGCGTGGCGAGCCCTCCTCGCGATCGATCCCAACGAGCGCCGCGCCCAGGAGGCGCTCCGCAAGAAGTATCTGGCCCTCGGCCGCTGGGACGACCTCGAGGTCTTCTACGCCGAGAGCGGGAAGTGGGACGAGTTCATCCGCGTGCTCGAGACGCAGGAGGCGAAGGAGACCGCCGTCGCCGCGAAGATCGGCATGCTGATGAAGATCGCCGAGCTCTGGGCGAGCAAGAAGCAGAAGACCGATCGCGCCGCGAAGAGCTACGAGAAAATCCTCGAGCTCGACGCCGGGAACCTCCCCGCCGCCGAGGCCCTGATCCCCATCTACCAGCAGGCCCAGAACGCGAAGGGCCTCGCGTCGGCGATCGAGGTCAAGCTGAGCCACGTCGAGGATCCCTTCGACAAGCTCGAGCTCCTGCGCGAGGTCGCCGGGCTCTACGAGACGAAGCTGAAGGAGGCGCCGAAGGCGTTCGATCGCTACCTCTCGGCGTTCGAGCTCTCGGCGGGGGACGAGCAGTGCCGTGACGACGCCGAGCGCCTCGCGAAGGCGACGGGCCGCTGGGACGAGCTCATCGCGTCGTACAAACGCGCCATCGCGAAGGCGGACGCCGACGCGGAGCGTGATCTCGGCATCGCGCTCCGGCTCCGGCTCGGGCGGGTCCTCGTGGACGAGGTCGGGCGCGTCGACGACGCCCTCGGCGAGTTCCGCGCGGTGTACGACGCAGACGGGGAGAACGCGGAGGCGATCTCTGCGCTCGAGCGGCTGTACCGGCAGACCGGCAAGTTCGCCGACCTCCTCGGCATCTACGAGAAGAAGCGCGACCTCGCGGCATCCTTCGACGAGAAGCGCGAGGCGCTCTACGCCGTCGCGAGCCTGTACGAGGTCGAGTTCAAGGACGCCGAGAAGGCGATCGCGACGTACGACGCCGTCCTCGCGGAGGACCCGGCGGACGAGGCGTCGCTGCGCGCGCTGGACAAGCTCTACCAGGCGAGCGGCCACCACGCCGAGTACGTCGATGTCCTGCGGCGCCGGATCGATCTCACCGGCTCCGACACCGAGACGATCGACCTCAAGTTCCGGCTCGGGCGCACGCTCGAGCAGCACCTCGGCGACCCCGCCGGCGCGCTGGACAACTACCGCGAGATCCTCTTCCTCGATCAGGAGCACGAGGGCGCGCGGGTCGGGCTGGAGGCGCTCTTGGAGAACCCGGATCTCGCCGCCGAGGCGGCGTCGATCCTCGATCCGATCTACGAGCTCCGCCAAGAGTGGGAGAAACTCGTCCGCGCCCTCGAGATCCTCGCGAAGCACGAGGACGACGTGGAGAAGCGTGTCCAGATCCTGCGCAAGGTCGGCCGCACGGCCGCGGGCAACCTCGGCGATCTTCGCCGCGCGATCGACGCGACCGCGCGCGCGCTTCGTGAGGCCCCCGACAGCGCCGAGACGCGAGAAGAGCTCCAAGGCTACGCCGGTCAGGCCAACGCCTGGGACGAGCTCGATCGCGTGCTCTTCGCCATCGCGCAGGGGCTCTCGGACCCCGCGCTCGCCCGTGAGTACTGGATGCGGCTCGGCCAGATCAACGAGCACCTCGGCCGGATCGATGACGCCGCGGCGCGCTACGGGGAGGTGCTCGCGCTCGATCCGAGCGACGCCGAGGGACTCGCGGCGCTCGACGCGCTCTACCGCCGCACCGAGCGCTGGACCGACCTCGTCACCGTCTTCCGCAAGCGCATCGAGCTCGCCGAGGGCCCGGCGGAGAAGGAGCGGCTCTTCGGGCAGATGGCTGGCGTCTACGAGGAGAAGCTCGGCCAGCCCGAGCAGGCGATCGCGGCGTACCGGGAGGTGCTCGCCAGCGACGACACGAGCCAGATGGCGCTCCGCGCGCTGGACGCGCTCTTCTCGCGGCAGAAGCTGTGGGCCGAGCTTGCCGACAACCTCGAGGCGCAGCTCCGCCTCGCGGACACGGACGAGGCCCAGATCGGCTTCATGCTCCGCTCGGCGAAGCTCCGTGAGGCCGAGATGGGCGAGACCGAGGTGGCGATCGACACCTACCGCCAGGTGCTCGATCGCGACGCGAGCAACGCGGAGGCCCTCGGGGCCCTCGAGCGGCTCGGGCGCTCCGAGCAGCACGCGCTCGGCATCGCCGAGATCCTGGAGCCGCTCTACCGGCAGGCCGGCGACTTCACGAAGCTCATCGGCGTCCACGAGGTGCAGGTGAGGACCGCCGACGACCCGAGCCGCAAGGTCGAGCTCCTCCATCAGATCGCGCAGCTCCACGAGGACTCCGCGGGGGACATGGGCAGCGCGTTCGCCACGTACGCCCGCGCCCTCGAGATCGATCCGACCAACGATGCGTCCATCCAGGGCATCGATCGGCTCGCGCGCGCGACGGGCCGCTTCGCCGATCTCGCGAGCGTGTACGAGACGCTCGGCGAGAAGCAGGCCGATCCGACGCTCGCGACGACGCTCTTCGCCCGGAGCGCCGCCGTCTACGAGAACGACCTCCGGGCGCTCGACAAGGCCATCGCGCACCACCAGCGCGTGCTCTCGATCGATCCGGCGAACCTGGACGCGGCCGAGAGCCTCGAGCGGCTCTTCCGGCAGACCGAGCGCTACGAAGAGCTCGGGCTCATCCTGCAGCGCAAGGCGGGGATCCTCGACGACGTCGACGCGCAGAAGGCGGCGCTCTACCAGGCGGCGTCCATCGAGGAGGACGTGCTCGGGCGCCCCGAGCCCGCGATCGCCGTCTACCGGAAGGTGCTCGATCTCGACGACGAGGATCTCCGATCGGTCGACGCGCTCATCAAGCTCTACCTCGGCCTCTCACGCTGGGAAGATCTCCTGTCGGTCTACGCCAAGAAGGCAGATCTCGTCGTGGACCCCGACGAGAAGAAGCGCATCTACTACGAGGAGGGCGCGGTCTACGAGCGCGAGCTCTCGGACGTGACGCGCGCCATCGACGTCTACCAGAAGGTGCTCGAGCTGGATCCGGACGACCTCGCGGCGCTCTCGCGGCTCGACGTGCTCTTTCAGACGGCGAAGAACTGGACCGAGCTCTTGAGCGTGCTTCAGCGGGAGGCCGATCTCACCGCTGACCCCGCGGAGGCCATCTCGTTCCGGTACCGGATCGCGGCGCTCTACGAGCAGCACCTCGAGGACCCGGCGCGCGCGGTCGAGCTCTATGGGAGCATCCTCGACGAGCAGCCCGATCACGCGCCCACGCTCGCCTCCCTCGAGGGTCTGAAGGACGGCGGCGCCGATCCGCTCGCGGCGGCGTCGGTGCTCGAGCCGGTCTACGAGGCGAGCGGGGACTTCCCGAAGCTCATCAGCGTCCTCGAGGTGATGGTGCGCCGCGCGGACGACCCCTTCCGGCAGGTGGAGCTGCTCCACCGCATCGCGCGGCTCCACGAGGACAGCCTCGGGGATCTGAAGGGCGCCTTCGCGACGTACGCCCGTGCCCTCCCGCTCGACAACTCGAGCGAGGACACGCTCCTCGCCCTCGAGCGGCTCGGCTCGGCGACCGAGCAGTGGCGGGCGGTCGCGGGGCTCTACGACGCCGAGCTGGACAAGCTCGCAGAGAGCCCTGACCGGTTCGTCGAGCTTGGGCTGCGCGTCGCGCAGATCTACGAGATCCAGATCGAAGATATCGACTCGGCCATCGCGCGCTACCGGCGCGTGCTGTCCGTCGACGCCGAGGACCAGGCGGCGATCCGGTCGCTCGATCGGCTCTTCACGATGACCGAGAAGTGGCGCGAGCTCGCGGACGTGCTCGCGCGTGAGGCCGAGATCGGCCCGTCGCCCGACGAGATCCTCGAGTACAAGCACCGGCTCGGACAGCTCCGTCAGCACAAGCTCGCCGACTCGGCGGGCGCCATCCAGGCCTACCGCGAGATCCTCGCGGCGGCGCCCGAGCACGCGGACAGCAGGGCGGCGCTCGAGGGGCTCTTCCAGGCAGGGGTGAGCCAGCTCGAGATCGCCGAGATCCTGGAGCCGCTCTACCAGGCGAACGGCGAGTGGGAGAGCCTGCGCCGGGTCCACGAGGCGACCCTGACGGGACTCACGGACCCTGCCGAGCGGCTGGCGATGCACTACCGCATCGGCGAGCTCTGCGAGGACAAGCTCGTCGACACGGCCGCCGCGCAGGACGCGTACATCCGCGGGCTCAAGGAGTCGCCGCTCGACGAGCGCTCGGGCGAAGAGGTCGAGCGCCTCGCCGGCGCGGTCGACGGTGGCTGGGAGCGGCTGGCGAACGCCTACGCCGACATCACCAACGAGAACCCCAGCGAGGAGGTCCGCGCCACGATCGGCAAGCGGCTCGCGCGCGTTTTCGAAGAAGAGCTCGGCGACGCCGAGAACGCCGAGGGCACGTACAAGTACGTCCTCACCGTCCGCGCGCTCGACGTCGACGCGCTCTCGAACCTCGATCGCCTCTACACGCTCCAGGAGAACTGGGTGGAGCTCGCGGCGATCCTCGAGCAGCGCGTGAAGGCGACGACCGACGCGGCCGAGCTCGTCGATCTGTACGCGCGCCTCGGCGAGACGTACGAGGAGAAGCTCGAGAAGACCGACGACGCCATCCGCGCCTACCGCCGGATCTTCGACGAGCTCGACCGCGAGCACGTGGGCGCGATCTCCGCGCTCGAGCGCCTCTATGGGGCGAAGAGCGCCTACCCGGAGCTCCTCACCATCTACGAGCGAGAGCTCGAGGTGGCCGTCGGCGACGTCGAGGAGGCGGACATCCGCGTCAAGATGGCGCGGCTCCTCGCCGACCACCTCGGCCAGACCGACAAGGCGATCGACTGCTGGAAGCGGGTGCTCGACATCCGCGGCGAGGACGCCGAGCCGCTGAATGGCCTGTCTCTCCTCTACGAGCGCGAGGGTCGCTGGGCCGAGCTCTGCGAGGTGCTCGAGCGCGAGAGCGACATCGCGCCCGACGACGACGCGCGGGTGAACGCGCTCACGCGCCGCGCGCGCACCTTCAGCCAGAAGCTCGGGCGTGACGACGACGCGCTCGTCGACTGGGGCCGGGTGCTCGACGTCGACTACGGGAACCTCGCGGCGCTCCGCGCGATCGCCGACATCCGGCGGAAGCAGGGGGACGCGACGGAGCTGGTCCAGGCGCTGCACCAGACGGTGGATCGCGCCGCGGACTTCCTCGACGCCACGGAGCTCGCCTCGATCTTCCGCGAGCTCGGGAAGACCTACGGAGACGAGCTCGGTCAGCCCTTCGAGGCGGCGGACGCCTGGACTCGGCTCTTGCAGGTCGATCCCGCGGACTTCGAGGCGATGCATGCCCTCGAGGCGAGCTACCGCGCCGACGAGCGCTGGAGCGACATCGTCGGCGTGAAGATGCAGCGCGCCGACGCGCTCGAGGAGCCAGCCGAGAAGATCCGTGAGCTGCTCGAGGTGACCGAGATCTGGCAGCACCAGCTCGCGGATCACGATGGCGCGCGCGCGGCGTACGAGAAGATCCTCGGCGTCGACCCGGCGCACGACGGCGCCTTCAAGGCGCTCGAGGCGCTCCACACCGAGGCCGGTCGCTGGGAGCCGCTCATCGAGCTCTACCTCGGTCGGCTCGAGACCCGCGAGGAGACGCGCGAGAAGAGCGATCTGCTCCGGCGCATCGCCCGCGTCTTCGAGGAGAAGCTCGGCGACAAGGGGCAGGCGTTCGACGCGCTGCTCAACGCCTTCGCCGAGGACTACCGCGACGACGAGACCGTGAAGTACCTCGAGCGGATGGCCCAGGCGACGAACCGCTGGGGTGAGCTCCTCCAGAACGCGAACGCCTGGCTCGGCCAGGCCGCCGATCGGGACACCAAGATCGTGCTCTTGCTCCGGATGGGCAAGTGGTACGGCGAGGATCTCGGCCGCATCGACTACGCGCAGGCGAACTTCGCCCAGGTCGTGAACCTCGACCCTGGCAACGTCGCCGTGCTCCGCCAGTCCGCGAGCCTGTTCAAGAAGCAGGGGCAGTACCCGCAGGCCGGACAGATGCTCATGCGCGCGAAGGACGTCGCGACGATGGAGGGTGACCGCAAGCAGGTCCTCACCGATCTCGGCGACCTCCTCTTCTACAACATGAGCCAGACCGACCAGGCGCTCGCCTACTACAAGCAGGCGCTCGAGGTCGATCCGCACTTTGCTCCCGCGCACGACGCGCTCGAGAAGATCTACGAAGAGCGCGGGCAGCACCAGGATCTCGCGCGGACCCTCGCGCAGAAGATCCCCGGTCTCAGCGAGCCCGAGGCCATCCGCGCCACGAAGCTCCGCGCGGCGGCCGTCAACGAGTCGAGTCTCGGCAACGCGGCGGAAGCGGCGCGGTTCTACCGCGAGGTGCTCGACGAGGACGCCGGGAGCCTCGAGGCCATGCGCGGCCTCGAGCGCACCTACGCTCAGATCGGCGAGTGGCCCGAGTACGTCCGCGTGGTCGAGATGCAGCTCGACGTCGCGGCCAGCGAGCGCGATCGCATCGACGCGCTCTACAAGATCGCGAAGGTCCAAGAGGAGCAGTTCTTGAAGGCGGACGTCCAGGCCACCCGCCTCGAGCAGATCCTCGAGATCGACCCCAACCACGAGGAGGCGCTCGAGGGGCTCGCTCGCGCCTACGCGCGGCTCCGCCAGTGGCACGATCTGGTGAACACGTACGAGCGGCACATCCAGGCGACGATGGACCGGTCGAAGAAGATCGAGCTCTACCGGCACATCGCGCTCGTGTACGCGGACCATCTCGAAGACGCGGATCGCGCCATCGACGCCTACCGCAACATCACCGACATCGACGACACCGACGTCGCAGCGCTCGACGCGCTCTCGAAGCTCTACGAGAAGCAGGGTGACGTGGCCTCGGCGATCGAGTCGATGACCCGCGTCGCGGATCTCACCGCGGACGGCGCCCAGCGCGTCGACATGTACTATCGCATCGGCAAGGCGCTCGACGAGAAGCTCGGCGATCGTGGGCAGGCCGAGTCTCGGTACGAGATGGCGCTCGACCTCGATCCGGCGCACCTGCCGACGCTCGCGGCGCTCCGGCAGATCGCGATCGACGGCGCGGACTGGGATCGCGCGGCCCGTTACCTCGATCAGGAGCAAATGAACACGCAGGCGCCGCGCGCCCGCGCCAAGCTCCTCGTCGAGCTCGGCAAGCTCCGCGACGAGATGCTCGGGGAGCACGAGGGCGCCGTCCAGGCGTACGAGCTCGCGCTCGGCGCGGACCAGGACAGCGAGGACGCGGCGCTGCCGCTCGTGCACGAGTACTTCCAGGTCGGGCGCTACGCCGACGCAGATCCGCTCGCGGACATGCTCGTCCGCAAGGCAGGGAAGCGAGAGCGCAATGAGCAGCACGATCTCTGGAACCTCTCCGCGAAGGTCGCCGCCGCGCTCGGGAACGACGAGAAGGCCCTCAAGGCGTACTCGCAGGCCCTCCACCTCGACCTCACCGACCAGGAGACGATCCGCGGGCTCGCGGAGGTGAACTTCCGCCTGAGGGACTGGGCGGGCGCGCTCACCAACTACCAGAAGGTGCTGACCGCGCTCGGTGAGGACGAGTCCGAGGCGCGTGCGGATGTCTATTATCGCCTCGGCTGCATCAAGAAGGAGCAGAACCAGGCGAAGCAGGCCATCAACAACTTCGAGAAGGCGCTGCAGTTGGTGCCAGGTCACCGGCCGACGCTCGAGGCGCTCGTCTCGATCTACGCCGAGGTGAAGGACTGGAAGCAGGTCGCCGAGTACAAGCGACAGATCCTCGACGTCGTGATGGACGGGGACGAGCGCTTCGGCATCCTGCTCGAGATCGCCGATGTCTGGGAGAAGAACGAGAAGAACCCCGCGAAGGCGATCGACGCGCTCGAGGAGGCGAAGGATCTCCACCCCGAGGACCACAAGCTCCTCCACCGACTGCTCCCGCTCTACCAGGCGACGCAGAACTTCGCGAAGATGATCGACACGGTCCAGGAGATCGAGGCGCAGGACTCCGACCCCGTGCGGAAGAGCCGCTACAAGTTCACGCTCGGTCAGCTGTACCGCGACTTCGAGAAGGACACGGCGAAGGCCATCGAGATGTTCAACGAGGCCCTCGATCTCAACCCGGACTACCTCGAGCCCTTCGTCCGCATCGAGAAGATGTACACGGCCGACAAGGACTGGAAGGGGCTCGAGCGCTCGTACCGGAAGATGCTCTTCCGGACGAAGGACCGCAACGCGGAGCTCGAGTACAACCTCGCCCACGCGCTCGGCCTCATCTACCGCGACCGCGTGAAGGACACCGCACAGGCGATCGAGGCCTTCAAGCTCGCGCTCTCGAAGAAGGACGATGGGGTCGAGCGTCAGATCCTCGCAGAGCTCTTCGAGCTCGACGAGCGGTACGACGAGGCGATCGAGCAGCACGAGGAGTTCTTGCAGAAGGACGCGACGCGCATCGAGCCGTACCGCGCGCTGTACAGGCTCAACCTGAAGAAGCAGGCGTACGACGAGGCGTGGTGCATGGCGAGCGCCCTCACCTTCCTCCGCAAGGCCGACGCGGAGGAGAAGCAGTTCTACGAGGACTACAAGCCCCAGGGGCTCCCCGAGGTGAAGGCGAAGCTCGACAACAACGGCTGGGTGAAGGGTCTCTTCACCGAGGACGTGATGTCGCCCATCTCGAAGATCTTCGAGGCCCTCGCCGGCGCGGCGCTCCAAGCCAAGCACGACGATCTGAAGCGACAGAACAAGCTGCCGAACCTGGACGCCAAGTTCAAGCAGGATCCGGCGACGAGCACGGTCACCTTCGCCAAGACCTTCGGGTGGGCGGCCCAGGTGCTCCAGATCACCAACATGCCGCAGCTCTTCGTGCGGAGCGATCTACCGGGTGGCATCGCGCACGCCGTCGCCTTGCCGCCGGCGGTCGTCGCCGGGCAGGGGGTGCTCCAGGGATACAGTCCGCAGGAGCTCGTGTTCTTGTGCGGGAAGCACCTCGCGTACTACCGGACCGAGTTCTTCATCCGGAACATCTTCGGGACGCAGACCGAGCTCGAGATCATCCTCTACTCTGGCATCAAGATCGCGCGCCCCGAGTTCGCCCTGCCGGCCGCGCAGGCTGCGCAGGTGATGCCTGTCGCGCAGGTGCTCGCGAGCAAGATGACGCCCCAGCACATGGACCTCCTGAAGCAGGCCGTGAAGGTCTTCTTCGATCAGGGCGCCAAGGTGAACCTCAAGCGGTGGTTGCACGGCGTCGACGCGACCAGCACCCGCGCTGGGCTTCTGCTCTCCGGCGATCTCGAGATCGCGCGGAAGATCCTGCAGAGCGAGCCGCAGAACCCGGGCGATCCGTCCCCGGCCGAGAAGGTGAAGGAGCTCCTGCTCTTCTCGACGTCCCCGCGCTACTTCGCGCTGCGCAAGCAGATCGGCGTCGCGATCGGCTGAGCCCTGTCCGGCCGTGCTCCGGTCGTCCGCGATCGGATCACGGCCGACTCCCCGGCGATGACCGACGACGTCGACGCTCTGGAAGGCGATCACCCCGCGGAGAGCCGCGGGGCCGTCGTGTTCCTCGCCGACGCGTCCGCCGAGGCCGAGCGGGTCGCGCGCTCGCTGCGAGCCGAAGGGTACCGTGTCATCGATGTGCCCACCTCGCTGCTCCTCGCGCGGGTCGCGTCGCAGCGGCCCGAGGCCATCGTCCTCGATGGGGACGCAGCGGAGACGGCCGAGGTGCTCGCGGGCCTGCGGGGGCTCATCCCGCCCGAGACGCGCGTCTTCGTGCTCGCGCGGATCGATTCGGCGGAGGCGCGCGAGCATGTGCTCTCTCTCGGCGCGACGGAGGTCTTCGACCGCCCCGTCGACGAGGGCGTCGTCTTGGCGCGCGTGGAGGCGCTCGTGCCCGTGGTGGTCAGCGAGCCGGTGGCGTCGAGCTCGCAGCCGCCTCCCAGCCCGTCCCGAGGCCCTACGCGCGCGACCTCCAGCGAAGTCCCTCGACCGGACTCGATCGCGGGGCAGATCCAGCGCGCAGCGGCGCAAGTCGAGGCGGCGGCCCACGCCTCGTCCTCCCCGCCGTCCGACGGGCTCTCGGCGCCGCCTTCTCCCCCTCGTGGAGCCGCCCTCGACGTCCACCTCGACCCGGTGGCGTGGGCAGGGGCGAGCGCCCCAGTGGGGATGGCCATCTCGGAGGAGCTCGCGAGCTTGCTCGCGGCGGCGGACAGCCGCATCGGCGCCGCGGCGCTCCCGAGCTCGGAGCCTCCGTCCCCGGACGAAGAGGTCGATCGTGTGCTGCCTCCCGAGATCCTCGCGGAGCTCGACGAGCCGATGGATATCGACGACCCCGATGGCTCTTCGGGTGGAGGCGTGAGCACGCCGGGGACCCCCGGAGCCTCGACCAGCATCCCCGAGGACAGCGAGTCGAAGCGACACGTGCTCTCCGCGCCGCAAGGCGGCGGCGCCGCTGGGGCCTCGACCCGCATCCCCGAGGACAGCGAGTCGAAGCGACACGTGCTCTCCGCGCTGCAGGTGGGCGAGGGGCCGTGGCCGTCGGGCCACGGCCTCGACGAAGGCGGCGCGGGGCGATACGGTCGCCTCGAGCCGAATCCCAGCGCGAGAGACGTCGATGAGGCCGGCCCACGGACGCAGTACGAGACCGATCGGGAGCCGGAGACTCGCCGCCCCGCGCCGCCGAGGGCCGCGCCGATCGCTCCCGTGGAGCCGGTCACGGCGCCAGCAGATGCCGCTCGGGCGCCGGTCCCCGAGCCACGACCGACCAGCTCGTGGCCGGCTCCGCGCCTCGCCGCCAGGGGCGAGCCCGAGCCTCCGCCGAAGGAGATCGGGTCTCGGGTCGCTCAGGTCCTCGGAGAGGGGGACGCCGCGCGCACGCTCGCCTCGGCCGTGGCCGAGCGCTCGTCCCTGAGCCTCTGCTTCGACGACGGGGCGTGCCTTCGTCGCGCGGTGCTCCGGGATGGGGACTTCGTCACGGCCGCGTCGACCGCAGACGGCGAGTCTGTGCTCGCGTTCCTCGCGGAGCTCGGCGATCTGCCGCAGGACCTCGCGAAGAAGCTGGCTGGGAAGATCCCCCCGTTCGGTCGGCACGCGGGCGCGGCGCTCGTCGCTCATGGACACCTGTCGCAGGATCGGCTGTGGGACGTCCTTCGGAGTCACGCGGAGTGGATCATCGCCCGGATCCTCCTTGTCCCGAGCGGGGTGTGCGTGAGCGAGGCCGATCCGCCAGGGCGGCTCCGCGCCGAGCCTGCGGTCTTCGGCGGATCGACTGGCGCCGAGGTGCTCGTCGAGCTCTCGCGACGGGTCCTCGCGCCAGAGAGCGCCCTCGTACGGCTCGGTGGCTCTCGCGCTCGCTTCGACAAGGGGGCGCGCTTCGGGCTGCTCATGGAGTGCGCGCTCTCGGCGACGGAGCGCGGGCTCATCGAGAGAGCGATGGGAGGTGCGGTGGGCGACATCGTCACGGAGTCGAGCCGCGAGCTCGCGGCGGTCCTCGTGCCGCTCGTCGATCTCGGGGTGCTCTCCCTGCTCTCCGCGGGACGTCAGCCCTCGGCGCCTCCGCCCGACGCGCCCGATCCTCTCGACGAGGACGCCCTCCGGGCCCGCGTGCGAGCGCGCCTCGAGCTGATCGAGGAGGGCGACTACTTCACCGTGCTCGGCGTCTCCCAGGCGGCGACCCCGTACGACATCCGCCGCGCGTACCTCGAGCTGCGGCGCTCGCTCGAGCCCGGGAAGATCCTGACGGCGGCGACCGCGGATCTCCGCCCTTCGATCGAGACGATCCTCGACGTCCTCGACGAGGCCTACGAGATCCTCAAGGATCCGATCCGGCGAGAGCGGTACCGTCGAGCGATCGCGGCGACGCCGAGCGGCTGAGGGTCGCGGCGAGCATCGTCACGAAGGGGAAGGTCACGAGGCCGTACCTCCCCGCCCCGAAGAACACCGCGTGCGTGAGCGCGGTGACGACGAGGACCCAGCCCGTGAGCGCGGCGAGCGTCGAGCGGCCCACGAGCAGCGCCGACGCGGCGAGCGCGAGATGCCCGACCCACGCGCCTCGCTCGCTCCCCGTGACGAGGACGGCGCTCGAGGCGACGATCGTGACGAGGGCGAGGCCGAGGGCGACAGGACGTCGGCGCGTCGCCGCTGCGTAGAGCGCGACGGCCGCGAGCATCGTGGCGAGCCGATGGAAGATGGACTCCACGCCGCCCAACGCGGTCTTCGCGGCGTCGCCGAAGGAGGCCGGCGCCGACGCGTGGAGGTAGTATGGGGCGGCCCCAGCGTAGTCGAAGGTGTACGAGAGCTTCCGCGGGACGAGGGACAAGAAGTGGACGGGGGACGCCGCGATGATGCGGCGGGCGGCGCGGCCGAAGCAGGCGTCCTTCTCGGCCTCGTCGAAGACGCTCCGACACTCGTCGGGGACGGGCACGGGCGCCCACCGCCCGGTGGCCTCGGGGCTGGCGCCGATGAGGAGGTTCCACCCTCCGTTCACGCTGACGAGGGCGCAGCGCTTCATGCGGACGCAGTTGCGGGCCGTCCAGGGGAGGCACACCGCGATCGCCACGCCGAGCACGCCCGCCACGCGGAGCGCGCGAGCCGATGCCCTCCCTCGTGTCGCGAGCCACCCGAAGGGGAGCGCGAAGAGGAGCGACTGCGGTCGAACGAGCGTCGCCACCCCGACCACGAGCCCGAGCGCGACGAGGGGCCCCACGCGCCGTGATCGCGCCGCGACGGTCGTGAGCCAGGCGCCGACCACGAGCAGGTGCGCCGTCACACCCTCGGTCATCAACGCTGGCAGGTACGCGAAGAGCGCCGGCTCGAGCGAGACCGCGAGCGCCCCGCCGAGCGCCGCGCGCGGGCCGACGACGCGACGAAGGACCCCGAGCGCCGCGAGCGATGCCAGGAGCCCGAGCACGCCGTTCAGCACCATCGCTGCGGATGGCACCGGGCCGAGCACGCGGTAGACCATCGAGAGGAGCCACGGGTAGCCGACCGGGTAGTGCGCCGCGTACGTCACGACGCCGTCGGGCCAGAGCCAGGTGTACCCGGCGCCTCCGGCGAGGCGGGCTGCGAGCTTCTCGTAGTAGACAGCGTCATCGACGGGCGGAAACCGTCCCCACGCCCACGCGGCGAACAGGGCGCGCGAGGCGATCGCGACCGTTCCGACGACGAGCGCGCCACGATCGAGCTGCGCGCGCTCGTTCACGGCACGAAAGGGAAGCTCGGGATGACGCGGAGGGCGAGGAGGGCGCTCACGAGCTCTTGTGCGGGGAGCCCGACGACGTTGGTGTACGAGCCCTCGATCCCCGTCACGGCGAAGGCTCCAAGCCCCTGGATCGCGTAGCCTCCGGCCTTGTCCAGCCCCTCTCCGACGAGCGCGTAGCGAGCGACTTCGTCCTCTGAGAGCGTGCGCAGCGATACGCGCGTCGTCACCGTCTCGCTCCACGCCTGCCCCGTCCTTGTCTCGACGGTGAAGCGCGTCATCACCCGGTGCGTGCGGCCCGAGAGCGCGCGGACCATCCGGGCGTCGTCCTCGCGATCGACCGGCTTCTGGAGGATCTGGTCTCCGAGGACCACCGTGGTGTCTGCGACCAAGAAGGCGGCGCTGCCCCGCGCCTGCGCGAGGGGCCGCGCCAGCGCCTGCTTCGACGCGACGATGCGCTCGAGGTACGCGTCCGGCTCCTCGCCCGGGCGCTCGCGCTCGTCGGCATCGACCTGCGCGACGTCGCAGGGGATGCGCAGGGTCTCCAGGATCTCCCGTCGTCGAGGGGACGCGGAGGCGAGGAGCAGCTTCATGGGAGCTCGAGCAGCACCTTCCCGAAGGTCGCGTCGGATGCGAGGGCCTCGTGGGCTCGCGCCGCCTCGTCGAGCGAGAACACGCGGTCGATGACGGGTCGGACGAGCCCTCGCGCGGCGAGCGGCGCGATGGTGCGCTCGAGCAGCCGCGCGGCGGCGATCTTCTCCTCGAGGGGCCGCGCGCGGAGCACGGTCCCGCGTACGAGCAGCCGCCTCCCGAGCAGGAGCCCGAGGTCGAGCTCGGCGGAGCGCCCGGCGAGGAGCCCGACGACCACGACGCGCCCCGACGCCCCGAGCGCGCGGAGCGTCTCGGGGAAGTACGCGCCCCCGAGGAGATCGATGGCGACGTCGGCGCCCCGCCCGTCCGTCACTCCGCGCACCTCGTCGGCGAAGGCGATGGTGTGACAAACAATGCCATGGCTCAGCCCGAGCTCCTTCGCGCGCGTGAGCTTCGCCTCCGTCCGGGAGGTCCCGATGACGGTGCAGCCGAGCGCGGCGCCGAGGGAGACCACCGCGGTGCCGACGCCGCTCCCCGCCGCGTGGACGAGGATCGTCTCGCCTGCGGTCACGCCGGCCTGCATGAGCGCGTCGAGCGCGGTGACGAAGGCCTCGGGGAGCGCGGCGGCGGTGCGGTCTGGCAGCGCGCTCGGGACGCCGACCGACTCGCGCTCGTGGACGACGACCTCTTCCGCGTAGGCGCCGCCGGCGACGAGGCCCATCACGCGCGTGCCGACGGCGTGACGGGTCGCGTGCTCCCCTCGCTCGACGACGGTCCCGACGTACTCGAGGCCTGGGATGTCGGGTGGCGCGCCAGGGGGCGCCGGGTACCGGCCGAGGCGCTGCAGCAGATCGGCGCGGTTGACCCCCGCGTACTTGACCCGGACCCGCACATGGTGCGGCGGGAGTGAGGGCGGTGGCACCTCCCGTGTCTCGAGGACGCTCGGCGGTCCTGGCTCGCGAATGACGACGGCGCGCATGCCGAGCGCCTACTACGGTCGTGGCGCCGACGGGGGCTTGTCGCTGCGCGCCCGCGCCGCTACGGAGCCGATGTGGCGCAACGGATCGGTCCCCTCGGCTCGCGGCTCGGATTAGGGACGGCGATCGGCATGCGCATCGTCCCGCTCGGTGGGCTCGGCGAGATCGGCATGAACTGTCTGGCGATCGAGGTCGGAGAGGACGTGGTCGTCGTCGACTGCGGCGTGACCTTTCCGCGCGTCGATCTCGGCATCGACACCTACCGGCCCGATCTGTCATGGCTGGAGGAGCGCCGCGAGCGCGTGCGGGGGCTCATCCTCACGCACGGACACGAGGATCACATCGGTGCGGTGTCGTATTTCGCCGAGCGCCTGGAGGTCCCGATCCATGGGCCTCCTTATGCGCTCGAGCTCGTCCGTGGGCGCCTCGCGGAGCATGGCTTCCGAGACGGCGAGGTGGACCTGCGCGACGCTCGCCCGGGGGCTCGCATCACGCTCGGCGGCATCGAGACCGAGCCGATCCGTGTCGCCCACTCCATCGCCGATGCGCTCGCGCTGGTCGTCCGCACCAAGGACGGGACCGTCGTGCACACCGGAGACTTCAAGCTCGACACGGAGCCTGGCGACGGCGGCGAGCTCACGGACGAGGCGCGGCTCGCGGAGATCGGTCGCGAGGGAGTTCGGCTCTTGCTGTCCGACAGCACCAACGTCGACAGCCATGGCCGCGCAGGCTCGGAGGGGGCGGCGTGCAGGCGCCTCGAGGAGCTCGTCCTGTCCGCGGCGCGCCGCGTGGTCGTGGGGCTCTTCGCGTCGAACGTGGTGCGCCTCGCGGCTCTCCTCGCGGCCGCGCGCGCGTCCGGGCGGAAGGTCGCGCTCCTCGGGCGCAGCGTGCAGACCCACGCGCGGATCGCCGCGGCGAGGGGTTATCTGTCGATGCCCAGCGATCTCTTGCTCGCAGATGGAGAGCTCGCGAAGACGCCCTCCGAGAGGGTGCTGGTCGTCGCGGGCGGGACACAGGCCGAGCGCCTCGCCGCGATGACCAAGCTCTCGCGGCGCGAGCACCCGCTGCTCACGCTGGATCGAGGAGACAGGGTGATCCTCTCGAGCCGGATCATCCCGGGCAACGAGCCCGGGGTCTCTGCGATGGTGGGCGGCTTCTTGCGCCAGGGCTGCGAGCTCTTCACGGCCCAGCTCGACCCTGGGCTCCACGCGTCCGGGCATGCGCACCGCGACGAGCAGCGGCGCATGATCGAGCTTACCGAGCCCCGGTCGTTCGTGCCGATCCACGGTACGGTCGGCCACCTCTACAGGCACGCGGAGCTCGCGCGGGACGCCGGCGTGCCCGAGGTCCTCGTCGTCGAGAACGGCGAGATCGCCGCGCTCGGCGGCGACGCGGAGCTCGGCCTCACGCGGGACCGCGCCGCGTTCGCGAAGATCGCGACGTGGTTCGGAGAGGACGTGCCGCAGATCGCGCTCGACGAGCGGGCGGCGCTCGCGAGGAGCGGCGTCGTGCTCGTCACCGTCGTCGTCGACGAGCGTGGCAGAGCGCTCGGCGCGCCGAGCGTCGCGACCAAGGGGGTCATCGATCCGATCGCCGAGGCGGACGTGATCTCGACGGCGGCGCGCGACGCCGCGCGCGCGCTCGACGAGGACGCACGCGGCGGGAGACCTCGCGACGCGGAGATCGCCGGGATCGTGCGCTCCGCGGTGCGCCGCACCTTCGACTCACTCCTCTCCCGGAGGCCGATCACGCTCGTCAACGTGGTCCGAGAGCGCCGATGAGCGCGTCCCGACGGCCGCCGGCTCGCGACGCCGCCGCTCGGCGGCCCGATCGCCCTCGCTCCGTCGGGGACGAAGGCGCCGCGGCGCAGACCGACGTAGGCCGCCGTCGTGAGGATGGGCAGGGCTCGAGCGGCGGCGGCGCGCGCGTGACCGGCGCATGGCCCCCCTGGCCGAGGGCCTCGGCGCTGGTGCGCGCGGCCGTCGAGCCGCTCGTCACGAAGGGGCGCGCCGCGCTCGCGCGGGTCGCGCGGGGAGACGACCCGGAGGCCGTGCACGACGCGCGGGTCCAGCTGCGGCGGCTGCGGAGCGTCTTTCGCGCGGGGGCGCCGCTCTACGAGAAGGCGCACGTCAAGGCGGTCCGCGCAGCCCTGGCCGAGGCGGCGTCCCACATGGGACCGATCCGTGACGCGGAGGCGCTCGACGAGCTCCTGCGGGGCCTCCCTCTCGACCACGACACGAGGGCGCGGCTCGAGCGGTGGCTCGACGCTCGCGCCGCTCGGCTCGGTGGCGCACGTCGTGCGCTCTCGGCTTGGGCGGCGGGCCCGGAGTCCTCACGCGCCCTCGATCTCTCGTCTGCGCTGGTCCTGCTCCCCGTCGCCCCGAAGCGAGACTCCGACGCGGACGCGTTCGCGGCGCGCATCGCGAAGCGCGCGGAGCGTGACATCGCGGACAGCCCCTTCGCTCGAGACGACGACGTGCGGCTCCACGAGCGACGGATCGCGTGGAAGCGGCTCCGGTACGTCCTCCGCGCCTTCGCCGAGGCGCTGCCTCCCGTCGTCGTCGCGCGCGAGGAGCACGCGAAGCGCCAGCAGGAGTGGCTCGGTGTGGCGCACGACACGCACGTCGCGCGAGCGCTCCTCGCTCGCGCTCGCGGGCTCGGCGCGCCGGACCGGCTCGCGATCGGCGCTGCGCTCGATCGGGCGCGCGAGGATGCGCTCGATCGAGCGCTCGAGGACTCCTCCTCCGGCGACGAGGAGCCGGAGGGACGGCCTCCGCCCGCGCGCGACGCTCGCCCCAAGGGCAAACGTGGGCGCGCGTGACCGCGGATCGCGAAGCGGCCGGACGACGGCGCGCACCACGTCCACGAGCGCAGCGGGGCGTCAGCGAGCCCGGAGGACGGCGCGCACGACGTCGACGAGCGTGCCGCGGCGCTCGCCGGGAGTCGCGCCGATCGCTCGCTCGACGAGGCCCGTCGGATCGTAGCGGCTCGACACCGTGCGGACGGTGTCGAGGAGCCCGCGCGCGGCGTCGACGACCAGCGGCACCATGACGGCCGCGCTCATCGGCGAGACGACGACGTCGCGCACCGCGACGGCGCGCGCCCACGCGCCGGGCGCGGGATCGGCGAGGAGGCGGCGGAGCATGCTCGTCTCGAGGAAGAGGCCCATCGCGAGCTCTCCTGCCGTGTCTTCGAGAGCCTTCGCGACGTAGCGGTGGTCGCGCCGGAAGTCCCCGGACAGAAGGCCCATCCCCTCGCGCAGCGGCCCTGGTCCGAGGACGAGATCGAAGCCCTTGCCGCGGCGCCTCAGCGCGAGCGCGGTCTCGAGCTTGCCCTCGGAGAAGACGACGAGCGCGACGACCTTCCCGTCGGGGCAGAGCCCGAGCAGCGTACGGCCGACGACCCTCGCGCTGGGCACCGAGAGCTTCGCGAGATCGAGCGGGTGAGCGGCGAGCTTCCCTTCGAGCGCGAGATCTCGCGCGATCGAGGCCATCGCGAGGGCCTCGACGAGGACGTCGTCGTCGGGTGAGCATCTCGCGGCGAAGCGCTCCATCAGCTCCTCGAGGGCGCCGAGATCGAGCCGCAACGCGAAGCGCGCGCCGTGACGCTCGGCGAGCTCGGAGAGCGCCATGGGCCACGGCTCGCTGCGTGGATCGAGCCGCCCCGAGCGCGTCGAGAGGAGCTTCACGAGCCGTCCCTCCTCGGTGACGGCCACGATGCCGCCTGGGGACGCGCCCGCGCGAGAGGGCGGGCGGAGCCGGCGGAAGAGCGCGAGGAGCTCCCGCCAGTCGTGGGTATCCCAGCCTTCGAAGCGCACGTCCTCGGTCAGCAAAGCGAAGAGGGGCCTTCTCCCGTTTCGTCGTCGACGCAAGGAGAAGGGTCGTGCTTGCGTCCGCTCGCCGAGCGTGGCTAAGCCGCCGTCCGCCGTGTGGCTCACTGTGCCGCGCGGCCGCGACCCAGCGATGGCGGCCCTCCAGACCTCCGCGGTAGCTCCCGTCGACACCTCGGGGAACCCGTACAAAGTCATCCTCAAGCTGGCGACACCGACCGTGTTCGCGATGCTCACGCAGAGCATCGTCAACGAGATCGACATCGTCTTCTTCGCGCACCTGCCCTGCCCCGAGTCATCGAACGCGCAGGCCGCCCTGATGCCGTGCCTCATCATCCTCTGGATGTTCGGCGGCTCGCTCTCGGCGATCAGCGTGGGGACGCAGACGCTCACGGCGCGCAGGCTCGGCGAGAACAAGCCGGAGGAGGCGGGCGGGGTCCTCTTGAACGCCTGGTTCTTCTCGGTCGTCGCGGGCATCGCGTTCACGGTGCTCGGCTACGTGGTCATGCCGTACATGGTGCGGGGGCTCATCAAGGTCCCCGAGGTGCAGGCCGCGGCGATCGACTACCTGACCTGGCGCCTGCTCGGGATCGTCAGCATGGCGATCACCTTCGCGTTCAAGGCGTTCTTCGACGCCGCGGGCAAGACGCACGTCCACCTCATCAGCGCCTTCGTGATGAACGCCGTGAACATCGCGATCTGCTGGGCCTTCATCTTCGGCAACTTGGGTGCTCCACGGATGGGGATCGGTGGCGCGGGCCTCGGGGGCTTCGTCTCGACGTGGATCGGGCTCCTCATCATGGTGGTCTGGGCGCTCGGGAGGACGACGCGGGGCGGGTTCCACCCCTTCGATCTCAAGAAGCTCTCGAAGACGACCCTGTGGGGGATCTTGCGGCTCTCGATCCCGAGCGCGATCGCGACCGTGGCCGTGATGAGCGGCTTTGCGCTCTTCTCCTTCATCGTCTCCAAGCTCGACGCTCTCACGCACGCGACGGTCGTAGCGACGGGGTGCGGCGACGCGAAGGCCGTGAACAGCGCCGCGACGACCGACATCGTCGGCGTGCTCAAGCTCACCTTCACGGCGTGCCTCGCCTTCGGCACCTCGACGGCGACGCTGGTCAGCCAGTCGCTGGGCGCGAAGAAGCCCGAGGACGCGCGGAAATTTGGCTGGGCGTCCGTGAAGCTCGGCCTCCTCATCTTCGGGATCGTGGGGCTCCTCGAGGGGGTCATCTTCACCCGCCCGATCCTGCATTTCGTCACCCACAGCGAGGCGGTGCGCGAGGCGGCGCTCTTGCCGATGCGCGTGATGGGGATCTGCACGCCGCTCATCGCGGTGGGGATGATCCTCACGCAGGCGCTCTTTGGTGCAGGGCGCGCGATGTTCGTCATGGTGGTGGAGCTGGTGCTCCACTTCACGTGCCTCGTGCCGCTCGCGTGGCTCCTCGGGATCACCTTGGGCTTCGGCCTCCCCGGGATCTGGGCCGCCGCCGTCTGCTACATCGTCGGCCTCGCGGCCACGATGTCGTGGAAGTTTTGGCGCGGCGACTGGCTCGACGCGCGCGTCTGAGCGCGCGTCGGCCTCGCGGCCACGATGTCGTGGAAGTCTTGGCGCGGCGACCGGCTCGGCGCGCGCGTCTGAGCGCGCGTCGGCCTCGCGGCCACGATGTCGTGGAAGTTTTGGCGCGGCGACTGGCTCGACGCGCGCGTCTGAGCGCGCGTCGGCCTCGCGGCCACGATGTCGTGGAAGTCTTGGCGCGGCGACCGGCTCGGCGCGCGCGTCTGAGCGCGCGTCGGCCTCGCGGCCACGATGTCGTGGAAGTTTTGGCGCGGCGACCGGCTCGGCGCGCGCGTCTGAGCGCGAGGGTCGGCACGGCTCACGGCGCCGTGGCGGACGTGATAGCGGGGCGGCGAGCCATGGCCATCGATCTCTCCCACCCCGATCTCTTCTGCGACCGCCACATCGGCCCACGGGAGGCCGACCTCTCGAGCATGCTCCGCGTGATCGGCGCGAGCAGCCTCGCCGCGCTCGCCGACGAGACCGTCCCGGCCGGGATCCGCCTCGGGCGCCCCCTCGCGATCGCACCGGCTCGGAGCGAGGCCGAGCTGCTCCGAGAGGCCCGGGCGCTCGTCGACGAGAATGAGGTCTTCACCTCGCTCCTCGGGCTCGGGTATGCGGACACCATCACCCCGCCGGTCATCCTCCGGAACATCCTCGAGAACCCAGGCTGGTACACGCAGTACACGCCGTACCAGGCCGAGATCTCGCAGGGGCGGCTCGAGGCGCTCCTGAACTTCCAGACGATGGTCAGCGATCTCACGGCGCTCCCCGTCGCGAATGCGTCGCTCCTCGACGAGGGGACGGCCGCGGCCGAGGCGATGTCGCTCATGGCCGAGCTCGCCGCCACCGACGCACGGAACACCCTCTTCGTCGCCGACGACTGCCACCCTCAGACCATCGCCTGCGTCAGGACGCGTGCGCGCGCGGCGGGGATCGATGTGACCGTCGGATCGGCCGAGTCCTTCGCCTTTGGTGAGGCCGTGTTCGGCGCGATCTTGCAGTACCCGGGGACGTGCGGGCGGCTCGCGGATCCGCGGGCGATCGTCGCGCGCGCGCACGAGGCGGGCGCGAAGGTCGCCATGGCCTGCGATCTCCTCGCGCTCGCGGTCGTGACCCCGCCGGGCGAGCTCGGCGCGGACGTGGCGTTCGGATCGTCGCAGCGCTTCGGTGTGCCGCTCGGGTATGGGGGGCCTCACGCGGCGTTCTTCGCGTGTCGCGACGAGGCGACGCGGAAGCTCCCGGGGCGTATCATCGGCGTGTCCCGCGACGCGACGGGGGAGCCCGCGCTCCGCATGGCGCTCCAGACGCGTGAGCAGCACATCCGCCGCGAGAAGGCGACCTCCAACATCTGCACCTCGCAGGCGCTCCTCGCGATCGTCGCGGGGATGTACGCCGTGTACCATGGCCCCTCCGGGATCCGCCGCATCGCCGAGCGCGTCCACGGACACGCCGTGGTGCTCCGCGCGGCGCTGGCGTCCGTTGGCGTCACGGTGGCGCACGAGGGCTTCTTCGACACGCTGCGGATCCGGTGTGACACGGCGGGGGTCCTCGGCCGCGCGGCGGCGCGCAAGATCAACCTCCGCCCGTACGACGACGGCGTCGGGATCGCGCTCGACGAGACGACGTCGCTCGACGTGCTCGTCGAGGTGCTGGGCGCCGTGGCCCCGGACGCGAAGCTCGATCGGGCCGCGCTCGAGCGCCTCGCCGCAGCAGCGGAGCCGTCGATCCCCGCGTCCCTGCGCCGCGCGGGGCCCATCCTCGTGCACCCCATCTTCGATCGCTACCACTCCGAGACCGAGATGCTCCGCTACATGCGAGCCCTCGAGGCGAAGGATCTCTCCCTCGCGCACGCGATGATCCCGCTCGGCTCGTGCACGATGAAGCTGAACGCGACCGCGGAGATGATGCCCATCACCTGGGCGGGTCTCGGGCGCGTCCACCCCTTCGCGCCGCGCGAGCAGGCGAGGGGCTACGCGAGGCTCTTCCGGGAGCTCGAGGCCGATCTCGCGGAGATCACCGGCTTCGACGCCGTCTCGCTCCAACCGAACGCCGGATCGCAGGGCGAGTACGCCGGCCTCCTCGCGATCCGCGCGTACCATGACGCGCGCGGCGAGGCGGGGCGCACGGTGTGTCTGATCCCCGCCTCGGCGCACGGGACGAACCCGGCCAGCGCCGTCATGGCTGGCTTCTCGGTGGTCGTCGTCCGGTGCGACGAGAAGGGCAACGTGGACGTCGACGATCTCCGGGCGAAGGCCGACGGGGCGGGGGACTCGCTCGGTGCGCTGATGGTCACGTATCCCTCGACGTACGGGGTCTTCGAGGAGCGGATCCAGGAGATCTGCGACATCGTCCACCAGCGGGGCGGACAGGTCTACATGGACGGCGCCAACATGAACGCCCAGGTCGGCCTGTGCCGTCCCGGCGACATCGGCGCCGACGTCTGCCACCTGAACCTCCACAAGACCTTCTGCATCCCGCACGGTGGCGGCGGCCCCGGCGTCGGCCCGATCGGGGTGAAGGCGCACCTCTCGGCGCACCTCCCGTCGCATCCGCTCGTCGACGTCGGCGGGCATGGCTCGTTTGGCCCGGTGTCGGCGGCGCCGTGGGGGAGCGCGAGCATCTTCATCATCTCCTGGGCGTACATCCGGATGATGGGGCCGGAGGGGCTCCGGCGGGCGACGGAGGTCGCGATCCTCGGCGCGAACTATGTCGCGACGCGGCTCGCGGAGCACTACCCGGTCTTCTACCGTGGCGCGCGTGGGCGGGTCGGGCACGAGTGCATCCTCGACACGCGGGATCTCAAGCAGAAGGCGGGGATCGAGGTCGACGACGTGGCCAAGCGCCTCATGGATTACGGCTTCCACGCGCCGACGATGAGCTTCCCGATCCCGGGGACGCTGATGGTGGAGCCCACGGAGAGTGAGTCCAAGGAGGAGCTCGATCGCTTCTGCGACGCGATGATCGCGATCCGCCACGAGATCCGCGACATCGAGGAGGGTCGGCTCCCCCGCGACAAGAACCCGTTGAAGGGAGCGCCCCACACGGCGCAGGTCCTCGCTGGCGCGTGGGAGCGCCCATACTCGCGCGAGCTCGCGGTCTTCCCGACCGAATGGACACGCGCCCGAAAGTTCTGGCCGGCGGTCTCACGCGTCGACAACGCGTACGGGGACCGGAACCTCGTCTGCACCTGCCCCCCCATCGAGGCCTACGTCGAGGGCTGACGCGCGGGGCGAGCCCTCGGCGGCATGAGGCCGGAGTGTCTCGCCCCGGCGGCGTGTGCAGAAAGGGCTGACGCGCGGGGCGAGCCCTCGGCGGCATGAGGCCGGAGTGTCTCGCCCCGACGGCGCGTGCAGAAGGGCTGACGCACGGGGCGAGCGCGCGCCCAGCTCAAGGATGGGTGTAGACGAGGGTCCCCTGGCCGTTGGCCTCGATGCCGTGCCACTCTTCGGGGACCTTCGGCTCCGTCCACTCGAAGAGCCACGCCGCGTCCTTCGGTGGCAGGTTGATGCACCCGTGGGATCGGGGCTGCCCGAAGCGGTCGTGCCAGTACGCCGCGTGGAGCGCGTACCCTCCGTGGAAGTACTGGACGTAGGGGACGTCGAGGAGCTCGTACTCGGCCGTGTCGGCGCGGTTTCCGAGCATGGTGGTCGTCACATGCTTCGATTGGATGCGGAAATAACCCTGGATCGTCGCGGTCGTCGTCTCGGGATCGTCCTCGCCGCCGGCGCCCGTCGAGACGCGCGCCACATACACCGCGCGAGTCCCCTCGTACGCGACGAGGGTCTGCTCGCGGATCGAGACGTCGACCCATTTCTCGCCCTCCCTCGCCCAGGCAGGGAAGCTCTTCCGGGGTTTGAACACGACGAGGTGCCTCGTCGTCACGCGCGCGCCGTCGGTCGTCTCCGCCTGCTCTCCGGTGGGCACCTCTTGGAGCGACAGCGCCGCGTACGCCTCGAAGGCCCCGTCCGCCACGCCATCCCTGTAGCGCGGCGTGGCCTGCCGCGTGATCGCCGCGGGGAGATCGCTCACCTCGCCGCCGTGCATCGGGGGCTCCGTGACGACGCGGACGCGATCGAGCGCGATGAGATCCATGTCCGTGGTGAGCCCGAAGAGCCGCCCCTCGACGTCGTGCGCCGACAAGAAGGCGAACATGCTCCGAGGGCTCGCGCGGCCGCGCGTTGGCCCCTGCCGGCCCTTGAACCAGAGGTTCACTGGGCGCGGGATCGCGGCGCCCATCGTGAGCGTCTCGGGCAGGGGCGCGAGCTCCCCGATCTGCGCCGTGAGGAGCGGCCGCGAGACCTTGGCGAGCTGCTCCGCGAGATCGTCTCCCTCGACGCTGCGCTGCATCGCCCGCGTCGGGACGCGCACGTAGTAGTGTGGGGGAGACGGGCGGGCGCGGGCGTAGAGATACGGCAAGCCCTCTCCGCGCCGTGGGCGACGGGTGATGGTGCGGAGCAGCGGGTGCTCGGCGTCCTGGGTGAGCTCCGCGTTGTCACACACGAAGCCGCGCGGCGCGACGCGGTACCAGGCCTTGCACTTGCCCTTCCCGGCGAGCACGGGCGCCTCGGCGCGGTGGAGCTCGGCGCCCGGGCGCGCGTAGCCGAGCTTGCGCTTCGTGGAGTCCGGCAGATCGTAGATGAAGGTGGGCATCGCGAGCGCGCGGACGACGACCCCGCCTGTCGCGTCCACGGTGGTCTCGGGCGTGAAGGGCAGCGCGTCGTCGTCGGGGTCCCGTACGGCCTCGGGCGGCGGGGCCGGAGGCAGCGGCGACGAGGACGGCGGCGCCACGACCAGGGAGGCCGCCGCAGCGACGCCGACGCCCGGGGGCTCGTCACGGGCGCAGGCGGTGAGTGACGACGCGAGGGCGGTGACGGCGCCGAACCATGCGGAGCGGACGGCGCGCCGTCTTGCCCAAGGGGCGAGCGACGACGCGAGGGCGGTGACGGCGCCGAACCATGCGGAGCGGACGGCGCGCCGTCTTGCCCAAGGGGCGAGCGACGACGCGAGGGCGGTGACGGCGCCGAACCATGCGGAGCGGACGGCACGCCGTCTTGCCCAAGGGGCGAGCGACGGCGCGAGGACGGCGAGGGCGCCGCGCGCGGCGCCACGCGCCCTCACGGGCGATAGACTCTGAGCCCCACGCGGACGGAGAGCTCTCCGGGGGTCGTCGAGGTGCACGCAGCGACGAAGCGCGCAGGCCCCGTGGACGCGATCGCGGGACAATCGGCGAGCGCGCGCAGCGCGTCGGTGCCGAGCCGCCGCAGCTCTCCGGGCTGACCTGGGAGCACGAGCGGCGCTTCCCGCGAGCGGCGTCGCAGCTCGTCGATCTCGCCGTCCTTCAGCTCGGTCGTCTTCTCGGCGCGCGCCCAGATGGCCTCCGCGACAGCCCGATCGGCGCCGTAGAAGACGAGATCGTCGGGCATCGTGAACACGGGGAACGAGATCCACGGATAGAGCCCTTGGGTCTCCTTGAGCTTCTCCTTGCGCCACGAGTCCCCCTCTCGCATGTAGACCCAGAGGGTGGTCACCCCTCTTGGATCCGTCACGCTCCCGAGCACCGCGAGCCGATCACCCGCGAGCCCTGCGGCGTGGAGGCTGTGCAGCTCGGGGGAGCCGCTCTCGGTGCGTGGCCAGCCTGCGAGGGGCGCGAGCGGGGTGGCGAGCCCGGTCTCGACGTTCACCACGCTGATGAGGAGCCCGAGGCTCTCGGCCTGACTCCGGCGCAGGCGTTGCTGCTTCGGATCGGGATCGTCGTCGAGGGTGGGGGGCGGTGGGAAGCTCGAGCGGAGCACGGCGACCTCGGACGGCCCCCAGCGGAACACGCCGAGGATCATCTGGGGCGGGCTGGAGGCGAGCTGCGGGATGTCGACGCTCGTCCCTGAGCGCTTCCCACCGAAGAGCGTGACGCGGGTCGCGTCGGGGTGGAGGTAGACCCACACGTCGCCCGCGACGGCCAGCGACGGAGCCGCGGCCTGGGTGTCTGGGCTGTCTGGCATCGGGGCGTGATCGGCCTGTCCCAGCGGGGTGCCGAGGGCGTCGAAGCGGCGGAGCGCGAGCTGGTCTCCCTCGACCGCGAGCACGGCGCCCTCCTGGCGGGCGTGATCGAAGCTCAGGGCGACGACGCTCTCGGGCTTCGCCCCGACGAAGGGCGAGAGGACCCGGGGTGGCTCGTCCGTCGCGGGGCGCGCGATCTCGGCGTGATCGATCGAGAACGACTTGCCCATGATGGTGACTCCGCCAGGGAAGGCGGTCATCTCGAGCGGCTGTCGCTTCCCAAACGGAGGGGGCACGTCGATCTTCGTGTCCTTGACGATGGCGCCGTCGGCCGACAGCGTGATGAGGTGGGGCTGCTTCTTGACGCTCGCGTCGGTGAGCGGCCTCGACGGTCGGCCGCATCCGTTCTTTCCGCCGCGCTTCAGGCCGGGATCGAGCCCCTCGCGCGCGGTCCCTTTGCGGGGTGGGGTGAGCTCGGTGAGCATCAGGTAGGCCTGGTCGGTGATCTTCCCGCTCGCGTCGATGACGGCGCGCAGGCCCCAGTCCGGGAGCGCGGGCCGCGCCGGCCCGCCTGCCATGTTGCGCGCCCAGCCCGCGGTGCCCCAGACGGGTGAGACCGCGTACGAGAGGCTCTTCGCCGGCCGGAGCTTCTTGTCGACGACCGACCGCGCGAACAGCTGGGTGAAGGGGTTGACGCCGAGGACGAGGAGGCCCTTCGAGGTCTCGACGATCTTGACGTCGGTGAGCGTGTCCTCGGGCAGGTTGTTCTCGATCAGCGTCGCGATCCTCCCTGCTGCGTCGACGGTGTCGATGCGGAGCGCGCGCTGAGCGTGGACCAGGAAGGCGGTCTCGACGCCCGGCCACACGGACGCGTACTCGTCGCTCTTCGTCGCCGCCGACCACGCGCCGACCGAGCCGCGCGGCGATCCGCCGAGGACGCTCACGAGGGACGGCGCGGTCGTCCAGGGCGCGACGCGGAGGAAGCTGCAGCCGCTGGAGTCCCCCTCGATGGGACACGGCGTCGCGGGGCCGTCTCCCGTGTGGTTCACGTAGGCGACGATGCCCTTCCCGAAGGGGACGAGCTGGGTCTCGTCGACGAAGATCGGCTCTGGCGCGCCTCGGGGGAAGGCCTCGACGAAGGCCGTGGCGCCCGGCTGCGTGCCCGGCGGATCGGCGAGCGGTCCTCGGGGTGTGGGGGGCGTCGGCGTCGCCGACGCGGCGGGTGGCGGGCTCGGAGGAGGAGGGACGGGCGGGGGCGCCTCGGATCTCGCACATCCGGCGGCGAGGAGCGGGAGCGCCTGGGCGATGCGTGCACCGAAGCGACGGCGTGGGAGCATGCGCTCGATCGTACACCACCGCCAAGGCGGTTGTCGCCGAGAGCCGCACGAGCTGGCGGCCCCTGAAGGGCCAGGGCGCACAGGCCGCGCGCTGGACGGCGTCCCCTGCGCCACCCCTACGAACGTGGTCACCCGGAAGGACCAGGGCGCACAGCCCGCGCGCTGGCCGGCGTCCCCGGGGCGTGGGGCGCCGTCGGGCGAGCGCTTCCTTTGCGCGCCTCACCGCCTCGAGGCGCCGGATGGCCCTTGGGGTGTCGAGGGCCGTCAGCGCACGCCGAAGGGCCGCGTCACGCGAGGCCGGAGCGGCCTGCCGACGCGTGGCCCGCGCGACGCCGCGCCGGCGCGTCGACCACGCGGAGCCCGGCGTCTTCGAAGCGGCGTGTCGCGCGGGGCGTCCCCGGGGCGTGGGGCGCCGTCGGGCGAGCGCTTCGTTTGCGCGCGTCACCGCCTCGAGGCGCCGGATGGCCCTTGGGGTGTCGAGGGCCGTCAGCGCACG
>CAYNEK010000045.1:0-3013 GCA_964396175.1 uncultured Polyangiaceae bacterium | reverse complement strand
CCGAAGCGCCGCGTCACGCGAGGCCAGAGCGGCCTGCCGACGCGTGGCCCGCGCGACGCCGCGCCGAGCGCGTCGACCACGCGGAGCCCGGCGTCTTCGAAGCGGCGTGTCGCGCGGGGGAGGTGGTCCTCCGACGTCACGAGCGTGATCTCGCCCATGCCCCGCGCCCGGAGCCACCTCGCCGTGAACAGCGCGTTCTCGCGTGTCGAGAAGGACGACAGCTCGCGGACGACCACGGAAGGATCCACGCCGAGCCGCGCGAGCTCCCCCGCCATCGCCGTCGCCTCGACGACGCCGTCCCACGCGCGCCCGCCGGACGCCACGACGAGCCGGCCATTCGTCCAGAGGCTCGCCGCCGCGGCGACGCGCCGCCCGAGCGCCCCGACGAGCCGCCCCTCCGACACGATCGGTCGACACCCGAGCACCACGATGGGCGCCTCGCGCGGTCGGTGCATCCGGTCGTCTCCTCCGCCTGCCGCGCAGATCGCGATTCAGATGTCGAGGTTCCGCACGTTGAGCGCGTTCTCCTCGATGAACTGCCTGCGCGGCTCGACCTCTTCGCCCATCAGCACCGTGAAGAGCTCGTCCGTCTTCACGACGTCGTCGACGCGCACCCGGAGGAGCGTGCGCCCGTCGGGGTTCATCGTCGTCTCCCAGAGCTCCTCGGCGTTCATCTCGCCGAGGCCCTTGTAGCGGCTGATGACGAGCCCCTTCTTGCCGCGCGCCTCGAAGAAGGCCTGGAGCGCCTCGCCGTCCTCGAGCGCGACCGGCTCGGCCCCGCCCTCGACGACCGTGTACGGGGGCTTCCCGAGCGACGCGAGATCCGCGACCATCGACGAGAGCTCGCGGTACTCGGGCGTCCCGACGAGCTCGAGATCCACCGAGCACGCGGCGACCGGCGCGCCGAGCCTCGGGGTCACGCGGATCGCGCCGGGGCTCGCCGTGACCTCGAGCGGCGCCCAGTCGGGGAAGCGCGCGGTGAGCCCGGCCTTCATCGCGGCGGCGGCGGCCTCGCGGGCCGCGGCGTCCGAGAGCACGT
Source organism: uncultured Polyangiaceae bacterium (assembly GCA_964396175.1). GTDB lineage: Bacteria > Myxococcota_A > Polyangia > Polyangiales > Polyangiaceae > CAYNEK01. The sequence goes on along the minus strand of CAYNEK010000045.1, from coordinate 1,974 downwards.
CCGCGCCGATCCCGCCGCGCACCGCGAGCGACACGACCCGCGCGTCGCAGCGCTTGTCGAGCATCGCCGCCGTCCCCTTGAAGCGCCGGAGCCGCTCGGCGAGGTGGAAGAGGGGCCTGCCCGACACCGGATCGCGGCCCTCGCCCCGCACCGAGAGCCCGTCGACCGCGTGCTCGAGGAGGAGCTGATCGAGCGCCGCCTGGTCCTTGATGTACGTGTCCTTCTTGCCCTTCCGGACGCGGAAGAGCGGCGGCTGCGCGATGTAGAGGAAGCCCTGCTCGAGCAGCGCCGGCATCTGGCGGTAGAAGAGCGTGAGGAGCAGCGTGCGGATGTGGCTGCCGTCGACGTCGGCGTCCGTCATCAGGATGATGCGGTGGTAGCGGACGTGCGACACGTCGATCTTGTGGTCCTCGCCGATGGTGCAGCCGAGCGCCGTGATGAGCGTCCCCACCTCCTGCGACGAGAGCATCTTCTCGAGCCGGGCGCGCTCCACGTTCAAGATCTTGCCCTTCAGGGGCAGGATGGCCTGGAAGTGCCGGTCGCGTCCCTGCTTCGCCGAGCCTCCGGCGCTCTCTCCCTCGACGATGTAGAGCTCGCTCACGGCGGGGTCCTTCGACTGGCAGTCGGCGAGCTTGCCCGACAGGGAGGCGACGTCGAGGGCGCCCTTCCTGGCGCGCTCGCGCGCTTGGCGCGCCGCCTCCCTCGCCCGCGCGGCCTCGACGGCCTTCTCGACGATGCGCCGCGCGACGGCCGGGGTCTCCTCGAAGACCTGGCCGAGCTTGTCCGTCACGATCGACTCGACGATGGCCTTCACCTCGCCCGAGACGAGCTTCGACTTCGTCTGCGAGTCGAAGCTCGGATCGGGGTGCTTCACGCTGATGACCACGGTGAGCCCCTCGCGGACGTCCTCGCCCGAGAGCCCTTGCTTCGCGTCCTTGAAGAGCCCCTGCGCCGCGCCGTACGTGTTGAAGACGCGCGTCAGCGCGCCGCGCAGGCCCGTCAGGTGCGTCCCGCCGTCCTTGTTGTGGACGTTGTTCGTGTAGCAGAAGCACCGCTCTTCGTAGGTCGTGTTCCACTGCAGGGCGATCTCGACGAGGACGCTGTCCTGCTCGCCCGTGAAGCGGATGACGTCGGGGTGGATCGTCGGGTGGTTCTTGTTGAGCATGACGACGAAGTCCACGATCCCGCCCTCGTACTCGAAGCGCTCGCGCTTGCCCTCGCCGCGCTCGTCGGCGAGATCGATGACGAGCCCCGGGTTCAAGAAGGCCATCTCGCGGAGCCGGCCCGCGAGCGTCTCGTAGCTGTACTCGACGGTCGCGAAGATCTCTGGGTCCGCGAGGAAGGTGACCTTGGTGCCCGTCTCCTCCGAGTCGCCGATCGCGGCGAGCGGCCCCTGGGGGACGCCCTTCTGGTAGACCTGCCTCCAGATCTTCCCTTGGCGCTGGATGATGAGCTCGAGCGGCGCGGAGACGGCGTTCACGGCGGAGACGCCGACCCCGTGCAGCCCGGCCGACACCTTGTAGCTGTCGTGATCGAATTTCCCGCCCGCGTGGAGGACGGTCATCACGACCTCGGCGGCCGAGACGCCGCGCGCGTGCAGATCGACGGGGATGCCGCGGCCGTCGTCCTCGACCGTGATCGACTGGTCGCGGTGGACGGTGACCGAGATCGTCTTGCAGTGCCCGGCGAGGTGCTCGTCGATCGAGTTGTCGACGACCTCCCACACGAGGTGGTGGAGCGCGGAGCCGTCGTGCACGTTGCCCAGGTACATGCCGGGGCGCTTCCGCACGGCCTCGAGCCCCTCCAGCGCGACGATGTTGTTCGCCCCGTAGTCGGCGCCCTGGGCGGGCGGCGTGGACGACGAGGGGGAGGGCGGAGGCGCGGAGGGGGAGTCGGTCTCGCTCATGAGGAGGATCTCTTCGGCGATCGGCGATCGAGGCCCCACGAGCCCCAGCGAACCGCGCGAAGTTTGTG
>CAYNEK010000044.1:27139-39299 GCA_964396175.1 uncultured Polyangiaceae bacterium | reverse complement strand
CGCTCGATCCCGCCTCCTTCATCGAGCACATCACCAGCGCCGACCAGACGCCGCGCTTCCAGGACTGGACGGTGATCAACGCGCAGGCGCTCGTGACCGGCGGCGTCGCGCGTCAGCCGGACGGACGCCTTCGCGCCACCTTCCGCCTCTGGGACATCTATGCCGGCCAGCAGATGGCGGGGCAGCAATTCTATACGAGCCCGGACAACTGGCGCCGCGTCGGGCACATCATCGCCGACGCCATCTATGAGCGGCTGACCGGCGATTCCGGCTATTTCGACACGCGGATCGTGTTCGTCGACGAGAGCGGCGGGCGGGCCCAGCGGGAGCCTCTGCTTGCCTCCGCCGGGAAACCTCCTCGCGTTCGGGACCTTCGAGGACGGCATGAGCGGGAACGCGCCGACCCAATGGGAGGTGCGCAACCCGGGTCAGCCCGGCGCGTGCGCCGGCTCCGGCGCTCCGTCCGAGCACGTCTTCCTCACGAACGGGCCGCCCGGCTGCGGCGGGCACGCCCTCGCCATCGACGGGCGCGGCGCGTGGGACTGCTACGCGATCCAGCGCGTCAGCGACTACGGGAGCATCCAGGGAGGGGCGACGTACCGCATCAGCGCGGTCGTGCGCTCGGAGGGGAACGCGATCAACCCGGCGGCCTACTTCACCGTGGGGGTGCAGTGGCTCGACGCGCAAGACTCCTTCTTCGGGGACCAGAAGAACCCAAAGCCCACGACGGCGGCCGAGAACGACTACGACTGGAAGCTCCTGTCATTCGACGTCGTCGCGCCGAAGAACGCGACGCGCATCCTCATCTGGCTGAGCGGCCACTACCCTGGCCGGGTCGACCACGACAACGTATCTGTCGTGAAGCTCTGAGGACATCCTCCGCGAGGCGCAGCGCCCTCCCGGGACGAGGCGTCTTCGGGCGCTCACACTCAGGGAGCCCGGCCTCGCCGCTCGCTTCGAGCAGTCCTCTCAAACAAACATACAAACCCTTGATCTCGCTCAGCGAGCCCGACCTCGCCGATCGCCTCGAGCCTACGCACCGGAGCGCCGCTACGCCCTCGTGCGAGCAGGGCCCGCTGCGCGCCCACGCGCGAGGCGTCTCGTGGCGCTCGCCACTCCTCGCCGCGCGAGTGGGTCGCTGACGCAACGTCTGCGAGCCTTCATGCGTCCATACGCATGAACGCATGATCGAGCCACGCTGCCGCCGCGGAGGCCCGCCGCTCGAGGCGAGGCCCCTCGGAGCAGGATGCGACGCGTCACTTCGTCGTGCAGGCTCCGTCGTGGACGACGGCGACGCCCGCCATGCCCGCGAAGCATGAGTTCGAGTACGTGGCGCCGTTGCAGCCGCAGACGGGCTTGTAGAGCTCGGGGCACGCGTCCTGCTTCTTCACGCACGTGCCCGCGCCGTCGGGGACGTTGCACTGCTCGAGCGGCACCGAGCAGACGAGCCCCTTCTCGCACTGGAAGCCCGCGATCCCGCCGCAGATGCCGCCCTCGGCGCCCGGCCCAGGCTCGCACGCGCCCTGCTTCTGGACGCTCGTCTGCGCGGCGTGCGCGAGGCACTCGTTGCCGTAGGTCTTGCCGTCGCACCCGCAGACCGGCTGCTTCTGCTTGGAGCACTGCGTCGGGGGCTTCTGGCAGGTGCCGCCCGCGTCGCCCCAGCCGCACATCGCCTGCGCCGTCCACTCGCAGTAGAGCCCGGGCGCGCAGGTGTTGCCGGCCCAGCCGCCGCAGGTCGCGCCGATCTGCCCCTTGGCGAGGCACTTGCCGTCCTTGCGGTTGCACTTCACGTCCGCGTGGAGGACCGCCGGGACGACGCCCGCGACGGCCTCGAAGACGAAGGACCCGCCCGAGACGGACGTGAGCCGCACGGAGAGCGACGCGCTCGCCGAGAACTTCCCGAGGAGGGCGAGCGAGCCGTTGGGTCGCACGCGATAGACCTTGAGCCCGAGCCCGCCCGTCTTGCCCTCGCCCGTCAGCTTGTACGTGATGTCTGACTGGGGAGTGAGATCCACGAGCCCGTACGCCCACGGGGAGTCGGTCGTCGTCCCGAGCACGTTGTCGCCGGCGGCGAGGCGCGTGTACGCGATCCCCTTCGGCGTCGCGTAGCCGGTCGACTCGGTCGCGTCGTCGACCGAGGAGCCGACCTCCGGCTCGGCGGGCTCGCTCGTATCGGCCGCGCAGCCGGCGAGCAGGATGGCGGACAGCGAGAGCGTCGCGAGGACCGAGAGCTTGTTCATGCGACCGCCCTCTACGCCCATCGTACGCACAGTCAACCGAAATGTGCGCAAACCGACGCGCCTGGACCACATGCACCGACGAACACCTCCGCAGCACCACCTGGACAGGCTCGCAGCCTGGGCTCACGACGCCATGGCGGCCCTCGGCGGCACGCGGGCTCCCGTGACCCCGCCCGCGCGGGCTTCGAGCCTGCTTCCGCATGCGCCGGAGACGGTCGATCCCCGTGACCCCGCCCGCGCGGGCTTCGGACCGCGTGCGCGTCAGCCGAGCGGGCGGGGTGCGCCGGCGTCGCGCGCGAGCCGACCGAGGATGCCCTTCATCGTCACGTCGAGCTGGCTGCCCTCGCGGTAGTCGGCGGGGACGACGAAGTGCGCGCGGTCCTCCGCGATGAGGCGGTAGACCTTCTCCTGCGTACGCGGCTCGTGCCAGCGCGCGGGATCGAACACCGCGACCGAGTGCCCGCCCTGGTGACGCACCATCTTCATCGACGGGATGTCCGTGTCACCGTCGCCGACATACACCATGCGCGAGAACGGCACCGGGCGCTCGGCCATCGGCTGGTAGCGGTTCACCCGCTCGTCGTCCCAGGTGTTGGTCACGCCCTTGTTGATGCGGAAGAGGAACTGCGTCTTCGTCGTGTAATTGATGGCGACAGCGGGCCAGCTCGCGTGCCCCGCGGCGTCGTAGAGGTAGCGGCACGCGAAGATCTGCTGAAAGCGCGGGGCGATCACGGTGCCTCGGAGGATCTCCTCGTTGCCCGACGAGATGACGTGGTGCTCGAGCGCGAGGCCGAGCTGCTCGGCGAAGGCGTCGATGCGGTCGAACCAGCCGAGCACGCCCTCGAAGAAGCGAACCGGGGCGCCCGCTCGGTGCAAGAGCTCGCGCGTGAGCGGCGTCCCTCGCGCCCGCGCGCGCTCGAGGAGGAGGCGCATGTAGACGAGGATGCGATCGGCGTCCTCCTCCTCCGCGAGCCGCGTCGACTCGGCCCAGAAGGCCGTCGAATCCGCGCCGAGCAGCGGCAAGAGCCCGTACTCTTGGCAGTTCCCGGGGACGAGGGTCCCGTCGAAATCATACGCGATCGCGGCGCGGAGGCGTAGCCCGGTCATCCGCGGAAGGCGTCCTTCTTCGCGCGGAGCGCCGCGAACGCCTGCTCGGCGGGCTCCCCCGGGCTCAGCGCGCGCACGCGCAGGAAGGGGTTGGTCAGGCGCTCCTCGCCCATCGTCGAGGGGACGCTCGGCCGGCCCTCGGCGCGGAGGGCGCGCACCCGCTCGGCGCGGGCGCGGGTGGGCGCGTCGTCCGCGACGTGGAGCGCGAAGCGGAGGTTCGACTCCGTGTACTCGTGGCCCGGGTAGACGAGGGTGTCGTCGCCCAGCGCGGCGAGGCGCTCGAGGGAGCGGAGCATCTCCCCGGGCGTCCCCTCGAAGAGCCGCCCGCAGCCCGCTCCGAACAGGGTGTCGCCCGTGAAGACCCGAGGCGGAGCGTCCTCCACGACGAACGCGAGCGCGCCACGCGTGTGCCCGGGCACATGGAGCGCGGTCGCGGCGATGCCGGCGGCCTCGACGCGCTCTCCGTCGGCGACGGCCCTCGTGACGGGGGACACACGCTCCCGCTCGGACGCGTGGGCGACGACCTCGGCCCGCGGGAACGCCGCGAGCAGGCCCGAGAGGCCCGAGGTGTGATCGGGGTGGTGGTGCGTCACCCAGATCGCCGAGAGCGACGAGGCCGCGCGCTCGAGGTGCGCGAGGATCGGGCCCGCGTCGCAAGGGTCGACGACGACCGCGCCCCCACCCGACCGCGAGAGCACGTACGCGAAGTTGTCCGAGAAGCACGGGACGACGTCGACGCGGAGGCTCATGCGAGCATCACGCTCCGTGGGCGAGACGAGCTCCCCAAGGGCCTGGCGAGGCGACCTCGGCCTCGCCGCCCATTCGAGCGCGACGCGCCTCTCTCGCGGCGAGCGCGAGCTCGGGGGAGACGTCGACATCGAGGCTTGTTCGAGCGTGACGCGCCTCTCTCGCGGCGAGCGCGAGCTCAGGGGAGACGTCGACCTCGAGGCTCATTCGAGCGTGACGCGCCCCTCTCGCGGCGAGCGCGAGCCGAGCGCGACGCGCCTCTCTCGCGATGAGCGCGAGTTCGGGGGAGACGTCGACCTCGACCTCGAGGCTCATTCGAGCGCGACGCGCCCCTCTCGCGGCGAGCGCGAGCGCGGGGGAGACGTCGACCTCGGCCTCGAGGCTCATTCGAGCGTGACGAGGGGATCACCCTCGTTGACGGCCTGGCCCTCCTGGACGTGGATCTCGGCCACCTTGCCGTCCTCGGGCGACTCGACGGGCATCTCCATCTTCATCGACTCGAGGATGACGAGCACCTGCTCCTCGGAGACGCTGTCACCCACCTTGCACTCGATCTTCCAGACGGTTCCCGTGATGTGCGCGTTGACCTTGGTCGCCATGAGCTCCAGCGACCCTTACCGCGGACCCGCCCGGCGCGAAACGCCCAAGGTGCGCCGAGAACTTGGCCCTCGCGACGCGCCCCGTGCACCGTCGCCCGATGCGTCGTCAATTCCTGAGAGCCGCCCTCGCGCTCGGCCTCGCGGCCGCCGGGGCCGCGGCGCTCGTCGTCACCGACGCGGACGCGAAGGTGTCGTTCGAGTCGGGGTACACGCTCGAGCAGACCTACAACGGCGCGCTCCGCTACGTCCGCGTGGATCTGGGGCTGAAGGTCACCGAGAAGGACCCGCAGGCGGCGTACGTGATGTTCGACTACAAGCACCCCGAGAGCGGCGACAAGATCTCGTCGGGCTCCGTCGAGATCGTCCCGGCGAGCGGCGCGGTGAAGGTCGTCGTCCAGATCCCCCAGATGCCTCGCTACCACGAGCAGGCGCTCGCGGATGGGCTCCAGAAGAAGCTCCGCGCCGAGTACGGCGAGCCGCCGAAGAAGCCACCGCCCCCGGCGCCGACGGGCTCGAGCGACGCCGGCCCCGACGGCGGCTGAGGGGCCTCCCCGCTCACTCCTTGAAGCTGCGGAGATCGAGCCCGCCTGGGTACCAGTAGCTCGTGTACTGGCCGTAGCCGTACACCGACACGCCGATGGGGAGATCGGAGAGGAGCGTGTGGTTGCCGTTCCCGGCGTTCGACAAGAGGACGTGCTTCACGCCGAAGCCCGTGCCGCCCACGGCCGTGAAGCCGGTGACCGGCGCGCCATCGAGCGTCACGGTCGCGCCCTGCGGGGCGATGATCGCGGCGAAGTTGCTCGAGTAGTTCGTCGGGGCGTGGAAGAGGTAGTCCTTGCGGAACTGGAAGGTCGCGACGGACAGCGCCATCGCCGGGTCGCCCGTGCCGCCGCCCGCTTGCTGGCCCAGCATGTACTGCGCGACCTGGAAGCGCCCGGTGCCCTTCACCTGGAAGTTCGCCCCCGTCTGGAACTCGACCCAGCCGCCCGCGTTCGGGATCGAGGTCGGCGCGCTCGGCTGCGGGGGATCGTAGGTGAGCGTCACTCCCGGATCGATCGCGACGAGCCGCACCATGTTCGCCTTGGGCGTGTTCACCGCGATGAGCGGCGAGGTGACCATGTACTCCTTCGCGATCGTCTCGATCGGGAACATCGACTCCTCGAGGTGGTCACACGCCGCAACGCCGTCGGGGACGTAGGTGCAGTCGTGCCCGCCGAGGACCTGCACGGGCTTGTCCGCGGTGATGAGCGCGCCGGTCACGTCGTTGGGGTCCGACTGGCCGCCGCCGCCATTGGTCACGACCTGGATGACGTCCCCGCGGTTCAGGGTGACGGTGCCGTTGCCGGTCGCGTCGATGCCCGGGATGCCGCCCTTCACCTGCCCGCCCTGCGGCCCCTTCGCGAGGGTGACGCTCGTCCCGTCCTCGACGGCCGTGACGGCGTAGAACCCGGAGTAGCCCTGCCAGTGGTGCCGCGCGATCGCCCGATAATTGCCGGTCATCGCGTTCTTCGGGATGAGGATCGAGGCGTCGTTGGTGTACGAGTTCGACCCGCCCGAGACGTACTGGAGGGGGTTGTACTGGTAGACGGTGACAGGTCGGTTCGACACGAGCCGGTAGGCGCCCTGGGTCACCCGGACGGAGCCGTTCGGGCTCTTCAGCTCGGACACCCACGGCAGGTTGATGATCTGCACGCTGCTCGGCGCGACGGTCACGCTCGCGATGCTGGCGGCGCCCTTCGTCACAGTGACGGACGCGGGCTTGTCGCTCGTGTTCGACACGGCGACGGAGAAGGTGAAGGAGCCGAGGATGAGGAGCGAGTTCGACGTGACGGTCGGGTAGTACTCGCAGCCCTGGTAGCTCTTGCCGAGCACGAGCGGATCGCACGGATCGACGCAGCTGCCGCTCGGCGCGTGGCAGTCCGAGGTGGCGCCCGTGCACGTGAGCGGCGTGCCGTCGCAGTCCTCGTCGGCGGGCGTCGCGCAGCTGTCCTTGGCGGGGAGGACCTCGCCGATGCACGCGCCGTAGCCGGTCCCGTCTTCGAGGCAGGTCTTCGTGCCGCCCTTGCAGGTGCCGACGTTCTCGGTGCCCTTCGGGCCCTCGTAGCAGGGAGCGGTCGCGCCGGGCTTGCAGACGCAGCCGTCGCCGCCCTCGTTCGTCTGACCGTTGCAGTCGTCGTCGACGGGGGTCTTGCAGGTCTCGGGGGCGGGCAGCACCTGGCCCTTGCAGGGGCCGTAGCCCGATCCATCGGGGAGGCAGTCGGCGATCCCGGCCTTGCACGCGCCGACGCCCTTCGTGCCCGCGGGCCCGTCGTAGCAGGCCGTGGAGACGCCTGGAGAGCACACCGTGGGCCCACCCCCGCCCTTGCCCGCGGTGCCAGCCGCGCCGCCCGTCCCGCCCTGCGCGGCGCCTCCTCCGAGCCCCGCGCCCGCGGCGCCGCCCGTCCCTGCGCTCGCCGCGGCGCCGCCCTTGCCCGCGGCGCCGCCCTTCGCGCCGCCGGCGCCAGACTTCCCGGCGTTCGAGAACGACTGCGCCTCGTCCTCTGCGCCGCCTCCGCAGGCGATGGCGAGGAAGATCGGCAAGAGCGGGAGAAAGATCCGGAGGGAAGGCATCGCGATGCACATTTTGCTTGGTTCGAGCCCTCTCGGCAACCCATCCATTCGCCCGAGGCGCGGCTCCGTCCGATCCCTCGAGACAACCCACCCATGGGCCCGGGGCGGGGTGACCTCATGACCCTCACGCGAGGCCCGCTCACACGCGCGCGGCGGCGGCGCGCCGCGCGCGGACGCTCGCAACGACAGAGACAGGCTCCGACGCGCGCCACGGAGCCGGACCATCGTCTCGGTCCTGTGCGGCGTCTGCTCACGAACTCTGACCGTGGCGCTGTCTCGGCTGCGGTGCGATCAGTGCCACGCGCCGAAGAACCCGATCCCGACGTTCTGGTACCGCGGCGCCATGTCCGCCGCGAACGTCAGCGAAAAATCCTTGTCCGCCGTGAGGCCGAACCAGTCCCAGCGGAAGGTCTTCACCTCCGCGCCAAACGTGAAGTGCTGCCGTACGCTCGCGAGCAGCCCCGGCCGCGGCGTCACGTCGTACCGCGTCGGCTCGAGGTACGTCCCTACCCGCGTGATCACTCGGTTCGGGACGGGCTCTCCCTCGAGCCCGAAGCGCGGCTGCACCGTCCGCTTCCCCCCGCTCTGCACGTCCTCCGCCCGCAAGAACGACTGCATCCCCACCGATCGCGAGGTCGCCCCGAGCACCAGGATCTCCCCGACGATCTGGATGCGCGCCCTCGGCCAATTCTGGTACCGCGCGCGCCGCTCGTACTTCTGCTCCCGCCGCAGATCCGCGAGCTTATCCGACTCCTCCTCGTCGAGCAGCCGCTCCACCCGCTCGTGCTCCGCGGTCATCCGGGCACGCTCCGCCACGTCCGTCACGCGCGCGAGCTCGATCTCGAAGGCGTTCCGCCTCGTCTGACGCACCCGCGCGAGCTCTTCGCGGAGCGGCTTCTCTTGCTCCACCGGATCGATCCAGTGCGGATTCAGCGGGCGCGGCCCCGCAGAGAGCGCCGCCCCGATCTGGATCTCATAGGGCAGCTCGACCTCCTGCGGCAGCGCGAGGCCGCCCGCCCGGAGCACGCCGCTCTCGTCGAGGACCATCTTCGCGTCCGGCTTGCCCGACGCCCTCACCGGGAGCCGCAACGAGCCGCCGATGCGCCACGGCTGCCAGTCGGGGCGAAAGAGGAAGCCCACCTCGGGCGCCGCCCCCACCATGGTGAGCACCGAGCCCTCCGTCGGCACGAAGATCGAGCGGGGATCGGCGTCGGGCGAGAGCGTCTTCACGTCGACGCTCGCGCCCCGCAGCCCGCCGCCCACGCTGAGCTGCCCGCCAAAGAACGTGTACCCCGCCGACAAGTGGAAGCGCCCGATGGACACCATCGCCCCGCGCCCGAGCTCCGACGGCCCCACCGCATACCGCTGAAAGTCCGCCGACGCCCCGACGCCAAACTTGCCGAGCTGCAACACGCCGCCCGCCGTGTAGAAGAAGGCCGTCGAGTTCAGGCCGATCTCGCCGCGGTTGTCGAAGTCTGTCTTGCCGAAGGCGCCCGGGAGGTACGCCCCCGCGGAGGTGTCGAGATCGTACCAGGCGACGCTGTAGGGCGGTCGCACCGTCGCGGCGGCGGCGTTCTGGCTGAGCCCGTCGACGCCGTCGGCGATGGCCGCGTACGCGCCGCCCATCGCGGTCACGCTGAGCGGCGCCAGGACGGGGCCCTGCACGATCTCTACGCGGAAGTCGTTGCGGCAGAGCGCGGGCCTCCCGCCGCTCGTGCGCTCGGGGCACGCCGCGCGCGCCGCGGTCCCCGAGAAGAGCGTCACCGCCGCGGCGGCGACCGCGAGCTCACGCATCGCCCGGCCCTACGCTCCCTCCCCATCGAGCGCTCGGCGTCGCCCCGCGGACGGCCTCGCGCCCGCGGACGACCTCGCGCCCGCACACGGCGTCGCCTCGCTCCGCGCCCGCCCGACCCCCCGTCGCCCAGCGGACGACCTCGCGCTCACGCATCGTCGGCGGGGTCGGGGTACGCCTTCGCGAGCTTCAGGACCTCGTCGCGGAGCTTCTTATGGACGAGGAGCTTGCGCAGGAGCTCCCACGTCACCGGATCGGCGAGCGCCTTCGCGGGCGACGCGAGCGAGCCCTTCGCCTTCTTGGGGATGGAGCCCGGGCCCTTCGCGCGGAGCGTCTCCATCTGATCGCAGTGCTTCTTCGTCGGGAAGAGATCCCCCGACTCCCACGCGAGCACCGTCGCCTGCTCGATCCCGAGCGCAGCGCCGAGCTCCTTCGCGGTGCACTTCAGCTCGGCGCGGAGGGCCTTGACGTCTTCGGGTAGCATGGGGCTCCTCGCCTCTTAGCCGAGGATCGCCCCGCGGGCGAAATCGCCCGCCCCAGCGCACCCGCCGCCTCGCGCCCGCTCGAGGCCAGAGCGCCGCCCTCGTCCTCCACCTCACCCGCTCGACGAGGAGCGCGCAGCCGCCGCCTCGTGCCCGCTCGAGGCGACGGCGAGCTGTCGTCTCGCTCCTCCCCGAGAGCTCAGCTCGACTTCTCGCGGCGGGGCTTGCGGCGGACGCCGCCCTTCGGCTTCTTCGCATCGTCACGCACGATCTCGGAGAGCTCGCGGAGGAGCCCCTGGAGCCCCTCGCCCGTCGCGGCCGAGACGAGGTGGAGCGTCTTCTTCTTGCGGCGCCACTTCGCGCGGAGCGCCGGGTACGCCTCGCGCACGTCGGGAAGATCCGCCTTCGACAGCGCGACCACCTCGGGACGCGCCGCGAGCTCGGGATCGAAGGCCTCCAGCTCCTTCCGGAGCGCCAGGTAGTCCTTCATGGGATCGCGACCCTCGCCCGGATCGAGCGTCACCAGGTGGAGGAGGGCGCGCGTCCGCTCGACGTGCTTCAAGAACTGGACGCCGAGCCCCGCGCCCTCGCTCGCGCCCGGGATGAGCCCCGGGATGTCGGCGACGACGAAGTGCTCCTCGGGCCCGAGCGACACGACCCCGAGATGCGGCTCGAGCGTCGTGAAGGGGTAGTCCGCGATCTTCGGGCGAGCGCGCGAGACGGCCGCGACGAAGGTGCTCTTGCCCGCGTTGGGGAAGCCGAGGAGCCCGACGTCCGCCATGACCTTCAGCTCGAGCCGGAGCAGCTTCTCCTCGCCGGGCTCGCCGGGCTCGGCGCGGCGCGGGGCGCGATCGAAGGGCGTCGCGAAGTGGATGTTGCCGCGGCCGCCCTTCCCTCCCCGCGCGACGACGACGTGCTCGCCGTGCGCGACGACGTCGTGGAGCAGCTCGCCCGTCGCGTCGTCGAAGACCTGCGTCCCGACGGGCACGCGCACGACGAGATCCTCGGCCGCGCGCCCGTAGCAGTCGGATCCCTGGCCGTGCTCGCCGCGACCCGCGCGCAAGAGGGCGGCGTAGCGCACGTCGAGCAGCGTGGAGAGCCCCTCGGCGCCCTCGAAGACCACATCGCCGCCCTTGCCTCCGTCGCCCCCCGACGGCCCGCCGAAGGGCACGAACTTCTCACGCCGGAAGGCGACGACCCCGTTGCCGCCGTCGCCGGCGACGACCTTCACCGTGCACGAATCGACGAAGCGCATCAGCGACCGAGCGCGATCTCGACGAGCCCGAGGCGATCCTGCCCCCAGTAGAGCTCCGTGTCGTCGACGACGAAGGTCGGCGCGCCGAAGACGCCCTTCGCGTGGGCCTCCTCGGTCGCGTGCTTGAGCGCGTCCTTCACCTCGGGCGCCTGGGCGCGGGCGACGACGTCCTCGCCGTCCGGGCCGGCGAGCTGGGCGAGCAGGGCCGGATCGCGGAGATCCTTCCCCTCGGCCCAGTACGCGTGGAACACCCGGGTGCAGAAGTCGTGGCGGCGGTCTTCGGGGAGCGCGAGGTAGGCGCGCATCGCGAGGAGCGAGTGGGTCGGGAAGGTCGACGGCCACGCGAAGGGCACGCCCCAGTGCTCGGCCCAGCGGTGGAGATCCTTCAGCGTGTAGGCGCGCTTCTGCTCGCTCCACGAGAACATGGGGACGCCCTCCTGGCCCATGAGCTTGAAGAGTCCCCCGAGCAAGAAGGGCTTCCAGCGGACGACGCAGCCGGTCCTCGCCTGGAGCGCAGGGATCTGCGAGACGCCGAGGTACGAGAAGGGCGACGCGAAGTCGAAGTAGACGTCGAGGGTGTGCGGCTTGGCCATCGGGCGCGTCTCTACCAGAGGACGCGGCGCGCCGCCGAGCGCTCGCTCGACGAAGTCCATCCGGTCTTGGCCCCAGTAGAGCTCGCCGTCCACCCAGAAGGCGGGCGCGCCGAAGACGCCGCGGGCGATCGCGAGATCGGTGAGGCGGCGCAGCTCGTCCTTGGGGCCCTCCTCGCGGATCGCGGCGAGGACGGGCTCGGGCGCGTGCCCCGCGCGGCGGAGCACCTCGCGCATCACGGCCTCGTCGGACACGGGGCGGTTCTCGACCCAATACGCGTCGTAGAAGCCGCGCACGACCCGGGGATCGACGCCCGTCACGAGCGTCGCGCGCAAGGCCTCGACGGTGCGGAAGGGGTGCTCCGCGGGCATGCGGAGCGGGACGCCGAAGCGCTCGGCCCAGCGGGCCATGTCGTGGGCGTTGTGGGCGGCCTTCGCGGGCGAGAGCGTCTCGAAGAGCCGCTGCGGCGTCCCGACGGCGCGGAAGACGCCGCCGAGGAGCATCGGCGAGAGCCGCACCTCGGCGCGAGCGCGCGCGGCGAGCGCGTGGACGCCCGTGTACGCGAGGTACGCGTACGGGCACGAGTAGTCGAAATGGAAGTCGAACGAGCGCACGGCTCGAGCGGCTTGGCGCGGCGCGCCGCGGAGCGCAACGGAGCGCGCCTCGACGAGCGGTCCCCACGACGCCACCGAGCGCGCCTCGACGAGCGGTCCCCACGACGCCACCGAGCGCGCCTC
>CAYNEK010000044.1:14215-27039 GCA_964396175.1 uncultured Polyangiaceae bacterium | reverse complement strand
GCCTCGACGAGCGGTCCCCACGACGCCACCGAGCGCGCCTCGACGAGCGGTCCCCGCCTCCCTCACTCTCGCGACGCGGCGCGGCGGCCGGCGCCGAGCGCCTCGACGACGCGCTTCGCCGCGGGACCGAGCGGCGCTCCCGGGCGGTGGTAGAGCCTCGGCGCGTAGACGTGCTCGGCGCCGCGCGCGTACGCGAGCACCCGCAAGGTCCCCCGCTCGAGCTCAGCCGCGCAGAGGTGCTCGGGCAGCCACCCGTAGCCGAGCCCCCCCAAGATCGCCGCGCGCTTCGCGTGGAAGTCATGCAGCTCCACCGTCGCCTTCCCCCGCACCTCCGACGTCGAGAGCGCGAGCCGCGGATCGCTCCCCTGCACCGTGAGCAGCACCTCCTCCTCGAGCGCGCCATCCTCGAGCAGCCCCCTCCGCCGCGCGAGCGGGTGCCCCCGATGCGCGACCAAGAGCGCGCGGAGCGCCGGGAGCCGCGTCGCGACGAGCCCCGGCGTCCTCGCCGGGAGCACCGACACCATCACGTCCGCGTCCCCCTCGACGAACCGATCCTCGACCCCTTGGAGGAACTCCGTCGACACATGGATCCGCGTCGGCGCGCCCTCGCGGAGCAGCTCCCCCACGGCCCGGAGCAGCGGCGCGTCCGGGAGCACGCCGTCGCAGACGACGCGGAGCGCCGGCTCCCACCCCGTTCGCAGCTCGGCGCACGCGTCGATGAGCTCGCCCTCGGCCGCGAGCAGGCGCCGACACAGCTCGAGCACGCGCGCCCCGACCGGCGAGAGCACGAGCCGACCGGCGCGACGGCCGAGGATCGTGAGCCCACTCTGCACCTCGAGCTGCCGCACCGCGCGCAAGACGGCGCTGTGCCCCTTGTGGAGCTCGCGGGACGCGGCGACGAGCGTCCCCTTCTTCGAGAGCGCGTCGAGCGCGCGGGCCTGCTCGAGGGTGATGTGCATCGGACGCACATCGTATGTGATCACATTGTGCTTTTCTCGGACATCGTCGGGGCGCACCCTGGGCGCCATGGATATCCCGTACGTCCGTGGACGCGTCACGACCCAGGCTCACGTGGCGGTGCCCGAGGGCACCATCGAGGAGGAGTACGGCCGGAGCGGCTTCTTCGGCCGCTACGCGCACCTCTACCGCAAGCACGCCCCCGTGGGCTGGACCCGCATCGAGGGCCCGCTGCGCCCGCGCGCCTACGACACGCGCGAGCTCCCTCGCGCGAAGACGCCCGGCGAGCGCGCCACCCTGCTCGAGAACGCCGACGTGCGGCTCCACGTGCGCTCCTTCGACGCGCCGATGCCGTACCTGTCGCGGAACGCCGACGCCGACGAGCTCTTCTTCGTCCACGAGGGCGCGGGGCGGCTCGAGACCGACTTCGGGCATTTTTCCTACCGGAGGGGCGACTACCTCCTGGTCCCCCGCGGCACCGTGCACCGCTTCGCGCCGACGTCGGCGACGCGGGTCCTCGAGATCGAGGCGATGAGCGAGATCCGCTTCCCCGAGCGCGGCGTCCTCGGCCAGCACGCGCTCTTCGATCCCGCGGTCATCGAGGTCCCGACCCCGGGCGAGGGCACCTCGCTCCAGCCGAACGACCGCGGCGAGTGGGAGCTCGTCATCGAGCGCCAAGGCGAGCTGACCCACGTCTTCTACCCGTACGATCCGCTCGACGTGGTCGGCTGGAAGGGCACGCTCTCGCCGCTTCGGCTCAACATCGCGGACATCCGCCCCATCATGTCCGAGCGCTACCACCTGCCGCCGACCGTTCACGCGACCTTCCTCATGCGCGACGCGGTGGTCTGCACCTTCTTGCCGCGCGGGCTAGAGACCGGCGATCCCAAGGCGATGAAGGTCCCCTTCTTCCACTCGAACATCGACTACGACGAGGTGCTCTTCTACCACGACGGCGAGTTCTTCAGCCGGACGGGGATCGCGCCTGGTATGGTCACCTTCCATCCGCAGGGGATCCACCACGGACCCCAGGGCAAGGCCCAGGAGCGCGCCGCGGCGGCGACGCGCACCGAGGAGATGGCCGTCATGCTCGACGCGCGGAACCCGCTCCGCCCCGGCGCCGCCGCCGCCCAGGTCGAGCTCGTGGACTACTGGCAGAGCTGGAAGGAGAAGACCCCATGACGAACGACACGAAGGACACGAACCCGACAGGCCTCCAGGGCATCGACTACGTCGAGCTGGCGGGCCCCGAGCCGAAGCGCCTCGAGCGGCTGCTCCTCGCCTTCGGCTTCTCGCGCACGATGCAGAACGCGGCGCGCGGCGTCGATCTCTACGAGCAGAACGACATCACCTTCTTCCTCCACACGGGCACGGGCGGGCACGCAGGCTCGTTCTCGAAGGCGCACGGCCCCTGCATCCCGGGCATGGGCTGGCGCGTCGAGGACGCGTCGAAGGCGCGCGACGTCGCGGTCTCGCGCGGCGCGAAGGCGGCCGACGCGGACCTCGCGCGGGGGAAGGCAGGGCTGCCGTCGATCTTCGGCATCGGCGACAGCGTGCTCTCCTTCGTGGACCATTGGAAGGAGCGCACACACTTCGCCGAGCTCGGCTTCGCGCCGCACCCCGATCCGATCCTCGTGCCGAAGGCGGGCTTCACCCGCGTCGACCACCTGACGAACAACGTGCACCGCGGCACGATGACGAGGTGGTCCGACTTCTACAAGGACGTCTTCGGCTTCACCGAGGTGCGGTACTTCGACATCCGCGGCGCGCAGACGGGGCTCACGTCGTACGCGCTCCGCTCGCCGGACGGCTCCTTCTGCATCCCCATCAACGAGGGCACCGAGCGCGCGGGCGAGAAGAAGAGCCAGATCGACGAGTACCTGGAGGAGTACAAGGGCCCCGGCGTGCAGCACCTCGCCTTCTTGTCGGACGACCTCCTCGCCTCGCTCGCGGCGCTCGAGAGCACGGGGATCCAGACGCTCGACATCGACGGCGACTACTACGCGAGCGTGTTCGACCGCGTACCGAACGTGCGGGAGGATCACGCCGAGATCCAGCGCCGGAACGTGCTCGTCGACGGCGACGCCGAGGGCTACCTGCTCCAGATCTTCACGAAGAACGTCATCGGGCCCATCTTCATCGAGATGATCCAGCGACAGAACCACCTCGCCTTCGGCGAGGGGAACTTCGGGGCGCTCTTCCGCTCGATCGAGCGCGACCAGCAGCGTCGCGGCGTCTTCGACGCGAAGGGCTGAGCCCGGGCGCGTCGGGCGCGAAGTGTGTACCCGAAGGGACGAGCGGCGAGCTCCGCGGGGATCTGCGCGGGCCGGCGCATGTCGGTGAGCCGGCACTCCGTCTGGGTATCGGGGCGTCGAGCTCCGCGGTGATCCGTGATCCGCGCGGCCCGGCGCTCGTCCGGCTCGTGGCGACGGGTGGGTCGGTCAGCGCGCGAAGCGCGGCTCGCACCACACGACCTGGCAGAGCCCCCCGCGACAGTCCGGGTCGAGGCGCCGTCCCCGGTGCGCCATCCCGCCGAGCACCCGCCGCCCCCTCACCGCCGCTCGGCCTCCGTACGCTCGTGCGCACGGACAACACCCTCTCCCCAGAGCACCCGCCGCCCCCTCACCGCCGCTCGGCCGGGTGCTCCGCGTAGTACGCCTCGAGCGACTCGCGCGAGATCTCCACCTCGACGACGCCCGCCCCCGAGAGCCTCGCCTGGCACCCCAGGCGCGAATTGGGCCTCACATCGAAGGCTTTGTCGAGGATGTCGTTCTCCTCGTCTTCCATCTCGGAGAGGAGCTCCTCTCCTTCGAGGACGTACACGTGGCACGTCGAGCACGCGCACACACCGCCGCAGGCGGAGCCCTCGGGCGCTCCCACCGCGTGCGCGGCTGCGAGGATCGACTTCCCCTCCTCGACCACCACCTCCTTGCCCTCCTTCACGAACCGCACGGTGATGCTCATGGCTCGATCCGCCCCTCTCGTTCTCGTGCGAGCTTCGTCTCGAGCCCGTCCGCGTGCGCGACCGTCCCCTCGACGGCGTCCACGCTCCGGCCGCCGATCGCCCGCGCGATCGCCGCGTCCATCCGGCGACCGGCCCACCCGTGCGTCGCCTCGTCGAGCCGCTCGACGAGCACGCGGATCCTCGTCGCGTCGTCGCCCTCGCACGCCGCCTCCACCCCGCCGACCAGCGCCTCGATCGCCTCCGCTTCGCCCGGGAGGCACAGGCCACGATCCGCCTCGAGCCCCTTCTTCGTCGCCAGCACGATGCGCGACGCCTCGACGCGCAGATCGGCGAGCCGCCGCGCCTCGAGATCCGCCTCGCCGTGATCCAGCGCGCCGAGGAGCATCTCCTCGACCTGCTCGTCCGTGAGCCCGTACGTCGGCTTCACCTCCACGCGCTGCTCGAGCCCCGTCGTCAGCTCCGTCGCCGTCACATGGAGGAGCCCGTCGGCGTCCACCGCGAAGACCACGCGCAGGCGCGCCATCCCCGCAGGCATCGGCGGGATGCCCCGCAAGAGGAACCGCGCGAGCGAGCGGCAGTCCCCCGCGAGCTCGCGCTCCCCCTGGACCACGTGGACGTCGAAGCCTGTCTGGTTGTCCGCATACGTCGTGAAATTCGCCTGCGCGGAGGCCGGGAGCGTCGTGTTACGCGGCAGGATCTTGTCCACCACGCCGCCCATCGTCTCGACCCCCAGCGACAGCGGGAGCACGTCGAGGAGCAAGACGTCCTCACGCCCCTCCCCGGCCAAGAGCTCGGCCGACAGCGCCGCGCCGAGCGCGACCACCTCGTCGGGATCGATGTCCGCGAGCGGCGCCTTGCCGAAGACGCCCTCGACGACCTCTCGCACGAGCGGCACCCGCGTCGCGCCGCCCACCAGGATCACCCCGTCCAGGGCGCTCGGCTCGAGCTCGGCGTCGCGGAGCGCACGCTTCGCCGCAACGACGGTGCGCTCCACGAACGGACGGACGAGCGCCTCGAACCGCGCGCGCGTCACGCGCAGCTCCGCGTCGGCGGCCCCGCGCCGCGGCACCGTGAGGACGACCTCGTCCACGTCCGTGAGGGCGTGCTTCGCGCGGCGCGCCGCATCGAGGGCGAGCCGCGCGATCTCGGGCGGGGCCTCCTCACCGCGAGCGAAGCCCATCGTGGGCAGGATCTCGGCCTCGGCGAGCGCGCGATCGAAGTCGTCGCCTCCGAGCGCCGAGTCGCCCCCCGTCGCGCGGACATGGAAGACGCCGTCATCGAGCGAGAGGATCGTGACGTCGAAGGTCCCGCCGCCGAGATCGTAGACGGCGAAGAGGCCGTCCCGCCCCTTCTCGAGGCCGTACGCGAGCGCCGCCGCCGTCGGCTCGTTGAGCAGCCGGAGCACGTCGATCCCCGCGAGGCGCGCCGCGTCCTTCGTCGCCTGGCGCTGGGCGTCGTCGAAGTATGCGGGCACCGTGATCACCGCCGGGCCGACGCCGTGGAGCTCGTCCCTGGCGAGCCCGACCAGCGCCTTCAAGATCTCCGCCGACACCTCGATGGGCTGCACGGCCTTGCCTCGGACATCGAAGCGAACGGTCTTCGCCTCGGCCGCGTCCTTCGGCGGCACGAAGCGGGCGGCCGAGAGGCGCTTCGTCTCGGGGTCGTCCGCGCCCTTCCCCAGCAAGCGCTTCACGCTCGCGATCGTCTCGGCGGGGTGCACGATGGCGAACCTCACGGCCTCGCGGCCGACGAGGACCTGCCCGCCGGAGCCATACTGTACCACCGACGGGACCAGCTTCTCGCCGTCGCAGTCGGT
The DNA here is from genome assembly GCA_964396175.1 of uncultured Polyangiaceae bacterium. Lineage (GTDB taxonomy): Bacteria > Myxococcota_A > Polyangia > Polyangiales > Polyangiaceae > CAYNEK01. The sequence continues at coordinate 21,301 of CAYNEK010000044.1, read as the reverse complement.
GACGCACCGTGGGCGGCCGTCCTTCACGTACGCGACGAGTGAGTTGGTCGTCCCGAGATCGATGCCGATGGGCACCGGCGCGGCCTTCGGATCGAAGATGTCGTAGACGGTCACGAGGCCCGATCCCCGAGATCCTCTTCGGTCAGCCGGACCTCGTCGAGGTAGCGTCCGAGGTAGCGTGCTTCGCCGAGCGCCACGATCGCCGCCTCGACGTCGCCCGTGTCGAGCGCCGAGCCCACCCGCTCGAGCACAGCGTCCCGTCGCGAAGAGATCGCATCGCGCTGCGCCTGGACACGCTCGAGATCCGCGCGCGCCCGCGCCTCGGCGAGCGCCTCGCGGAGCTCCATCATCTCCAAGAGCAGCGCCGGGCTCGCCTTGCCGCCATCCTCGGGCGCCCTGCCGTGGAGGGCGAGCAAGGCCTCGCCGCGCTTCACGGGATCGCGCAGGACGCGATACGCCGCGTTGACGTCGATGGCGCGAGACAACGCCGCGCGCCGCTCGGCCGGGCCGCCGCGCGCGTGGCGGTCGGGGTGGACGACCTTGGACAGCTCGCGGAAGCGCGCGTCCAGCGCGGCGGCGTCGACGCGGAAGGCGGGCGCGAGCCCGAAGATCTCGAAGGGGTTCACGACGCGATCGCGATCACTTCACCTGGAACGAGTGCCCACACCCGCAGCTCGACGCCTCCTGCGGGTTGCGGAACTTGAAGCCCTGCTGCATCACCGTCTCCTCCCAGTCGAGCACCGTGCCCGAGAGGTACACGAGGCTCTTCTTGTCGATGTAGATCCGCACGCCGTCGAAGTCGAAGACGCGGTCCTTGTCGCGGGGGGGATCGTCGGAGAACTCGATGACGTACCCGAAGCCGGAGCAGCCGCCGCCCTTCACGCCGAGGCGGATCGCCGCGTCGGGGGTGCCGCGCTTCGCGAGCCGCGCCTTCGCCTTCTCGACGGCCTTCGGCGTGAGATCGATGGTGAGGAGCGGGACCTGGGCGACGGGCTCGGGCTTGGGTTGGGTCTCGGCGTGCATGGTCATCGTCATCCGAGGGCCTTCTTCGTGGCTTGCTTGCGGCGGTAGTCCTCGATCGCGCTCTTGATCGCGTCCTCGGCGAGGACCGAGCAGTGGATCTTGACGGGCGGGAGGTTCAGCTCTTCGGCGATCATGCTGTTCTTGATCGTCTCGGCCTCCTCGACCTTCTTGCCCTTCAGCCACTCGGTCGCGAGCGACGACGACGCGATCGCCGAGCCGCAGCCGAAGGTCTTGAAGCGCGCGTCCTCGATGACGCCGTCGTCGCCGACCTTGATCTGGAGGCGCATCACGTCGCCGTCCGCGGGCGCGCCGACGAGTCCCGTGCCCACGTTCTCGTCGGGCTGGTCGAGCGTGCCGACGTTGCGGGGGTTCTCGTAGTGGTCGATGACTTTGTCGCTGTAGGCCATGGGGACTCTGCTCTCCTCGGGGACTCGTTCAGTGGGCGGCCCACTCGATCGACTTGATGTCGATGCCAGCCTTCACCATCTCGTAGAGCGGGCTCATCTCGCGGAGCCGCTTCACCTTGGACACCACCAGGTCGGCCACGTAGTCGACCTCTTCCTCGGTGTTGAAGCGCCCGAGCCCGAAGCGAATGGACGAGTGGGCCATCTCCTCGCCGACGCCCATCGCGCGGAGCACGTACGACGGCTCGAGGCTCGCGCTCGTGCAGGCCGAGCCGCTCGAGACGGCCACGTCCTTCATCGCCATCATCATCGACTCGCCCTCGACGTACGCGAACGCGACGTTGAGGTTGCCGGGGAGGCGCTTCTCGGGGTGCCCATTCAGGTGGATGTCCTCGAGGACGCCGAGCTTCGCGAAGAGGCGCTCGCGGAGCTTCGTGAGCCGCGCGGCCTCGGCCTCGCCCTCGAGCCGCATGATCTCGGCCGCCTTGCCGAAGCCCACGATGAGCGGCACGTTGAGCGTCCCCGAGCGGATGCCGCGCTCGTGGCCGCCGCCGTCCATCTGCGCGGTGATGCGGACGCGCGGCTTCTTGCGGCGGACGTAGAGGGCGCCGATGCCCTTGGGGCCGTACATCTTGTGGGCGGTGATGCTCGCGAGATCGACGCGCATCGCCTCGACGTCGAAGGGGACCTTGCCGATCCCCTGGACGGCGTCCGAGTGGAAGAGCACGCCCTTCTCTCGCGTGATCTTGCCGATCTCGGCGAGGGGCTGGACGGAGCCGACCTCGTTGTTCGCCAGCATGACGCTGACGAGGAGGGTCTGCTCGGTGATCGCGCGGCGGATCTCCTCCGGATCGACGATGCCTTGCTTGTCGACGCCGACGTAGGTGACCGTATAGCCCTCCTTCTCGAGGCGCTTGCACGAGTCGAGCACCGCCTTGTGCTCGATCGCCGTCGTGATGATGTGCTTGCCCTTCTGCGCGTAGAAGTCGGCGACGCCCTTCAGCGCGAGGTTGTCCGCCTCGGTCGCGCCGGAGGTGAAGGCGATCTCCTTGGGATCAGACGCGCCGATGAGCTTGGCGACCTGCTCGCGCGCGATCTCGACCGCCTCCTCGGCGCGCCAGCCGAAGGCGTGCGTCCGGCTCGCCGCGTTGCCGAAGGTCTGCGTGAAGTACGGGAGCATCGCCTCGACGACCCGGGGATCGACCGGGGTCGTGGCGTGGTAGTCCATGTAGATGGGGGTCTTGACGGTCATGGGTCCTGATCGGCGGAGAGCGAGACGGCGTGGAGCTTGGGGTGCGCTTGGACCCCGCGGACGAGCTCGGGCGGCTCGATGTCGCACGCGTGCTGCTCGCAGACGGCGCACGCCTCGAGGGCGCGCCCTGGATCGCACGCGTCGCAGATGTCGAGGTAGGCGAGGCTCGCCGACAGCTCGCGCTCGAGGGCGTGGAGCCGGCGGAGCTGCGCGCGAGTGTCGCCGAGGCAGGCCTCGTACTTCTCACGCAAGAGCTTCATCGCGCCGGGCGCGGAGGAGGCCTCGGAGAGCGTCCTCGCGATGACCTGGATCTCGGGGAGGGTCATGCCGAGATCCTGGAGCTTGCCCACCCACCGCACGCGGGCGATCGCGTCTTGATCGAAGAGCCGGAACCGCCCCTTCGAGCGCTTGCTCGGCTGGAGGAGCCCGAGCTCCTCGTAGAGGTGAATGGCCCGGACGGTCTTGCCCGTCGCCTTGGCCAAGTCGCCGACCTGGAGCAGCCCGGCCTCTGCCGTCGCCTTGCGAGAAACACCTGTCTCTTCGGACGGTTGCGTGGCAACCGGGGGCCGAACGACCGTGAGGGGCAGGTGGCGCGACATCGAGGAAGCAAACCCTTACGCACGCGGAAGGGTTGCCAGTCATGTACGGGCTGGCGTGACCCGAGTCAAGGGCAATCCTAACGTATGGGTGAGGGTACGCGGACGAGCGGACCGCCTCGGCGCGTGGCGCAGGGAGCGTGAGGGTCCGACCGAGCCACGTGACGGTGGGAAGCGCAGCCGGTGATGTCCGCCATCGCGATGCGCACACGGTGGAGGGTGCGACTCGGCGTGGAGCGTGGCGCTCGTGCGCGTCGCGCTGCCGCCATCGCGATGCGCACACGGTGGAGGGTGCGACCGACCCGAAGGGGACGACGCTCCATGCGACGAGGCGCGGTCTGTCGCGATGCGCACGCGCCGGAAGCTACGACCGACCCGAAGGCGACGATGCCCCATTCGACGAGGAGCGGTCTGTCGCGATGCGCACGCGGTGGAGGCTGCGACCGAGCCACGTGACGGTGGGAGGCGCAGCCCCGCGGCCTCCGCGTCGTGGCGTGGCGTGGCGTGGCGCGAGACGAGAGACGTCGACGGACGACGCGGAGGCCGGGACTGCGAGCGGGTGGAGCGTCTCGCGAAGGACTGAGACGACGCTCGGCTCGCTCGGGAGAGGCGCGGGCGTCGACGGCTCACGCCGACCCACGCACGAGGCCGCGCCCGCCTCGCGCAGCCCCTCGTCGGAGCGACGACGCGCCGGTGACAGCGCCGTCGGCTTCGCCTCGCGAGGCGCGCCCTCGATGGGTCTCCGCGCTCGACGCCAGGGCATGAGGGCCGGTATCCTCCCGCGCGATCATGACGACGACGAACGATCTCGTGCGCATCGACGAGACGGGCACGATCCACCCCGTCACGCACCACGCCACCTCGAAGCTCCGCGCGCGCGAGGGCATCTTCCGCCTGATGCCCGGACCGTCGCACGTCGTCTTCATGCGGTACGTCGGCGAGGACGGCCACCGCGATCCCGAGGACGGCGCCGTCGTCCGTCTCTCGGGCGAGATCGTCGCGCCGGGCACCCTCTGCGACGTGCTCGCCCTCGTCGGCGGCGCGGGCTGGGCGGGCGAGCTCGTGGTGCTCGACGGCGCCTCGAGCCGCAGCATCTTCTTCGAAGGCGGCAACGTCATCGCGGCCCAGTCGACCGCGGAGGGCGAGCGCCTCGCCGAGATCATGTTCCAGTTCGGCGCCGTCGGCGAGGCCGATCTGGCCCGGCTCCTCGAGAAGAGCGAGGCAGAGTCCCGGCGCGTCGGGGACGTCGCCGTCGAGCTCGGCCTGGTGACGCGCGAGAAGCTCTTCTCCCTCGTCGGGAAGCAGACCGAGGAGATCGTCTACAACACGATGCTCACGGCGGACGGGATGTTCTATTTCCTCGACAAGTTCGACGAGGGGCGCCTCACGAGCCGCCACAACTTCCACGCGAACGGCCTCCTCATGGAGGGCGTCCGGCGCATGGACGAGCTCAGCTACTTCAAGGAGCGCGTCCCCTCGGAGGAGCACGTCCCAGTGAGGCAGACGACCCACCGCGCCCTCGAAGAGGAGGTGCGCGACGTCTACGACGCCATCGACGACAAGATGAGCGTCGCCGAGCTCGGGCGGCGCTGCGAGATGTCCGTCTTCGACGTGACGCGCGCGGTCTTCCAGCTCGCCTCGACCGGCCACGTGAAGGTGATCCCCCCTCGCCCCAAGGACCACGCCGCGATCCTCGCGACCTTCAACGCCGCCATGACGCTCGTCTTCGGCGCCGTCGGGGACGCCGGGCGCGCGGCCGAGCTCGACGAGGGGATGGCGTCGTTCGCGACCAGCTCGGGCCTCTACGATCACCTCTTCCGCGGCGCAGGACCGCACCCCGACGGCACCGTCGACGTGGACGCCGTCGGGAAGAACCTCCGCACGATGAGCGGCGACGACGACGCGACCGCGCTCTCGCAGTGGCTCTACGAGTACGTGTCGTTCGCGCTCTTCGCGTCGGCCTCGCTGCTCGACGAGGACCGAGAGGCCGCGCTCTCGCGCTCGGTCGCCGAGGTGATCGGGCCGCTGCGTCAGGCCGTGCCGTCCGACGACCCCTCGCCGTCGGGCGTCATGTTCGCGGGGCTCGACCTCGACTAGGCGCCGCCGCACGGCTATCGTCGCGCCCCCGCCGTGGAGATCACGACCAGCGTCCTCGAGTTCCGTCGCGCCCTCGACGCTCGCCGCATCACCGGGCGGGTCGGGCTCGTCCCCACGATGGGCGCGCTCCACGAGGGACACCTCTCGCTCGTCCGCGTGGCCAAGGAGCGCGCCGGCTTCGCCGCGGCGACGATCTTCGTCAACCCCACGCAGTTCGGCCCTGCCGAGGACCTCGCCCGGTATCCGCGCGACCTCGACGCGGATCGCGAGAAGCTCGCGCGCGCAGGCTGCGACGTGCTCTTCGCCCCCTCGGTGGACGAGATGTATCCGCGCGGGGAGGCGACGCGCGTCCGCGTCGACCGCCTGTCGCGCGGGCTCTGCGGCGCGTCTCGCCCAGGGCACTTCGAGGGCGTCGCCACCGTGGTCAGCAAGCTCTTCGCGATCGCGGGGCCGTCGATCGCGGTCTTCGGCAAGAAGGACTACCAGCAGCTCCAGATCATCCGTCGGCTCGCGACCGATCTCCTCTTCCCAGTCGAGATCGTCGGGGTGGCCACGGTGCGCGAGCCGGACGGGCTCGCCATGAGCTCACGAAACGCCTACCTCTCTCCTCAGGATCGCACACGCGCGCTCGGCCTCGTGCGCGGCCTCCGCGCGGCCTGCGATCGCTTCGCCGCGGGCGAGCGACGCGCCGAGGTGCTCGCGGAGGCGTGCCGCGCGGAGGTCACGACGGCCGCCGACGCTGTCGACTACGTCACGCTGGCGGATCCCGACGACCTCGGCGAGCTCACCGGCGACGCCACGGTCGGCGCCCGCGCCCTCGTCGCGATCGCCTGCCGCGTCGGCGCGACGCGGCTCATCGACAACACCGTGCTCGGGGAGGATCTTCGCCCATGATCGAGGGCTCGTTCATCGTCATCGAGATCGGCGCAGCGTCGACCTCTTCGTCCGGAGCGCGGCGCCCGTGATCGAGGGCTCTTTCATCGTCATCGAGGGGATCGACGGCGCCGGCACCACCACGCAGACGCGGCGTCTCTGTGCATGGTTCGCCGCGCGCGGACTCGCCGCGCTCGCGACCCACGAGCCGAGCGCTGGCCCGGTGGGCTCGCTCATCCGCCAGGTCCTCACCCACCGCGTCGTCGTCCCCGGCGCCCACGGCGGCAGACCCCCAGGGTGGCGCACGATGGCCATGCTCTTCGCGGCCGACCGCCTCGATCACCTCGAGGCCGAGATCCTGCCCAATCTCATGGACGGCGTCACCGTCGTCAGCGATCGCTACGATCTCTCGTCCCTCGCGTACCAGGCCGCGACGGCAGAGGACCCCAGCGTCATCCCATGGCTCCGCGAGCTCAATCGCCACGCCCGGCGCCCCGATCTCACCATCGTGCTCGACGTGCCCGCGTCCGTCGCCGGCGCGCGCGTACGGAAGCGCGCCGCCCGCCAGGAGCTCTACGAGGACGACGCGCTCCAGTCGCGCCTCGTCGACGCCTACCGCGGCGCCGAGTCCCTCATCCCCGGCGATCTCCTGGTCCACATCGACGGGTCCCGCGCCGAAGAGACGATCGCGGGCGACATCGTCCGCGCGGTGAAGCGCCTACGCGGCGAGGCCTGACGCGCGGCCCGCGACGAGCCCCGCGAGCCGCCACGCGCCCGAGGCGCTCACGGTGGTGAGTGGAGCCGCCACCTGCCCCGCCGAGGGCTCTGCCGCCGTGGCGAC
>CAYNEK010000044.1:8643-14115 GCA_964396175.1 uncultured Polyangiaceae bacterium | reverse complement strand
CCTGCCCCGCCGAGGGCTCTGCCGCCGTGGCGACGCCCGACGCTCAGTCCACGACCAACACCGCGAGCCGCCGCACGCCCGAGGCGCGCGCGGTGGTGAGTGGAGCCGCCACCTGCCCCGCCGAGGGCTCTGCCGCCGTGGCGACGCCCGACGCTCAGTCCACGACGAACACCGCGAGCCGCCACGCGCCCGAGGCGTCGGCGTAGCCGTCCACCTGGATCCAGTACGTCCCCGCCTCCAGATCGAGATCGAGGTAGCTCCGCTGCGCGTAGTAGCCCACCGTGCAAGAGTATGGAAGCTCCACACCAGGACAGACGTCGCCCCGCCGGACGTCGAGGAGCGTCGGGTAGCCGCTGCCCTGCATGTCGAAGACGACGCGCTTCGGTGCGGTGAGGACGAGCTTCAACATCTGCTCGGGCGCACCGAGCGGGCTCGACGAGGTGGTGTCGCAGCCGGCGGCGTACTTCGCCGTCGCGTTGCTCGTGTTCCCGACGAAGGTGCCCCCCGTCGGCGGGATCTCGAACGCGCTCGCGCAGTCGTCCGCGAAGGGCACGTACACCGGGGCGACGGCGCTCCGCACGAGCGGCGTCAGGCGCACCGGGCTCCCCTTCCCGGACTCGACGACGACGCGGTAGTCGCCGGGAGCGAGCCCCTCCGAGAGGAGCCTCATGGGCGAGGTCTGCGTGACGCAGCCGAGCATGTCCTTCGCGCCGGAGCAGGCGGGCTTGTGCAGGGAGACCGCGGCGACGTCGTTCGGCGACGAGCGGAGCGCGAGCAGGACGTCCGAGAGCGCCGTCAGCGAGAGCGCGTACGCCGCGTCGGGCTTGCCACCCGAGCACGTCTTGATGTCGTCCGTGTGGTCGGCGAGCTCGACGTCGAGGTCCACGTTGGGGGTGAGCGTGGGGGCCGTCGCGCAGCCGTCGTCGGCGGCCGGCGACGAGGGTGGCTCGAGGGTCGCGAGGATCTCCACGTCGTCCGGGGGGGAGCTCCGCACGGCGATCCACACCGGCCCTGGCCCCACGGCGCGCGCAAACGCCGCGCTGGGATCGCCATAGCCGCAGGACAGCTCCGACCCATCCACCTCGCACGGCGCGGCGCGGAGCGCGATCGACGGGGTCCCGTCGCCATCGACCGACGACGCGAAGACGCGCACGTCGTGCGGCGCGTCGAGATCGAGGCGGTAGAAGAGATCGCCGCCCGGGCCGCCGCAGGACATGGCGAGATCCGGCTTCGTCCCGACGAGCGCGGCCACGGTCGCGACGCCGGGCGCGAGGGCCGCCGCGGTCCCGCAGGTCTCTGCCGTCGGCGGGGCGCCCTCGGGAGAGAAGGTGAGCGTCACCTGCGCGGTCGTGTCCTGATCCGTGTAGACGTAGAGCGGGTAGGTCCCTGGAGGGACGCTCCACGCCCGCGCGCGCGCGACGTAGGTCCCCTTCGACGGACCCGATCCGCCGCAGGCGAGCTCGGTCGCGGGCTGACCGCACGCCCCCGCGAGCGCGACGGCGGCCGTGCCGATCGGGACCGCCACCCGCGCGTCGACGCGCAGGTTGGGCCCAGGGGGGACCGTGAACGCGGCCACGACGTCGCGGCTCTTCGTGACGTTGGACGGCCCGCACGACGCGCCGTAGTCGAGCTTCGCGCCCGCCGTCGTCATCGCGTACGTGCCGGGCCCCGGCAGGATGAGCGGATCCTTGCAGGTGTCGTGGGCCGGGACCACGCAGTCGGGCTCGTCGACGACGCCGTTGCAATTGTCGTCCTTGCCGTTCGAGCAGATCTCGGCGGCGAGCCCGGACACGGTGGGATCGTTGTCGTCGCAGTCGGTGCCGCCCACGCAGTGCCCGTCGGGATCTCCGTCCTGATCGGCGTCGCGCGGCAGGTGCTTGCAGCCGGCGGTGGGCTCGTCGCACACGTCGATGGTGCACGCGTCCTTGTCGTCGCACGACGGCGGAACGCCTGGGCGGCAGCCCACCGAGGGATCGCACACCTCGTCTCCATCGCAGACGACGCCGTTCTGGCACACGGCGTGGCTGGGCGTATGCTCGCAGAGTCCGTCGTCGCACGTGTCCACGGTGCAGCCGACGAGATCGTCGCAGTCGAGCTCGGACGCGCACGGGACCCCGCCGCCCACGCCCGCGCGCCCCCCGAGCGACGCGCCGCTCGCCCCCGCGCTCGCCCCGACGCCACCCGAGGCTCCCGCGTCACCACCCTGCATCGCCGTAGGAGCCTCGGCGCCGCACGCGCAGAGCGCGAGCGACGAGACGAGCACCGAGAGAGAGAGCCGACTCAAGACGTCGTCGAGCTTAGCGGAGCGCGAGCGCGCACGCTCGGCGAGCACGTGACGACGACGCCACGCGCCGAGCGGCGTCACCGACCAGGCTCTGGCCACGGTGCCCGCCGCTCCGCCCGACGTCACACCACGCCGACCCGACGGCGCGGGGGAGCCGTCGACGTACCGCCACGGCTCGGCCTGCTCCGCCGAGCGCAAGCCACGCCAACGCCGCGGGCGCGTGCGGCGAAGTGGGCTCGACGAGCGCATGGGTTCTCTGCCATCATCGGGCCCTGCGATGACCAGCGATCGTCTGACGCGTCAGGAGCTCTCTTGGTTGCTCGCGCAAGAGGCCAAGAGCGCCGCCGCCTTGCTCCGCGAGGGCATGGACTCCCTCACGAAGAGCCTCCCGCAGGAGGGACCGCAGGGGGGCGTCGAGCTCTCGAGCACGCTCGACGCGCTCGACGACACGATGAGGGCGCTCTCGTCGCTCCACCTCGGCGCGGCCACGCGTGGCCGCCGCGGGCGCATCGACGTCGCGGCGCTCCTCCTCGAGCTCGCGCCGACCACCACCGTCGACATCGAGCCAGGGAAGGGCACCGAGGTCTTCGGCGACGAGGTCGAGCTCCGACGCATGCTCCAGCTCCTGTTGTCGCTCGGCGACGCCTCCGCGCAGGCGTCCATCCGCCGCGACGAAGACGCGATCCACACGAGCGTGCTCCTCGGCCCCGACTCGAGCGGAGGCTCGAGCACGGAGCACGCCTTCCTGCACCGCATGGCCACGCGCCACGGCGGGCGGCTCGAGCTCGAGGGCGCGCGCGTGGTGCTCGTCCTCCCCGCCGACGCCGATCTCGAGCGCCGCGAGATGGAAGACCTGCGACGCGAGCTCGTCGCCGCCCAGGAGCAGGGCGAGGCCTACGCGCGCGAGCTCGCGGAGATGTTCACGAAGAACGACCCTCCTCCTGCCGCGGTCGCCACGTCGGTGCGCTCGGTGCTCGGCGCGATCGGCGGAGCGCTCACGAAGGGCGTGGACGCGAGGGCGCTCGGCGCGGCCCTCGAGCGCTTCGGGGCGCTCCCGCACGACGAGCCCTACGCAGCGCTCCATGGCGACGCGATCCATGGGCTCGAGGTCCGCGCGAAGAGCCCGGCCGGTCCCGCGGCGTGGGTCGCGGCCTTCGCCGCGCTGCTCCGCGCAGAGGGCGCGGACGGGAGCCTCGACGTGATCGACGGGCGCGTCGTCCTCCAGGCCCCTCACGGGCTCACGACGAGCGTCGCCGAGGCGCTGGGGCTCAGCGTCACTGGCACCGGAGCGACCTCGCAGCGGAGCATCAAGCTCTAGCCGCTCGCTCCGCCGCGCTCGCGCGCCCCGGTAGACGCGCTCGCGACGCGGCGACTCGCGCTGGCGCTACGTCGTCGGCACGCCCGAGCTGCCGGCCTCGGCCTCGAGGGCCGCGAGCGCCTCCTCGGCGGTCATCTCGAGGGCCTCGGCGGCGCGGAGGAGCCACGCGGCCTCGCGGGGGTCGACGTAGTCGTCGGCCTGGACCACGCGGCACGCGAACCGGAGCGCCTCCTTGCGCATGCGCTCGTCGCCGAGCCGACGACGGATGGACTCGAAGCGCTGCTCCCGCTTCTCCGTGGCGAGGGCCTTCTCGATCATGGTGACCATCATCCTCACCGTCTCGGCCGAGATCTGCCCGTGCGACTCGGCGAGGACGTGCCGCTCGAAGACGTCACGCTCCTCTCGCGAGACGACGCCGTCAGCGTACGCCGCGAGGTACATGAGCTCGACCATCGCCTCGAGCTTCGGGATCTCGAGCGCCCCCATGACGAGCTGCGTGCTGGTGGTCTTCACGGGATCACTCTACCTCACTTCTACTCTCGCCGCCGGGCCTTCCTCCGCTCGGCCTCGGCGCGCGCCGCGCGGGCACCCATGACGTAGCCCAGCACCATCCCGACGAGCAGCACCCCCGGGATGAAGATCACGTGCGCTGCGCTCGGCAAGGGTCAGCCCTCCTTGTCGGCGAGCGCGCGCTCGAGCTCGTCCAGCCGCGCGTCGAGCGCGCGCTGGCGCCGGTGCGTGAGCCACACGAAGCCGATCAGCAACAGCCAGAGCACGGCGTACGCGGCGACCGTGTAGCCGAAGTTGCGCATGGGCTCCTCGATCTGCCCCGAGGTGCCGAACGAAGGGGTCGGGGTCTCCGTCGAGGAGGCGGTGGCGGGAGGGTTCATGGTTCGTCTCCGAGGAGGCCGAGGGACGCCGCGCGCTCCTCGAGTGAGGCGGCGCGGCTCGTGGCGAGGTGGAGCCGCGCCCGCGTGACGACGAAGAGGATCGCCATCGCGGTGAAGGCGAGGAACCCGAAGAGGAGCGCGAGCCTCATGTCGGGGTGGCGCAGCCCTCCCCCGCCGCTCGAGATGACGCGCGGGTGGTTCCCGCCCCACTTCTGCACGCTGTAGTGGATGATCGGGAGGTTCGCCGCGCCGAGGACGCCGAGGGCCGCGCCGAACTTCCGCTCGCCCTCGCCGTCGCCCGCGAAGGCGCGGAGCACGACGTACGCCGCGTAGATCATCACGCTGAGCATCGAGGTGAGGAGCCGCGGCTCCCACGTCCAGTAGACCCCCCAGATGGGGCGCGCCCAGATGGGACCCGTCGTCAGCACGACCGCGCCGAACGCGACCGCCGCCTCGGCGCCCGCGCGTCCGACCGCGTCCGCGCGCTCGCTCGGACGATACAGGTACGCCGCGGAGCCGACGAGGCAGATCGCCGCCGAGAGGTACATCCCGTACGCCGCGGGGACATGGAAGTAGAAGATCTTCTGCGCGGCGCCCATCACGGCCTCGAAGGGCGCGCGGAAGAAGGCCCAGTACAGCGTCAGGAGCACGAGCGCGCCCGTCGTCACGGAGAGCGCCGGCACGAGCGCGTCCTTCGGTCTCACGGCGGCGGACCCTAGTACAAGCCGCCTGGATGTCCCGCGGGATCGTGCGGAGGAGGACTCGCCGTGGTCCCGCCAGGGTCACCGTGCAAGCAGGTCCCTCGGGATCGTGCGGAGGAGGACTCGCCGTGATCCCGCCAGGGTCACCACCCAGGAATGTCCCTCGGGATCGTGCGCGCGAGGGCACGCCGAGGTCCCGCCAGGGTCACCACACGGGAATGTCCCTCGGGATCGTGCGGAGGAGGACTCGCCGTGGTCCCGCCAGGGTCACCACCCAGG
>CAYNEK010000044.1:0-8543 GCA_964396175.1 uncultured Polyangiaceae bacterium | reverse complement strand
GGTCCCGCCAGGGTCACCACCCAGGGATGTCCCTCGGGATCGTGCGCGCGAGGACACGCCGAGGTCCCGCCAGGGTCGCCGTGCAAGCAGGTCCCTCGGGATCGTGCCCGGGAGCCACACCGCGGGGATGGAGCCGCGACGTTCTCGGTGTATCCTCCCGACCGATCTTGATCCTCTTCTTGATGCGCCACGGGCCCGCCGAGGACTTCGCCGCGTCCGGTCGCGACCGCGATCGCGCGCTCACGATCTCGGGGAGAGCGCGGGTCGAGCGCGTCGCCGCGGCGCTCCGCGAGCGGGGCGAGCGCCCGGGCCGGATCCTCACGAGCCCGCTCGCGCGCGCGAGAGAGACGGCGGACATCGTCGCGAAGATCCTCGGGCTCGACACCCTCGTCGACGAGGCGCTCGCGCCGGACGGAGACACGTGCCGTCTCGCGCGCGGCGAGGTGGCGCGTGGAGCCGGGAGCGTGATGCTGGTGGGCCACGAGCCGGACATGTCGGGAGCAGCAGCAGAATTTGGGATCGTCCTCGACGCCTTCGAGCGCGCCATGGTCGCGAGCGCCCTCGTCGAGCCCCACAAGAGCCCCGTCCGGCGGTTCGTGCTGTGCCCCCGCTGCCTCGAATGGAGCTAATCTCGACCGAGATCTTGACGGCGAGGCGCGCGTCCGCGTGGGCGCCATCGCGCGGCATCCCATGGAGCTGACCTCGGCCGAGATCCGGCTCCCGGCCCTCGCGACGGCGCACTCACACGCCTTTCAGCGCGCGATGCGCGGTGAGGCGCAGCGCCCCGGGCCCCACGGGACGGACGACTTCTGGACGTGGCGCAAGGCCATGTACGAGCTCGCCGAGGCGATGACGCCCGAGTCGATGCACGCGGTCGCTCGCGTCGCGTACCGCGAGCTCCGTGAGGCGGGCGTCCGGACCGTGGGCGAGTTTCACTACCTCCACCACGACCGAGGCGGCGTACCCTACGCGGATCGCAACACGATGGCCCACGCGGTCATCGACGCAGCCAAGGCCGAGGGGCTCCGCATCTCGCTCCTCCGCGCCGTCTACCACCGCGCGGGGCCCGGGCGCCCGGCCGAGCACGCGCAGCGCCGCTTCTCCGATCCCGACGTCGATCGGGCGCTCGCGGACGTCGACGATCTCCGCAGCCGCTACGCCAAGGACCCGCTCGTGCGCGTGGGCGTCGCGCCGCACAGCGTGCGGGCCGTGCCCCCGTCCTGGCTCCGTCCCCTCGCGGAGCGCGCGGCGCGCCTCCATGCATCCATGCACATGCATGTATCGGAGCAGCCGGGCGAGGTCGAGGGCTGCGTCGCCGAGACGGGCCTCCGCCCCGTCGAGCTGCTCGCGCGAGAGGGCGTGCTGTCCGCGCTCTTCACCGCGGTGCACGCGACGCACCTCCTGCCGCACGAGGCGCGGCTCCTCGGCGAGGCGGGCGCGCGCGTCTGCATCAACGCGACGACCGAGCGCGATCTGGGGGACGGACACCCCGACATCGGGGCGCTGCGCGAGGCCGGCGTGCGCCTCTGCACGGGCATCGACAGCCACGTCCTCACCGATCCGTTCGAGGACCTGCGCGGCATCGAGCTCGGCGAGCGGCTCCGCACGCTGCGCCGGGTGACGGACCGCACGGCGTCCCCGACCCTCGCCGAGCGGCTCTGGCACGCGGCGTCCACCGAGGGAGCGCTCGCGGTCGGCTTCTCGGACGCGGGGGGATTCACCGTCGTCGATCGGCGCGCGACGGCGCTCGCGCTCGTCGACGACGCCCACCTCCTCGACGCGATCGTCTTCGGCGCCGGCCCCAAGGCGGTCTTGCGCGTCGACGACGGCTAGCCGCTCCACGCGAAGAGCCCCCGATCGTCGCCGCAGAAACACACGGCCCGCGCCGCCGTGTCGATTGTAACCGCTCCGTTTCGGACTACGCTCTCGGGCGTCGTGTTCGGGCTCTCGTTCGGCGAGGTCGTGCTCCTCCTGCTCATCGCCGTCGTGGTGATCGGCCCGAGGAACCTCCCGGAAATGCTGCGGACCCTCGGCAAGACCGTCGGCAAGGCGCGGCGCGTGGCCACCGATCTCCGCGAGCAGAGCGGCATCGACGAGATCCTGCGCATGGAGGGCCTCGAGCGCGAGGTGCAGGAGCTCCGCAAGATCGCCCAGGGCCGCATCCTCGACGTCAACCTCGAGGAGGAGATCGCGTCCTCGCCGAGACGCCGCGCCACGCCGCCGCCGAGGAGCCGCGAGTACCCGACGGGCGGGCCCGACGCCTACGGCGCGCTCCCCGAGGACACCGAGGACTACGCCCCCACGGCGAGCGCCCTGCCGGCCCCCCCCGCGCCCACCGCCGATGACGAGGCCCCGGCTGCGCCCGAGATCCCGCGCCTCGCCGCGCCCGACGGCGAGCGCTTCTCGCGGTCGTCCACGACCTCGCTCGTCTCCGTGAAGAGCTCCTCGGCGCTCCGCCCCGCCGACGAGCCGGGCGCCGAGCTGCCCCCCGCCGCCGCGCACGACGCGCGCTGATCGATGGCGCGAGACGAGGCCGAGAAGGTCGAGGTCGACGGCCCCGAAGACGACAAGAGCATGTCGTTCTGGGAGCACCTGGACGAGCTGCGCCGGCGCATCACCCGCGTCGCGATCGCGTTCGTCATCGCGATCTTCGCCATGTGGGGCGTGAAGGATCGCCTCCTCGCCTTCTTGTATCAGCCGTTCGCGGACGCGTGGAAGCGTATGGAGCTCCCGGGGACCCCGCAGTGGGTCTTCCACAATCCGTCCGACATCTTCATGGCCGAGTTCAAGGTCTGCATGATCGCGGGGCTCGGCGTGACGCTCCCGGTGGCCTTCTACCAGCTCTGGGCCTTCGTCGCCCCGGGGCTCTACCGGAAGGAGAAGAAGTGGGCGGCGCTCTTCGTGTTCTTCACGACCCTGTTCTTCCTCGGGGGGGCGGCCTTCGGCTGGAAGGTCGCGTTCCCGATCACCTTCGAGTACTTCTTCTCGCTGACGAAGGACGCGGCGACGACGGGCGTCACGGTCGCGCCGATGTTGACGGTCGAGGGATACCTGGACTTCGTCCTCCAGCTGCTCCTCGCGTTCGGGATCATCTTCGAGCTGCCGCTGCTGCTGACGGCGCTCTCGATGGTGGGGCTCGTGAACTACCTCATGCTCTGGCGGTTCGGGCGGTGGTTCATCATGATCGCGGCCATCCTCGGCGCGGTCTTCTCGCCGCCCGACACGACCAGCATGGTCGTGATGACGGTGCCGCTCATCGTCCTCTACTTCATCTCGATCGGGCTCGTGTACGTGCTCGGCAAGCGCCCGACACAGGAGCAGATCGAGCGCGACCGTCGGTGGCGCGCCGAGCGGAAGCAGCGCGATCAAGAGCTGCGCGAGGCCAAGCGCCGCGCGGAGGCCGAGCTGCGAGCCCGCGCCGCCGAGACGGCCAAGAAGCGCCGGTAGTCGCGCGAGGGTCGACCGTTGACGATCACGTGCCTCCTCCCCCGCCCCGGCGACCCGAGCCCTCGCGCCTTCGTCGCGGGCTCTCTCCTCGCTCGCGGCGGACGCGCCATGGACGACCCCGACGCTCCGGGTCCTCGCGCCCTCGTCTCGGGGGGCCCCTCTTGAAGATCGCCTTCTTCCTCCCGCGGCTCCGCACCCTCGGGGGCGCGGAGCTGCTCGCCCTGACGCAGCTCGAGATCCTCTCGAAGGCCGGGCACGACCCGTGGATCGTCACCTACGACGTCGGGCCCGACTTCGATGCGCTCCGCAGGAGGGACGCTCACGCGGCGGCGCTCCGCGTCGTCTCGCGCGGCCGGGGCGAGCCGAGCGCGCTCCTGCGGCGCCTGCTCTGGGCCCACGAGCTCGCGTGGGTCGAGGACGCGCTCGGGGCCGCGGACCTGGTGGTCGCGCACAACTTCCCGGCGAACGCCGTGCTCGGGCTCGCCCGCATCCCCGGCGAGCGGGCCTGGTACTGCCACGAGCCCCCACGCGCCTTGCACCGCGAGCTCACCTGCCCGAGAGCGGCCAGGCTCGCGCGAGATCCGCGGAACCTCGGGGATCCCCTCGCGCGAAAGCTCGTCATCGAGCGGGGACTCCACGCGCTCGATCGCGCGGTCCACGGCCCCTGGCAGCGGCTCGCCCGCCGCGAGCGGGCCGCCGTCCAGGCCATCCCGACCGTCCTCTGCAACAGCGCCTTCACGCTCGGCGCCTTCCGCGCCGCGTACGGCCGCGACGACGGCGTCGTCGTGCACCCGATCGTGCCCTTCGAGCCGCGGGCGCACACGCGCGTGGCCGAGCCCGCGGCGCCGCGCTTCCTGTGTCACTCGAGGCTCCAGCCCGAGAAGAACGTGGGCGCCGTCCTCCGCGCCTTCCGGCACGTGCGGCGGCGGCACGCCGGGGCGACGCTCCAGGTGGTCGGCACCGGACCGGCGCGCGCCGGGCTCGAGCGGCTCGCGACGCGCATCCCGGGCGTCCGCTTCGCCGGGTACTTGCCCACCGAGGCGCTCGAGCGCGCGTACGACGAGGCCGACGCGTTCGTGGCCGTGCCCTTCGACGAGCCCTTCGGGATGGTGTTCCCCGAGGCGATCTTGCGGGGGCTCCCCGTCGTGGGCTCCGATCACGCAGGGCCCGCGGAGATCCTCGAGGGCGGCGAGCTCGGTGAGCTCGCGGATCCGACCGACGAGCGCGCGATCGCCGACGCCATGCTCCGTTCGCTCTCGCGCTCACCCGCTGCGCGCGCCCAGGCCGCCGCCCACATGCGCGCGCGCTACGGCGTCGCGACGGGCACGAAGAGGCTCCTCGAGGCGCTCGGGCTATGAGCGCGACCTCCCCTCGATCGCGCGCGCCCAGCCTTCCTGGGGCCGGCTCGATGAAGCGACTCCCTCTCCACCGCCACGCTACCCCCCCGGCGCGCCCAGCCTTCCTGGGGCCGGCTCGATGAAGCGACTCCCTCTCCACCGCCACGCTACCCCCCCCGGCGCGCCCAGCCTTCCTGGGGCCGGCTCGATGAAGCGACTCCACCGCCGCGCTGGCGCCCCCGCGCGACGAGCCTCCGTGGGGCCGACGCGATGACGATCGTCGTCGACTGTCGCTACGTGCGCCGCGTCCCCACCGGGATCGGCGCCGTCGTCGCCGAGCTCGCCCGGAGGCTCCCCGACGCGGCGCCGGGCCTCCACTTCGTCTACCTCGCGCACCCCGAGCGCCCGACGATCGTCGAGCACCCTCACGTCACGCACCTGGTCCCTCCCTTCGTCGCCGACGGGCCAGGGACCCTCTTCGCGCTCGGTCCGTGGCTCTCTCGGCGACTTCGGTTCGACGTCTTCCACGCCACCTTCGGGCTCGCCCCCGTGGCGCTCCGGGGTCGCCTCGTCGTCACGGTGCACGACACGATGTGGCTCTCGTCGCCCGGGCTCGTCCAGTCGCCCGGCGCCTGGGGCTACGCCGAGCGCGCCTTCTACGGCCCCGCGAGCGCCCGCGCCCTCCGCCGCGCCGACGCGATCCTCGTCCCCTCGGCCGCCACGCGGGACGAGGTCCTCCGCCTGCGCCCCGACGCCCCTGCCGTCGCCGTGACGCCCTGGGGGCTCACCACGCCGGGCCTCGAGCCCACGGGCAGCGCCCGCTCGCCGCGCGGGGACGACGACGGCCCGGCGGGCTCGACGCCCCCTCCTGCCGCACCCGGCGCGAGCGACGCTGTCCTCTCGCGGCACGGGCTCGCCCGCGGCGAGTACGTGCTCACCGTCGGGCGCGCCGCCGGCTACAAGAACCACCACGGGATCGTCGAGGCGTTCTGTCGCGCCTTCCCCGAGGGCTCGCGGGAGAAGCTCGCGCTCGTCCAGCGGCGGACGGGCACCGCCGACGCGCTCGTCGCGATCGCGAGGCGCCACCGCGTCGCCGACCGGCTCGTCTTCCTCCCGGCCGTCTCGGGCGCAGAGCTCGCGGGGCTCTACGAGGGGGCGCTCTGCCTCTGCCACGCCTCGCTCGTCGAGGGCTTCGGTCTGCCGATCCTCGAGGCCATGGCGCGGGGCTGCCCCGTCGTCACCTCGCGCGTCTCGGCGATGCCCGAGGCGGCCGGAGGCGCCGCGCTGCTCGTCGATCCGACCGATCCGGACGAGCTCGCGCGCGCCCTCACCCAGCTGCGCGAGCCCGAGCTCCGGGCGGCGCAGCGCGCGCTCGGGCTCGCGCGAGCCAGGGCGGCGAGCTGGGAGCCCGCCGTCCGGGAGACGGTCCGCGCGTACGGCGGCTAGGAGCTCGGACGATCAGGGCTTCGACAGCGCGCAGAAGCCGCCGACGCAGGCGTTCTTCGGATCGCAGCAGTCCGCGGAGACCCCGCACTTCTCCGCGACGCCGGAGCACTGGTTGTTGGGCGGCGTGTTCGTGCACTGGAGCTCGCCGCCCGAGCCCGGCTGACAGTACCCGTTGCAGCACTGATCGCCCGACGAGCACGACATGCCGTCCGCGCGGCACGGGTCGAGCACCCAGAAGCCGCGCGCGTTGCCCGCGAGCAGCTCCTGCCCAGGCAGGTAGAAGGCGGGGTGGCTCGCGTCGGCGCCCGCCGGCGCCCCGAGATCGATCGCCGCGACCCACAGCTTCTTCGTCGTCACGTGCTGGACGAGATCGACCCCGCGCGGATCCGAGCAATACGGCGGGATGTCCGCCACCGAGCCGTACATGCGCCGGCTCGTGAAGACCACCCACGCGTACCCGCCCGAGGCCACCGGGTTCACCGTCGGCTCGTAGTTCAGGTGGATGTCGTCCCCGTGGTCGGCGTCCTTGCCGCCCACCGACTCGCCGTCCGCGAAGCAGGAGAGGCTCATCGGCGCGCCGAGCTTCGGCAGGTAGCTCACGCCGAAGGCGTCCTGGCCGTTCAACAGATTCAGGATCGTGCCGGTCGCCACGGACGAGCTCGTCCACGCGATCTGCCCCTTGGCGCCGCGGCGCGTGTAGAGATCGCCCCCCTGGCCGTCGCTGCCCGCCGTGGTCTGGCGCTGGAAGACGACGGCGCTGTTGTCCGGGAAGAAGGCCGGCCACCCCGGGCGCACCCCGCTCGGCTGCGCGCTGTCGTCGACCACGACGACCGGGTTCGAGAAGGTCTGGGTCGCGGCGTCGTAGTCCATCACCACGACCGAGCGCGCCGGCGGCGCCCCCGGGCCCGACATCAGGTTGAAGACCGCCTTCTTGCCGTCCGCAGAGAAGGAGGGGGTCCCCAGGTTCGTCGCGACGCTGGAGAGCCCCGAGGGCGTCACCGCGGCGCCCGCCGGGAGCGGCACGATCTGGCCCGAGGGGCTCAGCATGCTCGCCCCGTCCGGCGCGACCGCCGGGAAGGTCGCGCTCGTCGAGAGGACATGCTCGACCGAGCCCCCGGGCAGCAGATCGTACGACGAGGACAGCGCGTAGCTCTCCCCGTGCTGGACGACGAGGCTCGAGCCCTTCGCCGACACCGAGTGGCAGACGCGGCACTGGTCGACGCCGCCGTTGCCGCCGGCGACGAGCTTGGGCCCCGTGTCGCCCGCGTGGATCGAGAGCACCGCGCCGCCGAACTTCCCGTCGCCGCCCTGCGCGCCCCCGTAGTTCTTCGCGAGGTTCGTGCCGTACGAGTTGTAATAGATGATCCCCGAGAGCCGCGCGGGGGCGACGGTCCAGGTCTCGGTGATCGGCCCGTAGCCGACGCCGGCCTTCTCGACGACGAGGGACACCTTCAGCCGATCGGGCTTGCCGTCGGGGGTGTCGCCGCCGGCCGTGTCGGTCGCCATCTGCCAGACGTCTTGCGGGATGGGGTGGCGCCGGAAGGGCTGCCCCGTCTGCGCCAGGATCGCGGGCTTCGCGAAGGTGCCCGTCCACGAGAACGAGCCGCTCGTCGTCTCCAGCTCGATCGCGATCGAGTCGGCGTCCCCGACGGACCAATCCCACTGGAGGAGCGGCGCGAGCAGGCCGCGAGGGAACACGGTGTGGTCGTACGGGTAGAGGAGGCGCAGGCCCTCTGCGCTCCCGTCGCTGCTCGGCGTCGTGAGCGGCGGGAGCTGCCCCGGGGTCACCGCCGGCCCGAGGCCCTCGCCGCCGACGCCGCCCACGCCGCCGCCCGAGATGAGCTCGCCAGGCGTCGAGGGCACCTGGCCGAGCTGGAGCGGGTTCGACGGATCGACGCCGTTCTGCGAGCCGGTGAGCTTCACCATGATCTGGCGCTTCAGCGTCTGGCCGTTGAGCCCGGCGAGGACCTCGACGAGCCCGCCGGTCTTCCCCGTGGGCGCGAAGACGCCCGTCGTCGACGGCCCCGCGGCGATGGTGCCGATGTTGCCCTTGGTGACGCTCCAGCCGGCGTTGACGGGCTGGCCGTTCTGCGTGGCAGCGTAGGTGACGGTCGGGCTGTTCTTGCCGAGCGGGACAGAGATCGTCTGCAGCGGCTCCGGGGTGACCTTGAAGACGTTGACGGTCCCGCCGGCCCCGCCGCCGCCCGAGCCCGCGGCGCCCGCACCGCCCGCGCCGCCCGTCCCCGCGCCGCCGCCCGTCCCCGCGCCGCCGCCCGTGCCCGCGCCGCCGCCGGTCCCCGCGCCGCCGCCCAT
>CAYNEK010000043.1:28823-39918 GCA_964396175.1 uncultured Polyangiaceae bacterium | reverse complement strand
GGGCCAGGGCGGCGCGGGCGGCGCGGGCCAGGGCGGCGTCAGCGGCGCGGGCCAGGGCGGCGTCGGCGGCGCGGGCACCGCAGGCGCGAGCGGGACAGGCGGCAGCGCGGGTCCCACCTGCACGGACCAGACGCTGAACGGCGCCGAGACCGACGTCGACTGTGGCGGCCCCACCTGCCCGAAGTGCGCCGACGGCCTCGAGTGCGTCGGCGACGACGACTGCAAGAGCGGGCTCTGCGACGCGGGCAAGTGCATCACCAACGAGTGCCAGGACGGCACCAAGAACGGCGCCGAGACCGACGTCGACTGCGGCGGCCCCGAGTGCGCGACGTGCGCCGACGGCAAGGACTGCACCACCGGCAGCGACTGCAAGGGCGGCGCCTGCGACGCCAGCGGCAAGTGCACGGACCACTGCGCCGACGGGTCGAAGGACGTCGACGAGACCGACGTCGACTGCGGCGGCGCGACCTGCAAGGGCTGCGACGTCGGGGGCGGCTGCAAGCTCGGCTCGGACTGCACGTCGGGCTTCTGCGACGGAACGGTGTGCGTGGACTCTCAGTGCAAGGACCTCACGAAGGACGGCAGCGAGACCGACGTCGACTGCGGCGGCGGCGCCTGCGACAAGTGCGACGACGGAAAATCCTGCCTCGGGAACGGCGACTGCGCGTCCGACCTCTGCCTCAACGGGACGTGCATCGCGGCGGCGTGCGGAGACGCCATCGTGACGCCGCCCGAGCAATGCGACGAGGGCGCGTCGAACAAGACCCAGTACGGCCTCGCCTTCACGCAGGGCACGACGAGCGCCGCGGGGCCGCTCCTCGCGAGCAAGACCGCCAGCGCGTACTACGATTACAAGAGCGCGAGCTCCCACACCGGGAACGAAGATCCCAAGGGCTGCGTGCTCTACTTCTACCGCGACCTCGGCACCGGCATCCTGTCGCTCATCGTGCACTGCAGCGCCGACGCCTCGGGGATCTCCGGCGCCGCGAAGCTCGACTGCACAGGGCTCCCCGAAGCGAGCGTCGTCGTCCTGTCGGACGACAGCGGCGAGCTGAAGAAGCCGACGACGACGAGCCTCGTCGGTAGCTGGGGCTTCAACAACAACTCCGACGGCGGGGTCGTCAGCGGCCTCGAGGAGGCGGGTCAGGACGTGTCCATCCAGTGCGCCATGAGCGTGTCGCCCTCGATGACGAACGGCGCCGTCTTCCTCCTGCCCGACGGGAAGAAGGTGGCGATCGACCCGAGCCAGCCCTTCGTGCTCGAGATCAACGCAGCGGGCGCGTCCAGCTGCCGCGCCAACTGCACGATCCCTGTCTGCGGCGACGGCGTCGTCGATCCAGGCGAGGCCTGCGACGACGGCGCGGGCGGCCTCTGCCCGGACACCTGCCAGCTGCCCTGATCCCTCGCGGGGAGCGCGACCGGGCGCGCTCCCCGCCGGCCACGGCGAGACGTTCCGCACGCAGAGATTGCGGTGACCTCCTCCACCGTCTCTTCGCGCCCCAGGCGTCGGTCGCGCCGCTGCCCTGCCGCGTCCGCTCACGGCAAGAGGTACCGCACGCAGAGATTGCGGTGACCTCCTCCATCGTCTCTTCGCGCCCCAGGCGTCGGTCGCGCCGCTGCCCTGCCGCGTCCGCTCACGGCAAGAGGTACCGCACGCAGAGATCGGTGACCTCCTCGATCGTCTCTTCGCGCCCCAGGCGTCGATCGAGCATGGCGCGCTGCACGACCGAGCCCGCCGCGTGGACGACGACGAACGCCGCGCGGTGTACGTCGGCGTGGCGCAGCTCCTCCCGCCGCACCTCGAGCAGCGTCGCGACGAGCCGCGCCCCCACGACGTCGAGGTCCTCGAGCAGGCGCTTCAAGCGCCCCGTCCGCGGCACCTCCTCGGCCAGCGTGCGGCGCAGCACCGGATCGTGCGCGTGGACCGCCACCGTCGCCGCCACGAGCTCCCGGATCGCCTCCCGGAGCGGCGCGGACCGCAGCCCCTCGAGCCGCCCGAGCACGCCCGCCATCGACGCCTCGCGGTACCGATCGATGAGCGCGCCGACGAGGGCCTCCTTGTTGGGGAAGTACTGGTAGAGCGAGCCCACCGACACGCCAGCCGCGGCGGCGATCCGGTTCGTGCTCGCGCGATCGAAGCCCTCTCGCGCGAGAACGCGAGCCGTCGCATCCAGGATGGCCGCGACCGTCGCCCCCGAGCGAGCCTGACGCGGCGATTTCCTCGGCAGCGCGGGCGCCTTCTGGGCCCTACGAGAACGCGAGTTGCGAATGCGAGCCATCGCTCACATTGTACCGCACATGAGAAACCCGCTGCACCTGGCCCGCGCGGCCTCGGCGCTCATCACGCTCGTCCGGGACCCGAGCCGCCTCGAGAAGGTCTTCGAGCTCCGCGACGCCGTCGCCTCCAAAGAGGCGCTCGCCTTCCTCGCCGACCACTTCGACCGGGACGAGCTCGGGCGCGAGGCGCTCCGGACGCGGCCACGCCTCGGCGCGATCGATCTCGCGCGACTCGCCAGCTTCCCCGACGGCTCCCTCGCGCGGGAATTCGCGCTCCACATGCGCCGCGCCGGCCTCGATCCGGCAGCCATCCCGACCCTGCCCTCTCCCGACAGGCTGAGCTTCGTGAGCGCCCACCTGTACGAGACCCACGACGTCTGGCACGTCGTCACCGGCTTCGGCGTCGACGTCGCGGGTGAGCTCGGGCTCCAGGCGTTCCAGGTGGGGCAGTTCCCGGCGCGGCTGTCGATGGTCATCCTCGCGGGCGGGATCATGAACACGACGCTCTACGCCGTGGACGATCGTGCGCGGCGCTTCGAGGCGATCGCGCGCGGCTGGGACCTCGGGCGCGACGCGAAGCCCTTCTTCGGCGTGCGGTGGGGTGAGCTCTGGGGCGAGCCGCTCGTCGAGGTGCGCGAGCGGCTCGGGATCCCCAGGGGCGGCGTCACGCTCAGGGCTTCTTGACCTTCGTGAACTTCAAGGTCATCCGGTCGCTCTCGCCGATCGCCACATACTTGTCCTTGTCCTTGTCGCCAGCGCGCAAGGTCGGCGGGAGGTTCCAGACGCCGTCGGGGTGATCGGTCGTGTCCTTCGCGTTCGCGTTGACCTCGGACTTGCCGGCGAGCTTGAAGCCGGCGGCCTCGATCTGGGCGATGACCCACGCCTGCGGGAGGTAGCCCTTCTTCGCGCTCTCCTCGGGATCGGCGCCCTCCTTGGCGCGGTGCTGCTCGATCGCGAGGGTCCCCTTGTCCTTCAGCACGCGATGAACTTCTCCGAGCCATGCGCCGAGCGCCTTGTTGTTCTGCATCCCGTGGAGTCCCCGCGCGAGGATCACCACGTCGACGGACGCGTCGGCCCCGAGCTTGGGCGCCAGACCGCCGGTGATGACGACGCCCACCTTCCCGAAGAGGTCGTGGTCGACCGAGAGGAAATTCTTGATGCGCTGGGCGTAGAGCGTCGGGCGCTGGGTCTTCGGTCCGTCCGGGTCGGCCGACGTCACGAGGAGCTTGCCGTGCTTCGCGAGGTACGGCGCGAGGAGCTCGGTGTACCAGCCGTCCCCTGGGCCGATCTCGAGCACCGTCTCGGCGGGCTTGATCCCCCAGAACGCGAGCGTCTCGGCGGGGTGGCGATCCTTGTCACGCGCGACGTGGGCGGCCTTGCGGTACTTCGCGGCGAGCAGGGTCTTCATCGCCGAGCCGACGTCGCGGTAGGTCTTCTCGGCGAGCGTCTTCGCCTCGGCGTGCAGCTCGGGCGTCCAGCGCGCGAGCTCCGCCTTCGCGGCCTCGGCCTCCTTGGCGAAGTCCTCCTCGAGCTGCTTCGCTTCCTCGAGCTTCTTCTGCTCCTCGGGGCTGAGAGCGGGCGCGGCAGAGGACGCGGACGGCGGCGGCGAGGACGGCGGAGCCGAGGCCGCGGAGGCCGCCGCGGGACGCGACGGAGCGGGCGCGGGGGCGCCGCTGCAGGCCATGAGACAGAGGGGGGCAGAGAGCGCGAGCACGAGACCACGAGCAGGACGGGACATGGGCGAGCGAATACCGCCACCTGCCCCCAGGCGCCAGAGCACGTCAGGTCACGCGACGCGCGCCGAGGTTCTCGAGCGGCGCACGCGGCGGGCTGCTACGAGCGATCCCGTGACGGCCACGAAGACCTGTGGGGCACACACCGAGCTCGTGAAGAACGATGCGCTCCGGCTCACGCAGTGCGCGTGCGGCACCTACCACCTCCACCTCGCGAAGCGCGGGCTCTCCGTGCAGCTCGCCGCGCCCGAGCTTCGACGCCTCGCGGAGGCCTTCGACGTCGCCCTGCGCGTCGAGGCCGCCCTGGAGCGCGGCAAGACGCTCGGCGCGCGGCGCCCGGACTGACGCGACCGGGGAAGCCGCCCTGCGCGACGCGCGCTCAGCCCTCCCCTTGGGTTCGCGAGAAGTCCAGGAGCCAGGGGGCCTCTCGCGCGAAGGAGATCTCCGCGCCGAAGGACTCACCGCGCGCGACGCGGAGCACAGACCCTTCTCGCGCGACGCGGTCGCCCTGCCGGAGCCGATCGATCACCTCGAGCTCGAACGCCACGACCGGGGGCCGAGCAGCGACGCTCCCGTCCAGCCCCAGCGAGAGCGCAGACTCGACAGACTGGTAGCGGAACTCCCCCCCGCGGTCGGCGATCGGCTCGAGCAACAGCGCGTACCGGTCCGCAGACGAGAGCACGACGACGGACGAGAGCCAGCGGCGAAGCGTCCGCGCTGCGTGGGCATCGCGCGCCGCCAGCGCGTCGAGCGTGGCTCGGGCGAGCGTGGACGTCGCGCCGCAGCCCGGTCGACATGGAAAGTGCGAGATGGGGCGGAGCCCGATCGCCGCCCAATTGTCCTCTGGACCGAGCGCCGAGGCGTGAGCCCGCGCAAGGCGCTCGAAGTGCGCTGCGTCAGTCTGCAGGGTCGATCCGGCGAAGACCTCGGAGCAGCAGGCCGGGTACCCCAGGAGATCTCCCATCGCGCGGACGGCCACCGCGTCACCGCCGTCACGCCGGAGCTGCTCCTCGACCTCGGCTGCGAGCGCGGCATCCGTCTCCGTCAGCGAGAGCAGCGCCGTGGCGCGCGCGCCAGGGCCCCCGACCACCCGCACCGCGTACCCCATCGACCGAAACCGCTCCGCGACGGCATCCGCATCGGCCCGCGACGGCCGCTCTCGCTTCACCACCCTGCGGAGCCGCGCCGCGAGCGCCACGATCTCGAGATCGAGCGCCTGGCGGTCTATCTCGCCGCCGACGGCTCGCGTGGTTCGATCGGAGGACCAGCTGCGGAGCCGCTCCCGCGAGAGCTCGTGCAGCCCATGAGACGGCGCGAGCCCTGCGTCGAAGAACGGGCCGCTCGTCCCCACGAGGCGCGCCTCCGAGAGAGGGCTCTCTCTCGCTCGGCCTCCCTGGATGGGGCGCAGCTCCGTGGTACCATGGAGCGCCGCGTACGACGCCCGGACGCCATAGCAGCGTGAGGCGAAATCGCACGCATCGCACTGGGGCCCCTTGACGAACCCCCGCGCCGACTCCGACCGCCGCTCCGCCTCCGGGATCTCGGCGAACACATGACGCGCACGCACGGGCTCGGGCAGGTAGCAGGGGGGGACGCCGCACTTGGCGTCGAAGCCCGTGAGAGAGAGCCCAAGACGCTCGGCACGCTCATCCGCCGCCGCGAGCGCCCACGCGACGTCGGAGAACCGCGGGATCAGCCGGCCGTCGAGGGGCACGTTGTCGGTCGACGCGGCGACGAACGAGAAGTTGATCCCCACGGCCCCTCGAGGGAAGGGCTCGACGAATTCGCGCTGCACGAAGTCCGGGAGCGCTGGGAGCGCGTCGACATTGTAGCCGCACAAGACGAAGTTGAGCTTCACTGCGACGCCGACCGCGAGGAGGCTCTGGATGCCGCGCACGGTCTTCTCGAAGGTCCCTGGCGCCGACGTCACCCTGTCCGACACCTCGGGGGTCGTCCCGTGCAGGCTCACGAACGCATGGCGCAGCCCCGCGTCCGCGAGCTCACGTGCGAAGGCGGGATCGGCCAGCTTGATGGCGTTCGTCTGGAGTCCAACCTCGGGGACGCCGTGACGCACGGCGTGGGCAATGTACCGGGGGAGCTGCGGGTTGAGCGTCGGCTCCCCGCCGGACAGCTCCAAGACCGCGCCCGCGCGCGCCGCGTCCTCGATCTCGCGGAGGATCAACGCCTCCTCGACGGGCGGAAGCTCACGCGAGACGAAGCAGAAGTCGCAGGCCTGGTTGCAGTGGAAGTTGACCCGCACGATGCGGCGCTCCCGCGCTCCCCTCGGCCCCCCGACGAAGAGCCGGCTCCGGTACTCGGAGAGGACGCGCCGGCGCACGTCCGAGAGCGGCGCGATGGCGTCCGCGGTCGCGGGACGCAGCGGCACGCCGACTGCGCTCACGGCCGCGGCGAGATCGAGGCGGGGCCCAGGACAGATCGACCTCGCCGCGCACGACGCACACAGCGGAATCCGTCGATGGTGGTGATCCGCGCGCGAGACGTACGGCTCCCCCACGCGGAGCACCCCGAGCACCTCCGCCGGATCGTCGAAGACGCACGGCGGGAGCTCCCCGTCGGGTGCACTCCCGAGCTCGACCGCCGACGCGCGGCTCGCCTTCACCCCTGCGAGCAGCTCGTTCGCCGCGTCGCGCGCCGTAAGCTCGCCAGGGATGACCCGCGCCTCCACCCGAAGGACCGCCCCGTCCCCCACGGCGAGCGCTGTCGCCGCGCGCGCGACGATATCGGCAAGAGCGCCTCGGTTCTCGGCGAGCAGCGGGACGACGAGGATGACCGCGACCCGGCTCTGGAGGAGCGCGACGACGCCAGCGCGTGCTCGGCTACGATCGTTGGACGACCCCGAAGTGGGCTCCATCCCGTCCGCTTCGAGAGCGCGCAGCGTGACGTGCGCGCGCGTGAGCCCTGCCTCCGCGAGCTCCGCGGCGAGCCCCGCCTCCGCGAGCTCCGCGGCGGCGGTCTCGAGCGCGACCTCGGCTACACCAAGGCTCCGCGCGAGCCGGACGAGGTCGACGAGGTACCACTCCGTCGCCGGTGCGCGCGCCGTCAGCACGAGCTCGGCCACCCCGTCACGCGCGGCCCGACGGATCCGGTCGATGGCGCGCGCCGCTCTCCGACGCCCGAGGTCGGTGCCCGGCAGCGCTCGCGCTCCTCGTGGCCCGTCGTCGAGATCGTCCAGCGCGACGCGCGCAGTGAGTGGCCGCCCTTCGTCTCGCGGGAGCCGCGGCTCGGCGAGCCGGAGAGGACGGTGTTTCTTGCCCCGCGCGCTGCCCGCTGCCTGGTCCATCGCCTCCCTGAGCACGGCGAGCGCGTCGGCGAGATCGCCGGGGCGACGATCGCTCGCTGGGCTTGGCCGGCTCGACCGATCGAGGGCGGCGATCGCGTCAGCGGGCTCCCCACGGCGCAAGAGGACCGCGTCCAAGACCCGCCGCACCCGCTCGTCGCGGGGCTCGTCACCGGGCGGGGCCACGCCGAGAGCCCCTCGCGCGCCGAGCCGTCGAAGGAGCTCCGCCGCGACGCGGAGCCCCTCGAGCGTCGCGCCCGCCGGGAAGAGCGAGAACCCCTCCGGCAGCCAGAGCGTCACGCGCCGAGAGGCGCGTTCATCGAGCCTCCGCAGGAGCACGATCAGCGCCTCGAGAGAGGTCGCCGAGGGCGCTCCTTCGAGCCCCGGCGGGAGCGAGCGGAGATCCGACACCGTGAGGCTCAGCCCTTCGAGCTCGCGCGCCGTGAGCGCCAGCTCGATCGCTCGACCATGCGCCAAGCAGAGCTCGATCGGAGCCTCGATCGCCAGGCGGACGGGCACGCGAGACGACCGAGAGATCGAGTCCACGAGCTCGTCGAGGCGCGCCAGCGACGCCGCGTCCACGACGCGCACCTCGGGATGCCGAGCGACCTCGTCTTCCAGGCTTGTCGGATCCATCTGGGAGGCGAGTCTACACGCGCGAGGTCCCCACACTCGGCCCGAAGCGACCTCGTCTTCGAGGACGAAGGGCCCCATCGTCGTCGACGAGCCTGCACGCCCGAGAGGTCGCCACGCTCGGCCCGAACGCCGCGCTCGAGGAGCCTCTTCAGACGGCCTCGATGGCCGCGAAGGCGCGACGCACCTCGAACGTGAGCCGTGGGATGAGCCGCGCCGCCTCCGTGATCCGATCCTGGCGCGCGAGCACCTCGAGATCCCTGCACACCAGGGAGAGCCGCTGCGCCCCGACCTGCGCCGCCGACGACTTCAGAGAGTGCGCGACGAGGTGGAGATCCGACGCGCGCCCCTCCTCGATCGCCCGCCGCGCGCGCGACATGAGCTCGGTCGTCGACCGCCGGAACTCCGCGACGAGATCGCGCATGGAATCCTCCCCGAGCACCCGAGACAGCTCCTCGACCTGGCCCCGATCGACGAGGGGGTCGTGCCCCCGATCGAGCAGCCCGCCGCGCTCGCCGACGGACCGGATCGCTCGGGCGAGATCCGAGAGCGAGACGGGCTTGGCGACGTGGTCGTCCATCCCGGCGGCAAGGCACAGGTCGCGGTCCCCCGCGAAGGCGCTGGCCGTCATGGCGATGATCGTCGGCTGACGGCCGCTCCGCACGCGCACGCGCCGGGTGGCCTCGAGCCCATCCATCTCCGGCATCTGAACATCCATGAAGACGAGATCGTACAGAGACTCGTCCAGCCGACGGAGCACCTCGGCGCCGGTCACGGCGAGGTCTGCCTGGTAGCCGAGGCGGGCGAGCATCAAGCGCGCGACCTTCTGGTTGACGGGGTTGTCCTCCGCCACGAGGATGCGGAGCGGAAAGAGCTCGGCCAGGTGCTCGTCGATCTCGGGCATCACCGCGACGGAGCCCGCCGGCTCCGCGACGTGGAGCATCGCCCTGCCGAGCGCCTCGACGACGGCGCTCCGTCGCGCGGGCCTCGTGATGACGGCCGCGAACGCCCCGCTCGCGGCAGCCGCGGCGCGGCCCGAGCCACGGACGAGCCCAAGGACGGGCAGCCCGACGGTCCCAGAGGCGAGCGCCCCACCGAGATCCGCGGCCTCATCGAGGTCTCCGTCCCCGTCGATGTCGACGACGACCGCGCCGACGTTCGCGCCGAGTGACAGCTCCCTCGCGTCGGCCACGGAGGACACGGCGATCGGCTCGGCGCCCGACGCTCTGAGGAGATCCGAGAGCGCGACGCGCGTCACCTCGTCGGGCGACACGAGGAGCACGCGGGCGCCGAGCAGCGCGGAGGAGAGGCGGATGCGGGGGATGTCCCGGCTCGTCGGCTCCCGCGCCGCGACCGTGAAGGTGAAGCTCGTCCCTCGGCCCACCTCGGTCGTCACGCCGATGTCACCGCTCATCAAGCGCACGAGCCGCGCACAGATGGCGAGCCCGAGCCCAGAACCACCTTGCATCCGCGATGAGGAGCCGGCCTGACTGAAGGGCAAGAAGAGACGTCCGAGGGTGTCCGCAGAGATCCCGACGCCGGTGTCCCGCACCGCAATCTCGACGAGGTCTTCGCGAGGACGAGGCCGGACCTCGACGACGATCTGCCCGTGCTCGGTGAACTTCACGGCGTTCGACAGGAGGTTTACGATGATCTGTCGCAGCCTGGATGGGTCGCCGTGGACGATCTCGGGAGATCCAGGGAGAAAGTGCGCGGTGAGCCGGACATCACGCGTCGCGGCAAGCTGAGCGAAGAGATCCACGCTGTCCTCGACGCAGGTCCGAAGATCGAAAGACAGCTGCTCGAGGTGGACCGAGCCGCTCTCGATCTTGGAGAACTCGAGCACATCGTTGACGACGGCGAGGAGCGCCTCGGCGCTCGTGCGGATGGTGTCGACGTAGTCGCGCTGCTCGTCCGAGAGCGGCGTCCCCGCGAGGAGGTTCGCCATGCCGACCACGCCGTTCATGGGGGTCCGGATCTCATGGCTCACCATCGCCAGGAAGAGCGTCTTCTCACGCTGCACCTCCTCCGCGTGCCGGAGCTGCTCGCGAGCCCTCGCGAGAGACTCCGCGCAGTCACCCGTGTCCTCCCCGCGAGCGCGATCGGTCACGGCAGCTCGGCCGGCTCCGGGCCTCGCTCCGTCCACCGGTAGAAGCCAAGGCCGGTCTTCTTCCCGAGCCGACCCGCGCGGACCATCTGCCGGAGGAGCGCGGGCGGCCGGAAGACCTCGCCGAGCTCGCGGTGGAGGTGCTCGAGGATGGCGAGCCGGACGTCGAGGCCGACGAGATCGCTCAGCTTGAGCGGCCCCATCGGGTGCCTGTACCCGAGCTCCATCGCGCGATCGAGATCCGCGACCTTGCCGACGCCCTGCTCGAGCATCCGCACGGCCTCCGCGCCGATGCACACGCCGAGGCGGCTCGTCGCGAAGCCCGGGAAGTCGCGCACGACGATCGGCGTCTTGCCGATGCGCGACGCGAAGGAGAGCGACTCCTCGAGCGTCGCGGGGCTCGTGGCCGCGCCACGCACGATCTCGAGCAGTTCCATCACCGGCGGCGGGTTGAAGAAGTGATGTCCGATGACACGCTCCTCCGCGCCCGAGCGACGCCCCAGCTCCGTGATGGAGAGGCTCGAGGTGTTCGACGCGAGGACGCGGACGGTTGGCTCGAGGGAGACGACCGCCCGGAAGAGCTCGACCTTCAGGTCCATCTTCTCGGGCACCGCCTCGACGACGAGGGTGGCGCGAGCGACGGCCTCGCCGAGGTCCGCGGTCGTGACGATCGACGCGAGGGTCGCGTCGCGCTCCGCGGGGGTGAGCTTGCCCTTCTCGACGAGCCGAGCGAGCGAGCTCGCGACGCTCTCCTTCCCCTTCGCGGCGACGCCCCCATCGAGATCGTAGAGCCGCGTCGGCAGGCCCGCGCGGGCGGTGACCTGCGCGATGCCGTGTCCCATGGTGCCAGCGCCGAGGACGGCGACCGAGTGAGTCATGGTCCATCGATAGCGCCTCTCGGCTCCCGCGTCGGGGGAGATTCTGTCTCGACGACGTCGCGGTCCATGGTCGGCGCGGCGCGCTCGCCGGGATCCAGCGGCGCGACGCGGCGTGCTCGCCGGGATCCAGCGGCGCGACGCGGCGTGCTCGCCGGGATCCAGCGGCGCG
>CAYNEK010000043.1:15086-28723 GCA_964396175.1 uncultured Polyangiaceae bacterium | reverse complement strand
ACGCGGCGCGCTCGCCGGGGTCGAGCGGCGCTCGCGGCTCAAGCGCGCTCGGCCAGGACGATACACCTCGGCGAATCGGCGCCGAAGTATACGCCGGGCGTCGCGAGCTGACCGCTCACCTCGAGCACCTTGAAGCCCGCATCGTGGAGGAGCTTGCCGAGCTCGTGCAGCGGGTAGAGGCGCATCGCGTAGTCGATCTCGCGGGAGCGCCCGTCGTCGAGCATGACCGTGCGCTTCACCTTGAGCCGGCTCGTGAACGAGTCGAGCTGCATCTCGTCCATGCACACGCACCCCTCGCCCTCGAACCACACCATGCTCGGCTGCCGCGGCGCGACGAAATCGCGGTTGATGAGGTCGATGAGGACGACGCCACCCGGGCGGAGCGCCTTCCGGAGCTTCGAGAGCACCGCGACGTTCGTCTCGTCGTCGAAGTAGCCGAAGCTATGGTTCCAGCAGTAGATGCCGTCGAACATGCTGTCGAACGCCATCTCGCGCATGTCTCCGTGGAGGAAGTTGATGCGCTGCCCCGACTCCTCGGCCTCGTCGCTCGCGCGCGCGAGCATGGCCAGAGACAGATCGTAGCCGACGACCTTGTAGCCGCGACGCGTCAGCTCGACCGCCTGTCGCCCCGCGCCGCAGGCCAGGTCGAGGATGACCGCGCCCTTTTGGAGGCCGAGCCGATCCTCGATGAAGACGACCTCGCGCAGCACCTGTTTGTCGCTGGTCTTGTCCATGGTGCGGAGGAAGTCGTCCCCGAAGAGCTCCTCCCACCATGGGCGCTGACGGCGCTCCGGGCGCGCCTCGAGCGCGGGCTCGGGCGGGGGCGCCTCGGCGGGGCGCGCCGGCTTGTCGTTGTCGGCCGGGGCCACCGCGACCGAAGGCGGGGTCGAGGTCCGTGGAGCCGGCTTGACTGGTGCGGCCGGTACGTCCGGCGGCAGCTCGGTCGCCGTGATCTCCATGAGCTCGTCGGCGGCCTCGGGGGCGACGGCCTCGATCCGCGGCGCCGTGATACCCTGCGGCTGCGTCGACCGGAGCCCAGCGACACGGGCGGGTGGCGGGATGACGCCGTCTGGACGCGTGATCGTCGGTGGGCGCGGAGGTGGTGGTGGCTCGGGCACCTGCGCGCCCACCGACGAAACAGACGATTGGACGGCGATCTGGCCCTCCCGGCGAGGCACGGACGCCGCGGCTGGCTGCGACACCGGCGGCGGAGCGACGGCCGGGATATCCGGTCGGGACACGGACGGAGCGCGAGGTGGAGGCGGAGGCGGAACCGACTGGGGGCGCGACACGCCGGACGGTGGCATCTGCGAATCGGGCGCGACGTCGTCGGGCGAGAGCTCTTCGATGTCCTGGGTGAGCAGCGCGGCGGGTGCCATCGGCGTCCACCCGGGGTCGTTCTCTTGCTGGACGCCCGGCGCGGGTGGGAGCGAGCTCCTGCTGCGCGGCACCGCGGCGGGCGGCGGCGCAGGGGACGTCGACGGCGCGTCGAGGGAGATCGTCCGCATCGGCGAGATCGCTACGTCCGGCGGCGGCGGCGTCGGCGGCGGGACCTCGTCCTCGGGGATCCGGGGCGCGGGGCGAGGGCGACGACCAGGCGTGTCACCGCCCGAGTCCTCGCTCGGGTCGGCGACGTCATGCTGGACTTCGCGGTCGGGAGGGCCGCCTGAGGACGTCACGTGGGCGCCATGGTAGGCGGCTTTGAAAGAGGCGGTCAACGTAAGCGATCCAAACGACCACGCACCGCGTCGCAGAGCCCCCTCGACCGCGGGTCCTCTGGAGCCTGTGCGCCCTCGCAGGCGACGCCGCGATCGAAGGGATCCAGCCACTTCGAGCTCTTCAAGTCCGCTTGACCGTCACCTCCTCGGGCCCTCGCGGCGAGCCCCCGGGCGAGGAACAGCGGCGCCGCGGCGCCAGGGATCTTCACGACCTCGTCGCGCGCGGAGGCGTCACCGGCCGCGTGGAGGGCCAGGCCGAGGCGCCCGCGGAGGCTCGCGTCCCTCGGGAAGACCCGGAGGGCCCTCCGATACTGCTCCGCCGCCTTGGCGAAGTGACCACGAGCGCTCAGCAAATCACCGAGGCGCGCCGCGCGCTCGGCGTCTCGAGCCCCCGGCTCGGGGGCACGCCCCGGGAGCTCGGCCGCGGCGGCGGGGGCCTGCCCCGCCACCCACGACTGCCACCGGCCCGACAGCGCCGCGAGCGGTGCGCCGACGGTCGCTTCGAGCGCTCGATCCATCGCCTCATCACCGGACTCGCGCGAGGTCGCGGACAGGAGCTTCGCCAGCGTCCCAGGCCCCTCTTCTCCCTCGAGGTAGCGCGCGAACGAGTGGACCTCCGCGTACGCGACCATCGCCATCTCGCCGCTCGGCAGCATCGCGATGCTCGGCCCGAGCCGATCGAGCGGCAGCGCCATCCCGCGAGAGAAGCCCCACTTGGCCACGCCCTCGGGGCTCGGCACGCCGTCGCCCGGCCACGCCGCGCGCCAGCGCGTCTCTTCGCGCTTCGCGATCCCCTCCTGGAGCCAGAGCGGAGCCTTGTCGTGCGTCGCGCGCGTCACGACGAGGTGCGTGATCTCGTGCGCGAGCGTGTCGGCCCAGCCGTAGCCGCTCTTCATCGCACGCGGCGAGAGCATCGTCACCTTGCCCCACTTCGCGACGGCGACGGTCCCCGTCGTCTGCGCCGCCTTCTCGGGGAGCCCCGTGTGGAGCGCCAGGGAGTGCTGATCGGGCACGATCTCGACGCGAAGCGGGCGGGGGAGCACCGCGCCGAGATCGCGCTCGATGGCGTCGCGCGCGGCCTCGGCGACCTCGGCGACCAGCGGAACGAAGGGGAGATCCGCGTCGTGCTTCGCGCGGACGACGATCCCGCTCTGCTCGTCCGCGACCCAGGCTGCGCCGGCCGTCGCTCGTCGGCAGCCGCGCGCAACCTCGTCTGCCCCGCCGAGCTCCCCGCCCTCTGCACCCGGGAAGAGCGCCAGCGCCGCGGCCGCGCGCTCGCAGTCTCCGTCGTAGAGCGCGACGAGCGCGATGGCTCGAGCGGTATCCCGGTCGTCCGGGGTCGATCCCTCTACGATCGCCCTCGCCGCCGGGAGATCGAGCTCCGCCAGCGCCGCTCGGACGCGAGGGAGCCTCAGCAGATCGGCCGACGCCGCGCCCGCCGCGAGCACCACCGAGGCGCCGAGCAGCGCCGTCACGAGCCGTCGCCAGGTCATCGGAGGAGCCTCTCGGTGTAGCGCTTCACGGCGTCCTTCACGCGTGAGGACGCGGGCCTCCCCATCCCCTCGACCACGCGCCTGCGGAACTCGTCGGGCCCGGCGTGTTGCTTCGGGATCGCGACAGGCCCCGTCGGAGCGCCTCGGTCGCCGTGCGAGTCCCCTGCCGAGTCGCTCGGCTCCGCAGGGGATTCGGCAGGGTCCTTCTGCCGCTTCGCCGACTCGAGGGCGCGCTGCGCCTCCTTCGCGGAGTCGGACGCGCCCGGGCCGTCCCCCCGTCGGAGCGCGTCCTCGGCCGCCTTCATCGCCTCGCCGGCGCGGCGCAGATCGACCGACTTTGGATCGTCGCCACGCTCCTTTCCGAGCTGCGAGGTGCGCTCCCTCGTGGTCCGCTCTCGCTCCTCGAGCTTGCCCTTCGCGATCGCGTCGCGACGCTTCCTCTCGGTCTCTTCCGCGGCCTTCTCGGCCCACCGGACCTCGGGCGCGAGCTTCGTCGTGCCCTCCGCGGCCGCGCGGCGCGTGGCCTCACGCTCGAGCGACTCGAGGAGCCTCTCGGCGTCGTCCTGGTCCGTCGCGCCCGGCGACGCCTGCTTCGCCCCGAGCGCCTTCTCCGCCGCCCTCCCCTCCTTCACCGCCTCGCCGAGATCGCCTCGCTCCATCGCGTCGGCCATCTTGTCGACCGACTGCGCTGGAGCCTCCGTGCCGCGCACACCGCGGAGCTCCTCGGCCAGTCCGCGCAGCCGCTCCGCGCGGCGCCTGAGCTCGTCCCGGAGATGGTCGCTCGCGTCGCGGAGTGCGTCCTCGATCGCGTCGACGTTGTCGCCATGGTCCTTGATGAGCCGATCGAGGGCGCTCTCCTCCGCGTCGAACGCGTCCTCATCGTCTTCCCCGGCGTCGTCGCCGACCTCGGGCTGCCCACCGTGCGCGTCGCCGCCGCCGCGCCCGCTCCCGCCCATGAAGGACGGGACCGGGTTCGCCATCCTGGCGGCGAGATCGCGCGCCGCAGCCTCGGCACCGGCGAGATCTCCCTTCGAGAGTGAGCGGGTGATGCGGCCGTGATCCCCGACGACGATCCCGCCGAGGTCCTCTCCGAGGAAGCCGAGGGTGGTCATCGCCCTCCCTGCGCCGATGGTGAGCTCGATCGCCACGTCGGCCTCTTCGCGCCCATGAGGATTCTTGCCCGACCGCGCCGCGCCGAGCGCGTCCGCGACGTAGCTGGCGATGCGCGAGACCTTCTTCGCGGCGGCGCGCGCGTCCCTCGTGCCGAGCGACGAGATCGCCCGGTCGAGCGCGACGACGCCCCGCCCGAGCGCCGCCTCGAGCTCCGTCGGAGGCGCGGTCTCCTTGCTCCGCACCTTGCGGATCTCGGACGCGACGAAGGCGGCGAGCCGATCGGACGGCACGAGCGTCCCATGCGCCTTCCGCGCGGCAGCCTCGAGCCCCACGAGCGCACCTTCGACGTCCGCCGCCCAGCCCTTCGCGGCACGCTCGCCCGCGCGGGCGAGGACATCCACGAGGGCGTCACGCGCCGCGAGGAGATCCTTCATGCGAGCCGCCTCCAGCGCGGCCACGGGGACAGGGACCAGGGTCACCGGCTCGCTCCGTCCCCACTTCGGCCCCGTGAGCACGTCGTCGTCGCGACCCTCGACGGTGACAATCACGGGCAAGAATGCCCCCGAGAGCACCTTGTCCTTGGGGCGGAGGGTCGCGGCGCCCTTGTCCGATCTCACCGCGCTGTCGAGCTTCGAGAGGACGCGGCGCGTCTCGTCGGCGCCAGAGCGCAGCACGAGGTGCACCTCGCGCAGCGCGTGATCGTCCGAGGCCTCATACTCCAGCGTCACCTCCTCCGTGTCCGCCAGCGCGTGGGTGCGCGGCGCGCCCTTC
Organism: uncultured Polyangiaceae bacterium; assembly: GCA_964396175.1. Taxonomy (GTDB): domain Bacteria; phylum Myxococcota_A; class Polyangia; order Polyangiales; family Polyangiaceae; genus CAYNEK01. The sequence continues at coordinate 23,628 of CAYNEK010000043.1, read as the reverse complement.
ACGGTCACCCTCGGAGCCTCGTCCGCGATGTGGGTGATGCGGAGGCGCTCGTCTTGCTCGATCCGGACCGGCCCAAACCGCGCGGCCACGCGGAGCTCGGCGGGGCCGAGGAGCGTCCAGTGTGCCAGCGCGCCGTCTTGACCGTCATCGACGAAGGGGACGTCGGTCTTCCCGTCCGTGACGACGAGCGATCGCCCCGCCGTCTGGACGCGCCCGCGCACCGTGATGACGCTGCCGTGGTGCGCGTCGAAGGCCGTGGGGCCCGGGAAGTGCTCTCCCTTCAGGTGGAGATAGTCGGGAGGCGCGACGTCGATCTGGAGCTCGTCGAGGTAGGTGAAGTGGATGGGAGCGACGCCGCCCCTCGCGACGAGCACGTCGAGCCCCTCGAGGACACGCAGGCGCCCGAGCACGACCACCCCGGCGAGCGCGACGCCGACGGCGAGCGCCGCCCCCGCGAACAGCCGACGCTGTCGCGTGGCGCGATCGCGCACGCGGAGCTTCGAGATCGAGGCGATGCGCCGTGCGAGGTGGAGCCGTGCGAGCTCGGGGGACCCAGGCACATCGCCTGCGTGGACGCGCTCGTCGAGATCGAGGGCCCGCAGCGCGGCGTCCGCGCTCGCGGCGTCGGCGCGGCGCAACCAGAGGAGCGTCCCGCGCGGGCCCTTCCGCCGGCGGAGCAGGACATGAGAGAGCGCCCAGCCCGTGAGAGCCACCGCGACGACGAGCGCCGCCGCGGAGACGCGCGCGGACGGGCTGCCCGAGCGCGCGACGAGCCCGGCCACCGTGACGGCGAGGGCCACCGAAGCGCCACCGAGCTGTCGCACGGGGCCCCTCAGGAGGTCCCTCGCCTCTGCGACGAGCCGCGAGAGCCCGTCCATCGGGACGCGATCGCGGCGCGGGCTCGATGGCGGGAAGCTCACGGACGAGGACTACCACGGCGCGCCGACGCACTGCCACACAGCGCGAGGCCATGCCGACGGGACCTCTCCGCCCGGGCGCAGGATGGTCGCGCCTCCGACGCCTCGCCGTGGGGGCGCATCGGACGAGACGAGCGCTCTCCGCCCGGGCGCAGGATGGTCGCGCCTCCGACGCCTCGCCGTGGGGGCGCATCGGACGAGACGAGCGCTCTCCGCTCGGGCACTCGACGCTCGCCACGCGCGACGCCTCGGGAACACTCCGACGCTGCCGCTGCGCACCCGCGCCCTGCGACGCACGCCCCCCCCGGGACACCATCGAATGCACCCGAGGGGCGCCTCCGCTCGACGCTGCCGTCGCTGCGACGCGCACCCACCTCGAGCGCGCAGGCCGGTCAGCGCCCCCGGTCGATCCGACCGAGGAGCGCGGTCCGGGCGGCGCGCAGCGCTTCCGAGGGCCCCACGCCGAGCTCGTCGCCGAGCGCGCGAACGTGCGTGTCATACAGCCTGAGGGCCTCGCCCGTGCGCCCGAGCTCGACGAGCAGGGTCATCTGCCCCACGACCAGATCGTCGGCGAGCGGATCGGTCGCCGCGGCGCGACGGAGACACGCGAGGCCCTGCTCTCGCGCGCCCTCCTTCCGATGGAGATCCGCGAGCCGGACGTTCACGCGGCGGGCCAGATCTCGCAGGCTCTCGCGCACCCCGCTGCACCACTCGGCGAACGGCTCGTCCTCGAGGAAGTCTCCGCCGTACAGCGCCGCGGCGCGCTCGAGGAGCACCCGAGCCTTCGGGTCTCCCGACCCCGACAGCGCCAGCCCCTGCGTCCCGGCTGCACGAAAGCGCGGGACGTCCAGGTCGACCGAGGCGCTCACGTCGAGGAGGTACGAGTCACCACGGAGCCGCACGTACGACTCCTGGCGTGCACCCCTGCCCTCATCGAGCACCGCGCGGAGATCGTGCACGATCCCGTGCAGACGGTTGAGCCCTGCGTCGACGTCCACGTCCGGCCAGAGGTGCTCGACGAGCACCTCGCGATGGATCGGCGCCCCCTCCTTCGCCGCAAGGAGCTTCAAGAGAGCGACGGACCTCGTGCGCGCGAACGCGTCGAGCGAGACGGGCTTGCCGCGCAGCCTGAGGGCGAAGGGACCGAGCATGACGATCTCGAGCTCGGCCGGGGGCGCCTTCGACGGGGCGGGGGCTTCGGCTTCGGGGCGCGCTGGAGGGCGCGCATGGAGCCAGTGGGCCGCCCGCCGCGCCATCGTGAGGAGCGGCACGAGCCGCGCGTTCCCCTCGTCGCGGGCGCCACGCCCGAGATCGAGCACGATCAGGCCGTGGAGTTGGCCGGACGCCGAGAGCGGCACGCAGCAGGGGCTCGACCAGTCGGACGGGAGCCCAGCCTTGCACCGCGCCGGCCAATGACGCCTAGACGTCGGTGCGAACACCCCGCGCGCCCCCGCGATCGAGGGGCAACCCTCGAAATCGCCGGTCGAGACGCAGCTGCAAACCTCTGACGGGTCCCCATGGACGATCACCCGCCGCGTCGCGACGCCATCCGGCTCGAGCACCGCGAGGGATCCGCGCTGCGCGCCCGCGGTGCGCCACATGACGTCGAAGAGCCGCCGGAGCACCGGCTCGTCGACGCGGGTCTCGGAGAACAGATCGTCGACCGACTGCTGCAGCGACGCGAGCCCCGCACGGAGCGCGGTCGAGATCGGCTGCGCGACCGCCTCGAGCAGGTGCGCCACCTCGTCCAGCGGGAAGGATTCGTCGCGGGAGAACACATGGATCGAGCCGAACGCAGCGCTGGGATCGCGCAGCGGGACCCCCACGAAGGCCCGGAGCCCCTCCGCAGCGACCTTGCGCCGGAGGAACCGCGGATCGACGTCGAGGGGGCCTCGGCTGGCCACCGGCCGGTGCGCCTCGGCGATGAGCCCCGGGAAGCCCACGCCGAGCGGGAAGCGTACGCGCTCGGTCAGGGCGGCCCCGCCCTGACCGGACCACACGCTGAGCAGGGCGTCGCGCTGGTTGGGCTCGCAGAGGAAGATCTCGCCGACGTCCGCGTGCGCGGCTCGCAGGACGACGTCGAGCGCCTTCTTCAGGCTCGGGATGAGATCATCGGGCGAGGCGACCGTGGCAATCTCGCCCACGACGCTCGCGAGGCCGTCGGCGCCGTCGCTCCGCCCCGCGAGCGCCCGCCGGACGACCTCGCGCAGCGCATCGTCGCCGAGCGGGCGCGTCACGTAGTCCGAAGCGCCCCCCTTCATCGCCTCGACCGCGGACTGGATCGTGCCTCGCGCCGCGCGGACGACCACCTTCGTGCGAGGCGCCCGGGCGCGGATGAGCGACACCATGGCCGCGTCCGACCCGGCGGGCACGCCGGCGAGGACGAGGTCGATCCCGCCGCCCTCCACCCGCGAGAGGAGCTGCTCCAGCGAGCCTGCGACCTCCACGCGCCCCGCGTCCCCCCGCAGCAGCGTCTGGAGCCGCCCGGCCTCGACCGGATCGCTCTCCATGACGAGCAGACGCGTCCCCGTCACCCCCGGAGCCCTTCATCCCGGGAAGAACCGTCGTTCGCTCGGCCATGGCGGCTGTGCATCATGCAGGATCGGCTCGCGCGAGCCCATCCTCGCACGCTTCCAGCCCCTGGGGCACCTCGTCACACGCGCAAAATTTACGCGCGAGGCAGCCCCAGCAGCGCGCGGCCGATCGTCAGCGCGAGCCCTGCGACCACGAGGAGCCACGCCCCGAGCGCCACCCACGACATCCCCTGCGCGAGCGCCACCAAGGGGGTGAACTCGGCCGCGAGCGAGAGGCGGCTCGTCGCCACGCTGTACATGCCGAGGGGGAAGACGAGGCTCCAGTAGTTCGGGTGGTACTTGATGGGGATCCGGTGCACGACGTGCTTCCATACGCCGATCAGCACGAACAGCGGGATGAGCCACGTACCCCACGCCCACAGCACGAGCGTGGCGCCCTCGACAAAGGGGCGGAGCGCCATCAAGAAGGGGACGATGGGGACGCTCACGATGAGCGCGGAGCCGGCGTTCGTGCTGATCGCCGCCGCTCCCATCACGACCCAGAAGAGCGGCATCGCGTCCTCGGGCGCCAGCCGAAGGAAGAAGATCCGGTTCGCGAACAGGGTGACGAAGATCCCGTACAGCGTGATCCCGATCCCCCAGAGCGCGTGGACCCCGACGAAGGTGATCGCCGCCATGCGGCCGAAGCCCGGCGCGAGCAAGGTCCCGAGGAGCACGAGCGACTGCGTCCCGACGATCGCGATGAGCCACCCACCGTGCATCACCCCCGCGCCGCGCTGGTCGTTCGAGAAGATGAGGAGCGAGAAGCTGAAATACGAGAGCACGACCCACACCACCAGCGCGACGCCCCAGAGCACCATCGCGAGCGTCGCGTGGCCTCGCAAGAGGATCTGCACGCCAAAGACGTCCGTGCCCGCGACGAAGGTGAAGAACGAGAAGACCGTCTTCGGATCCGTGAGATCGGCCCACATCCGACCCCGGAACAGCGCCACGCGCGCCAGCGTCGCGAGGATGAGCGCCGGGTAGGCGACGAGGTTCACCCCAAAGAGCGCCCCGGCGAGGCGGCTCGAGCCACCGACGAAGAAAGCATTCGACACGATCCCCGTCGCCATCACGAGCGCGAAGTACCCTGGGTACAGGCCCGCCACCGCGTCTCGAAGCCCACCGAACAGGCCGCGCGCGCGCGCTGGAGTCGGCCGAGGCGTCACGCCTCACCCATCCGAGGGCAGCGCGACCGCTCGCCAGACGAGCTCCGGCGCGCGTCCATCGCCGCGAAGGGCCCCCGGACCAGAGCCCAGGCGGGCTCGAGCGCTCCACACCCGCCGCGCCTCGGCGCTCGACAAGCCCGGTCCCCGTCACCCCCTCGGGACCTCTGACTCAAGAGCCCCTCTCCGGCCCCACCGCGCCAGTCGCCGTGCCCAGCATCCCACTCCGCACCTCCGCGACACCCCCGCCCGCCCGCGAACCTCAGCGACGCAGGGCAGGCTGACACCCCCAGAGAGCTTCGCGACCCGCGGATCACACCCCGCTCGATGAAGACGAATGCGGCCACTCCGGTCGTCACCCAGAGCGAGAGCCCTCCGCGACCCTGCGCTCCGTCCCGAGCGAACGGCGAGCAGCCACCCAATCAACCGCGTCCATCCCGCGCCCGGGCTCCCCGGGCTCGCACCTCCGCGAGCGCCCGGGCTCGCCCCCGGTCACGGCTTGGCGTGCCGCTTGGAGGACGCCCGCAGCGCGTCCAGCTCCTCTGTCGAGATGAGCCGCTGCGCCGAAGCAAAGACGATGTTGTCCTCGCGGAAGAGATGGAGCCGCAACAGCTCGGCCAGGGTCTCGGCCTCTCGCAGACCGGCGTCCACGACGATGCGCGCGGAGCGGCGATCGGGGAGGCAGCACCCCAGCCGGATCAGGTTGAGCACCACGCTCGCGAGCTGGAGCACCTTGCCGTGCTCGTCGCGCATCACGTCCACCGGGGTCGTGACCGTCGTCCCACCCTTGCTGTGCTCTCCCGACGCGAGGAGCCGCTGCTCGAGCAGCGGGAAGAGCGTGGCCTCCTCTTCGCGAGAGTGCGGCATGAACTCCGCGTCGACCACCGACAAGAACCTCATGATCTCGCGGTCGGCGTCCGCCGAGAACCCGGACTCTTTGACCGACTGGAGCGTCGCCTCGAAGGCGTCGAGCGCCTCGCCGAAATGGTCGTGCTCGTCACACAAATGGGCGAGGAACGGGTGGAGGTCCTCCGCGGGGATAGGCTCCAGCCCGGGCGGCGCGTACGCGTCCGGAGGATCCATCGGAGAGAGGCCCTCCTGATCGAAGCCTCGCTCCTCTTGCTTCCCCACCGGATCGTACATCATGAGCCGCTTCTTCTGCGCCTTCTCGGTCGGTTCTTGCACGCTCATCGGAGGATCCTCCAGTCTCGACGGTGTCTCAGTTGTTCTTCGGGCGGTTCGGCGTCCACGGCGTCCGGGGATCGCGGATGAGCTTGCGCTCCCAGTTCCACATGACGACCTGGTTGGGCCGCATGATGTAGTGGAGCGGCGCGACGAGGACGTGGATGAGCCTCGTGAACGGGAAGATCCCGATGATGAGGAACGCGTTCACGATGTGGAGCTTGATGACCCACGGGAGCGCGCTCACGGCGACGATGTTCGGCTTCGCCTCGAAGAGCGACCAGAGGTACGGCGAGAGATCGGCCGCGAACCACGAGGAGCCCCAGCGGAAGTAGAGGGCCGTGTAGAGCCCCAGGAGGACCTGCGCGAGGAGGAGCACCTCGATGACGATGTCCATCTTGGTCGTCACCATGCGGACCCTCGCGTTGGTGAAGCGCCGGACCATGAGGCCCACCAGACCCACGAGGACGCTCAGCCCGAAGCTGAACGCCGTCACCTGCAAGATCAGGAGCCGCACGGGGTCTCCGTTCCAGGCGAGGACGCCGCGCGGGACCAGGAAGGCGAGCAGGTGCCCGCAGAAGACCACGAGGATCCCCACGTGGAACGGCACCGATCCCCAGAAGAGGCGCTTGCCCTCGAGGAACTGGGACGAGAGCGACGTCACCTTGAAGCCCCACGACCTGTACCGAAGGATCGTCCCCACCAAGAAGACGATCATCGCCACGTAGGGCAGCCCAATGAACAAGAACTGGTTGTGTAGATCCATCACGTCACCTCATCCGGTCGTGGCGCACGCCGCGCCGTCCTCGATCGCCAGCTCACTTCCAATGGACCGCGAGAACTTCCCCAGGGTCTCGTCGACGGGCTCCACCGCGACGCCGAAGTCCTCCTCCACGAAGGCGAGCACCGCGTCGAGCAGCGCGCGGTACGCCGTCCTCCGCTCCCCCTCCGAGACCTCGATGAGCGTCTTGTGATGCTTCTGGTAGAGGCTCTCCTTCTTCTCGATCCGCTCCAGCGAGAACTCCCGGATCATCGCGCGGAGCGCGGGGACGACGAGCACCTCCACGAGCTCGCGCTGCAGCGCGACGTCGGCCATCCGCGGGATGAGCCGGAGCACGTTGCTCAGATGGTCTCCGAGCTCGAGCCCGCAGTCCACGCCGGCCGCCGTGTGCTCTCGGCTGAGCCCGGCGAGGAGCGCGCCCCGCTTGTAGTCCTCGCCGAACAGCGTGTACCCGATGTCCAGGCACGTGAGCGCCTGGACGTCGAAGGTCCTCGTGTGAAGCTCGCGGAGCGCCACCAGATCGTCGATCGGCGCGAGCTCCGCGAAGCGACCGAGCGCGGCGGACGCCGCGGACGACACGCGCTCGCAGTCCCTCGTGGCCCACGACAGGCGGTCACGGAGCTCGTCCGTCGGATAGGCGACGAGCTCGGCGAGCACGTCGTACGTGCGGGCGGGCGCGGTCATCTCAGAGCCCCCTCTCCGGGCGCTCGCGGAAGCCGAAGCCCGTCGAGCCCTTCACGTCGCCGGTGAACTCGATCATCTCGATGGCCTGCTCGCGGTGCGCGGCCGGGATGACGAAGCGGTCGTTGAACTTCGCGAGCGCCGTCAGATAGAAGATGCGCTCGGCCGAGTCCTCGTCGAGCCCGGTGTCACGGAAGACCTGGTCCACCTTCTCCTTGGACACGTCGCCGGCGGTCTTCCAGCGCCGATAGATGCGGACGGCCATCAGCTTCTTCAGGCGATCGACGACGGGCGCCTTCTCGCCTGCCGAGAAGAGGCTCGCGAGGTACTCGATCGGCAGGCGCGATTGCTCGACGCCGGCCCAGAGCTCCTCGGTGCTCGTGTCGTAGAGCCAGGTGTCCGTCCACGCCTTGGACATCGGGTTCAGCTTGTCGAGCTGGGCCGTGTCGGCCTGACCGACCGACGCCATCACCGGGAGGAGCGGCGGCACATACCAGAGCATCGGCAGCGTCCGGAACTCCGGGTGAAGGGGGAGTGCCATGCGCCACTCCTTGATGAAGCGGTACGTCGGAGACTCCTGGGCCGCCTTGATCGTCGAGTCGGGGACGCCGTTCTTCTTGGCCGAGGCGATGACCTCGGGGTCGAACGGATCCATGATGATGTCGAGGTGCGCCTCGATGAGGCTCTTGTCGTCGACGCTCGCGGCCGCCTGGATGCGATCGGCGTCGTACAGGAGCACCCCCATGTACCGGATGCGACCGACGCACGAGTGCATGCACGCGGGCGCGTAGCCGGCTTCCATACGGGGGAAGCAGAGGATGCACTTCTCCGATTTTCCCGTGTGCCAGTTGTAATACGACTTCTTGTAGGGGCAGGCGGTCACGCACATACGCCACCCGCGACACACGGCCTGGTTGATGAGGACGACGCCGTCCTCGCCGCGCTTGTAGATCGCGCCCGAGGGGCACGACGCCACGCACGCCGGGTTCAAGCAGTGGTTGCAGATGCGCGGGAGGTAGAAGAAGGCCATCCGCTCGAGCTGGAACATCGCCTCCTGCTCGGCCGCGCTGACGGCCTTCATGTTCGGGTCGTTGCGGGCGTAGTCGGGCGAGCCGCCGAGATCGTCGTCCCAGTTCGGGCCCATCTTGATGTCCATCGGCTCGCCCGTGATGAGCGACACCGGGCGCGCCGTGGGTTGATCGTCGCCCGCCGGGGCCTCGATGAGGTTGAGGTATTTGTACG
>CAYNEK010000043.1:0-15076 GCA_964396175.1 uncultured Polyangiaceae bacterium | reverse complement strand
AGTCGTCGATCTGCGGGAGGTGGGGGTTGTGGAAGATGTTCATCAGGCCCTTCCGCTTCCCGGCGCCACGGAGCCGGACGCTGCCCGAGCCGTCCTGCTCCCAGCCTCCTTGGTAGATCTCCTGATCTTCCCACTTCGTCGGGTAGCCCGTGCCGGGCTTCGTCTCGACGTTGTTCCACCACATGTACTCCGCGCCCTTCCGGTCGGTCCAGATGTTCTTGCACGCGACGGAGCAGGTGTGGCACCCGATGCACTTGTCCAGGTGGAACACCATCGAGGTTTGCGCTCTGATATCCATGGTCGTCGCCCTTCCTAGAAGACCACCTTCGTCATCTTCTTGACGAAGACGTGGGTGTCACGCTGGGGCGCGATGGGCCCCCAATAGTTGAAGTGGTAGGAGAACTGCCCGTACCCGCCGCTCAAGAAGTTGGGCTTCAGGTGGATGCGGGTGAAGCTGTTGTGTCCGCCGCCCCGCTTGTTGCCGCGGAGCTGGGACTTGGGGATCCCGACGGTCCTCTCGGGGACGTGGTACACGATGCACACCCCCTTTGGGATGCGGGCGCTCACGCAGGCTCGCGTGCAGTAGACGCCGTGGTCGTTGTGCACCTCGACCCAGTCGTTGTCCTGGATCCCGAGCTGCTTCGCGTCGGCCTCGCTCATCCAGCACGGCTCGCAGCCGCGCGAGAGGGTGAGCATCCGATGGTTGTCCCCATACGTGGAGTGGATGTGCCACTTCCCGTGGGGTGTGAGGCAGTTCAGTGCAATGGCCTCGCCGCTCTTCACCGTCTCCTTGAGATCGCCGTACGCCTCGGGCTTGGGCGACGGCTTGTAGGTCGGGAGGTGCTCGCCGTACGCGATGTACATCTCGTGATCGAGGTAGAAGTGCTGGCGCCCGGTCAGGGTGCGCCAGGGCACCATGCGGTCGTGGTTGTACGTGTAGGCCGCGTAGGCGCGGCCGTCGTTCATCAGGCCCGACCACACGGGCGAGGTGTTGTACCGCCGGGGCTGCGCCTGGAGGTCCTCGTAGGTGAAGTGGACGTCCGCGCTGCCCTCACCGAGATCCTTGAGGTCGAGCCCCGTCTTCTTCTCCATGTGCTCGTACGCCCGGACGGTGAGCTTGCCGTTGGTCAACGTGGAGAGGTGGAGGAGCACGTTCGCCGCGTGGCGGTCCTCCTTGAGCGAGGGGTAGCGCTTCCCTTCGACGGTCTCCTTGGGGTAGTGATACGAGGAGATGAGCTCGTCGTACTCTTCTTCGCAGGTGTAGTGGTTCCCGTGCGCGCCGAGGCCGTTCTTACGGACGCCCTCGCCCAAGGCGATGAACTTGTCGTAGAGCTTCGTGTAGTCGCGCTCGACGACGCCGAGCTTGTGCATCGTCTTCCCGGGGATGGGCTCGCACTCACCCTTCATCCAGTCCTTGATGGTCGGCTGGGTGATCTCGTCTGCGCTGTCGTGGGAGAGCGGCGTCGTGACGATGTCCTTGTGGACGCCCGGGAAGTGCTTCTTGGCGCACTCGGACGTCGCCAGGGCGAGGGCCTTGAAGATCTCCCAGTCCGACTTCGACTCCCACACCGGCGCGACGGCCTGCGACAGCGGGTGGATGAAGGAGTGGAGATCCGTGCTGTTCATGTCAGCCTTCTCGTACCAAGACGCCGCCGGTAGGACGATGTCCGAGTAGAGCGCCGACGAGTCCATTCGGAAGTTCAGGTCGACGACGAGGTCCATCTTCCCCGTGGGGGCGACGTCGTGCCACTTCACCTCCTTGGTGTGCTCCTCCGAGTCCTTGGAGATCGCGTTCGAGTGTGTGCCGAGGTAGTGCTTGAGGGCGTACTCGTGGCCCTTCATGCTCGCGAGGATCGCGTTCCCTCGCCAGATGTACCAGACCCGCGGGAAGTTGTCGGGCGACTCGGGATCGGCGATCGAGTAGTCGAGGGACTTCTTCCCGAGCCGGTCGACGACGTGGTTCACGATGTCGGCGTCCGTCTTGGCGCCGGCCTCCTGAGCCTTCTTGCAGAGCTCGATGGGGCTCTCGCGGAACTGTGGGTAGTACGGCATCCACCCGGACCGCACCGATTGGTAGATGGTGTCGGCGGTGTGCTTCGCGGTGAGCTCGTTCTTGGGGACCGCGTTGTACCGTGAGAACTGCCCGTCGTAGCGGTACTGGCAGGTGTTGATGTAGTGCCAGATGGGCGCCTGCTGCAGCCGGCTCGGGCCCTGCCAGTCCTTCGCGAAGGTGATGGCCGACCACGAGTCGACCGGGGCGAGCTTCTCCTGGCCGACGTAGTGGTTGAGGCCGCCGCCGTTCTTCCCCACACAACCCGTCAGCATGAGCGCCATGGCGCCCGCGCGGTACATCAGGTTCGCGTGGTACCAGTGGTTGATGCCCGCGCCGATGATGATCATGCACTTGCCCTCGGTCGTGGCCGCGGTGCGGGCCCACTCCCGGGCAAACTGGAGGAGCGTCTTCCGGTCGATGCCCGTCAAGATCTCCTGCCACGCCGGCGTGTACGCGGCGTCCTTGTCGTCGTAGTCCTTGGGGTAGTCTCCCGCGAGACCGCGACCGACGCCGTACTGCGCCATGATGAGATCGTAGACCGTCGCGACGGGGACGCGCCCCTCGGCCGTCTCGACGTAGCGGACGGGGACGTGGCGCTGGACGGTCCGATCGAGCCCGTAGTCGACGAACTCGGTCGCGAGCGTCTCGTCGCTCCGGCCGAGCAGCGTGAGGGTCGGATCGTAAGGCTGATCCGAGTCGGAGGCCTCGAGGCGGAGGTTCCACTTCCCGGGGGTCTTCTTGTCCCAGCGCTGACCCATGCTGCCCTTCGGGACGACGAGCGCGTCGGTCTGGGCGTCGTAGTTCAAGAACTTCCAGTCCCCGTTCTCGACGTCCTTCCACTGGGAGAGCTCGTTCGCGCGGAGGAGGCGCCCCGGCTTGTAGTGTCCACCAGCCTTCTCGAGCTTCACGAGGAAGGGGCTGTCGGTGAACTTCTTGACGTAGTCCATGAAGTACGGCGTGGGCTCGTCGTGGTGGAACTCCTTGAGGATGACGTGAGACACCGCCATCCAGAAGGCCCCGTCGCTGCCGGCGTGGAGCGGCACCCACTGGTCCGCGTACTTGCACACCTGGCTGAAGTCCGGGGAGAAGACGACGGCCTTGGTCCCGTTGTGGCGGGCCTCGGCGAAGAAGTGGCAGTCCGGGGTGCGCGTCATGTTGAGGCACGCGCCCACGTCCGCGATCATCTTCGCGTTGTACCAATCGGCGCTCTCGCAGACGTCGGTCTGCTCGCCCCAGATCTCGGGGAAGGCCGTCGGGAGATCGCAGTACCAGTCGTAGAAGCTGAGGTTCACTCCGCCGAAGAGCTGGAGGAAGCGCGCGCCGGCCGCGTAGCTCAGCATCGACATCGCCGGGATCGGCGAGAAGCCGAAGACGCGATCGGGGCCATACTTCTTCGCCGTCGAGATGTTGGCGGCCGCCATCAGCTCGAGCACGGTGTCCCAGGTCGTCCGGCGGAAGCCGCCCTTTCCGCGCGCCTTCTGGTACGCGGCGCGGGCCTGGGTGTTCTTCTGGAGGGTCTCCCAGGCCTTGACGGCGTCGCCGCCCGCGGCCGACTTCTCCTTCTCCCACGCGTCGAGGAGGGCGCCCCGAATGAGGGGGTACTTGATGCGGAGGGGGCTGTAGAGGTACCAGGAGTACGAGATGCCGCGCTGGCAGCCGCGGGGCTCGTACGGGGGCAGGGAGCCCTCGAGGAGCGGGTAGTCGAGCTGCTGCGTCTCCCAGACGACGATGCCGTCCTTCACGTGGATCTGCCACGAGCAGCCGCCCGTGCAGTTGACGCCGTGGGTGCTCCGCACGATGCGATCGTGCTGGAAGCGGTTGCGGTAGAATTCCTCCCACTGGCGCGTCTTGGGGGAGACGATGTCCTGGATCCAGCTCATGTCCTTGCCTCTCTCTCGATGGGTCGACACACGACGGGTGTGTGGTCCAATGTCGCTACTCGCTCTTGGTCTGCCGGTCGAAGACCGCTTCGTTCACGGGGCCAGGCTTGCGTCGGCGCCAGATGACGCCGTAGAGCCCGAGCCAGAGCGCGAGCCCGCCGACTCCACCGGCGAGGAGCTTGATGGCGTCCTGGCGCGGCTGCTCGTACGCGTCGTTGCCGCCCTTGAGGGTCGCGAGGTACGCGGTGAGGGCGGTCTGCTCGGCCTCGGTGAGGGTCCGGCTCTTGAAGGCTTGCTCCATGACCGGGAACGGCGGGGAGCCGAGGATGGCGCGGACGCCGGCGTCACCGAGGCGCCCGTAGGCGGTCGTCAGCTCCTTCGCGAGGACGCCGCCGCCGATGACCGCGTCGTGGGTGACGTGGTGGCACGAGGAGCACGCCGGACCGCCACCCGAGAACGGCAGGGAGCCGTCGAAGTATCGGCGGCCGTCCTCGGCCTCGGAGGGGGTATAGACCCGCGGCGGACCTGCGGGCGCGGCGGCGGCGCCGGCGCCGGCCATGTAGTCGATGAGATCGCCGACCTCGGCCGCCGAGAGCGGGAAGTCCGGCATGGGGACGTTGTTGTACTCGCGCATCAGCTCGGTGGCGGTCGGGTCATTGGCCTTCACGAGCGACTGAGACGCGGGGATCCACTTGAGGAGCCAGTCGCGCTTGCGGCGCTCGGTGACGCCCTTGAGATCGGGGCCGACGCGCTTGCCGCCGCCGACGGTGTGGCAGGCAGAACAGTGTTTCGTGAAGTTCGCCTCTCCCTGGGCGGCGCCGGCGTGGGCGGTGCTGGGGAGGACGAGGGCGAGCGCTGCGACGACGGCGGCGGACGCGATGCGCGCGCGCGGCCGGGATGACGGGTTCCTCGAGTTCGTGGTCATGCGCGGATCCTCACTGTCGGGCGCCCTCGTAGCGGGCCGCGCTTACACGGCGCTTACAGGGAGAAAGAATTGAGCACCTTCGCCGCGCGGCGGGCTCGTCCCGGCGCGACGCCGCGGTGCAGCGCTCGGAAGGCCGCCGCGCCTTCGCTCGGAGCACGTTGGCGCGCTCTGTGGGCGATCCGGCGCGGAGGCTCCGCGCTCGACGCTCGGAGCCGGCTCAGGATCCGGGGGCGCGTGTCCGTGGCGCCGGGCTCGAGGCACGCGGTCCGGTACGCGGGGGCTCGGCGCGTGGCGGCTGGGGGCTCGGCGTGCGAGGAGATCGCTCAGCTCCGGTAGGCCTTCTCGATGCGCTCGCCGTCGGCTCCAGAGACCCAGTCCACCGACCCGTCAGAGCGAACGATGCGGGTCACCGGGACGCCGCCACGGTGCGCGGGGGGAATCTCCGCCGCGCGGCGCCCCGCGGGTGTCGACATGGCCACGCGATCCTCGACGTCGACGTACGTGTACGGCACGCGCCGCGCGGCGAGGTCTGCGCGAAGCTGCTTGCAGGCCGGGCACCAGCTCGTCCCGAAGACGATCACGCGATCGGTCGAGGGCGACGGCGGAGGCGTCGCGGGGGGAGGCGTCGCGGGGGGAGGCGTCGCGGGGGGAGGCGTCGCGGGGGGAGGCGTTCCGGGCAGCGTCGGCAGTCGGAACCCCGGCGGGAGGATCGCGCTGAGGAGAGGCGGAACGACGATGACGAACGGCGACCACGGCGGGGAGCCCGTGGCTACGGGCATCGACGGCACAGGAGCCCTTGGCGAAGGAGCGGTACGGACCGCACGCGGGGGGGGCGGCGGGTGACGGCGGTGGCGGTGGAACGACCGTGACGACCGGAAGTGGAGCCGTGGAGTCGTCGCGTGGAGGGGGCGGCAGATCGCGGTCGCGCTGGCACCCGAGCGTCGAGAGCCCGAGCGCCACGATGGCGGCCGCCCTCGTGCATCGGAGGAGATCGGTGCGCAGCGAGAGCTGCCCGAAAGCGTGGCGGACCCTCACGGAGGGTGAATACACCCAGCCATCGTAACACGCTGGTCGAGTCCATCCCAAGGGCGAGGCCGAGCCGCGTCCTTGGGCTCGTCCGAGCCGAGCTCTGCGTGAGCGCATCGTCCACGCAGCGAGGCCGAGCCGCGTCCTTGGGCTCGTCCGAGCCGAGCTCTGCGTGAGCGCATCGTCCACGCAGCGAGGCCGAGTCGCGCCCGTCGCGCTCGCGAGGCACCGAGGACCGAAATGGGCTTCGGCTGCACGCACGCTTCTTGGGATAGAGTCCGCCATGCTCACGCGCCGCCTCCTCGCCTTCGCCACGATCCTCGCGCTCGCCACCGCCTGCGGAGGAGGAAGCGACGACGGCGGCGATGGAGAGCACCAAGAGGCCTACGCGCTGAACGCCGCGATCTGCGGTCGGCTCGACGACTGCTGCCGCGCCGCGGGGAGGCCCAACGACCCGTCGATTTGCGCCGGGATCCGGGGCTACGCGATCCAGAGGGTGGACGCCGCGAAGGCGGCGGTGTGCAAGCAAGAACTCCCGTCGTCCGCCTGCAGCGCAGAGCTGCCAAGAGCGTGCTTGCAGGCAACCGCGGGCGCAGGCAAGCCCGGCGATGCGTGCGAGAACAGCCTCGACTGCGCATTCCCGGACGAGGCCCTCGACGCGGGCTGCATGAGCATCGGCGGCAAGGGCATCTGCTTCGTCAAGCTGCCGCCGGTCGAGGGGGCGCCGTGCAAGCCGTTCGAGCCCGAGGCGAGCGGCCCATGGTGCGCGTGGTCCCTCGGGTACACGTGCGTGCCCTCCTCGCTCGGATCGGGGCAGGGCACCTGCCAGAAGATCCCCGGGCCAGGCGAGGTGTGTGTCGAAGGGGAGTCGTGCCACGGCGGCTTCTTCTGCCAGGACGGCGTCTGTCCGGCGCTGCCGAAGATCGGAGATCCCTGCACGCTCGACTGCGGCGACGAGCTCCGCTGCACGAGCGCCAAGGTGTGCGCGAAGCTCCTCGCCGGCGGCGCCGCATGCGATCTCAACACGGACTGCGAGAGCAAGCGCTGCGACTCGGCGACGAAGACGTGCGGCGACGAGGATGCCGACGCGCTCTTCTGCACCCTCGGGAGGTAGGCGAGCCGGCATGCTGGGCCGCGACGCGACCGCTCGCGCCGAGCTCGCGGCGCGGTGGGAGCTGCTCACCGACGGGTGAGCGCCGCGAGCTTCCACGTGCCGACGACGTTGCGTAGACGCTGCGCGACCCCCTCGTCCCACCCGGACCCGAGCACGAGCCGCGGACGGCCGTCCTCGCGGACGACGCGAAGCCGCCCCTCGCGCGCGCCGCTTCGCCGCACGACGTCCTCGAGATCGGCGAGGAGCCGCGGCGGGACGTGACCACGAACCTTCTCGAGCTGGCCGCCCCGGAGCTCGAGCACGAAGAGCTCGTTCGCCCTCGACAGCGCGACGACGAAGGGGATCGCGAGGAGCGCGACCAGCACGAGCACGACGCCTTCGACCGACGACACGGCCCGCCTCGCGTAGCCCGGCCAGCGAGATCATGGAACCCACCTCGCGGCCTCGCGGCGCCTCACGCCGACGACGAAGGCTCGTGACGCACGCGGCGAGGTCTGCGATCAGCCGCTCGCGATGCGTGACTTCCCTGCTCCACCGGACGTCCCCTCGGACCAAGTCGCGACCGGCGAGGCCGTCCTTCGGTACGAGGATCTCTGCCAGGATGGCCGCGTCATTCTGGCCGGGCTCCCGCACGCGTACGGTGAGGTCGTCTTCCGCAAGCTGCTCGCGAGGGACGATTTCGCCGCGAAGGCCCGCGCGATCGGTGTCCTACCCATCCTGTCACGTCTCGTCCTCTTCGGGACGGGCGAGCCCATCTCGGTCGTCCCCACCGTGCAGGTCGACGGCCGCTTCGCCCTCGCGCACGCGCCCGGCCCGGGCGGCGACATCGATCGCATCTTCTTGAACCTGTGGGCCGACGTCCGCTCCGCGCGCGACCGCATCGTCGGCGCGCCGCCCGCGGGGCGCGGCGAGGACGTCGTCGCGGGGCGCGTCTTCGCCGAGCACGTCTTCACGAGGCTCTTCGCGCCGCCGGCCGAGCGCAGGGTGAAGAGCCTCGCCGAGCTGGGGCTCCCGCCGGTCCCGCCCGATCGGTACACGCCCGACGCGCCCGACGCGCTCCTCGCGCTGCCGGCGGGCGCGCGGTGGATCGAGGACGAGGCGACACCCGACGAGGCCGTGACGGTGTTCTCGCTGTCGCACACGGACTCGAACCAGCACGTCAACTCGCTCGTCTATCCGAACCTCGTCGACGAGGCAGTCGCGCGGCGGCTCCACCGCCTGGGACAAAGGACGGATCGGCTCGCGACGCGGCTCGAGCTCTGCTTCCGGAAGCCCTTCTTCGCGGGCGAGCGCGCGCGCGTCACCCTGCGGCTCTTCGAGCACGGGGACGCCATCGGCGCCGCGTGCGCCATCACGGCGGACGGCGCGACCGGGGGCCGCGCGCACACCTACGCGCAGGGCTATTTCCAGCGCTGAGGAGCCCTTCGACGAAGCCCGGCGAGCGCGCCTCGAGAGCCGGAGTTTCCATACACCGTGGAGGCGCCCGCGCGCGCGGGCGCGAAGGGGGCGTCGCTCAGCGCGAGAGCGGGTCTCGCGGGGCGGCGTCCTCGGGCTGGTCGCCGAGGGTGGATCCCAGCGCGGACAGGCGCGCGAAGAGCGGCTCCTTCAGCGTGAGCGGTCGGGCCGGCGCGAGGGGACTCTTGCACTTGGGGCACCGCTGCGCCTCTCGACGCACGAGGTGTCCACAGCCGCCGCACGCGACGCGGCGCGCCCGATCGAGCACGCGCAGGAGGACCGCGGAGAGCGCCGCGAGGAGGGCGAGGCCGAGCATCACACCGAGCAGGAGGAACGGCGAGAGGACGACCAGCGCGAGCGCGAGGAGGACGGCGCTCTCCTCGACGCGCGCGAGCCATTTGGCGGGGGACGAGAGGCTCGCGGAGAGCCGCATGAGGCGGAGCTTCAGCTGCCGGCGCGCGGCGATCGTCGTGACGGCGAGGACGACGGCGCCCGTCTGGATCGCCCACGGGGGCGCGACGCTCGCGTGACGCGCGACGAGATCGGTGCCGAGCAACGCCGTCGCGGCCGACAGGCCGTACTGCACGGCGCCAAGGATCTGGAGCATGTCGGTGTCGCGCTCGGCGAGGTGCTCGACGACCGCGAAGACCGCGACGGCGCCGACGCCCGGCCACGTCGCGAGGAAGTGGAGCGGCCCGGGGAACACCACGTAGCCGAGCGCCCCCGCGACGGCGGCGATGAGGAGCACCCACGACGCGCGCACCCCGGAGATCCCGGCCACCTCGAGCGCACGAAGGACGGCATCGAGATCCATCAGGTGGTGCTCCTCGGACGCTCGAGCTCCGGCGAGACCACCATGCGTCCGCGGAGGGCGGCAGCGGCCATCAGAGGAGCCCCCGCAGCTTCTCGACGCCGAGCTGGACGAGCGCGAGGCTCGCGCCCACGAGCGCGGCGACGACGACGGCCGAGGCGCTGAGCAAGGCGGCGGAGACGACGAGCAGCGTGAGCTCCCAGGCGGCGACGGGCAGGCGCTCGCGCTCACGAGCGAGCTGGCGGAGCAGGTACCTTCGCGAGAAGAGCCACGAGAGCGCGACCGAGCCGGGCACCGCGATGGCGGCCGCGAGTCCGCCCACCCAGAAGAAGCTCACCAGCGTGATCGTGACGCTCGTCACGACGCCGAGGGTCGCGACGAAGAGCCGCATCGTCCAGCGAGACACGACGCGCCGTCGTCGCGAGAGCAGGGCCAGCGCCGGCGCGACGACACGGTGCTGATAGACGACGAAGCCCGCGAGGAGGCAGACGGCGCCGAGGAGCGGCACGAAGCCGAGCACGAGGGCCGTCACGGCGAGCACGGCGAGGTGCAAGGTGAGGTGCTCGAGCGAGCGGGTGCCGTACGCCTCGACGAGGCGTGTCGAGACGGCCTCGTCGGCGAAGACGCCGCCGCACTCGGAGCAGGGGCGCCGCGCGAGCACGCCCGCGTCGCGCGCGAGCTCGGCGCAGAGCGGGCATCGCCCCCCGAGCGCGAGGACGAGGCCATGATCGAGGAGCGCCGGATCCGCGTCGGACAACCGAGAGAGGATACCACGCGCGCCGCGCCTGGGGACGCGCCATCGAGAGGCGGCTCGGGCGCCCCCTTCGGCCGCGCCGCACGGACTTCGTGACACGCGCCACGTGGCGCTGTGCGAGGCGATTGGACGCACAGGGCCGCGCCGCTCGAGCTTCGCACAGGGCGCCACTTCGCGCTGCGCGAGACGATTGGACGCACACGGCCGCGCCGCTCGAGCTTCGTGCGCGCGCCACCGCGCGTTGCGCTGGGGCGCGCGCGGAGACCCCGAGTGTCAGCGAAAATCACGGGAGACGCTGCGGACCGGGAGCTCGCGGTCCCAGGCCTCGATCCGCTCGGCGATGAGGTGCACGGCCTCGCGCGTACGCTCGACGATCCCGTGGACGAGCAGGATCTGCGCGGTCGTGGCCTCGTGCCGGAACCGATCGAAGACGCGCGACCAGAGGATGATCTGGGCGCCCCCCGTCTCGTCCTCGAGCGTCACGAACACGACGCCGCTCGCCGTCGCGGGGCGCTGCCGCGACTCGACGAGCCCGACGACCGACGCGAGCGAGCGGTGCCGACGCTCGGCGAGCTCCCGCGCGGTGACGAGCCGGGGCGCGCGGGAGCGGGCGAGCACACGCAGGTGCCGGATGGGGTGATCGGTGAGCGAGAGCCCCGTGTGCTCGTAGTCGAGCGAGAGCTGCTCGAAGGCGGAGAGCCGCGGGAGCGACGCGGGGGCCTCGGGGGCGGCACGCTCACGGAAGAGCCCCGGCGCCCTCGGCGCGCGCGAGCGCCAGAGCGCGTCGCGGCGATCTGCGGCGAGCCCCTCGAGCGCGCCCGCCTCGGCGAGCCGATCGAGCTCGCGCCTGCCCGGCGCCGAGCGCACGACGAAGTCGTCGAGATCGACGAAGGGACGCTCCGCCCGCGCCTCGACGATCCGCGCGCCGAGCGCCCGCGGGAGCCCGCGCACCTGGCGGAGCCCGAGCCGCACGGCGGGCTCATCACGATCGCGCTCGAGCGTCGAGTCCCAGCCGCTCCGCAGCACCGACACCGACCTCGCCTCGGGCTCGTCGCGATCGCGCTCGAGCGTCGAGTCCCAGCCGCTCCGCAGCACCGACACCGGCCGCACGCGGACCCCGTGCCGCTGCGCGTCCTGCACGAGCGCCGAGGGCCCATAGAACCCCATGGGCTGCGCGTTCAAGAGCGCGCACAGAAAGGCCGCCGGCGCGTGCGCCTTGAGCCAGCCCGACGCGTACACGAGCAGCGCGAAGCTCGCCGCGTGCGACTCGGGGAAGCCGTACTCGCCGAAGCCGAGGATCTGCAGGAAGAGGGCCTCGCCCAATTCTGCCGAGATCCCCGCCCGAGCGAACCCTCGGAGCAGCCGCTCGCGGTGCCGCAGGAGCTGTCCCGAGCGCCGCCACGCCGCCATGTCGCGCCGCAGCTCGTCCGCCTCGCCCCCCGTGTACCCAGCGCCCACGATGGCGAGCTGCATCACCTGCTCCTGAAAGAGCGGGATCCCGAGCGTGCGCTCGAGCACCGGCCGGAGGCGCGGGTGCGGGAAGGTGACGGGCTCCTCGCCGCGGCGGCGGCGGATGTATGGATGTACCATACCCCCCTGAATGGGCCCCGGGCGCACGATCGCGACCTCGACGACGAGATCGTAGAAGGCTCTCGGCTGGAGCGCGGGCAAGATGACCCGCTGCGCGCGGCTCTCGATCTGGAAGACCCCGACGGTGTCGGCTCGGCAGAACCGCGCGTAGACGCGCGGATCTTCCGCGGGGATCCGCGCGAGGGCGGCGTGGGCGTCGAAGGGGCCTCGCGCCGGATCGTGGAGGAGCGCGAGCGCCCGCTGGATGGCGGTCAGCATGCCGAGCGCGAGGACGTCGACCTTGAAGAACCCGAGCGTGTCGAGATCGTCCTTGTCCCATTGGACGACGGAGCGCCCATCCATCGCGGCGGGCTCGATGGGCGCGACGTCGAGGAGCGAGGTGTCCGAGAGCACGAAGCCGCCGACGTGGACCGACAGGTGCCGCGGGAAGCCCTGGACGAGCGCCGCGACGCGCAGGGTCTCGCGGAGCGTCGGCTCGCGAGGGTCGAGCCCGAGGCCGATGAGCCGCTCGTCCGAGAGGGCCTGCTCGCGCCACGAGAGCGCCCGGGCGACGCGGCTCGTCACCTCCTCCGAGAGCCCGAACACCTTTCCGACCTCGCGGACGGCGCTCCGCGCCCGGAAGCGGATGACCTCACTGACCATCGCGGCGCGCTCGCGCCCGTAGCGTCGATAGATCTCCTGGATGACCTCCTCGCGGCGCTCGTGCTCGAAGTCGACGTCGATGTCCGGGGGCTCACCGCGCTCCTCGCTCAAGAAGCGCTCGAAGAGCAGCTCCGCGCGCGCCGGATCGACCGAGGTGATCCCGAGGACGAAGCAGACCGCGCTGTTGGCCGCGCTGCCGCGCCCCTGGCAGAGGATCCCCTTGCCGCGCGCGATGTCGACGATCTCGAGCGTCGCGAGGAAGTAGCTCGCGACCCGGAGCTTCTCGATGACGGCGAGCTCCTTCTCGAGGAGCGCGAGGACCTTGGGGGGAGGGCCCTCGGGGTAGCGCCACGGGAGGCGCTCGCACACGGCGCGCCGGAGTCCCTCGTCCGGCGTCTCGCCGGGGCGGAGCGTGGACGAGGGGAAGCGGTAGCCGAGCGCCCCCATCGAGAAGCCGCAGGCCGAGGCGATCTCGCCTGTGCGATCGACCCACGCGGGCGTCTCGCGGAAGAGGTGGCGCACCTCGGTCTCGCCGCGGAGGAAGGCCTGCGCGTTGGGCCCGATGCACGGGCCCGCGTCCTCGAGCGTCACGCCGAGCCGGATGCAGGTGAGGACGTCGTGGACGACGCGCCGCTCGGGCAGGTGGTAGAGCGGTCGCGCGGTCGCGACGAGCTCGACGTCGAGGCGCGCGGCGAGCCGGCACGCGCGCTCGCGGCGCGCGAGATCGTCGCCCACGAGGTGCCGGTGCACGGCGACGAAGGCCCGCTCGCCGAAGCTCTCGACGACCGGCCCCATCACGGCCTCGTCGTACGGTGACGGCAAGAGCGCGAAGAGCCCCGTGGGGCGCGCGGGGAGCGCGTCGAGAGGGAGGCGAGCGCGGCCCTTGGGTACGTCGCGGTGCGCGCGCGTGACGAGCCGAGAGAGCGTCTCATAGCCCTCGCGCGAGGCGACGAGGAAGGCGACGGTGGAGAGCCCGCCCGGACCGCGCACGGCGAGCTCGGCGCCCGGGATGAGCCGCACGGGCGAGGGGCCCTGGGCGAGACGACTCTCTTCGGCGAAGGCGCGGGCGAGCCCGTAGAAGCCACCGTGATCGCAGAGCCCGAGCGCCGGGAGCCCGAGCTCGCTCGCGCGCTGCAGGAGCTCGGCTGGGTGCGAGCCGCCGTCGAGGAACGAGAAGCAGGACCGGCCGAGGAGCTCCGCGAACAAAGGAACATTTGTTCAGTACCCAAACCGCTCGCGCGTCAACCGGAGAAGCAGCTCGCGCCCACCCTCCTCCCCTCGGGGTCGCGGAAGTATGTGGAGAAGCGAGTCTGCCCTTCGATCGCGACGCCGCGCGTCCGGAGGCGCTCGTGGAGGGCGGGGACCCGGGCCTCGTCGATCGAGAAGAGGACGCATTCCATCGAGCGAGGATCGGGCTCGGGCTCGCCCGGCTCGCGGCGCTCGAGCATCACGAGGGTGCCCTCGGCGCGGAGCCAGACCGAGCGGAGGCCGCGCGCGTCGTACGCGTCGCGATCCCGCGTGAGCTCGAAGACGTCTTCGTAGAAGCGGGCGAGGCGACCGGGGTCGGGCGTGCGGAGCGCGAGGTGGTGGATCCGGGTCATTGGCTCACCGACGCCGAGGAGGACGCGAGCGCACGGCGGCCGGCCCGCGCTGCGAGGTGGATCCGGATCATCGGCTCGCCGACGCCGAGGGCTCGGGCTTGGTGGCCTCCTTGGGCCAGTCGACGCGCACCGCCTCGGTGTGGGTCGAGGCGGCGCGGAGCAGCTCCGTCTCACGCACGTCGAGATCGGCGATCTTGCGCGTTCGCTCGACGTAGTCGCGGCCGATCACGGGATCGTCGAACTCGAGCTGGTGGCCGCCCGTGAGCCGCCACGTGCCCCACGCACGCCCGAGCAGCGCGAGGAGCGCCGAGGTCTGGCCGAGCAGGGCCTCTTGCACGGAGAAGAGCGCCTCGAGCTCCTTGGGGCGGGACGCGCGCGCGGAGGCCTCGGCGTCGGCGATGAGCTTCGGGGCGACGTGGCGGTCCTTCATGCAGGCGACGGCGTACGCGACGGTGCCGCCGAGGGTCGCCTCGCGGAGCGCCGACAGCGCGGCGAGGCGGCGCTCGGTGTGCTGGCGGGCGGCGTCGACGCCCTCACGCGAGGTCCACTGGGCGGGATCGAGGCGCGCCGCGTCGGTCGCGCGCGTCGCCTCCTGGAAGGAGACGGCGAGCGAGAGCTGCCGCTCGAGGCCGCGGGCGGAGCAGCGGAGCACGTCGGCCTCGGGGCCAGCGAGATCCGAGAGGCGCTCGACGCGGACGAGCCGCTCGCGGAGCTCGGCGCGCTTCTTTGCAAGATCGTCGAAGGGCCCGACGGTGGTCCTCGCGAGGGCAGGCAGCTCGCGCAGGAGCTCGTCTCGTGCGCGCGCCTTCTCCTCGCCGGCGCGCTGGAGCTTGCCGACGACGAGCAGGCCGACGAGGGCGAGGCCGACGCCGAGCAGGATGGCGGGCGCGCTCCGCCAGGGGCCCCTCGTGGGCGCAGCGCGCGCAGCGGGCTCGCTCGGTGCTTCGTCATCCGGCTCGGGGGGATCGCTCGTCACGATCCGTGAAGAAACATGATCCGCACCGCGAGGGAAGGTCGAGGCTCCGAGGACGTAGTAAGTTCCAGGAACCATGCGTCGCCCTACCTCCATCTCCTTCGCGCTCCTCCTCGGCGCCTTCGCGGTCACCGCGACGGCGTGCAAGATCTCGCTCGTCTCGACCGACGGGGAGGTCGACACCACCCCCGCCGGGACGGCGGGGACCACGGCGGCCGGCGGAATCGTGTCGGACGGCGGTTCGAGCCAGCG
>CAYNEK010000042.1:0-41067 GCA_964396175.1 uncultured Polyangiaceae bacterium | reverse complement strand
CGTCGAGACGGGCGCTCCGCTCTTCTGCGCCGCGACCGCGTCGAGCGACGTCGCGGCGGGCGCGTCGAGCGACGTCGAGACGGGCGCTCCGCTCTTCTGCGCCGCGACCGCGTCGAGCGACGTCGCGGCGGGCGCGTCGAGCGACGTCGAGACGGGCGCTCCGCTCTTCTGCGCCGCGACCGCGTCGAGCGACGTCGCGAGCGCGTGGCCACCGGAGCCCGCCGCGGACCCCGTCGGCTCCACCTCCTCCGCGTCGGGCTCGCGCTCGTCGGGGGTCGTCGCGAGGGACGCCACGGCGAGCGACGCCGCGCGGAACGCGGCGCCCAGCGTGTGCACGGCCTTCTTCGCGGCCTCGGCGAGCTTGCCGCCCGCCTTCTCGGCGCGCTCCTCTTCCTCGAGATCGGCCTCGTAGATGCGCGTCGAGAACTTGAGCGCCTCGGAGCCGAGCTTGAGGCTCTCGACGAGCACGGCGACGCCGCGGAGGAGCGGGAGCGCGCGGACGCCCTTCCGCTCGTCGACGATGGGACGCTCGCGCGCGACGAGCGCGCCCGACTTGCGGCGCGCGACCATCGCGAACGACCTGGGCGACCGCATCATCACGCCCTCGAGCAGGGCTTGGCCACCGATGTAAGGGCGCGCGGGCTCGGTCATGGATCGCTCAGCCTATCGCCGCGCGGCGAGCGCGCAAGGCGCGAGGCGCCGAGGATAACGACGCGTCCTTCGCGTACTTCTTGCGGAACTTGTCGACGCGGCCCTTCGTGTCGAGGAGCTTCTGCTTGCCCGTGTAGAACGGGTGGCAGCCAGCGCACACCTCGACGGCGAAGCTGCCCTTCGTCGAGTGGGTCTTGTAGGTCGCGCCGCACGCACAGGTCACGGTCGCTTCGGGGTAGTTGGGGTGGATGCCGTCTCGCATGGGGATCTCTCGGGTTCTCCGCGGGTAGGAGAAGGGCGGGGCCTATAGCGTGCGGAGAAGGGCCGCGTCAAATGTCACCCGTCGAGCTCGAGCGCGCGTCCGAGGAGCGCGAGGGACTCGACCAGGGTCTCGCGTGCGCCGCTCCACGCGAGCCGGAAGGAGTCGTCGTATCCATCGAAGAAGCTCCCGGGCGCCGAGAGCACGCCGTCTCGCGCGAGCCCGCGCTCGAGCATGCCGCGGAGATCCCCGCCGCGCGCGTCGCGCACGAAGCCGAAGAGGGACCCCTCGTGAGGTGGGACCCACGAGAGGACGTCGCCGCGTGCCGCGAGCCACGCGTCGATGAGCTCGCGCTTGTCCGCCTGCAGCTCGGCGCGTCGCGCCTCGAAGGCGGGCAGAGCCGCCATCGCCGCCGTCGCGAGCGCGAAGGTCGCGGTGGGGAGCACGCCCACGGCGTGGAGCGCGGCCCCGCGAAGGCGCGGCGCGAGCTCGGGCTCGGAGAGCACGAACCCGGCGCGCAGGGCGCCGAGCCCGAAGGCCTTGGTGAGCGAGCTCGTGACGACCACGTTTGGACCGAGCGAGCGCGCGGTCGTCCCGGGCGCGTAGAGCTCGCGGTAGACCTCGTCGACGACGAGGAGGACCCCACGAGCGGCGAGGTGAGCCGCGAGCTCGCGTGTCAGCGTGTCGTCGAGCGGCGTGCCGCTCGGGTTGTGGAGGTCGGTCAAGACGACGCCCTTCGTCGCGGGAGAGAGAGCACCGAGCACGCGCGCCGGCTCGACGCGCCAGCCGTCCTCACGGCGTCGATCGAACCGCTCGACGCGGAGCCCAGCGCCCTCGGCGACGCGCACGACCGGCTCGTAGGCGGGCCGCTCGACGAGGATCGTGTCCCCCCGCGAGAAGCACCCTGCGTAGACGAGCCAGAGCGCGCCCGAGGTGCCGAGCGCCGGGGTGACCTCGTCGGGCGAGAGCCCGTAGCGCCCGGCGACGGCGGCGGCGAACCTCCGGTCGGCCCCGCGGGCGTCGAGGTGCGGGAGATCGCCGAGGAGCGAGAGCGGCGCCTCGGCGAGCCCACTCGTCGCGAGATCGAAGCGGAGGCTCGGGTAGCGTTCGGTCGCCCAGGCGAGGTACTCGAGAGGCGGGAGCATGACGGCGCCGAGCGTAGTCGCGCTGCGCCGAGAGCGGGGCCGCCTCGTGCGTCGCGCACCGCGCCCTCCGCACCGCCGGATCCCGTCCGCTCCTCGACGACGGCCCCCACGCGAGACGACGCGCAGGACGGAGACGATGTGCGACGGTGTAAGAGAAAGATGCGCACGGATGTCGGAAGAAACTTGGCGAAGCGAGGCGCTCCCCGTAAAGACTCCCCGTCGACTCGATGACGCGACCGAAGATTGCTTTCGTGGGCAGCGGGGGAGCCGCCCGAGGGATCGCGCACCTCGGTGTGCTGAAGGCCTGCGAGGAGATGGGCATGCTCCCCGAGATCTTCGTCGGCGCGAGCGCGGGCGCGCTCGTCGGCGCGACCTACGGCCAGGACATCCCCCTCGACGTCCTGCTCGACGGCTTCCGGCTGCCGTGGAAGCGCCGCCACGACGGGCCGCGGCTCGGGGTCTCGACCTTCCTCGGAGGCCCGACGCTCGGGCAGCTCACCGATCCCGGGCACCTCCTCTCCGGCGTCTTCAGCATCGATCGGCTCGAGCGGTACCTCGCCAAGATGCTCCCCATCAACGACTTCCGCGAGCTCCCGCACCCCGTGTACGTGACCGCGGTCGACCTCGACACGGCGACGCGCAAGGTGTTCGGTCCAGGGTACGACGACCGCGTGCCGGTGAGCCAGGCCGTCGCCGCGTCGTGCTGTGTGCCGGGGCTCCTCCGACCTCACGAGATCGGCGGGCGGTACTACGTGGACGGCGAGGTCGCGCGGACGCTCTCTGCGGACGTCGCGGTCGAGGCCGGGGCGGACATCGTCATCATCTCCAACATCTATCGGCCCAACATCGATCCCGACGCGCGCCGGAGCATCGCGCAGAAGGGCGTGACCAAGGTGCTCACGCAGTCGATGAACATCCTGCTCACCGAGAAGGAGCGCCGCGGGGTCGAGCTGCTCGAGCGGCTCTACCCGCGCGTCACCTTCCTCGACATCGCGCCCGACATCGGCATGTACGGCTACCTCAACCGGTACGCCGCCCGCTCCCTCGTGCTCCGTGGCTACCGCGCCGCCCTCCGCACGCTCGCCGACGCGAAGCGGCGCGGCGTCTTCGATCAGCCTCGCCCCTCGTCCGTCCGCACCAACTAGTCACCGCCCGAGAAGACCCCGATGTCCGACGCCCTTCGCCTGTGCCTCATCGACATGAACAACGGGCACGCGAACCAGGCCACCCGCTGCTTCACGATGCTCGTCGAGAGCTTCTTCGAGCGCGTCCCCGCGACCACCCCGGGCCCCGCGTGCGACTCCCCCCCCGGCGCGCCGCGCAAAAAGGGGGGGCGGCCCCCCGCGGCCTGCGATGTGTGGGGGTGGGGGGGGGGGCGGGGGGGGCCCTTCGATCACGACGGAGAGGCGTGGCTCACCGAGTTCGAGGGGTGGCTCGACGGCCTGGTCGAGGGGCACCACGTCCGCGGCGACGCGGCGCCCTCCTTGCTCGGCGTCTGCTACTCGTTCGAGCTCCTGGTGACGCACTTCCACGTCGCGAAGATGCAGCTCCGCGACACGCGCAAGTTCGGCGTGATGCCGGTCTACATGACCCCCGAGGGCGAGGCGCACACGCTGACGCGCGCCTTCGCGGACAGACTCTTCGCCTTCGAGCACCGCAACTGGGAGGCCGTGGATCTCGACGCGAGGACGCTCCACGGGCTCGGCGGCGAGCTGCTCGGGCGCGAGTCCCGCGACGGCACGTCCAAGGGCCACGCGCTGCTCGCCTTCGAGTTCGCGCCGGGGATCGAGGGCACGCAGTTCCACCCCGAGGCGGACAAGTCGGGCGTGGTCGCGTGGCTGTCCAAGCGCGAGCAGGCCGAGGCCTTCATCGCCGCGTACGGCCCGGTGACGTACGAGCGCATGATCAAGACGCTCGACAACCCGGCGCGCCTCGCGAAGACCTTCACGCTGCTCATCCCCGGGTGGCTCACGCGGAAGTTCAACGGCATGGCCGCGCACCGCGGGTGGGTCCCGCTGCCCGATCCGGTGATCGATCTCGAGCTCTTCGCGGGAGACGCGCCGCCCGCCTCGAGCGTCGCGCACCCGTCCTTGATCCCGCCGCCGGTGGCCGTGGCCGCCCCCGCGATCCCGAGGGACCGCGCGCCCATTTGCTTCGATGAGTCGAGCGGCAAGATCGACGAGTCCTTCCTCCGACCCATCGGTGGAGAGCTCGATCCGGCGGCGCTCGAAGGGGTGTAAGCCACGCGAAGGGATGAGTTTCGATCGGCGCGCGGCCCGGTCGACCGACCGCGCCCGCGAGCGCGCCGGAGGAAGCCCTCGGTTCTCCGCGCTCCGCAGCGCGCGGCCCGGTCGACCGACCGCGCAGGCGAGCGCGCCGGAGGAAGCCCTCGGTTCTCCGCGCTCCGCAGCGCGCGGCCTCGTCAACCGACCGCGCAGGCGAGCGCGCCCAGGAAGCCCTGGATCTCCGCGCTACGCAGCTTGAACTGCGCGCGGTTCGCGACGACGACCGTCGACACGTCCGCGACCGTCTCGCGCTCCTCGAGGTGGTTCTCGCGGAGCGTCGTGCCCGTCTCGACGAGATCCACGATGAGATCCGCGAGCCCGACGACCGGCGCCAGCTCGACCGAGCCCCCGACGTACACGATCTCGGCGCGCACCCCGCGACGCGCGAAGTGCGCCTCCGCGATGCGCGGGAACTTCGTCGCGACGCGAGGCGCGTCCGGGACGAGCACACCAGCTCGCCCTGCGACCACCATCCGACAGCGCCCGATCCCGAGATCGAGCGGGACATACAGATCATAGCCACGCTCGAGGAGCACGTCTCGGCCCGCGAACCCGACGTCCGCGGCGCCGAACTCGACGTACGTCGGCACGTCGTCCGGCTTCAAGAAGAGGTAGCGCACCCGGCCGTCCGCGGTCTCGCCGAAGAGCCGTCGATCGCTCCGCACGAGCGGCAACGCGTCGAGCCCTCCTCGCTCGAACAGCGCCGCGAGCGCCTTCTGCGTCCGCCCCTTCGGCACCGCGACCGTGAGCGGCCTGGGCGTCATCCCGCGACGTTCTTCACGCGCTCGACGTCGGCGCCGAGCTTCTGAAGCTTCTCTTCCATCCGCTCGTAGCCGCGATCGAGGTGGTAGACGCGCCG
Organism: uncultured Polyangiaceae bacterium; assembly: GCA_964396175.1. GTDB lineage: Bacteria > Myxococcota_A > Polyangia > Polyangiales > Polyangiaceae > CAYNEK01. Next base: position 35,868 of record CAYNEK010000042.1, on the reverse strand, counting down.
CACCTCGGTCTCGCCCGTCGCCGCGAGGCCCGCGATGACGAGCGACGCGCTCGCGCGCAGGTCGGTCGCCATCACGCTCGCGCCGTCGAGCCGCGGCACGCCCTCGACGTACGCCGTCTTGCCGTGCACCTCGATGTTCGCGCCCATGCGGATGAGCTCCGGGACGTGCATGAAGCGGTTCTCGAAGATCGTCTCGGTGATCGCGCTCCTGCCCGCCGCGAACACCATGAGGACCATCATCTGCGCCTGCATGTCGGTCGGGAACCCGGGGTGGGGCGCCGTCGTGATGTCGACGGAGGTGAGCGGCTTGTCGCGCCGCACGCGCACCCCGGCGCCCTCGCGATCGACGCCGACGCCGGCGCGGCGGAGCTTCTGCGCGAGCGACTCGAGGTGCTCGAGCGGCGCCCCCTCGACGAGCACGTCGCCGTCGGTCGCGGCGGCGGCCACCATGTACGTGCCCGCCTCAATGCGATCGGGGATGACGGCGTGATCGAAGGGCTGGAGCTCGTCCCTGCCGTCGATGTGGATGATGTGCGTGCCCGCGCCCTCCACCTTGGCGCCCATCTTGTTGAGCACCCGCGCGAGCTCTTCCACCTCGGGCTCCTCGGCCGCATGGACGAGGGTCGTGCGCCCCTTCGCCAGCGCGGCGGCCATCATGAGGTTCTCGGTCCCCGTCACCGTGGGCATGTCGAAGACGATCTCGGCGCCACGCAGCCGCCCCGCCGTCGCGTGGATGTAGCCGTGCGACAGCGAGATCGTCGCGCCGAGCGCCTCGAGGCCCTTCAGGTGCTGATCGACCGGGCGCGTGCCGATCTGGCAGCCACCAGGCAAGGACACCCGCGCCTTGCCGTACCGCGCGACGAGCGGCCCCAGGGCGAGCACGCTCGCGCGCATCTGCTTCACGAACTCGTAGGGCGCCTCGGGGCGGAACTCGCCCTTGTGCCCCACTCGGACCTCGGGGGCGGCGACCGAGACCCGGCGCCCCATGAAGTCGAGGAGCGCCGCGGTCGTGTCGATGTCGCGCAGCGCTGGCACGTTGCGGAGGAGGCTCTCGCCGTCGGAGAGGAGCGTCGCGCAGAGGATGGGCAGCGCGGCGTTCTTCGCCCCGCTGACGTGCACCGTCCCGGAGAGCTTCTTTCCGCCGCGGACTCGGATGGCGTCCATGCGCCTCGCCCCGTACCGACGTGCGCGCGCGCGGGCAACAACAGCCGTCGCGAGACGTTGGGGCGCACCCCCCACAGGCGCCCTCGCGCGAGGGAGGCTTGACGCGGCGTCCTTCGACGCCAGCCGATCGTGTCGACCCGTCGGTCACGGTCGACCACGAGACCACTCGGCGCGCGTCACCGGCAGCCGATCCGACGACCGTCGCGAGGGCGGGCTTACTCGGCGCGCTTCGGCGGCGGGCCCATCTGGATGCGCTCGCCGAGGTACGAGCCGACCAGCGTGAAGAGCACGCCGATGAGCGCCATGATGACGTACATGAAGACGGGGAGCGTCCGGACCGTCTCGGTGCGGATCAGGAAGAACACCGTCGGCAGCGCCACCAAGAAGGAGGCGACGACCGGCTCGGTGAAGGTCCGTCCTGGCGAGATGAGGCCCGTCAAGAGCCCCCCCAAGAACCACACCGGGATCGCGACGAGCATGCCGCTGCCGCCCTCGAAATCGAGCGCCGAGATGACCATCGGGAGGCCGATGACGAGCGCGCCCGTGAGGACGCCCTGGATGACGATCGCGATGAGCATCCAGATGAGGCTGAAGCCCTCCTGCTGGTAGCGGCGCTCGAGCTCCTCCTCGCGCGTTCTCGACACCTTGCCGAGCCCCTCCATCGCGGCTCCGCACGAGACGCAGCGGCCGTTCGCGGGGGGAGGCGCGTTCTTGAAGCTGCACGACGGGCAGATGACGACCGAAGGAGCCTTGGCCATGGGCTGCGCCCACGATACCGCACGACCCCGGCCCCCGTCGACGAACTTCTCTCGCCCGCGCGCGGGTCAACGACGATGCGGCCTCGCCTCCCTCTCTTGGCACCGCGGGCACACGCCGTAGAGCTCGTGCTTGTGCGACTGGAGCCGGAAGCCGCGCTTCTCGGCGACGGCCTCCTGGAGCGCCTCGATCGCCTCCTCCTCGAACTCCACGATGGTGCCGCACGCGACGCAGATGAGGTGATCGTGGTGGTGGTCGGGCTCGGCGACCTCGTAGCGCGTCACGCTCTCGCCGAAGCGACGCTCGTGCGCGACGCCGCTCTCGGCGAGGAGCTTCAGCGTCCGGTACACCGTGGCGTAGCCGATGCGAGGGTCCTTCGCGCGCACCTCCGCGAGGAGCTCCTCGATGGTGATGTGCGCGGGCGCGGCGAGGAAGGTGTCCACGATGACGCGGCGCTGCTCCGTCGAGCGCAGCCCCTTCTTCGCCATGTACGCGTCGAGGCGGGCGCGAAGATCGGCCAGCTGCTGGGCTCGGGCGGAGGCCATCTGGCCGCTTCATAGTACGGCGCAGCACAGAATGGGATGCCGCCGCGCGCGCAGGATCTTCGGGGTCTCCACGATCGGCTCGCCCACAGGGAGCTCGCCGGGGGCTTCACCGCGAACTCGCTGCGCGCTCGGCGTCCACGATCAGCGAGAGCTTGCCGTCGTACGCACCGACGAGGAGCTCCCCCTCCCCGACGAGCACGATCGCGTGATCGACGTCGCCGCCGACAGGGAGGCCCCAGAGCGGCTCGCCGCCCGCGCTGGCAGCCCGGACCGTGTCGTCCTCCGCTCCGAAGACGAGGATCCCATCGCGGTCCTCGAGGGGCGCGCCGACGACGCCGATCTCCCTCGCCTGCCCGACGGCGATGGGGATCCGCAGCACCTCGGCCCCGCTCCTCGGATCGAGCCCGACGACGCCCGCCCGCTCGCCGCTCACCCCGACCATCACCGTCCCATCCCGCGCGATGGCCAGCGCGCCGCGCACCTTCCCACCGACCGACGCGCGGACACGCACGGCGCCGCCCGGCGAGAGTCCGAACACGTCCCCTCCATCGGTCGCTGCCCACGCCGTCCCATCGTCGCCCACGGCGGGGGTCGCGTCGGCCTCGGCCCCTACCTGGACGCTCCAGCGCTCCTTCCCGGCGAGATCGAAGAGGTGCACCCGCTCGTCCTGCGCGGAGAGGACGACGCCTTCGTCCGTCAGGGCCAGCGACGCAAAGGCCTTCCGCGAGAGCTCGATCGGCGCGCGCACCGAGCCCGTCTTCGATCGGAAGACACCGCGGCGCCCCACGACGAAGGCCTGTCCCCCCGACGGGAGCGGGAGCGGTGAGGTGTCGCAGTCGCCTTCCGCCCACGTGGTCTTGGCCACGACCTTCCCACGACGTGGATCGATCTCCCAGAGCTCGCCCTTGTCGCGGCCGATGAGCACGTGGCCGCTGGAGAGCACGAGGGGAGACCCGTACACGCGCTCCTTCGCGTCGAGCGAGAAGCGAACGACGCCTTCACGGGTGACCCCCACGATCTTGCCCGAGAGCGACGCGGCGACGAGGAGATCACCGGCGACCACGGGCTGCGCGGCGATGGGGCCCCCGAGGTCGACGGACCAGCGGATCACGGGGCGCCGCGGCGCGACGAAGGGGCTGCGGTTCGTGCGGCGCGGATCGAGGCGGAACATCGTCGGGGGCCCAGACGCGACGGCGCCCGATCCGACGGGGCGCCGCGGCGCGGAGGATGCCGGGAGAGAGGTCGACAGGGAGTGCTCGGCACGTGGCGGAGGCGAGGAGGCCTGGGCTCCGACCTCGCGCGAGCCGGGCGACGAAGGCGAGCGCCCTGGGCCACGCTGGAGCGCGCGCGCGACGAGGAGCCCCACCCCGGCGGCGAGCAGCGCTCCAAGGAAGCGCCTCCGAGCCTGGCTCCGCGACGACGGCACGACGCGAGGATTCATCGCGTGTCTTCGTGCGGAGCACAAGCCACCGGGCCTCGCTTCGTCCAAGGCGCCCCAGGATGCACGATGGGCGACTCACGGCGAGGAGGCGCATCTGCCCGTCATGCGCCGCGCGCCTCGGCGGCAGGACGTGGAGCGACCACCTCGGCGCCACGCTGGATCCGACGTCGTGCCTCGAACGACGATCCCGCTCGCAGGTCACGCTATACGGCCGCGTATGAGATCCCTCCTCTTTCGCACGCTCACCGTCGCCGCGCTTGCCGTCGCCATCTCCGCCTGCGCAGGCTCGAGCGAAGACACCGCCTCGGGCTCGCCCAGCTCCCGTGACGAGCTGGCCGGCGCGATGGCGAAGGCGCTCTGCGCGAACATCGGCGGCTGCTGCAGCGCGAAGCAGTACGCCTACGACGAGGCGAAGTGCACGAGCCTCATGACGACCTTCTACGGCTCGCTGCTCCCCGATGTCGGCTCGACGGCGACCTACGATCCGCAGAAGGGCGGCGACTGCGTCGCAGAGATGTCCGCAGCCGCCAAGACCTGCGGCACATCGAGCCCGGGGGCCGACTCAGCCTGCGCGACCATGTTCGTCGGGAGCACCCCGCCTGGCGGCACGTGCGGCACCATGTGGGACTGCGCCCCCGTCGCGGGCGGCGTGAACGAGTGCTGGTTCGAGGGCAAGGACGGCGAGACGGGCACCTGCGTCTTCACCCCGCGAGGGAAGGCCGGAGATCCGTGCGGGAGCACCTGCACCGACCGCCCTGGAGACGAGGAATGCGGGCTGGTCGGCAAGCCCGATACGACCCAGTCCACACAAAAGGCAGCCTGCTATACGAACGACGGTCTCTACTGCAGCCTCGCCCTCGGCTCCTCCACGTACAGCTGCGCTCCGATCGCGAAGCTCGGCGGCGCCTGCACGACGAGCGACGGCTGCGAGGGAGAGGCCTTCTGCAACGCGGGCAAGTGCGAGAAGCCGCTCCCCCTCGGCTCCCCCTGCAGCTTCGGGGCGCGCTGCGAGGGCGGGTACTGCGACTCCAAGACGAAGACCTGCCAGCCATCCAAAGCGCTCGGCGAGCCGTGCGATCTGTCGGAGCAGTGCGGCGAGGGGAACCAGTGCGACCACGAGGAAGATCCCTCGACATGCGAAAAGAGCCCGGGGGCCGGTAGCACGCAGATCAGCAAGGGGATCTGCGCGGGATCGAGCGTCTACTGACCGGCCACCCGGTAGACGTCTGACACCATGGGCGCCGCGCTTCCATGGGGCCTCCGAGGCGACCGCTCACGCGTGTCGCCTCGACGGTCCGACGGTCGATGGCCCCCGCCCCCTTCGAGGCTCCCGAGCCCCCTCGTGGTGGAGAAGGCCCCCTCCGCATCGAACGGTCGATGGCCCCATCTCCTTCGAGGCTCCCGAGTCCCCTCGTGGTGGAGAACGTCATCTCCGCAACGAACGGTCGATGGCCCCGTCTCCTTCGAGGCTCCCGAGAGCCCACGACACACGGGGCGCCTCACCGACGCCGCTACGTGATGCTCCTCGCGAGCGTACCACCCAGCGCCTCCCACGCGCAGCGTGCAAGACGCTCGACACCCCTCCGATCGGCGCTTCCGCGCCGACGCCCTGCGCCCCCCTCGGGGAGCGACACGCAGGCAGAGAGAGGCGCACCCGATCGGCCTGCTCCAGATGAGGCACAAACCGCCCTCCTCGCTCGCTCCTCGCGGACTTGCGCTACGCTTGGCCATCATGAAGAACACCGCGCTCCTTCTGCTCGCTGCCCTCGCGCTCCCCGCCTGCATCATCAACGCCGCGCCCCCCCGCGAGGTCGGGAGCGCCGCGACCGACGGATCCGTCTACCTCGGCTGGCGCCTCGTCTCGAAGGAGAAGAAGGGCGCGAACGACCGCGAGACCTTCCCGGTCGGCGAACGCTTCGGCACCTTCTCCACCATCCGCCTCACGACCGATCGCCCGCTCAACCTCGCGCAGGTCGTCGTCATCTTCATGAACGGCGAGCAGTGGATCGCTCGGGCGCCGGCGGCGCTGAGCGGAGGGCAGTGGTCGGAGGTGATCGCGCTGCCCGGCGCGCCGCGCGCCATCCACAGCGTCGTCGTGGACGGGATCGCCACCTCGACGATGCACGCGAAGCTCGAGATCCACGCGACCCGCTGAGGGCGCGCTCATCGAGCTCGGGCGGCGGCACGCCGGCGGGCCGGCCTCGGCGGCGCTGGGGCGACATCGGCCGCGGGGGCAGCGATCCACGGAGCCTCGGCTGCGACGAGGCGAGCATTCGACCGGCTCGAGGAGGACAGAAGCGCCCGGAGCCCCCGGCCGCCCCGGCAGCGCACGATCGGCGCTTCATCGCTCTTCGTGGATCGCGCCGCAGACGAGCGCGACGACGCTCTCTCCTTGTCGCGCGCTACCTGCGCTTCATCAACCGGAAGCAGCGCTTGCCCTCACGCCCTGGCGCTCGCGTCACCTCGAGCATCGCGACGGCGACCTCTCGGATCCTCCCGGGCCCGTGCTTGTCGCGCATCTTCAGCCGCTCGCCGTCGCTCATCAGGACGTCACACAGCCCGAACGCGAAGTGGTCGACGAGATCCCCCACGCGGATCTCGTCGTCCTCAGGGGATGACGACGTCGCGGCCGCGCTCGCCGCCGCGCTCTCCTCGGCGACGTCGGCCCAGGAGGACCGCGCGTCGTCCTCGCGCCCCTCGGCGCTCCTCCCTCGCGGCGCCTCGCGGCGCCTCGGCGCCTCGCTCGGCGACGTAGGAGCGTCGACCGACGCCGGCGCGGGGGGTGACCCCACGGGCACGAGCGTCACGCCGAGCGATCGCGCGCGCACGAGGCGCCCCGCGACCGTCTCGAGCCCCAGGTCCGTGGCGCGCGAGAGCACCGCATAGGCACCGCCACCCGACGCCACCAGGTGCGCCAACGTCAGCCGCCCGCGGACCGCGCGCACGACCTCGGTCACCTCGCTCACCACGCGGACCTCGACGCCCTCGACCGTCCCGAAGCCCACGACCGGCCCGACGTCCGCCAGCGCCGCGAGGAGATCGACGCCCTCCGGGATCTCGATCACCGCGACCCTCCAGCCTCCGAGGGCGCGCTCGGCTTGGGCTTGCTCTCGGAGGGTGGCCGCCGCCGCACGACGAGCACCTCGACATGGGGGGCGCTCTTGGATCGCTTGGCGCCCGAGTCACCCGTCGCGACGGTGAGCACGTCGTTGGATAGCCCCGCCGCGACGAGCACCGCGCGCACGGCCGTCGCGCGCAGCGCCGCGAGCTTCTCCGCCGCCGCAGGCGGCTGTCCAGAATCTCCATACACCTCGACGATGACCCGGTCGAGCCGGTCGTTGGACCGCGCCTTCTGCGCGGCCATGCGGAGCTTTGCCTCGAGGCCCTTCGTCATCTTCGCCTGGTTCGGCTCGAAGCGGAGCCCTCCCACGACGACGACGCGATCGCCCTCCTGCGTGACGAGGTCCTTCGAGCCGGGCTCGGGGCAGCCGTCCTCGTCGTCGACGCCGTCGATCGTCTCGGGGACGACGGGGCACTTGTCGAGCGCGTCCGGGACGCCGTCGTGATCGTTGTCGGGATCGGGACACCCGTCCTCGTCCTCGAACCCGTCCTTGTCCTCGGCCTCGTCGGGGCACTTGTCGAGCGCGTCCGGGATGCCGTCGCCGTCGTTGTCAGGGTCGGGACACCCGTCCTCGTCGCGGAAGCCGTCGAAGTCCTCGGGGCCGTTCGGGCACTTGTCGAGCGCGTCCGGGATACCGTCCTTGTCGTTGTCGGGATCGGGACAGCCGTCCTCGTCCTCGAACCCGTCGCGATCCTCCGGCTCGTTGCGGCACTTGTCGAGCGCGTCCGGGACGCCGTCTCGGTCGTCGTCCAGGTCGGGGCAGCCGTCCTCGTCCTCGAACCCGTCCCGATCCTCGGGCGCGTCGCGGCACTTGTCGAGCGCGTCCGGGATGCCGTCGCGATCGTTGTCGGGATCGGGACAGCCGTCCTCGTCCTCGAACCCGTCCCGATCCTCCGGCTCGTTGGGGCACCGATCGTCACGGTCGAGCACGCCGTCCCCGTCGCGGTCGCGCCCCTCGGGCGCGTAGCGGACCCCGAGCGTCGCGCGCCACGACGGCGCGGTGACCGCAGAGGAGAGGGCGGTCCCAAACCCAGCGTGAACCGACAGGTCGCCCCCGAGCGCCGGTGCGCCACGCACGACGAGCATCCACTCGGCCGGGACGAGCGCGCCGCGCGAGCCTTCGTCGACGAGCGCGCCCGACGGAGCGCGGACGACGTACGACTGCCTCGCGAGCGTGAGCGGCGCGTAGGCCTCGGCGCCCACCGCGAGGCGCTCCCGATCGACGACGTCGACGGTGATCCCCGCGGCGGGCACGATCTGCGAGCCGACGCGCGCGCCCGACAGATCGGTCGTCTCTCGGAGCCGCCCCCCGATCTCCGCGCCCACGTGGAGCCGCCCCTTGCGCCACTCCGACGCGAGCGCCGGCGCGAAGGCCCACCCGGCCTCGCCGGCGTAGAGGTCCTCTCGTCCGACCGGCACCTTGACCTCGAGCCGCGCGACGAGGCCAAGCCCCTCCCCCGTGGCCCGCGATCTCGAGAGCGCCGACAGCGTGGCCCCGAGGCGGAGATCCCGGGTCACGGAGCGATCGACGGGACCCGGCGTCTGATCGGTGAAGGCTCGGTTGCCGTAGCCGGACTGGTAGAGCGTCGTCGGGATCGCCGCCCCCAACTCGAGGAGCCGTGAGACGCCCATCGAGAAGAGGTACGTCGCGTTGAGCTGTGTGTCGATCGCCGCGACCTTCGTGCCCGTGGGATCGGACGACGCGAAGGAGAGGACGATGGGTCGCTTCTGCAGGGTGGTGGCGAGGCCGAACGACATCTGCCCTGGCAAGAGCAGCGAGGTCCCTCCGACGCTCGCGAACTGCGAGGAGCCGGGCCGGAACCAGAGGTTGTCGGAGTCGACGCAGCTCGAGATGCGGCTCGCCGGGGCGCACCCCTCCGCGCGCGCGACAGGGACCCCGAGCGACGCCGTCGCCATCACCGCAAGGCTCATGCAGCACCATCGCGCACCGGATCGCATGGGGCCGCTCACCTACCACGAGAAGCGCCGCCTGGTGGGTGCTCACACACGCGCGTCCGCGACGAGCCGCCGTGCCCTCTCCTCGCCCTCACGCCGCCGACCGAGGCGGCGCTGGTCGAGGGGACGTGCGCGACGAGCCGCCGTGCCCTCTCCTCGCCCTCACGCCGCCGACCGAGGCGGCGCTAGTCGCGCTCGACGACGCCGATGAAGGGGAGGTTCCTGTAGCGCTCGGCCCAGTCGAGCCCGTAGCCGATGACGAACTTGTCCTCGATGGTGAAGCCGACGTAGTCGATGGGCACCTCCACCTTCTTCCGCGCAGGCTTCTGGAGCAGCGTGCAGATGCGGAGGCTCTTCGGGCGGCGGGTGGCGAGCAGATCGAGCAGGTGTGCGATGGTGAGCCCCGTGTCGACGATGTCCTCGACGATGAGCACGTCCTCGTCCTCGATGGGGCGCGTGAGATCCTGCGTGATCTGCACGACCCCGCTCGACTCGGTGCCCTCGCCGTAAGACCGCGTCGCGAGGAAGTCGACGCGCATCCGCGGGAGATCGATGGCGCGCGCGAGATCGGCGCCAAAGACGAAGCTGCCCTTCAGGACGAGGACGAGGACGAGCTTCTTGTCCTGGTAGTCGCGGGTGAGCTCCACCCCGAGCTCCGCCACGCGGGCGGCGATCTGCTCTCTCGAGTACAAGGTGACGACGCGCTCGGCCATGCCGAGCGCCGTACACCGGGCGCGCCCGGGCTTCGAGCGCGACGCACTTCAGCGGTAGCTTCCCCACAGCGAGGCCCAGGCCGGCGTGTCCCGACGGCGCGTCTCCCACGCCGTGATGCGAGGCGCGACGACCGCGACGAGCCCGGCGAGGCAGAGCCCCGCGATCACGTCGACGAGGTAGTGCCAGCGGAGGAACATCGTCGCGACGATGATGTTCGCCACGAAGAGCGACGTCGGGAGCCACACCCACCTGTACGGGCTGACCGCCCGGTGGCGGAAGGCGAAGAGCGCGATCGTCGACGGCCCCGCGGTGTGGAGCGACGGGAAGATGTCCTTCTGCGCCCCGCCGGTCGTCACGGTCTCGATGACCCACCGATAGAACACGCCCCCCGAGAGGTCGTGCTCGTAGACGTGCGCGAGGTGGCGGACGGGACCGAAGCCCGGGACCGCGAAGTAGAGGAGATGCGACGCGCAGAAGACGAGGAGCATCGACAGCGCAAAATCCGCGAATCGCGCCTGATCCCGTGGGTAAAAGAGCATGGGGAGGACGTACGCGGCGAGGAGCGGGTAGTACCCCCAGTAGAAGAACGCGAAGTACTCGGTCGTCGCCGGGGACACGAAGCGCTGCCACGAGAGCGACGGCTCGAAGCCGAAGAGCGCGAGGTCGAGCCGGTAGAGCGCCTCGTCGTAGGTGTACGGAGCGAAGGTCGGGAGGATGTCGCGCAGCGCGAAATACGAGATCTGCACCCCGCCGTAGACGGCGAGACGGTACACGAGCACACCGAAGCGCTCGCCCACGAGCAGCCCCGCGCGGTGCGCGACGATCCCCGCCGCGCTGAAGAACAAGATGGCGGCGCTCTTCTCGATGGAGTGCCGGTAGAGCGGCCCGGCGCCCGAGAGCGCAAAGCAGAAGATCAGCGTATGGTAGCCGAGCACGAGCCAGTCGTGGACCGCGAGCTCTCGCGCGAGACGCGAGCGCCGCCGCGGCAGCGCCTCCGGGATCGCGTGGAGGTCCGACATGGTGAGCCTCGGCGCTGCCCCGGCGCTCGTCGAGCGGCAAGCCGGGGCGCGGTGCGAAGCGTCCTTCGCGGAGCCACGCCGCCGACACACGCCGGCCGCGCCGTGCACGTGACGAGCGGCGACGGGACGCACGACGCGGCGAGGTCGGTCACGATGGAGCGCCGACCCGCGCGAGCGCACGTCGAGCGGCGCTCAGCCGTACGACGCGACGAGCGCGCGCGCGACCAACCCGAACCCATCCACGCTCACGAAGAGCATGAGCTTCAGCGCGAAGGCTACGTCTCGCGGCGGCAGGGACAGCCCGAGCGAGGACAGCACCCCGGCCACCACGAGGTCGACGACGAGGAACGGCAGGAGCAAGAGGAGGCCGAGCTCGAAGGCCTCTTGGAGCTCCGTCGTCAAGAACGCGGGGAGCAGCACCGCGAACTCGTCCGCCCCCGGCGCGGCCGCCTTGCCCGCGGCCTTCGTCGCGAGCGCGAGGTAGCGGGCACGATCCTTCTCCGAGGTGTTCGCCTTCACGAAGGCCCGTAGCGGCTCCTTCGCGGCCTCGACGGCGGCGAGCAGCGCCTTCGCGCCGTCCTTGTCCGCGCGCTCGAGCGCCGGGGCGGCGCGGGCAGCGACCTCGGTCGCGACCGGCGCCATGACGAGGAGCGACAGCGCGAACGCGAACGCCGTGACGACGGCCGCGCCCGGGACGCCCTCCGCGCCGAGCGCGCTGCGGACGATGTGCAGCACGGTGCTCGCCTTCACGTACGAGGTCGTGGACAAGAGGAACAGTGGCCCGGCCGACACGAGGGCGGTCACGACGATCAGGGACACCGCGTCGCCGCTCATCCGTCGCGCTCGCGCGCGGCGCGCGCCTCGCCCACGCTCACCATCGCCGCCGAGAGCTCCCCGAGCTTCGTGAGCCCGGCCTCGCTCGCTCCGAGGACCAGCACGGTCTCACCGACGCGCACGAGGTACACGCAGCGCCGCGCGTCGAGCGGCAGGCGGCCGACGAGCACGAGCGGCCCGGACGGCGCACCCCAGCCGAACCGTCGACCGGCGAAGACCACCCCGAGCGCAAGCACACCCACGGCGAGCAGCGTGAGGACCGTCTGCGCGAGGCTGGCCATGGTCGCTCTGACGAGGATATTCGCTTGCCAGGCAGAGCGAAAGGCCCGACGCTCGCGGACGGTGCACATCGGAATCGTCGTGAACCCCAGGGCCGGCGGCAACCGGCGCAACCCGGAGGTCCCCGAGCGTCTCCGTCGGGTGCTCGCCGGGCGCGGCACCGTGGCGGTGCCGCGATCGCTCGACGAGCTCGATCGCGCGGCGGAGGACTTCCGCCGACAAGGCGTGACGATGGTCGGCATCGCGGGCGGGGATGGCACGAACCACGTCACGATCACCCGCTTCGCCAGCGTGTACGGGGACGCGCCGCTCCCGACCTTCGCCTTCTTGCGAGGAGGGACGATGAACACCGTCGCGAACTCGCTCGGCCTGCCGCGAGGGCGCCCCGAGCGCATCCTCGATCGGCTGGTCGTCGCCGCGCTCGACCGACCGACCATCGCGTTCGTCGAGCGGCCGACCCTCGACGTCGGGGGCAAGCTCGGCTTCCTCTGGGGGATGGGCGTCGTCTCCGGCTTCCTGAAGGCGTATTATGACACGGGTGCGCCATCCCCATGGACGGCGGCGAAGACGCTCGCGCGCGGCATCGGCAGCACCCTCACGCGCGGGGAGTACGTGCGGCAGATGACCGAGCCCGCCGTCGCGCGCGTGACGGTCGACGGCGAGCGCTGGTCCCCCGAGACCTTCCTGGCGCTCGCCGCGGCGACGATCCCGGACATCGGGCTCGGCTTCCGCCCGTTCCACAAGGCCGCGGAGCTCGACGATCGGTTCCACATGCTCGGGATCATGGCGAGCCCGCTCGGGTTCGTGCTCGATCTCCCTCGCATCCACCGGGCGCTCCCGATGCGAGAGGGGAAGGCCATCGACGCGCCCGCCCGCGTCGTGACGGTGGAGACGGGCGGCGCCTCGTGCTCGATGATGATCGACGGGGATCTCGTCGAGCACCCCGGCCCGAGCGTGACGATCCGTGTGGGCCCCACGGTCCGGATCGCGACCGCGTGAGGAGGCCTGGACGCACCGACGGCCGACTCGTCACGCGCACCCGCAGGCCATCGACACGCTTCACGCGCACCGGGCGCCGACGCGCTTCACGCGCACCCGCAGGCCATCGACGCGCTTCACGCGCACCGAGCGCCGACGCGCTTCACGCGCACCCGCAGGCCATCGACGGTCGCGCCTCGTCGGCGCGCCACGCCACGATACGGCGGGGTCCGCGCTCTCGCCTCGCGTCAGGCATCGTCACGCCCTTCTTGGCGCGGCCGCGAGCAGCAGCGCCTCGATCGATCCGGCGCGGGTGAGCCGAGGGTCCCTCACATCGAGGGGCGATCGCCTGCGGTCGGAGCCTTCTCGCCGCGCTCGGCGCGCTTGTACCAGCCCGCCTCGAGGCCCTTCGGGCCGAAGTCTCTCGGCACGGCGGCGGTCGGAGGCGGAGAGTCCCCGCGTGGGCCGACAGGAAGCCGCGACTCGGGGAGCCCGCCCGCCGAGACGTGCGCCTGCTTGGGATCGCCCTTGTCGGAGCCGCAAGCCACGAGCGCGAAGGGGAGCGCAAACATCGCGAGGACGAGGAGCGGGCGGCGCATGGGATCGAGCGCGATCGGTAGCGCGAAACGCGGGGTCGATCAAGCCTTGTCCCGCCACCCCACGCGGCGACGAGGCCACGCCACAAAAAAACGACGAGCCGCCCCGCGTCATCGACACGGAGCGGCTCTGCGCCTCAGCCGAGGATCACTTCTTCAGCTTGAAGGTGAGCGCGCCCTTCTTCGGATCGTGCAGCACGACGGTCGCCTCGTCGGGCAGGTCCGCATCCAACGCCTCGGGGAGCTTCGCCATGGGCTTCTTGCCGAGGTCCTTGCCCTCGGGCTTGAAGGCCACCTTGCCAGGCACCTCTGCGTCCTTCGACAGGGTCACGGCGATCTTGTTGAAGACGACCTCCTTGCCCTTCTCTTGCCCAAAGGAGACCCAATAGGTCTTGCCCTTGTCGTCCTTCTCGACGCGCCAGCCCTCGCCCGCGGCCTCGGTCTCCGCGTCCTTCATGCACGCGTCCTTCTTCTTGTCGTCCTTGCCCGCCTTCTTCGCGCAGGCGTCGGTGACGAGCTTCTTCGCGTCGGCGGAGTCCGCCAGGGAGAACATCCAGGTGTGGCCGGGGACGAGGAGCTCGCTGGCCTTCTTCTTCGGCGGAGGCGGCGGCTCCTCGTGCTTCGGCGGAGGCGGCGGCTCGTCCTTTACGGCCTCGGGAGTCGAGGCCGGCGGGAGCGGCGCGGCGGAGGCCGCGGGGGGGGTCGTCTTCGGGGCGGGCGCCTCGCCGCCGCAGGCGACGAAGAACACCGCCGTCAGGGCGGAGAGGGTGAGTGCGATGGGGGTTTGTTTCATGGTCGCGGCGCGCTTATTCCCCTTCGGGGTCGGTGTCTAGCCCCACAAATCGCACACCTCACCGTCCCGCCTCGGCCAGCCTGCGCCCCCGGCCAGGGGGGACAGCGCTCGTCGGAGCCTGCTAGAAGCGGCGCATGAAGGCCTCGTACCGCTGGATCCGCGAGCTCTTGCCGACGCTCGCCGCGTCACCGCGCGAGGTGGCGCACGTCCTCACGTCGCTCGGCCTCGAGGTCGAGGGGCAGGCGACGTTCGGCGTCGAGAGCCCGCGCGTCGTCGTCGCACGAGTCCTCGCGGCTCGGCCTCACCCCTCGAAGAGCGGCCTCCTCATCGTGCACGTCGATCACGGCGACGGCACGCGGGATGTGGTGTGCGGCGCGCCGAACGTCCCGGCCCCGGGCGGCCTCGTCGCGCTCGCGCTGGAGGGCGCGTCTCTCCCCGCGAAGGGGATCGTCGTCGAGGCCCGCGCGGTCGCAGGCGTGATCAGCGCGGGTATGCTATGCTCGGAGAGCGAGCTCGGGCTAGGGGACGACGCGGCGGGCCTCTGGGTGCTCGAGGGAGACCACGCGCCAGGGGCGCCGCTGACCAGCGCGTTTCCGAGCGCGCACGACACCATCTTCGAGCTCGGGATCACCCCGAACCGCCCCGACGCGCTGGGGCACCTGGGCATCGCGCGCGATCTCGCGGCGAAGCTCGGGCTCACGCTCGTCGAACCCACGAGCGCCACCGTCCCAGGCGAGGGGGACACCGACGTCCGCGTCGACATCGAGGAGCCCGATCGCTGCGCTGCCTACGGAGCGGCGCGCGTTCGCGGCGTGCGCGTCGGCCCGGCTCCCGCGTGGGTCCGACATCGCCTCGTCAGCCTCGGCGTCCGGCCGGTGTCCAACGTCGTCGACGCGACGAACCTCGTCCTGCTCGAGCGAGGTCATCCGCTCCATGCTTTCGATCTGCGCGGCGTCGAGGGCGGACACGTCATCGTGCGGAGCGCGCGAGGCGGCGAGGGGCTCGTCACGCTCGACGGCAAAGCCCGCGAGCTCACCGAGGACGATCTCGTGATCGCGGATCCGACCCAGGCGCTCGCGCTCGCCGGCATCATGGGCGGAGAGGCGAGCGAGATCCGCGGCGACACGACGGACATCCTCCTGGAGTGCGCGTACTTCGATCCGCGCGGGGTCCGCCGGAGCGCGAGGCGACACGCGCTGCACAGCGAGGCGAGCCACCGCTTCGAGCGAGGCGTCGATCCCGCGGCGATCGAGCCGACGCTCGCGCGCGCGACCCAGATGCTCGTCGAGTTCGCCGGCGGAACGCCCGCCAGAGCCTGCGTCGTCGTCCGGGCACGCACCATCCCCAAGCGGTCGATCTGGCTCCGGAGCGCGCGGCTCGACGCGCTCGTCGGCGCGCCCGTGCCCTTCGACGAGGCGCTCGTGGTCCTCCAGCGGCTCGGGTGCGAGGTGATCCGAGACGGCACCGCCGCGACGATCCTCGCGCCGACGCACCGCCCCGATCTCTCGCGCGAGGCCGATCTCGTCGAAGAGGTCGCTCGCGTCCGCGGGATGGACGCGATCCCGCCGAGGCTCCCGCGCGTCGCTGCGAAGGAAGCAGAGCCCTTCGACGCCCGCGCCGCCGTCCGCGCCGCCGCGATCTCGCTGGGGCTGTCCGAGGCGGTGACCTACGCGTTCGTCTCCCCTTCGGCGCTCGACGCGCTCGGCGCCCCGTCGCCGGTCGTGCGGCTCGACAACCCCCTCACCGAGGAGCGGAGCGTCATGAGGACCTCGATCCTCCCAGGGCTCCTCGAGGCCGCCTCGCGCGCCGCGAGGCGTGGGGTGCCAGCTTCTCGGCTCTTCACCGTCGGGCGGATCTTCCTGCCACCGCGCGACGGGGAGGCGCTTCCTCGAGAGCAGCGACGCCTCGGGGCCGTTCTCTGTGGACCTCGGGCCGCGTGGCTCACGAAGGCAGAGCCGCACGACGCGCTCGACGCGAAGTCCATCGCCGAGGAGCTGGTGGGCCGCGCGACGGGCCACGAGGTGGCAGTGATCCAGCACCTCGACGGCGACGTCCCGGCGCACCACCATCCGCGCGCGAGCGCCTCCTTCGTCCTCGGTGACATCCAACTCGGGACCTTCGGGCTCCTCCATCCAGACGTGGCCGAGCGCTTCGAGCTTCCGGCGGCCGCCGTCCTCGAGCTCGATCTCGACGCACTCGCGCGGCTGGGCAGGCGCACGCCGCGCGCACACCCAGTCCCTGGGGTGCCCGCGGTGCTCCGCGATCTCGCGCTGGTGGTCCACGACGATCACACCGTCGGCGAGGTCCTCGGGATCGTGCGCGAGGTCGCAGGCGCGCGCTGCGAGGAGGTCGAGCTCTTCGATCTGTTCCGTGGCGCGAGCGTCCCCGCCGACCACCGGTCCATCGCCATGCACCTCGTCTACCGTGACCCCGCGAGGACGTTGACCGACAAAGAGGTGGACGATCTCCACGCCGCGGTCGTCGCCGGGGTGCGCGATCGCCTGCGCGCGGAGCTGCGCGCGTGAGCATCGAGCGACGGCGCGCGTCGGCGACGCATGCACGTCGCGAGCACGACGCCAAGAGGCGCACCGAGGAGCACCAAGCGACGACCTCCAGCGTGCTCGGCTCCCGTCCGGCCACGACCACGATCGCATCAGACGGAGCCACAAGGCAGCCCACGACCTCCAGCGTGCTCGGCTCCCGTCCGGCCACGACCACGATCGCGTCAGACGAAGCCTCGCGACGGCCCACGACCTCCGGCGTGCTCGGCTCTCGTCCGGGCGCGGCCACGATCGCATCAGACGGAGCCACAGGGCAGCCCACGACCGCCCACGTCGGTGGACCGCGGGAGGAGACACCCCGCGTGTCCCACGGCCTGCCTACGGTCGCACGGCGTCGGTGCTCGTGCGGGGCCCGCGGGAGAAACCACGCCGTGCGCCCCAGGATCGCCGCGGGCTCGGCCGGAGAGCCCGTGCCGTGACCGACGAGCCCGCCGAGCCGCTCCTGCCTCCCGCTCCGCGGCTTCGGCCATACGGGCTCTCGCTCGCCCTCGCGGGCGCGGTCGTCGCCGTCGCCGCGATGGGCGCGGACACTCGGCTCCCCGCGGGGTGGCTCGTGGGGCTCGTCGGTACGCTGGTCGCGTCGCTGGGGCTCCTGCATCTCTCGGGCGCGTTCGATGTCGGAGAGGACCACGCAGCGTGCGCGCCGCGACGCGCAGGGATCGCGTCCCTCGGCGCGGTGCTCGCGGCGGGCGCCTTCTTCTTCACGCTCCGGGCCTCCGTCCACGCCACGCTGCCGTGGCAGGCGTCCGCCGCGCTCGTGCCAGCGACCTTCCTCACCCTCGTGGCTGCATCGTATCACGCCGGCGAGGCGCTCGGCGTGCTCGGCCCCGCGCCGGGCGAGGCGCCCCGGCCGCTCCTCCGTCGGCACGGCTTCTGGCTGGTCGTCATGGCGACGCTCGTGTCGTTGCCGATGCTCGGCCTCCACTCGCTCACCGACCCGTGGGAGACGCACTACGGCGAGGTCGCCCGCGAGATGCTCTCACGCGACGACTGGATCAGCACCTGGTGGGCCCAAGAGGGGTGGTTCTTCTCGAAGCCGGTGTTGGATTTCTGGCTCCAGGCGCTGTTCATGCGCGCGACGGGGGTCGACTTCGGTCCCGACGGGATGCTGTCAGGACCGGCGCTGCCACGCCCCGAGTGGGCGGTGCGCCTCCCCATCTTCCTCTTCGCGCTCCTCGGCTCGTACGTCCTCTACAAGGGGATCGCGCGCGTCTTCGGGCGGCGAGCGGGGCTCCTCGGCGGGCTCGTCCTCTGGACCTCGCCGATGTGGGCGATGCTGTCCCACCAGACGATGACGGACATGCCCTTCGTCGCGTCGATGTGCGGCGCGATGGGCGCCTTCTTGTACGGGCTCGCGACGCCCGAGGACGAGCTCGTCCTCACCCGCCGCGTCGGGCGCTTTCGCGTGTCGATCGCGCACGTCGTGCTCTTCGTCGTCACCGCGCTCGTCGTCGCCCAGGCGCTCTACCTCGTGTCGCGCAACGTCGGCTTCATGCCATCGCGCTTCGCCTTCTTCGTCCATCGCGACGCCTTCTGGTCTGGCTCCGCGGGCAACTGCGGCCTCCCCGGGAACGAGCCCTGCGCGGCGCAGCGACCGTGGAGCACCTTCCAGCCGACGCTCCAGGCGATCGTGTGGCTCGCGCTCCTCGGCGTCTTTCTGTTCTTGAACCGCGCGGAGCGCCGCAAAGGGCGCCTCGCCTTCGTGGTCGCGTACCTCTTCTGCGGCCTGGCGACGCTCGCGAAGGGCCCGCTCGGCGTCCTGCTGCCCGTCGCGTGCGCGGGGCTGTACGTCCTCGTGTCTGGGCGCGCGAAGGACCTCCTTCGGGTCGAGCTGCTCTCGGGGCTCGTCGTCGTCGCGACGATCGCGCTGCCCTGGTACGTCGCGATGCACCTCCGGCACGGGCCTGCGTTCACCGACCGGCTGGTCTTCCACGACATGTGGAAGCGCGCGCTCTCGCACGTCCATGACACGAACGAGGGCGACGACGTATCCATCCGCTATTATGTCTGGCAGCTCGGGTATGGGCTCTTCCCGTGGACGGGCCTCGTCCCCGCGGCGCTCCTCGCGTGGACGCGGCAGCCCGACGACGCCGACCGGGGCCGCGGCACGGCCCACATCTTCCTCGTCCTGTGGTTCGTCCTCGGCTTCGCGCTGTTCGCGGCGATCGAGACGAAGTTCCACCACTACATCTTCCCCGTCGTGCCTGCGGCCGCGATGCTCGTCGGGGTGTTGCTCGACCGCATGCTCGTCGGGCTCACGGTCCGCGATGGCCTGGGCGTCGGCGCGCTCGCGCTGGGCGCCGTCCTCGCGACATACGGGGTCTTCCGCTTCTTTCCGGGCCACCTCGACGGCTTCGTCCAGGTGCTCCGTGCCTCGACCTCGACCGAGGAGGCGCTCCTCGAGCTGCGCGCACCCAGCCCGCGGGGCGCGGCCGCAGCGGTCGCCGCGGGGGTCGGGATCGCCCTCTGGGGCGCAGCGCGCACACGGCTCACGGGGACGGCCAGCGACGCCCGGTTCCTCGGGCTCACGTCGCTCGCGAGCGCGCTCACGATCGCGCTGGTCGGGCGGGATCTCGGCGTACGCGGCCCCGGAGAGAACGGCGCCGACGTGCGGGTGATGCAGCTCTTCACCTACAACTACAAGCGACAGCTCCCCGAGTCGCTCGACTTCTCGAGCGTGTTCGCGGCCGTCACCGTCGTGTTCGTGGTGCTCTCCTTCCTCGCCGTCATGGCGAGGCTCCGCGCGCGGGTGACGGTGATGATGCTCGGCGTCGGCCTCGCGCATGGAGCGTGGCTGCTCTCGCTGTACTTCGTGCGTACCGCACCCCACTGGGGGCAGAGGGAGACGATGGCGGCCTACCAGCTCCATCGCGCGAGCCCCGGCGAGCCGCTCGTCGCCTACCAGATGAACTGGAAAGGCGAGAACTTCTACTCGGGCAACCGGATCCCGGCCTTCGTCATGGCGGGAGACGCGTTCAAGCGGTGGGTCGCGGAGCAGCGCGCGCTCGGCGTGACGACGATGTTCTTTACGACCGAGCACGGGCGGGTCCCCGCGCTCCAGGCAGACCTCGGGCGCCCGGAAGACTTCCAGGTCCTCACGACGCGCGCGGTCAACAACAAATTCGTCCTCGTTCGTGCGAGATTCTCGACGCGCCCATGAACTTCGAGCTCACCGACACGGAAGCACAGATCCGCGATCTCGCGCGCTCCTTCGCGGAGAAGCACCTCCGTCCCGTCGCGGCGACGCTCGATCGCGAGGGCCGACTGCCCGTCGATCTGCTCCGGGGGCTCGCGGAGCTGGGCCTGATGGGCGTCAATGTCCCGAGCGACCTCGGAGGCGCAGAAGCAGGCGTCGTCGCCTACTCGCTCGCGATGCAGGAGATCGCGCGCGCCTGCGCGTCGACGGCCGTCACGATGGCCGTCACGAACATGGTCGCCGAGGTCATCGCCACGTTCGGCGCGGCCTCGCAGCGCACCACCTACGTGCCACGGCTCACCTCGGGCGAGTACGTCGCGGGGGCGTTCGCGCTGTCCGAGCCCGAGGCAGGGAGCGACCCCGGCTCGATGCGAACGACCGCGCGCCGGACGGAGGCGGGCTGGGTCCTCGACGGGGCGAAGCAGTGGATCACCTCCGGCACGCACGCCGGCGTGTTCGTCGTCTGGGCGCGCACGGGCGGACCTGGGACGCGAGGGATCAGCTGCTTCCTGGTCGAGGGTGGCACGCTGGGGCTCCGCGTCGGGAAGCATGAGGACAAGCTCGGGCTGCGCGCCTCGACCACCGTGCCGCTGATCTTCGACGGCTGCGAGCTCCCCGAGTCGGCCCTGCTCGGCGAGCTCGATCAAGGCTTCCGGGTCGCGATGATGGCGCTCGACGGAGGGCGCATCGGCATCGGCAGCCAGGCGTGCGGCATCGCGACGGCGGCCCTCGAGGAGTCGATCGGCTACGCGAAGGATCGACGACAGTTCGATCGGCCGATCGCGGACTTTCAGGCGATCCAGTGGATGCTCGCGGACATGCACACCGAGCTCGAGGCGGCGCGAGCGCTCGTGCTGCGCGCCGCCTGGATGAAGCAGCAGCGACGCCCCTTCTCACGTGAGGCGGCGATGGCGAAGCTCTTCGCCTCCGAGGCGGCGAACCGCATCTGCCAGAAGGCCGTGCAGATCCACGGAGGGTACGGCTACACGCGTGAGTTCGCCGCGGAGCGACACCTCCGCGACGCCCGCGTGACGACGATCTACGAGGGCACGAGCGAGATCCAAAGGACCGTCATCGGTCGCGCGACGCTCCGCTGAGCCACCACGCCTGGCGGGAGGCTACGGCTACACGCGTGAGTTCGCCGCGGAGCGACACCTCCGCGACGCCCGCGTGACGACGATCTACGAGGGCACGAGCGAGATCCAAAGGACCGTCATCGGTCGCGCGACGCTGCGCTGAGCCACGCCTGGCGGGTGCGCTCCCGCACGCCGGCCGAGCGACGCCAGGAGGGCCCGCAGCCACACCGCCTCGGCGGGTCCGCCACTCCGGCGGCGCCGCGCCCCGCGGCGGAGCACACCACGAACGCCCGAAGCGGCTCCACCTCGAGAGAGAGAGCCGCTTCGGGGACGTCAGGCGTCGAGCCGGCCTGGTCGGTCAGCCGCCGGGCGAGAACGAGATCGGGTAGACGACCGTGACGATACCGCCCTCAGGCTGCGGGAACGACAGGCCGCGGAAGGACGAGACCACACACCCCACGACCCCCGCGTCCGGGAGATCCGAGCCGCCGTTGCCCACGTTCGCCACCGCGCCATCGCGACCGATGACGAAGCGGACCGCGACGCGTCCCTGCAGCGAGGGGTTGTTCTTCAGGCCGTTCTCGTAGCAGAGGCGGAAGCGACCGAAGTTCTGGCGGACGATGCGCTGGATGACCTCCGGCGGGAGCCGCCCGGACACTTGGGTGGCGCCCATACGGACCTGCGGCGGCTTCGTCTTGTGCTCGCCACCAAGGCGCCCGCTGCCCGAGCCGAAGCCCTGCCCGGTGCCCGTCCCGGCGCCGTGACCGAGCGTCCCGATCGAGCCGAGGCCGATGCCCTCGCCTCGACCACCGCCGCCCTCGCCGATGCCGGAGAGGCCGAGGCCGCCCGCGCCGAAGGCCTCGCCGATGTCCGCGCCCCACATGTTGCCGCGCGCGCTGATCGCGTCGTTGCCAGACGAGTCATCGCGGCCCCACGGCGCTGTCGGCGCGTTCGGATCGCCGGCGGCGCCGGTGTTGAGGAGCCCGATGATACCGAACTCGGCAGCCTCCTTCAGCGCGGCCTGGCGAGCGAGGTGCGGATCCGGGTTGTCCTTCGGTCCCTGGACCGCGTAGCGCTTGTTCGTCGCGGTCGTGTTGGGGTTACCCATCGAGCCCTCGTCGCCCTTCGCGCGGGTGCCCGTGCCGCCCTCCTTGTTGTCGGCGGTCTGCTGCGTGACCTCCTCTGGCGGCTTCTCCTCCTGCTCGCGCTCGGCGGCGGCCTTCAAGAACTGGAGCATCTTCGCCTCCTGCTCCTTGCGCGCGGCGTCGTCGTCCGTGTCCGCCATCGAGCTCTTCGAGAAGGCGGCGCCCGCCACGAGGCCCGCGTGGAGCAAGAACGACATGCCGACGAACATGAGCACCGTGAGGCTCCCCGCCGCCACGAGCGGGATGGGGATCCTCTTCCCGGCTGCAATGCTCGCCGTCTGAAAGACGAGGCCATCGATCTCGACACGCGCGCGCCCACCGGCAGGGAGCGCGATCTGGTGCGCGCCAGACATCTCGGGGCACGGCTGAGCGCGACCGGTCGCGATGGCCTCATCGAGGCTCATCTTGGGTTGGCCGGGCAGCTCGATCGAACCCTTCGCGCGGGGCAGAAGGACGGCGAACACGGTGCCGCCCGAGCCGAGCACGACGGGCACGCGCGTCTGGCCTCCGAGCTTCTCCGCGGGGATGAAGAAGTCGGTCTTGACCGCCTTGCTCTGCTCCTCGCCGACGTAGAAGCTCCGCACGGGCGACAGGTGATCGATGTGAAGGACCGTGGTCCCCCAGAGCACCATGACCTCCGCCGCGGCCTTCCCGGGATCGTCGACGAGATCCGGCGAGACGGAGCCCGTCTTGTGCATCGCGTACGTGGCCTCTCCGGCCACCGGGTTCCCGAAGTCGTCCTCGGACACCGTGAGCCCGGCCGGCGCGGCGGGCGTCGCGAACGGGTTCGACGCCGCACCAAAGGGGTTCGACGCGGCGGGCGCGGTCGCGAACGGGTTCGACGCCGCCGCGAAGGGGCTCGCCGCGGCGGGCGCGGCCGCGAAGGGGTTCTCGGCGGGGGCCGCGGCGATGGGCGCGGGCGCCGAGACGGGCGGCTGCGGCGCGGACGGACGAGCCCCGGCGGCGACCGCCTCGGCGGCCTCGAGGACCACGCGGGTCCCGCCGATTTCGATGGTGTCGTTCGGCTTGATCTTGCACTTGTTGACGTTCGCGCCGTTCACCTTCGTGCCGGGCTCGTTGCCCAGATCGATGAGCGTGATGTCGTCTGCCGACACGACCTCGATCACCGCGTGCATGCGCGAAGCGAGGTCGTCATCGATGCGGAGGTGGCTCTTCGGATCCTTGCCGACCTTGAC
This sequence comes from uncultured Polyangiaceae bacterium, assembly GCA_964396175.1. Taxonomy (GTDB): domain Bacteria; phylum Myxococcota_A; class Polyangia; order Polyangiales; family Polyangiaceae; genus CAYNEK01. The sequence continues at coordinate 12,498 of CAYNEK010000042.1, read as the reverse complement.
GATGTCCTGCGTGACGGTCTCGCGGCGCGAGAGTCCGTCGGCCTGATAAATCGCGAACGTGAGAGAGACCTTGACCTTTTCCATGGCGACCTCTGGGTAAACCCATCCTGTGCCGTCCGACGATTGCCGGACGGATAGAAAGTTGTGGTTGAGCGAGAACCGGTAAGAGGTTCTCGACGCTCTTCAGCATCTCCGCGACGAAGGAGGTGCGAGGACGAATGAGCGTGCTGCGCACCGCGCCCGGGCGGACGCGGATGGTGGCGTCGTTCGGCCCGAAGCCGCCCGCGGAGAGCGGATCGTCGCCGAACTCGTAGCCGTAGCCTTCGCCTTCCTTCTTCTCCTTGGCGTTGGCTTTGCCGCCGCCCGGCGTCTGCGCGAACGCAGCCGTCGTGGTGAGAAGGACGCTAGAAACACAGAGACCGGCGAGGATGGAGGTGAGCTTGGACTTCATGGCTTTCAGTCTCCTGGAAAACTTGTGACGCGATTACAGTGACATTGTATCCGCCGGAGCTCTCTCGTCAACCTCTTTCTTGAAGCGGTTGCAGGAGGAGGGACAGCGAGGGTGCGAGGAGGTTCCCACAAAGTGAGGCTGGGCGACCCTCTGGGTTGGAGTCGCCCGCGTCGATCACTGCTTGGGAGGCTCACCGCCGCCCTCGGGGGCGCCCTCCGGCGTTCCCTCGAGCCCGCCCGGCTGATCGACGGGAGGCGGCATCTCCTCGGCGGCCTTGATGCCTTCGAGGATGAAGGTCTTGAGATCCTGGATGTCCTTGATCCGCTCCTTCGCGCGGGCCACGGCGTCGGCGAACTCGGGCTTCGAGCCAGCCTTCGCGATGAAGTCGTTGTAGATGGCGACGGCCTGGTCGAAGATGGGGATCTTCGCCTTCTCGTCGTTCACCGCCTTGACCTTGAACTCCTGGGTCAGGATGCCGAGGTTGTAGTAGGTCTCCGGGCGCTCGGGGGCGAGCTCCTTCGCCTTCGCGAGGAGGGACTCGGCCTCCTTGACGTTCGCCTCCCAATTCGCGTCGGTGATCTGTCCACGGATCGCGAGGGACAGGCCGAGGAAGGCGTCGAAGTCGTTCGGGCGGATCTTGAGAGCCGCGCGGTACGCGTCCTCGGCCGGCTTGAAGCCGCGGAACGAGAGGTTGACCGCCGCGTAGTTCATCTGCGCCTCGAAGAAGCCCGGGTCGAGCTCCGTCGCGACCTTGAACTCGCCGACCGCGCTGTTGATGTTCCCCAGCTCGACCTGGATGAGGCCCGCGGTGTTGTGGATCGGGGCGTACTTCGGGTTCTTCCGGACGGCCTGCGAGCAGACGAGCGCCGCGAGCTCGAGCTGCTGCTGGTCGATCTTCTTCTCCTTCTTCCGGCCCGCCACGACGCTCGTGTTCTTGCGGCCGACCTTCTCCTTCGCGCGCTCGAGATAGTAGAGCGCGAGCTGGTTGAAGGCGGGCATGTAGCCGTCGTCCACGGCGAGCGCGCGCTGGATGTTCTTCTTCGCGCACTCGAGATCGCTGTTGCAGCCCTGCCAGCCGGTGGAGCCGCCGCGCTTCATCTCGAGCATCGCGAGGTTGACGAGGGCCTCGGTGTTCTGGAACTCGGCGTCGAGCACCGCCTGCTCGAGCGCCTTGATGGTGTCCTCGAGCTTGGCGTCGCCGCCCGCCTTGTAGTCGTAGAGCGCGACCTGCACCTTCGCGCGGTGGAACTTGGGCTCCGTCGCGAGGGCCGCGGCGAAGTACTTCTTCGCGTCCGCGTCCTTGTTGCAGCGCTGGTACGAGAGACCCGTGTTGTACTGGGCCGCGGCGAGGTCCTTCTTCTGCTCGGAGCGGTAGCGATCGTTGAGATCGACGAACCGCTTGGCCATCGCGTCGCAGGTGCCGTCGTTCCAATCGTTCGCACGATCGTGCTCGACGAAGGCCTTCAGCGCGTCGTCGAACGCGTTCTGCGTCTCGGCGGTGATGGGGGGCTTCTCGGGCTCGCCGGCGGGCCCGCCGCCCTTCGGGGTGACGGGCTCCTTCTTCGAGCAGGCGAGGGCGAGGAGCGAGACGGCGAGCAGGGAAGAGAGCTTGAGCGTGTTCATGGTCGTCCTCCTCACTTCTTCTTTCCCTTGCCCGCGGCGGGCTTCTTCTGCTTGTCGGCGTCGTCGCCGGAGATGACCGTCTCGTCCTTCGCGCCGTCGGCCTTCTTCTCGGCCTCGACCACCGGGTTCGGGTTCACGGGCTTGCCCTCGACGTCGACCGGGTACGGGCGATCCGAGAGGCCGCTGTTCACTCGGTTCGGCGCGCCGCGGAACTCGTCGACCTGGTGGTATTCGTTCTTGTACGTCTTCGAGAGCCAGACCTCGCAGGTGCGCGAGTACTCGTCGAAGTACTGGTACTTGACCGAGTAGCCGAGGCACTTCTCGAAGGCGCCCTTGGCGCGGAGCTTCTGCGGCTCGGACGCCTCGTCGAGGGCCGCGTAGTAGGTGTTGCGGAGATCCGCGTCCTGCTTGAACTCGGCGGGGATCGGCGCCGCGCGGAACTCGCGGACGAACTCACCCCACATGGTGCCGACGCGAGAGCCGGCGGCGATGACCCAGCGCGGCGGGGGCGCTGGCTCGAGCTCCAGGATCTTCAAGTACTCCTTCTCCGCGGCGAGGATGGCGGGCGCCTTCTTGTCCATCCAGTCCTTCACCTTGGTCTTGATGTGCTTGAGGACGCTCTCCTTGTCGTTCGGCCCCTTGTACTCGGGGAACTTGATCGCATCGACCTTCTTCTTCTCCTTCTCGGCGAAGTAGAAGTACGACTCTCCGACGGCGGTGAGCGCCTTCGCGAGGCGGCGGAGGTTGTCGCCGTCGGTGCCGATCTTCTCGATCGCGGCCTTCGGGTTCGACCAGAGCGACTGGACCTTCTTGTACTCGGTCTGCGCCGCGTTGTCGGACTTCATGCGGACGTAGACGCGCCCGAGGAGCGCGTGCGCCTGGACCTGCACGTCGAGCGGCGCGGACGAGTCGATGAGCTTCATCGAGCCGGAGAGCCGCTTCCTCGCGCCGTCCCAGTCCTCGCGCTCGACGTAGTGCGCGCCGATGGCGAAGGCGACGCGCGCCGTCTCCGCCGGCTTCGACGAGCCGTAGAGCTTGATGAAATCGTCGGCGCTCTTGATCGCGTCCTGCTCCTGGCCGAGGCCGAGGCGGAGGACGACCGCGTCCGAGAGCGCGACGTCGGCCTTGTCGGCCTTGGGGAACTCGCGCGCGTAGCGCTCGTACCACTTCGCGGCCTCGTCGTAGACGGCGATGGCCTGCCAGTTTCCGCCGATCTTGTACATGCTGCGGCGCGCGAGCTCACCCTTGTCGAAGCCGTTCTTCGGGTCGAGGAGGATGGCGCGGACCTGGATGCTCTTCATCACGAGGTGCGCCGCCTGGTACGCCTCGGCCGCGTTCCACAGGACCTCGTCCATCTTCGCGTACTCGGGCTTCTTGCCGGCCGCGATGGGGGCCTCCCCGTACTTCTTCCACAGCTCGAAGTACGCGTTCGCCGCCTGCTCGTAGAGGCGCGCGCCGTTGCTCGTCGCGGCCTGCGCGGTCTTCAGGAGCGCCTCGGCCTTCAGGCGGAGGATGTCGATCTGGATCGACGTCAGCATCGCGCACTGATCCGGGTTCTTCGCGTCCTTGCCGCCCTCGCAGTAGAGCGCGATGAACTTCGGCACCGAGGCGCCCATGTCGTCGAAGCACGAGGCGCGAGGTGGATCGGCGTTGGTGCCGAGGATGTTGAGCGCCTCGAGGTAGAGCTGCGCCGCGTAGATGCCCGAGTCGAGATCCGCGTGGTTGAGGGCGATGTCCTTGAACGCCTCGGCCGCCTCCTCCCAGTGGTGCGCCTCGAAGTAGGTGCGAGCGCGGGCGTACTTCACCTCGGCGTACTGCTCCTTCGCCTTGTCGTCCGCCGGCTTGATGACGCAGAGGTAGCGACCGAAGGCCTTGGTCATCCCCTTCTGCTGCTCGGTCATCTCCTTCTTCGCGAGGGCGGCCTTCGTGTCCTCCTTCGCGGGCTTCTTGTCCTTCTGTCCGGGGAGGTTCCCCGTGCCCTTGCGGGCGTCGTTGCCCTTTTCCTTGTGCTGCTTCTCGTAGAGCTTCTGGTAGCAGAGCACGGCGGCGTAGGCGGCCTCGGGCGCGTCGGGTCCGCTCGGATCGTCCTCGACGACCGCGTCGAACGCGGGGCCACAGCCCTCCCAGTCCTCCTGGAAGTACCGGAGATCGGCCTCGGCGTACTTCACCTTGGCGAGGCTCGGCCAGTCGTCCTTCACGATCTTGGGGAATTCGAACCTCGAGAACTCCTCCTTCGTGAAGTTGTCGCGGATGAGCTTGTAGAGCTCCGCGGCGAGCTTCATCGTCCCCTTGTCGCCGGTGCCTCGCACGCCGCCCGAGCCCTGCGCCTCGATCTGCCAGGATGCGGCCGTCTCGTAGAGGAGCTCGGCCGTCGCGTTCGAGCACTGGAGCTTCGACTCCTCCGAGTGGCTCTCGCCCTTGAAGGTCTTCATCTTCTTGACCATGTCGTCCATCTGGCCTCGAAGGAGCGGCTTGTTGCTGCCGCCCATCTTCGCCTGGATGGCGTGGAGGATGTTGGCCTGGTAGCGGCAGCTGTTGTCGCCCTTGTCGCGCTGGAGGAGGTCCTGGTAGAGCGTGACCGCCTCGGCGTAGTGGCCCGTGTCGAGGTAGTTGAGACCGAGCTGGTCCATCATCTCGTACGTCTCGGCGTCGGTGTTCTTGTCGGTCAGCGGCTTGAAGAAGGCGTAGGCGCCCTCTGGCTTCCCGATGAGCGCGTAGACCGGGATGATGTCCTTGCGCGCGCTCTTGCCGAGCGCGGGGATCCCGGGGTTCGCCGCGAACTTCCGCGAGTAGTCGATGGTCTTCTTGAAGGCGTCGAGCGCCAGGGCGAGGCTCGGCTTGTCGCCGAGGTTCCAGTAGACGTAGCCCATCTTGTACTGGGCGTAGCCCCAGACCTTCGTGGTGGCCTGATCGTAGCCGAGCACCTTCTCGTACGACTGCCTGGCGAGCTCCCACTTCGACGGATCGCCCTGCGCCTCGTTGAAGAAGAGCTCTCCGAAGGCGAGGTACGCGTTGGGGATGTATTTCGACTGAGGCTTCTTGTCGATCATCTCCATGTAGACGTCGCGCGCCTTGTCGAGCTGGTTCGCCTGCTCGTGCTCGTACGCGAGGTAGTACATGACCTCGTCGATGTTCGGGTACGTGTCCCAGTACTCGTTCACGAGGACGCGGTAGTATTTGATCGCGTTCGCCCGGGCACCGTCGACGACCTTCTTCGCCTTGTCGGCGGCGGCCTGATCCTTCTTGATCTCCGCCTCGGTCTTCTCGCGGAAGGCCGAGTTGCCGAGCTCGACGTAGGTCTCCGCGAGGCGACGCGCGAGCTGGGGTCGATCCGAGGCCTTCTTGCCCGTGACCTTCCAGAGATCCTCGGACTGCGCGATCTCGGAGAGGAGGAGCTTCATGCTCTTGTCCTTCGTCGCGGCGCGGCGGGCGTCGCGCTGATCGGCGACGAATTCGGCGGACGGAGGCGGCGGCTTGTTGTCGCCGAGCTTCTTGTCCTCCCCCACCGTCTGCATCTTGACTGCGCCCTTGCCCTCGCCCTTCGGCGTGAGGGTCTGGAGCCCCGCGGGACAGGTCGTGAGGGTGCTCTTGGCCTCGTCGCTGACGCAGGCCGGGCCATCGCTGGCGAGGGCGGGCGCGGCGACGAGGCCGAACCCGAGCGAGAGAGAGAAGAGTGCCTTGCGCTTCATGGGGTCAGTTCCTTCCGCACTTCGAGACGACCACTTGACGATAGAATCCGAGCTCGTCACGCCAGTACTCGCCGTCGAACGGCCAGAGCACGTGCTCTTCGTCGGGCTTCACGACGCCGAAGATCTGGAGAGACTCGTCGTTGCCGCCCGTGCCCTCGACCTGCTTCTCGAGGCTCGTGCGCTTCTGGGCCGTGATGTCGATGAGGATCTTCGCCGAGTCGCGGAGCAGCTCGCTCATGTCGTCGAGGTTGCGCTGGAAGCGCGCCTGGACCTTCTTGCCGCCGTTCATCGTCGCGACGGTCTTCGCGTTGTCGAGCGCGTCCTTCACGTCGTTGCCGAGCTCGGAGCTACGGAACGACTCGGGCGCCTTGGCGAACCGCCCCTGCTCCTCGTCGAGCGTCCGGGCGTACTCGAGGTGACGGAGCAACTGACGGTCCGAGAGCGCCAGCTCGACGACGGGCTTCACGTTCGGCTTCAGGGACTCCTTGTTGGCCTTCACGCGGCGGAAGTACTCGAAGGCCTCGGCCTCCTTCCCCTCCGCGCCGACCTGCTCCAAGATCTCGGCGAGCTCCTTCTGGATGGGCTCGTACTTCTTCTTGAAGCGGGCCGTCGTGATCTCGGCGTAGTCGTACTGACAGGTCGCGAAGTAGATCTGCGCCGTCAGGATGTCCGCCTCGGGGTAGAAGCTGTGCGGGAAGTACGGCGCCTTGATGGTGTGGATGTTGCCGAGCGCGCGCGGGTAGTCACCCGCCATGAAGTACGCCCACGCCTCCTCGAACAGACCATCCAGCCAATACTCGCTCGCGACGTCGATCTTGTTCCAGTACTTGACGGCCGCCGAGAGGCGCTTCTCGTCGACGGTCGGCGCGTTCGTCTCGGGGTCGAGCTTGATGGACGCGGAGTAGTAGGTGCGCGCCATCGAGAGGTACGCGAGGTCGCGCATGCGCTGCTCGTCCTCGACGCCTTCGGCGCCGTCGTCGACCGCCTGCGCGATGCGCTGGAACGCCTCGACCGCGGGGACCGACTTCTTCAGCTGGACGTACGAGATGCCGTTGAAGAACTGCGCCTGGACGTAGAAGCGGCTCTTCTTGTCGACCTTCTCGAAGAGCTGGATCGCCTCCTCGTAGTTCTGCTGCCCATAGCGGTGGCGGCCGAGCATGTAGTTGAGCTGCCAGTAGAGATCGTTCTGCGCCTTGTTGTGGAAGCGCTCGATCTCTTCCGACGAGTACTTGCCGACGCGCCCGACGACCTCGGCGGGCTCGGGGAGCGTCGTCGCGAGCTTGGCGAGCCAGAGCAGCGTCTCCTTGAAGCGCTGGTGGTTCGGCTTGTTCGCGATGTCGGCGAAGATCGCGTACGAGGCCTGGTAGAACTGGAGATGGTAGAGCGCGACCGCGAGCTCGTACGCGGCGATTTGCTTGTTGCCCGCGTCGTCGCCGGTCTCGCCCTGCTTCACGCGGTGGAGCGCGAGGGCCGCCTCGGCCCACTTCTCCGAGTCGAAGAGCCGCTGCGCGGTCGCCATCTCCTCGGTGGGCTGCCCCGCCTCGACGGCCGCCTCGTCGGCGGGCGGCTTCTTCTCGCCGTCGTGCTCCGCCGAATCGGCGGGCTTGGCGCCCGTGTCCTTGGCGTCGGCGCCGTCCTTCGCGTCGGCCTTGGCACCCTTGTCGGCCTTGGCGCCCTTGTCGGCCTTGGCGCCCTTCCCCTTGGCGCCGCCCGTCCCTTGGGCGCTGGCCGTGCCGGTGGCGGTCGTCAGCGCGAGACCGGGGACGAGGGACAGCGCAGTGGAGAGGAGGCAAACACGTGCGAACCTGGAGCGCATCGACGTTCTCGCTTTTTTCTCGGAGTTTCTGGGGGGTTGGGAGCCACCGGTGGAGCGGCCTACAGAGACGCTGGAAACTTCGCGTACAGACGGAGAATTCTTCAATGATTCCCGTGGGCTTCTGTGCGCGAGAGGGAGCGAGGTTAGAGAGGGCACGCGGGGGGTGTCAAGACCGATTTGCGCTTCGTGCGTCGACCCCGCACAAGGCGCGCTCGGATCCATGCACCGGAGGCCACTGAGCAGCACCCAGCGTTGGCAGTCGGCGGGTCGACGGTCCAGGGTTTCTGCATTTTTCGCGTGGCACGGTGAGTGGGTTCTTTTCGCCCCGATGGACGAAAGAATCGTTGACCGAAAAGCGCTCGAGTCGGTACCTTCGCTCCGAACCCTCCGCCATGTCTCGACACCATCTCTCAGCGCGAGCGTCCGGCTCGCTCGTTCGGAAGTTCGTCGCCCTGGTCACCCTCCTCTCGCCCGCGGCGTTCGTGGCGCAGGGCTGCTCGAGCAGCGGCGGCGTCGGCGATCCGTGCGTCCCCGAGGACGAGTACGTGGCTTCGTTCTCTGCCTTCTCGGCGAGCGAGGTCAACATCGAGTCGCGCTCGTTCAGCTGCCAGACCCGCGTCTGCTTGGTGAACCACTTCCGAGGTCGTGTGTCGTGCCCCTTCGGTCAGGACGAGGGCAAGGTGGGAGGCATCCTCAAGCCCAACGACAAGGGACAGATCGACAAGGCCAACAAGCCGGCACCGGACAGCATCGACTACAAGGCGACCTGCCGCATCCCGGGTTCGACGGGCGCCGACGCGGACTACGTGAACGTCCCGGTGCCTCCGCAGTGCAAGACGCGGCTGCCCGAGAAGGCGGTCTACTGCTCGTGTCGCTGCGACGGCGCCGACAAGGACGCGAAGTACTGCGAGTGCCCGGACGGGTTCGCGTGCACGCCCTTCAAGGAGCTCGATCTCGGTGCGGTCGTCGCCGGCGGCTCGGGGCAGCTCGCCGGCTCCTACTGCGTCAAGAAGAGCGACGAGGGCTGGAAGCAGAACGACTGCTCCACCGGCGAGACGGTCGCGGCGACGGCGAAGCGCAACGACGCGGTGACGGACGTGGACGGGAAGGGCAATCCCTGACGGTCGCGAAGGGCCGAGCGGCCGAGCAGGCCGCCATCGACCACTACGTTGCGCGCGGGTTCGATGTGCTCGCGCGCAACGTGCATTTTGGGCACCTAGAGGTCGATTTCATCGCGCGGAAGGCCGCGCTCGTCGTGCTGGTGGAGGTGAGGACGCGAGGCGCTGGTGCGTGGGAGACCGCGTTCGGCTCGGTGACACGCGCGAAGCGCCGGAGGCTCCGCGCTGCGCTCGAGCGCTACTGGGCGACGGCGCGCAGTGACCCGACGATCGAGCGCGTGCGGATCGACTGCGCGGCCGTGACGATGACCGAGCGCACCGTGACCGTCGAGATCGCCGAGGCGATCGCCTGACGCCCGCGACACCTCACCCGCATCGGGCGCCCTCGCCGTCCAGCCGTCGCGATCACCTGACGCCCGCGACACGTCACCCGCATCGGGCGCCCTCGCCGTCCAGCCGTCGCGATCGCGCGACGCTCAGACCGCGAGCTCGAACGAGCCCGTCATCACCACGACATCGCGAGCCCGCGTCACGATGAGGCCTCGCCCGTCCGCCTCGCGGTAGAGCGCGTGATGGAACACATCGCCCGGCCACACGGGCTTCTTGAACTGCGCATCGTACCGCAAGATCCTCGACGGCTCGCCATCGGCGAAGGCCCGCACGATCGCGCGCATCGCGAAGCCGTAGGTACAGAGGCCGTGGAGGATGGGACCGTCGGTGAATCCGACCTTCGCCGCGAGCGCCGGATCGGCGTGGAGCGGGTTCTTGTCGCCGGAGAGCCGATAGAGGAGCGCCTGCTCGGGGCGGGTCTCCTGGACGACCTCCGCGTCCGGGAGCACGCCGTCCGCGGGCTTCGGCTCCGTGCGCTTCGGAGGGAGGACGCCGCCGAAGCCGCCGCCGGTGCGGTAGAGGATGCTCCACTCCGTCTCTGCGACGAGCTCGCCGGCGACGCGGCTCTCGGTGCGGACCACGCACTGGACGAGCCGCTTGAGGTCGTAGAGCCCTGCGAGGGTGGCGCGCGTCTCGACCGTCCCTTGCGGCGGGAACGCGCGGAGGACACGGACCGACTGCGCTCCGTGCACGACGCTCTCGAAGTCGCCGCCCGTCCGCCCGAGGCACGCGAAGACGGCCGGCTGCGCGGGGATGACGGCGAACGTCGGGAACGCGCGCGGCCCCCGCCCCTCGTACACGAAGTCGAGCTCGTCGCGCGTCGCGCCGATGCCGAGCGCGTAGAGTGCTAGCGTGTCACCGTCGTACGAGAAGGACAGCGGCTCGGTGACGAACCCCACACAGGTCGGATCGAAGGCCACGGCAGGCCGCGGGTAGATGCGGCGGCTCATCGTGTCAACGAGCACGCGACTGGCCGCCTGCGGGGCCTCCGGACGTCCTCTCCTCGAGGGCGCGAGCCCCCTCATCGCCTCGGCGATCGTGCTGCTCTCGTCGCTCCTCACCGCGTCCTGCCGTCGCCCCCCGCCGGATCGATCCGCCGAGCCCGCGCCCGCCAGCACCACCACCCCGAGCACGACCTCTTCGCGTGCGCCTGCTGCAACGACCCCGGCGAGAGCACTCGCGGCGACGTCGGCCTCGGGCTCTCGCTCGACCACGAAGGGAGCGCCAGCCTCGCCTGGCAGGGCGGGTGGCGGCAGCTTCCGCGCCGACGGGAGGCCCATCGACATCGCGACCGGATCGTTCGTGGCGCTCTCGAAGGATGTGGCCATCGTGAGGACCAAGGCGGGCGCGCTCCTCGAGGTGCCGCTCACGGCCCGGCCCAAGCCGCTCGCTGGCGACGGGAGCGACTTCGCGCGAACGAGGACCGTGGCGACCGCGCGGTTCGCGTACTACGTCTCGCGCGGGGCGCTGGAGCGGCTCCCGCTCGCCGGCGGCCCCGCCGAGGTGCTGGTCGAGCACGTCGAGGAGATCACCCCGGCAGCGGTGACGTGGGATGACCGAGAGGCCGTCGCCTTCGTCGCCGAGCGCACGAGCAAGGACGGTGAGCGACACGCGCGGCTCTGGGTGGACGGCGAGACGATCGACCTCTCCGAGGAGGGAGCCGGGGGCACCGCCGTCGCGCTGCTCGCAGCGAAGTCCACGCTGTACGCAGGGTGGCTGGACCAGCGGACGGCGCTCGTGCCGGTCCACCTCGCGACGGTCGAGCACGGCCCGCTCCGCGTGATCCGGCGCCAGATCGCGTGGAACGCGCCGCCCTCCGATCAGCTCATGGAGCTCACCCTCACGCTCCCTGCGGGCGTCCTCGTCGCCGTCCTCGCCACACCGAAGAACGGGCTCGACTTCGGGCTCGCGAGGGTCCCGCTCGGCGCCGAGACGCGCGAGGACGCGGAGTGGACGCTCTACCCCAACGGCCTCGACCCCTCCCCAGCGCTCGGCTTCACGGCGTGCGGCGTCGCGGGGGTCGCTTTCGTCCAGCCCACGGACAAGGCCCCCTCTGCCCGACGCTCGATCCGCGTCGCGGAGATCGGCGAGGACGGCGCGCTCTCCAACGATCTCGAGGTCGCGACCGCGAAGCAGGTCGACCACCTGGACGTCTCGCCGAGCGCCGCGGGCGGCGCGTGGGTTGCGTGGGCCGGTGACGGCCGGACCTTCGTGCGGCGCCTCCGATGCCGCTAGGCGACCCCGGGCTCACCGCTGCGTTCGCGCGGGCGCTCCCCGCGGCCGTGATCGTCCCGGCGTGGGGGTTGACCGGCGAGGCGCTCTCCACCCGCCTGCTCGTCGCGGCGTGCCTCGCGCTCCCGATCGCCCCCGCGCTCGGTGACGAGCCGCCGTGGCTCTCGCTCGCCCATGGGGTCCCGATCGCCATCGTGGCGGCCTTGCCGCTGTGGCTCGGGCGCGTCCATGGAGCGATCTCGGACGCCCTCGTCGGCACGAAGGGGCCGTTCTCGCAGCTCTCGTCGGTGCTCGTGGCGCTCCTCTTCTTCGCGTCGGGGGCGCCAGCGCGCGTCTCCGATGCGCTGATGCTCGGCGCGCACATCGGCGGCGCTGGGAGGATCCTCACGTCGGTGACGGCCGGGCTCGCCATCGCGGTCCACGTCGCGGGGCCGCTCATCGCCTCCAGCGTCGCGTGGACGGCCCTCGAGGCCGCGACACGTCGCGCGACCGGCGATGGCACCCTCGCGGAGGTCGCGGCGGGCGTGAAACGCCTTGCGCTCCTCGCCGTGGCCGCGGTGACGATGGATCGGACCGTCGACGGGCTGGGGAGGCTCTTCGGGCCGTGAGCGCGAGGCCATGGCGCCCGGCGCCTTGCCGCCTGGCATCCCTCACCTCTCGCTCCCGAGTCGTGCCGTGAGCGCGAAACCATGGCGGCCGGCGCGCGGCTTCGGATAGACTGTCCTCCCATGCGCAAGCTCCTCACCTTCTCGCTCTTCATCGCGTCGTTGGGCCTCGCGGGCTGCGAGCTCATCGCGTCGGTGGACACCGACGCCATCGAGGGCAACCAAGCGGGGGCCGGTGGCTCCGCCGGCGGGGCTGGAAAGGCCGGCGCGGCTGGTAAGGCCGGCGCGGCTGGTAAGGCCGGCGGCGGTCAGGGTGGAGCCGGAGCAGGAGGCTCCGGCGGCTCTTCCGGCGAAGGCGGGACCAGCGGCAGCGGCGGCGCGGGGCACGCAGGCACGTCGGGCGCGGGTCAGGCGGGCGCCTCCGGCGCGGGTCAGGCGGGCGCCTCCGGCGCGGGTCAGGCGGGCGCCTCCGGCGCAGGTCAGGCGGGCGCCTCCGGCGCGGGTCAGGCGGGCGCCTCCGGCGCGGGTCAGGCGGGCGCCTCCGGCGCGGGTCAGGCGGGCGCCTCCGGCGCGG
>CAYNEK010000041.1:14425-43254 GCA_964396175.1 uncultured Polyangiaceae bacterium | reverse complement strand
CGCCACGACCGCTCGACCCTTCGCGGCGGGGGCACCTCGGGCACGCCACGACCGCCCGACCCTTCGAGGCAGAGGTACCTCGGGCACGCCACGACCGCCCGACCCTTCGCGGCGGGGGTACCTCGGGCACGCCACGACCGCTCGACCCTTCGAGGCCCCGCGCGCGCTCGTGCGACACGGCGCTGCACGAGCCCGTGCTCGACGCGTCGCACGGGCGCCCCGCTCCGTGGGACGCGCGGTTGGCCCCGTCGGCCACGAACCGCGGACTGCCCTGCCACGCGATCGAAGACCCGTCCGGGCGCGGAGACCCGGGAGCGATCGGGTCCGCGGCGGAGGGGCGCCTCTCCAGCTTCGAGCTCACGCTCTCGCCGTCCGGGGCGCCTCGCGCGCTGGCGACGCGGCCCCACGTCGGGCTGCCTCGGGGGCCTGGCGCGACGGGGAGGGAGCGGCGGCCCCACCGCACGAGACGTCATGAGCCCCAACCCTCGCAGGTCCGCGCCAGCGGAGCGCGGGCGCCCGTGGTACGCGGTCCCCCATGGGCGATCTCGCCGGGAAGAACGTCGTCGTCACTGGAGCCAACACGGGCATCGGTCGCGTCACCGCCGAAGAGCTCGCGCGACGCGGCGCGCGCGTCGTCCTCGCCTGTCGGAGCCGAGAGAAGACCCTCCCGGTCCTCGACGGCATCCAGAAGGCCCACGGCGAAGGCGCCGCGCGCTACGTCCCGCTCGATCTCGGCGACCTCTCGAAGGTGCGTGAGGCCGCCGCCGAGATCCTCGCGGAGGACCACCCGATCGACGTGCTCGTCAACAACGCGGGGCTCGCCGGGCTGCGCGGACAGACGAAGGACGGGTTCGAGCTCGCCTTCGGGACGAACCACCTCGGCCACTTCCTGCTCACCCACCTGCTCCTGCCGCGCCTCCTCGCCGCGCCCGCGCCCCGCGTCGTCCACGTCGCGTCGAAGGCGCATCGCCAGGCCCACGGGATCGACTGGGACGCCGTCCGCCGCCCGACGAGGAGCGTGACCGGGCTGCCCGAGTACGCCGTCTCGAAGCTCGCGAACGTCCTCTTCTCGAAGGAGTGCGCGCGTCGCCTCGATCCGCGCGTCAAGAGCTACGCGCTCCACCCGGGCGTCGTCGCCTCCGACGCCTGGCGCCAGGTGCCCGCCGTCTTCCGCGGCGCGATGAAGCTCTTCATGATCTCCAACGAAGAAGGCGCGAAGACGAGCCTCCACTGCGCGACGTCCCCCGCGTGCGCGGACGAGAGCGGCAAGTACTACGACGCCTGCGCGGAGCGGCGCCCGAGCCGCGAGGCCGAGGATCCCGGGCTCGCGCGGCTCCTGTGGGAGAAGAGCGCCGAGTGGACGGGCGTCGGGTGAAGGGCGAGCCGATCATCCGCTTCGCCGGCGTCGAGAAGGCCTTCGGCCCGAAGGTCATCTGCGCGGGCGTCGATCTCGACGTCTGGGAGGGCGAGACGCTCGTCATCCTCGGCGGCTCGGGGGTCGGCAAGAGCGTCCTCTTGAAGATGCTCATCGGCCTCATCCCCTACGACCGCGGCAGCATCACCTTCCGCGGGCGCGAGGTCTCGTCGATGACGAGCGAGGAGCTCCGGCTGCACCGCCGCGCGGTCGCGATGATCTTCCAGGCGTCGGCGCTCTTCGACAGCCTCTCGGTCGGAGACAACGTCGCCTACGGCCTCCACGAGCACCACGCGAAGGAGCTCGGCGCGGACGAGCTCGGCGAGCGGGTCCGGTGGGCGCTCGGGCGCGTGGGGCTCCCGGGCATCGAGGCGATGCGCATCGCGGATCTGTCGGGCGGGATGAAGCGGCGTGTGGGGCTCGCGCGCGCGATCGCCCTCCGGCCCGAGGTGATCCTCTGGGACGAGCCCACGACGGGGCTCGATCCGATCAACACCGCGCGCATCAACCACCTCGTGCACGCCATGAAGGACAGCCTCCACGCGACGAACGTCGTCGTCACGCACGACATGAAGAGCGCCTTCGAGATCGCGGATCGCATCGCCATGCTGCGCGGCGGGCGCGTCGTCCTCGAGGGCGGCAAGGAGGTGTTCCTCGCCTCGAAGGACCCGCACGTGCGCGGCTTCATCGACGGGGTCGCACCCGAAGAGGAGTCGGTCGAGGCCCTGCTCACGAGCTGAGCGCGGCTCGATGTGTCGGCGTGTCGAGCGGCTCGAGCCTCGAGGGATGCGATCTCCGCCGGGCCGTCGAGGCATGCGGCTCGATGTGTCGGCGTGTCGAGCGGCTCGAGCCTCGAGGGGTGCGATCTCCGCCGGGCCGTCGAGGCATGCGGCTCGATGTGCCCGATGGTCGAACGAGCGCGTGACGGCGAAACTTCCGAGCGTCTACGCTGTCACTCGGCATGACCATGAGAACCTCCTTCGCAGCGCTCGTCCTCGCCGTCTCATCGCTCGGGTGCGCGGCGCGCTCCTCTGGTCCCACGACGCCCCACAGCGAGATCGTGCCCTTGCGCACCGTGCGGCTCTACGAGACCGGGATCGGCTACTTCGAGCGCTCGGGGCGCGCCGGGACGGGCGCGAGCCTCCCGGTGCCCGCGAGTCACCTCGATGACGCGCTGAAGTCGCTCGTCCTGCTGGGGGGTGAGGGCGGTGGGCCCGTGACGGCCCTCTCGTTCCCGAGCGCCACGAGCGGGACGCGCGCTCGAGCGATGATGGGCCTGCCGAGCGGCGCCGCACCGATCCGCTTCCGCGATCTGCTCGTGTCACTGAAGGGCGAGCGCGTCATCGTGACGACGGACAAGCTCGAGCGCACGGGCATCGTCGTCGATGTCGTCGACGAGCCGGTCGCGACCTCGTCGACGCCGTCGGCGAAGGCCGTGGCGGAGGCGCCCTCGTCGAGGGCCGCGGAGGAGCCGCCGCAGCGGGTCACCTTCCTCATCGTGCTCGGTGAGGCGGGGGAGCTCGCGCGCGAGCGGCTGGACGATGTCCGGGAGGTGCGACCCCTCGACCCGTCGTTCGCGTCTCGGCTCGGCGGCGCGCTCCACGCGCTCTCGCCGCGTCATGCCCTCATCCGAAAGGATCTGTCGGTGCTCGGGGGTCGCACCGGAGCCATCACCTTCGGGTATGTCGCGGAGGCGCCCGTCTGGCGCGCGAGCTACCGGGTCGTCCTCGCCGCGGACGGCGCGAAGACCGTGCTCCAGGGGTTTGCGCTCGTGCACAACGACACCGACGAGGACTGGCGCGACGTGAAGCTCGAGCTGGCGAGCGGCAAGCCCGACAGCTTCCTCTTCCCGCTCGCCGCACCGCGATACCGTCACCGCGAGGTCGAGCGCCCAGACGACGCGCTCTCCACCTTGCCGCAGCTCGGGGACACGACGGCGGACGAGCTCTATGGCGAGGGCGGGCCGGGGCTCATCGAGGAGGGCGTGGGCTACGGCTCGGGGAGCGGGCGGCTCGGTGGCGGCCACGCCGTGAGGTCGCCATCCGTGCGGATGGGCGCGACCACGCTCGCCGAAGGCGAGAGGCTGGGTCAGAGCGACGAGCTCGTCGTCGGGAACCTCGCGCCCATCGCGGCGGCCACCGTGAGCGAGGAGACGTCGCTCTTCATCTTCAGGCCCGACGGCCCCTTCGCGCTCGCGGCGCGCAGCTCGGCGCTCGTGCCGATCCTCTCCCGGGAGGTGACGGCGCTCCCGATCGTGCTCTTCTCGCGGTTCGGCGGTGATGGGCGCACGGCGATCCGCCTCGTGAACACGACGGGCGCCGCGCTCCCCGCGGGCACGGTCGCCGTGTACGGCGGCGGCGGCCTGATGGGTGAGTCGATGTTCGAGCGGCTCCCGGCTGGCGAGTCGCGCCTCGTCACGGTGGGCGACGAGGTGGACGTGCTCGTCCGCGAGCCCGTGTGGCCCGAGTCGAAGGAGGAGACCCGCCGGGTGACCTTCGATCCGAAGGTGGGCCTCGTCGAGCATTTCCTCCGGACGACGGAGCACGTCGTCGAGCTGGAGAACCGATCGAACGCGCCGCGCACCCTGTGGGTGTCCGCGACCATCGCGAAGAACGGCAAGATCACCGGCGCCGACGGGGTGATCACCGACGCGACGGTCACGACGCCGCACGTCGTCCTCGACGTGCCGAGGAAGAGCAAGCAGACGCGCACGATCACCTTCGTCGAGGGGCTCGCGCGGACGTGGAGCCCGAGCCTCGTCAACCACGCGCAGGTGAGCCTGCTCGCGGCGAAGCCCGGCCTCACGGGGACGGAGCAGGCGGCGCTCCGCGAGGCCTCGGAGCTCCTCGCCGAAGAGGACGCGGCGAAGGCGCGGGCGGCGACGGCGCAGACGGACATGTCAGTGGCCGTCGCCGATCTCGAGCGGCTGCGAGAGCTCCTGCGCGCGACCGGGGACAAGGCGCAGGGCACCGCGCAGCCGCTCGTCCGGCGGGTGCTCGAGGCCGAGGATCGGCGTGCCGCCGCAGACAAGCGCCGTGACGCTGCCGAGAAGGACGCGAGGGCGAAGCACGAGAAGGCGCTCGCCGCCCTCGAGCGCCTGAGGAAGCCGTAGCCACGAAGAGACCTCTGCCCCCAAGTCGCTCGGTCGAGCCGCCGGGAGGCGGCCGAGCGAGGACAGAGTGACCTCGCGATCGCTCGAACGCAGCCCCATTCAGTGACGCCTCCTGCGTCGACCAAGAGGCGCGGAGAGCGCGGGTGCAGCGGGCGCGTCAGGCGAGGCCGCTCGAGCGGGCGCGTCGTCGTGCAGACGTCGGGCTGGTCGGGTGCGTGGTCACGCTGCGACGCCGAGCTCCGCCATCCTCGCGCGGACCTTCTCGCAGGCGCGGGCCTCGAGCTGACGGACGCGCTCCTTGCTCACACCGAGCCGCGCGCCGATCTCCGCCAGGGTGAGCGGCTCGTCACGATCGACACGATCCCGCAGGATCTCCTGCTCTCGCGCCGAGAGCTCCCCGAGGGCGGCCTCGTAGGCCTCGCGGGCGCGGGCCGCAGCCTCTCGGTCCGCGTAGTCCTCCTCGGGGCTCGGCGAGGGAGATGCCAGCCGGTCGAGCCGCGAGCCACCGCCGGTCGAGCTCTCGGCGTCGAGGCTGCTCTCGGGGAAGGCCAGGGTCGCGAGCAGCCTCTGCGAGCGCTCGATCGACAGCCCAGACGCCTCTGCGAGCGCTCCGGGATCGTCATCGCCCGAGCGCCGGTAGTGGCGGACCGCGCGGCGCTCCTCCTTCGTCGTGCCGATGCGCACCGTGCGGTACGTGCGCATCACGTGATCGCGGATCTGCGCGCGGATCCAGTACGCCGCGTACGTCGCGAGCCGCGCACCCCGGGCCGGATGGTAGCGCTTCACCGCCGCGAGGAGCCCCATCGCGCCCTCCTGCACGACGTCGTCCATCGAGGCTCCCCAGCGCCGGTACTCGAGCGCGATGGACACGACGAGCGACAGCATCGCCTCGACGAGAGCGTCCCCGGCCGCGCGATCCCCGCCCTGGTATCGGGCGACGAGCTCATGCTCCGCGGACTCCGAGAGGCGCGCGCCCCTAGAGCCGGGTCCCTTGGTCCGGGCCACGAGCCGCTCGAGGTGGGTCATGATCGTCTCTAGGGTCGCGCGTGCGCCGTCCTCGACGCACCTGGTTAGCAACGCGCGTGCCGGCGTATCGAACGCGCTGAGTCGCGGAGAACGCGAAGCGCTTGCGGCGAGGTGCCGCTCCTCCTCAGTCTCCGTGCGCGATCCGACGGTCTGGCCCGTGGACGTCGTCGGATGCGCCCTTGGGATCGCTGACCTCATCGTCTCGGTGGCGATCCGACGAGCGCGGTCGGGCGCTCGCGCCGGCCTCGAGGGCCGCGGCCACGTGGGCTCGAAGCAGCGCCGTCGTGAAGCTCGGGCGGAGGTAGAAGCCCTTCCGCACGGTGAGCCGCCGGGTGCCATCGTCGTCGATGAGGAGCTCGGTTGGCGTCCCGTCGGCGGCCTTGGGCCGCACCTGGAGGTGGACGCCTGCGCGTGCCGAGACCTCTTCGCCGCGCCCGAGTCGCCCGATGATCTCGTCGAAGTCGGCCTGGAGCGCGGCGAGCTCCTCGGCCGTCGGGAGCCACGCGAAGGCGCGGCCGATGCGAGATCGCTCGATCACGGGCACCCAGAGCACGCACCCGAGCTTCGCGCGGACGGACGAGGTCTCCCACTCGAGCGTGTCGGCCACGCGGACGTCGAACGACGAGACGAAGGTCGACTCCCGCACCCGCCCCGATGCGTCCACGGGCAGCGTCTTCAGCTCGACGCCGAGGTTCGGGAAGTCCGGCTCTGCGCGGCTCGTCGCGGTCGCGCCGAGCGCGCGCTCGAGGAGCTCACCGATCTTGCCCTTCGCGTGGGCGCCGCGGCCGCCGACGTCGAGGCCGAGGCGCGTGGCGAGGTCCGCGATCGAGGCGCCCGACAGCGCTGCGGCCCGCGCGAAGAGCTCCTCGCGGGTCGCCGGAGGGGTGATGCGCGTCACGCGGGGAGCCTCGCTGGGACCCTCACTCCTCGGGGCGAAACCAGAGCCAGGCCCCGACGACCACCATGACAGCGGGCGCCGCGACGCGCACCCACGCGGGGATCTGTCCGAAGGGCTGCATCCCGATCGCGCTCACGGCCATCACGCCGCTGCTCAGCCATTTTGCGCGCCGCGGTACGGCGCCGCGCTCGCGCCATCGCACGATCGGCGGGCCGAAGAGGCGGTGACCGACGAGCCATCGGTCGAACGCAGGCCAGCCCTTGCGCGCCGCCCACGCGGAGAGGAGCAAGAACGGCACGGTGGGCAGCACCGGCAGCGCGGCGCCCACCAGCCCGAGCCCGAAGGACGCCACGGCGACGGCTCGCCACGCGAGCTCCGCGCCCCGCCCCATCGACCGCGCCGGGCGGGCGTCGAGCGCGGCCTCGACGTCGTCGAGGTGGGGTGGGCGAGGCGGGCGGAGCATGCGAGCCCCCGGAGCTTACCCTTCGGTGGCGCGCTTGGGGCGGAGCGCTCGCGTGACGACCTCTCGGTGGGCAGCCGGAGTGTCGCAGAAGACGGTGGCGCGCCCTGGCTCGACGAGGACGCCGGTCACGCAGCCGTCGACGCGCTCGCGCCCGAGGAATTCGTCGAGGTGCTCGTGGAAGTGACGAGCGGTGCCCTCACCGCTCGGGCCGAAGAAATCCCAACAATAGCGCGTCATCATGAGCCTTGGCGGGCTCTGGTCTCCTGCGGGACCCGAGCCAGCGGACGATGGGGTCTCGGTCGCGCGAGATCAAGAGGGGACCGTCGCCTGCGGCGGATCAGCTCCGCCTGCTGCCGGGCGGCGGGAGAGACCGGTACAGCGCGGCGTCCTCGGCGCGCCCCTCGCGCTCGGCAGCGTCCGCGAGCCGGGAGAGTGCCCGCCCGTGGAAGGGCGAGAGCGCTCGCCTCGTCGCCTCGTCTCCCTCTTCGATGCGCGCCGAGGTGAGCGCGAAGAGCTCGAGATCGCGCTCGTGCGCGTCGAGCAGCGTCGCCAGCCGAAGGGCGACGCTGAGCTCGCTCGGGCGCGCGCGGAGCTCGTGGGTGAGGGACTCGATCTCCGCGTCGAGGTCTGTGGTGACATCCTCGTCGTCCCCGGGGCCGGGTGGCTCAGTCGGCAGGTGAGGGCCAGGCGGGTCGGTCCGCGTGGGGCTCGCGACGGCATCCGACGCCTGGGGTCGTGGACGGGGCTCCTCGGCGGCCCGGCGGAAGAGCTCGCGGATCGCTCCGTCCCGCGGCCGCTGCTCGAGCGCGAGCGCCGCGTGGGCCTTCGCGCGCGGCTTGTCGTCGCGGACGTCGAGCTCGAAGCGCGCGGCCTCGGCGAGCCAAGCCCACGCGCGCGCGTCCCTCCCCGGCCCCGCGGCGACGAGCGCCTGCCTCATCGCGTCCCACGCGACCGACGCCGCCGCGCCGTCCCCCAGCGTCGCGAGGTGCCGAGCTTCGTCATGGCGAGCCTCCGCCCAGAGCGGTGACGTACGCGCGAGCCTGCGGAGCCGCGCGATCGCCAGCGGGAGATCGCCGAGCCCGTCGGCGAGGACGCGGGCGAGGAGGAGCTCGGCCTCGGAGGTGTCGGCCTGTCGCCGTTCCATCGTAGCCAGCGCGCGGGAGAGGACGTCCGCGGCGCGCGTCGCCTCGCCCAGATCGAAGAGGCACCGACCGAGCGATGTCAGCGTCGAGGCGTGGGTGGGCTCGTAGCGGAGCGCGCGCTCGAGCACGCCGCGGGCCTCGCGGACCATACGCGCCTCGTGGAGCTTCTCGGCGACGCGGAGCAGCGCCGAGAGCTTCTCCTCGGGTCCTCTGGCTCGCGCCACGAGCTCGTCGACGAGGCGCTCGACCCGGGTGACGTCGCCGCCGTCGATCGCGCCATCGAGCAGCGTCCAGACGATGCCGTCGGTGCTGGGCGATCGGACGTGAGCCGCCGTGAGCAGTCGGTCTCGGGTCGCGAAATCCGGCACTAGCCCCGCGGCTCGCACGAGCGCGAGACCGGCGAGCGGCGCGAACGGCTCGCGCTCTGCTGCGCGCTCCCAGGCCTCGCGCGCGCTCGAGTGGTCCCCGACGCCCTCGAGGAGCGCGGCGCCGAGCGGCCCAGCATCGATGACCAGCCCCGCCGTCGAGAGCGCGGCGAGGGCGGTCTCGCCTCGTCGTCCCAGTGCGCGATCGATGTCCGCGATCCGCGCCGCGAGCTCCTCGTGAGCTGGCGCCGCCTCGAGCGCCCGGAGCAGCGCCTCCCGAGCGCCCTCGAGGTCGCCCGCGACGAGCCGGTCGTCCGCCGGGGCCGTCAGCGCCGACAGCTCGAGCGCCCTGGCCGCGGCGCCATGCAGCGGGGGCAGCCTCCCGCCATGGTCGGCGCGAAGCACGAACCCGGCACCGACGGGCTCGAGCTCCGAGAGCGCGACGTCGCTCGTCGAGGGTACGCGCGCGCCCGCACTCGGCAAGACGGCGCGGAGGACGAGCCCGGGGAGGTCATGGACCACGAAGCGAGAGCCCTCACGGGCGGCGTGTGTCGCGAGGACGGCGTGACACGCGAGGAGCGCCACGAGGTGCGCCGGCGCCTCGTGCCCCACGGCGCGCGCCCCGCAGACGACGAGCTCCACGTCTCGTCCGCGCGGGATCCACACGACCTCGAACGCGACGGCTCGATCTCGCTCCGCGATCCCCACCGTGAGCCCGTGAGACGCCGGGAGGAGCTGGACCTGAGGCCGCCGATCGAGGCTCGAGAGCGCGCGCTCCACCTCGCGTCGAAGCGGCTCGCCGAGCGCCGTCACGGAGAGCGACTCGAGCGCGCCGCGCCTGTGCCGGAAGCGAGGGACACCGCCCGAGAGATCCACCGGGAACGTCAGCCCGAGGAGCGGGGCGACGAGCCGATCGACGCGGATCGCCCCGAGCAAGAACGGCTCGGCCAGCTCGAGCCCGAGGCCGAAGCGGCTCACCGCGAGCTGCAGGCGCGGCACGACGTCGCGCGTCCTCGGCGGCCTGTCCGCTGCGCGAGCGCTCGGACGCGCAGGGCGCTCGGACGAGACGCGCAGGGGCATGGTGTCGATTGTAGGGGGCCGCCACGGATAGTCGCCAGTTTTCGGGCGCGTCGCCGGGCCGGAGCGATGCGTGGGTGGGCTTGACGGTCGCTTCGGCGCGGCGAGTCGGTCGTCCGAGTCGAGCAGCGACAAGGGCGCCATCCTCGTCGGTGGAGGGTCGCTCGGGCGTGCAGGTCGTGTGGTGGAGGCATGGGCGTCGTCCTCATCGGTGGAGGGTCGCTCGGTGGTGCGGGTCGCGTGGTGGGGGCGCGGGGCGCCGTCCTCGTCCGTCGACGACGGGCCTCGTCGCGGGTCGGGCCTCGCCCCGGTCGGCGGGTCGGTTGGGCCGATTCCTTGACGATTTCGGGGCTCTCCGCGTAATTGCTCGTAAGATTCTCCGCCCCATGGCCGAGCCTCCCTCCCCCGAACACGCCGTCACCTTCGACCTCGCGAGCGGGCTCGTGCACCTCGCGGACGCTCCGAAGCGCGTCCTCTGCGCGGCGGACGCGCTCGAGGCCCTGCTCGAGGCCGCGCCGCCCGTCGCTCGGGAGGCGTTCGCCGAGAGGCTCGGCGCGCCGCTCGGGACGCGGCTAGCGCGTCGCCTCGACGCCGCCTCGGCGACCGTCGAAGAGGTGGTCGATCACCTTGGCCTGGAGCTGGCGCTCGCGGGGCTCGGGGCGCTCTCGGTCGAGCGCTGGGGCGCGGCGCTGGTGCTCGTCGTCGATCACGCGCCGCTCGGCGCGGACACGCTCGCCGCGGTGATCGCGGCGGCGCTCGAGGCAGCGACGCGGCTCGGCGCGCACGTCATCCCGTTGATGCGCGACGCGACGCGGACCCGGCTCCTCGTGACCGGCGCCGCAGGCGCGGCGAAGGCTCGCGAGCGGCTCGGCGAAGGGCGAGGCTGGGGCGAGGTGCTGGTCGAGCTCCACGGGGCGGCGTCGTGACGGACGCGCGCAAGATCGCGGTCCTCGAGGGGCTCCTCGCGCGTGTCCAGCGCAACGCCGCGGCGCCTCGACCGAGCCGCCACGAGCCGACGACCGTCCGGCCTGCCGCCGCATCCCTGCCATCTCAGTCCGTGCCCGAGCGCCGGGACGCGGGAGCCGGTCTGCCGCCGCGCCCCGATCTGACCGCCCCGCGTGAGCCGCTGGGTACGCTGGCGGGCCTCGGCCCCGAGGAGCATCGCGCGCCCCCCGACGCGCGCCCAGCCTCTGCGCCGCCGCCGCCGTCGGTGGTGCTCGTCGACGACGACGCGCCCATCGCGCTCGAGGCGGGCGGGGAGGCAGACGAGGTGCTCGACGACGCGGACGAGGTCGATCTCCTCTCGGAAGGCGACCTGGTCCCGTCGGGCCCCGAGGCGCTGTCCTCTGCCGACGAGCTGATCCCGGTGGAGGATGGCTCCGGGGGCGAGCTCGACCCGTCGGCTCGATCCGTCCCGACAGCCGAGGCCGTGACGGTCGTCGACGAGCTCATCCCCGCCGAAGACGCCCCGGCGCTGCGGCCTCGAACCGTGCCGCCGCCTCTCCCGCCGAGCACCGTGCGCCCGAGCCCGCTGCCATCGCATGCGAGCGAGATCTCGACCGAGGATCTCGAGGCCGACTCGGTCTTGCCCAAGCCCCGCCCGGCGCTGCCCACGACCGAGCAGCTCGGCAACACGCTCGATCTCGAGGAGGGGCCGGAGGCCGCGCTCGAGCTCGCCGCGTCGCCTGCGCCACCGATGGATGTCCTCTCCGAGCAGGAGGCCGAGCTGCCGCTCGCGCAGGCTCCTGGCCAGTACAAGCTCGAGTCACTGCCCGCGCCCGAGACCCCTCCCGATGCGGTCCTCGACGAGCACGCTCCCCCTCGCGCCCCAGCCTCCGTGGAGCTCTCGAGCCCTGTGGCGGCGGTCCACCTCGTCGCGCCGGCGTCTCCGCCCCCCGCCGAGCTGCCCGCCGAAGCGCCCGCTCCGCCGCCCGTTCGTGTGGATCTCGCGCCGGGGATCGTGGCTCCCGCTCGCAGAAGGACGATGGTCCCGGCAATCGTCACGGCGTCGAGGGCAGAGGCCCCGGCGACGTGGGCGGAGCTCGTCAGGGCATCGATGAAGCTCGGCTGACGCGCGAGGGTCCCGTCGACGGGCCAGCGGACCCGCGTGGTCGGTTGCTGCCGTGGAACGTCCGGCCCGCGAGGGAAGCGCTCTGCTCGCCGGACGTGGAGCCCGAGGTGAGCTCGATCGAGCGCTCGACGCTGCTCGGCGCTGTGCACGCCGCTCCTACGGCGCGTCACCCGCCGAGGTAAGCGGCCTTGATCTCGTCGTCCTCGAGCAGGTCCTTGGCCATGCCCTCGCGCGCGATCTCGCCCGTGCGGACGACGTAGGCGCGGTGGGCGTGGGAGAGCGCGACGCGCGTGTTCTGCTCGACGACGAGCACCGTCGTCCCACCCTCGGCGATGCGGAGGATCGCCTGGAAGATCTGCGCCACGAGCTTCGGCGCGATGCCCAGGCTCGGCTCGTCCAGCAAGAGCAGCGCGGGGCGGGCCATCACCGCGCGACCGATCGCGAGCATCTGCTGCTCACCCCCCGAGAGCGTCCCGGCCTCTTGCTTCATGCGCTCGCCGAGGCGAGGGAAGAGCGCGATGACGTCCTCGAAGGACTCGGCCATCACGGCGCGGTCCTTGTGGTTGTAGGCGCCGAGCTCGAGGTTCTCCCGCACCGTGAGGTTCGGGAAGATGCCGCGCCCCTCCGGGACGAGCGCGATCCCGAGCTCGACCGTGTCCTCGGTCGCCAGCGGCGCGAGATCCACCCCGTCGAAGGTGATCGAGCCCGATGACTGCATGCCGGGCAGGCGCACGATGGACCTCAGCGTGGTCGTCTTGCCGGCCCCGTTCGCGCCGATGAGCGCCACGATCTCGCCGCGTCGGACGACGAGCGAGACGCCGCGGAGCGCGTCGATCCCACCGTACTTTACCCGGAGATCCGTCAACCGCAGGAGCTCCTCGCCCGCCTTTGCGCGGAGTGGCGCGCGCCTCGGGTGAGCCGTCCTCACGCGGGCTCCTCCTGCGCGGTGTCCTCCCCGAGGTAGGCCGCGAGCACGGCGGGGTGCGCCTTGATCTCGCCCGGTGTCCCCTCGGCGATCGTGCGCCCGTACTCGAGCACGTGGATGCGGTCGCAGACGCCCATCACGACCTGCATGTTGTGCTCCACCAGCACGATCGCGAGCCCGAACTCGTCGCGCAGCCAGCGGATCTGGTCCTTTAGTCCCTCGGCCTCGCCGTAGTTCATGCCCGCGGCGGGCTCGTCGAGGAGGAGCACCTTGGGTCGGAGCATCATCGCCCGGCAGATCTCGAGGCGCCGCTGGTTTCCGTACGAGAGCGAGGTCGACGCGAGCTCGGCCATCTCCGCGAGCCCGAACACCTCGAGGAGCCCCGTCGCGCGAGCGCGCATGTCCGCCTCGTCCGCGTAGAAGGCGGCGGTCCGGAGCAGGGCGCCCCCGAGCTGCGTCTTCCGGGTCGTCTCGCACGCGACGAGCACGTTCTCGAGCACGGTGAGCTTCGCGAAGAGCCGGATGTTCTGGAAGGTGCGCGCGATGCCGGCGGCGGCGATCTCGGCGGGCCTCTTCCCGGAGAGCTCGCCGCCGCCGAGGCGCACCGATCCGCCTGGATCGGGACGATAGACGCCCGTCACCACGTTGAACACCGTCGTCTTGCCCGCGCCATTGGGCCCGATGACGCCGAAGATCTGGCCCTCCTCCACGGAGAACGACACGTCGGCGACGGCCCGGAGCCCGCCGAACGTCTTCGACACCGACAGGAGGGCGAGCGCGCTCATGGCCGCCTCCGCTCGGCGCGTGGCCGCGTCCCCACCCGGAGGATCTCGCGCTCGCCGAACACGCCCTCCGGGCGCAGGATCATGACGGCGATGAGGACGCCCGCGTAGATGACCATACGGAGCGCGTTCAGGTCGAGCCACTCGTGCGCGGTCTTGAAGGACTGCACCGCGTCGGTCGCCTGCACGAGCTCGATGAGCTTGATGGTGAAGGTGATGAAGAGCCCGCCGAGCACCGCCCCCGAGATGGACCCGGAGCCGCCGAGGATCACCATCGTGATCGCGTCGAACGACGCCTGGAAGGTGAAGCTGTCGGGCTGCGTGATGGGCGAGCCGTCCTTCATCGTGGCGAGGAGCGCGCCCGCGACGCCCGCGCCGAGCGCCGCGAGCACGAAGCTCGTCACCTTGTAGCGCGTCGGATCGACGCCCACCGCGGCGGCGGCGATCTCGTCCTCTCGGAGCGCCCGGAGCGCGCGCCCCCACCCCGAGAACTTGAGCCGGATGGAGAGGGCGATGGCCAGGAAGACGGCACCGAACAGCCAGAAGGGGCCCGCGTACTGCGGGATGCCGAGGTCGTTTGGGCCCGCGTAGCCGTTGGGACCGCCGAGGCGCGCGAGCAGGCCCGAGAGCCCGGTCGTCGACGACACCGACGCCGTCGCGATGAGGAGCCGGAAGATCTCCGCGAACCCGAGCGTCACGATGGCGAGGTAGTCCCCACGAAGGCGCAGGCTCGGGAGTCCGACGAGGAGCCCGAAGAGCGCCGCGAGGAGCGCGCCCGCGACGACCGACGCCGGGACCATGAGGAAGCTCCGCGCGAAGGTGATGTCGCCAGGGAGCTTGGCGTGGAGGTTCGCCATCACGACGGCGGCGGTGTATGCGCCGATGCCGACGAAGCCCGCGTGACCGATCGAGAACTGCCCGGCCATCCCGTTGATGATGTTGAGAGACAGCGCGATGAGCACGTTCACCGCGGCGAGCATGACGAGCTGACGGACCGATGAGTCCGTGACGAGCCGCGGCAGCGCGAGCTCGGCGAGCGAGGCGATGCCCGCGAGGAGCGCTACCCAGACGAGGGTTCGAGCGGCCTTCGCCATCCTCCGGTCGAGGCTACTTCACTACGCGGAGATACGACGGGATCTCCCGCTTCTTCTTCTTCGACTCGCCGAGGGGCTTCTTCTTCGGCGGCGAGGCTGCGGCGGGCGAGGGCTCGGTCGACGGAGGCGGGTGGTCCTTTAGCGCGAGCACGTTGGGCGGGAGCTCCTCGGCCTTCTTTCGGCTCTTGCGCTTGCGGGGCTTCGCCGCCTTCTTGGGCTCCTCCGGCGTCGCCGCGGCGGCGGGCTGCTCGGTCTCGGCGGCCGGCGTCGCGCGGCGCTTCTGGACGCCCATCTGGGTCGCCACCTCGTCCGGGACATCCTCGGGCCACACCATCCCACGCCCATCACCGGCCACCATCGCGTAGATGGCCGCCCAGGGGATGCGACAGGTGAACGGCTGCCGCGAGAACGACAAGGTCGCCGTGACGCCCCAGTCGTCGCCCTGGAGATCGGGGATGGGCACGGGCATGTTGAGGCCCACCTGGAGCACGAGCTGTGGCCGCGTCTTCAGCGGCAACGGCACGATGACGTCGAGCGGGCGCGCGTCGAGGTGCAGGTACAGGCTCTCACCCTGGATGAGCTCCATGAACACGTCCCGCTTCGGGGGTGGACGGTCAGACATGGCAAGCCCGGTGCCTACCCCGCATCCGCGCGGCTTTCTACCGTCTTGGTCGCGCCGGCGTGCCTCGCGAGAAAGTCGAACGTCCGTCGCCACATGTCGGCGGCGTTCTTGCGGAAGAGGAGCACGTTGTAGCCGTGGATCTCGCCTGGGTGGATCACGACCTCGTGCGGGACGCCGAGCCGCGCGAGCGCCGCCCCGAGCCGTCGCGTGTCCGAGAGCAGCGGATCCTTGGTCCCGCACGCGGCGAAGAACGGCGGCAGGGCGCGCCCGGCGGGGGTGGGCAGCTCCTCGAGGAGGCGCAGCGGGCTCGCGAGGGGGAACCTCGGCGCGTGGAGCTCGGCTGGCGCGCCGACGCAGCTCTCGGCCGCGTGCCGCACCTGGGCGAGGATGTAGGGAGCGAGCGGCCGATCGCGCCAGAGCCGCGGGAGATCCATCATGTCGAGCATGCCGTAGATGGGCAGGGTCGCGACGGGCCGGAGCCCCTCGCGACGGGCCCGCACCGAGACGGCCTCGGGGCGATCGACGCAGGCCGCGACGGTGAGCGACGAGACGAGGTTCGCCCCCGCGCTCTCGCCGGCGAAGACGACGCGGCCCGGATCTCCGCCGAAGCGAGCCCCGTGCTCCCGGGCGAAGAGCGCGGCCTCGAGCACGTCCTCGAGGGGCGCTGGGTGCAGGTGCGTCGGACCGAGGCGATAGTCGACGTTGAAGACGACGTACCCGCGCGCGGCGAACTGGAGCGCCATCAGGCGGTGCGTGTCCTTCGACAGCATCGAGAACCCGCCACCGTGGACGTAGACGACCACGGGCGCGGGCGCGCGCTTCTCGAGCGGCTCGTACACGTCGAGCCGGTTCCACCGCGCGTCGTCGCCGTACTGGAGGTGCTTGTGGATGAGGACGCCGTGGCGCCGCGGGTTCGCGAGGGGGTGCAGGTAGCCGACGCGGGCGATGGCGTGCACCGCCTGGTTGGCGGCCGCGTGGAGGGCTCGGCGGACGGTGTGGCCCACGGGCTCAGTGCTTCTGGAACCCGCCGAAGTAGCCCACGAGGCCGAGCAAGAGGATCGTGAGCAGGACCGCGTGGGGTATCCACCAGTACGGATCGACCTCCTCGTCTGCGGGCCCGTCCCGCTCCTCGTCGGGCTCCCGGTCCTCGCGGCGCCTCTTGGATGCGTCGCTGGCCTCCTCCTTCGTGAGGCGCTCCTTGCGTCGCTGGCGGCGCCGCTCCTTCGCGAGCCGGGCGGCCTCCTCGTCCACGTCGCCGTCGGGCGAGGTCTCGTCGGTGCGAGGCTTCTCGGAGGGATCGTCGCTCATCGAGGCGTCGATCCCTAGCACGGATCTCGAGCCACGATGCTCGGAGCGCGGCCTCTGGCCCGTGTGGCTGCCGCGTCCGACGCCGTCTCGAGGAGTCCCCTCGACCGCGAGATGCCATGGAATGTCCCTACACACCTGGGGCGCGCTGACGAGCTGGGCGCGCGGGATGCGCCTCGATCGTGAGATGCTATGGAACATCCCTACACACGACACCCGGCCCGCTCGCGCCGCGAGGCCGGCGCGCCCGCCGTCGGCTCGAGGGGTCCCTTCGGCCGTGGAACAATATGGAACATCCATACACCAAGGCACGGCCGAGCCTTCTGCCTTGGGTCGCCGTCGTCCGATGATCCGAGGGCGGTTCCTGGCCGAAGGCGTCTCGCGTGGGACCTCCCCGGGGCACGAGGTCCTTGCGGGCGATCCGGCGTGGTGACATCGAGGGGTCCGCGTGATCGAGGCCTCGCTCCGCACCCCTTCGACGGTGGGCGCGCCCCGCCGTCTTGGCGCCGAGGTGGGCTGGGCGAGCCGGGTGAGCCCGCGATGACGCCGACCGAGGCGCGCCTCGAGGCAGGGTACGCGCAGCTCGGGCGCCTGCTCACCGGCAGCCTCGTCAGGGGAGCACGCTTCGATTTCACCGTCCAGGGAGTGACGGGTGTCTGTCGACGGCAGGCCGGGTCGACGGTCGCGATCGAGATCCCTCTGCTCGGATCGGTCGACAGGCAGCTCGCTCGGTGGCCGTTCACGGTGAGGCGCCCCACGGGGCTCGAGGCGTGGTGGCTGGCGATCGGCGGACGCCGAAGCGTCGCGAGCGGGGACCCGACGTTCGACCGGGAGATCGCGTTCTCGGCCCCGTCGCGCGCGCGATCCTTCCTCGCCCGGTGGATCGGCGATCCGGAGGTGCGCCGGCAGCTCCTCGCGATCCTCGCCCTGCGTCCCGGCGTGACGTTGACCGTCGGAGAGCCTCGGCCACGCGGCGAGCCCCCGCTGCCCGACGGTCGCTCGGTGCTCGTGGCCACCTTCTCGGTCGGCGCTGGATCGCGCGAGGTCCCCATCGACGCGATCCCGGGGTGGATCGCTGCTCTCGTCCAGCTGGGGAGGACGATCCCTTCGGGCCGCTGGCACCGTCCCGACCTCGGACCTCTCGGGGTCTTGATCCTGGCGACCTTCTTCGGGATCTTCCTCGGGCCGCTGCTCTCATGGGCGGTGCAGGGCGAGCTCCTCGGGGGCAAGGAGCTGGTTGCGCCCGGGAGTCCGCTGTCCTGGCCGCTCGCCGCGTGGTCCGCCGCGATAGACCTCCTCTTCGCGGGGCTCGTCCTCCTTGCCGCGGCGCGGCGGCATGGTCTCATCGCCCTCGCCCTGGGGCTCCCGCTGGCGCTCCTCCATCTGATCCCAGTCTACTCCTACCTGTCGGTCCTGAACAGCGGGCTCGACTTCGCGGAACCATCGACCCTGGAGGTCCGCGTCGAGTCGTCTCGGACCATCACGGACGCCCGCGGGCGGTCCACGGGGAGCTGCCGGGTCATCCTCTCGGAGCTGACCACGCCACCCCACCGCTTCCAGATCTCCGGGCTCTGCAAGAACCTCCCCGAGGCCGGCCCCGCGCGGATCACCGTGGGGCGCGGGCTCCTCGGCGTCGCCTACGTTCGCCGCTTCGAGGCGCGCTGATGCCGAGCGTCGCTGCCCGACCTCGTCGCCTCGTCGCGCCTCACGCCGGGTGCGGGGTGGGGTGCTCACCACGCGCGCGGCACTGCGCTGCATCGAGGCATGGGACGGCGTCGTCGGGTCGCCCTGGGAGCCTCGCCACGATCGAGGGCCGCGTCGGATGACGAGCCTCTCGGCGACTCGAGGCCGTGACATCCACGAGCAGCACCGCGCCGCCTCGCCGCTCGAGCTGCTCTTCGATCTGACCTCCGTCGTCGCCGTGGCGCTGGCGGCGGCCCAGCTACACCACGCCGAGCGGACCGGTGGGGTCGTCGGCGCGCTGCCCGGTTACCTGCTCGCCTTCTTCGCCATCTGGTGGGCGTGGATGAACTTCACGTGGTTCAGCTCTGCGTATGACGACGACGACGCGACGTATCGCCTGCTGACCCTCTTGCAGATGGTGGGTGCGCTCGTCTTCGCCGCGGGTGTCCCCGCGCTCTTCGTGGGCCATACGCACCTCGCCGTCGCGGGGTACGTGGCGATGCGGCTGCCGCTGTGCGTGCAGTGGTGGCGCGCGGCGCGCGGCGATCCCGAGCGCCGACGGACCTGCCTCCGGTATGCGGGCGGCGTGGCCGGGGTGCAGGCGCTCTGGCTCGCGCAGTCGCTCACGGCGTCGAGCGGGGTCTTGCCTCCATCCTTGGTGTGGTCTTCTGTGGTGGCGCTGGTCCTCTTGGAGCTCGGGGTCCCGCTCTGGGCCGAGTCGTGTGGGCCTCCGACGCCGTGGCACGCGCACCACATCGCCGAGCGCTACAGCGGGTTTCTCATCATCATCCTCGGCGAGAGCATCCTCAGCACCGCCAACGCGATCGCCGGCCTGATCGAGGCGAACGGACTGACGGCGGAAACGGCCCTCGTGGGGCTCGGCTGCACACTCCTCACCTTTTGCCTGTGGTGGATGTACTTCCTCTTGCCGTCGGGTGAGGCGCTCCACGCCCACCGCGCGCGCTCCTTCGGCTGGGGCTATGGCCACTTTGCCACCTTCGCGGCCCTGGCCGCCGTGGGCAGCGGGCTCGGACTGGTAGCCGACGTGTCGAAGCAGGCCACGCGCTCACCCGCGCGGGCTCTCGTGGCGGTGGCCATCCCGCTCGCGATCTTCGTCGCGTCGATCTGGGTGATTCATCGCTACGTCACGCGCGTGGCCGTGGCGCCGGCGTGGCTGTGGACGCTCGTCCTCGCGTGCATCGCGCTCGGCCCGTGGCTGGTCGCCGCGGGGCTCCCTCTGCGCGTGGGGCTGCTCCTGCTGTCGCTCGGCCCGATCGTCGCCATCCTACATTTCGAGCGGGAGCGCCGGTGCCGGCGGGACGCCTCGCAGGAGCCCTGAGGCTCGGGCCCCGCTCGCGGAAGGACGGGCCCCGGCGCCCCGACGCGTTCGTGCGAGAGCGCCTTCGCGGGTCGTGCTCCGCGACCGCGGTGCTCGCGGCCTGCGCCGGGCCGACGAGGCTCGTGCGTCGTGCCTCCCCGAAGAGTGCGCTCCATCTTCACGAGGTCCGATGCGCGCGATGAGGTCACCTTGGGCGCGTGGAGTCTTCGTCGGTCGTGCGCCACGACCGTGGTGCTCGCGGCCTGCGCAGGGCCGACGAGGCTCGTGCGTCGTGTCCGTCCGACATGCAGGCGATGCGGGCACGCGCGCGCGGCAGCGCTCGCCAATCGGCTCGCCGTCTGTTACACCCGCGGCCCCTCCCACTCTCCCCGGAGCTCCGCTTTGGACAGCGATCTCGCCGAGAGCGTCTCGGCCCTCTCCGAAATCTCACGTCGCCGCAAGCTGCCCTACGAGACGGGCCGCGCCGATCCGGCGGTCGTCGATGCGCTGAAGCGGACGCTCCGCGTCCCCGCACGGTACCGCACCTTCCTCACCGAGGCCGACCCCGTGCGCGTCGAGGTGCCGTGCGCCATCGATCGCGTCCGGCTCCTGCCCTCGCGCGAGATCCTCGCCGAGCAGCAGGGCTTCTCGCTGGACGCCGAGGGGACGCCGCGCGCGGACGAGCCCCCGAGCGGCTGGAGGCGCTCCTGGGTCATCGTCGCGCGCTCGACGCTGCTCGGCGATCCTTACTTCCTCGACGTCTCCAAGCTCGACGCCGAGGGCGACTGCCCCGTCTTCACCGCCATGAGCGGCACCGACCGGTGGGAGCCCGTCCTCTGCGCGACGAACTTCGCGATGTTCGTCCGCATCCTCGCGACCGGGATGGATCTCGCGGAGGGCTTCGGCTCGGCGGCGATGGATGACGAAGACCTCGACGTCTTCCGTCACGCGATGGCGGGTCGGATCAAAGCCATCGATCCCGCGGCGCTCAGGGCGGGGCACTGGACCTGAGCCATGCGCCGCCTCGCCTGCGCGGTCGCGGTGCTCCTGTCGGCGTGTGTGCCCAGCCGGCATGGCCCCTCGACAGACCCTGCTGGGCCGCCGGTCTACGTCGTCCCGCCTCCGCCGATCGCCGCAGCTCCCCCGTCGACCGCAGCGCCTCCTCCTCCGTCGACCACGAGCCCGCCGCTCGTGTCACCGAAGCTCAGGCTCGCGAAGATACGGCCCGTCGTGGCACCGCCCGGGTCGAGCGCTCCACCGCTCGTGCATCCACCGGGAGCCCCTGGGTGCGGCGAAATCGACGTCGCCGGCGTGACGGTGCCGCTCGACTGCCTCACCAAGGACTACGCGCGCGTGGCGAGCCCGGCGGCGGCCGTCGCGCGGCAGGTGCTCGACAAGGCCCCCGCGCTGCCGGACTACGTCGATTTCCGCGCCGAGGCGCTCACGGGGATCGTGCGGCAGGCGGGGGTCGTCGGGGCCGGCTCGGCGATGGCGCTCGCGTCAGCGATCGACGTCGCGCTCGCGCAGCGATCGAACACCCTCCCACCCGTCTCGGCGCTCCATGTCTTCGCGCGCTCCCCGAGGGCCAGCCTCGGCGCCGCCGTCGCGGCGAACCTCGGCCGGACGATCGCGCGTGAGGACGTCTTCCCTTGGAGCGAGACCCGGGCGTGCACCTGGGCGCAGCCGGACGCGTCGAGGCTCTGCAAGACGCCCGAGAAGGGCAAGGCCGTGACGCTCGCCGACGTGGCGCCGGCCGAGGCGAGCCTCCACGCGCGGCTCGTCGATCTCGTCGAGATCGAGCCGTCGAATGGGGCCGCGCTGCGGAGCGCGCTCTCGCGGCGACAGGGCGTCTTGCTCGTGCTCCGCGCCGACGTGACGGCGTGGCGATCGGTCGTCAAGGCTGCGGAGCCCGATCCACTCATCCCCGACTACGTGGGACAGAGCGCGGTGCACTCGGTCGTCGTCGTGGGCTACGCGGAGCAGGATGGAGAGCAGTACTTCCTCCTGAAGAACTCCTGGGGTCCCCTCTGGGGGGCCAATGGCTACGCTTGGATCGCGGAGTCGACGCTCCGCAAGAACGCGATCGACGCGTTCCTCGTCCAGGCGGCACCCGGGCTCGAGCCCGTGGGTGTCACGGCGACGTGCCCTGCGGGCCAGGTGCCCGACGCCGCGACCAAGGCGTGCAGCGCGCCCTGCCCGGACGGGAGCCCGCGGGTGAGCGGCGCCTGCGCCGACCCCAAGTCCACGTGCCCTCCAGGGTTCGTCTCGACCGGCGGCAAGTGCGTCGTCGCCGCGCCGACGACGACCGGCTCCGATCCCGGGACGGGTATCTCGTACGCGTGTGGCGCGGCCGGCTGCACCTACTCGTGGAAGAAAGGGACGCTCGGCTGCAAGGACAGCATCTGCTCGCAGAGCTGCCCCGCGCCGAAGCACCTCCTCGCCGTGAACGCCGCGAAGAAGACCGTCACCTGCACGGAGTGATCGCGCGCAGACGCGGCGCGCATCGAACGAGATGAAGACCGCCACGCAGCGAGGGTCATCGGCGCCGGCGTGCGGTCGAGACGCGGCGCGCGTCGGACGCGAGGGAGACCGTCGCCGGTGCGGAGAGCTCGCGCGTGGCGCCTCAGCGCCGCGGCACCCGACTGCCGTCGGTGCAAGCGAGCGCTCCGTCGTCGAGCACACACACGCCACCGTCGACGATGATCGCGCGCCCGCTCGCGGGGCCCACATCGACGAGCCTGTCCGAGAAGTCAGGCGCGAAGAGCCGTGACTTCTCCCCGGTGCAGCGCAGGCGTCCGTCGACGGTGACGCACGTCAGATCTTCGTCGACCGAGAGCGAGGTGACGCCCTCCGCGACCAGGACGGGCTCCTCGCGGTCGAGGAGCACGGGCTCACCGAGCTGCCCTTTGCCTCCAGAACCCCAACAGAAGACCGCACCTGCGCTCGTGCGCGCGCAGACGTGATCGTGCCCCGCGGCGAGATCGACGACGTCGCGGACGCCGGCGATGGGCTGAGCCGTGCGCTCGGGCTGGGCGCTCGGGGGGCCCTTGGCGCACACGACCGTGGCGTCGCGGCGCAGCCCACACACGCGGCTTCGTCCGACGGCGACGCGGACGACGTCGTCCATCCCGGGCAGCAGATCCCGGGCGCGCTCCTCCGAGCGGTGGACCTGGCTCCAGCAGCGGACGGTCCCGAGCTCCTCCACCACACACGCGCGCGCCTCGTGCACGGCGACGTCGATCGCGTGCACGACATCCCGCTGCCTCTCGACGCCGCCAGGCTTCGCCCATCTACCCCAGCAGAGGAGCGCCCCATCGTCGCGCCGCGCGCACGCCAGCTCGGTGCTCGAGGCAAGCTGAACCACCTTCCCGAGCCCAGGAATGGCGGCGTTTGCGGGCACGTTCCCACGCCGTGCGCTCCCCGATGGGCGGGCGCCTGGAGAGAAGCAGATCACGGCTCCGTCCTGTCTCTGGAGGCAGCCCACGCTGAGCTCGGTCCAATCGCCGACGGGTGAGGTCCGCAAGGGCGCGACGGCACGCTTCGGCTCCGAGCCGCCGAGGGCGCTCACGCGGAAGAGCGTCACGGTCGTGTCCGCATGTGTGATGGCCAAGGTGGCGCCGTCGGGTGAGAGGTGCGCCTGCTCTCCGGCGCGACCGAGCGGGTGCTCGCGCAGGTCCCCGGTCGTCACGTCGATCCAGCGGAGCGTCTCGCCGTCGAGGCACGCGAGCCGTGATCCGTCGGGCAGGACCGCGACGGATTGGCACGACGGACGGTAGCGCCGCGCGACCTTCCCTGTGCGAGGGTCGATCAGCAGCGGCTGTGCCCGCCCGGGAGCGACGATCAGATCGTCGCCCGCGGCGAGCACCCTCGCCACCGCGTAGGATCCGAGCGGCGGCAGCACCACCCGCCGAGCGCCTGCGCGGCCGTCTGCGTCGTAGAGCGACAGGCTGCGTGGCCGCAGGACCGCGACGGTGTGGCCGTCTCGGGCAAACGTGGTGTCGAGCAGGTCGTCGCCGTTCTCGATCGGCAGCGTACGCGTCCGCCCGGAGGCGCCGTACACGGTGACGGCCTCTGCGACGCGCCCGCCCCGCTTGCTGACGACGAGGCCTCCTGGGCCGGTCGTGAGCCGGACGGACGTCGCGTGGTCGTCGTCGAGGGTCGTCGGTGGGGATCTCGTGTCGACCGTGGTGGAGACCACGCGCCCGTCGCCCAGCGCAGCGAAGAGCTTCGCGCCGTCCGCTCCGAAGGCGACGGACGAGACCCCGGGGAGCTCCACGCGTCGCAGCATCCGGCCATCCCGTGAGTCCCAGAGGATGAGCGTCGCGCCGTCGATCGTGGCGATGAGCTTGCCGCGCGGCGAGAAGGCGAGCTGGGTCACCGCACGAGCGTGCCCCGGCACGGGCTCGTCGAGCCTCGCGTCAGCTTGGGTCAAGTGGGTGCGCCCCGAGGCCTCTTGGATGAGGATCTGCCGCCCCTCTGGCGACAGCGCGACGCCCCGCGCGCCGATCGCCCACGAGCCGCGCTCCTCGCCGCTCGCCGCGTCGAAGAGGTGCACCTCGTCGCGCGTGATCGCGAAGGCGCTCCCGTCGGCAGACCACCGGAGCGAGGTCGTCGACCCGAAGAACGACAGCCCGCCGAACGTGAACGGCTGCGAGCCCCTCGGCGCGGCCGCGGGGAGGAAGGTCTTCGTGGGCATGTGGGAGCGGAGATCCGTCGCGAAGACCTCGCGACCCTGCTCGACGATGACGGCGCCGTCGTTCGTCATCCCGAGGGGGGTGAGTCGCGCGTCCGGAACCACGTCGAGCGCGAGCTCCCCGCGCAGCTTGCCCGACCGAGACTCGTGGACGGCGACGACGCGTGGTCTGTCGGCGCTTGCCCGTGGGCGCGTGATCGCGACGAGGGCGCCGTCGGGAGAGAAGGCGACGATTCGCGCCGACATCGGGTGCTGCTTCGGTGGAGCCGGGATCGGCCTGCCGAGCAGGGTGGTCTCCTTCGCGGTCGCGAGATCGAAGACATGCACTCCATCGGAGCGCGCCGAAGCCGCGAACGCGCCGTTGGCGGCGACGACGAACGCGCGCTCCCCGGCGTCGGCCGCGAGCAGCCCGATGAGCCCGAGGCCGGGCGGCTGGAGGGCGGGAGGGCCTCCTCGGGGGGGCTCGCGGCGAAGGACCTCGCACGTCCTCGCGTCGACCACGGTGAGCGGCAAGTCCCGGACGATCACATCCCCCGACGGGGCGAGCACGCCCGGTGTCGGCAGCGAGCAGCGGAACCTTCCGGTCGTCAGCTCGCGCACTCCGGTCGTCCCGTCGTCCCCTCGCTCGAGGACCACCGGCCGTCCGTCGACGAAGCCGATCACATCACGAGCGTAGCTGTCGGTGACGCGCATGCGCGTGGTCCCGAGGCGCGCGCGCGCTCCGTCCGGCAGCGGCTCCCCGAGGACGTCTCGCCCTGGCGGCAGAGGGGGCGGCGTGTCGTCGACGATCGGGGTAGACGACGAGCTCGCGGGTGGTGGCGCCGAGCTGCTCGGCGCGGGAGGTGGGCTCGTGGTGGGCGGCGGGCCGCTCGAGGCGCACGCGGCGACGCACACGCAGACTCCACACGAGAGCAGGCTCGGTCGCACGGCGAGCGACGTTACCAGGATCTCGCGCAGCGAGGCCGCGGGACCACGAGGCCCGCAGGAGGCTCGCGCGGGCCCCCGCGGGAGCGCGTCTCGCCGCGCGCTCGCCCTCGCGAGCACGAGCTTCGCGTGAGGAGCGCCTAGCACCACCCGAACCGGGCGAAGACACCGCGTCTCGACCACCTCACGACGTGCTTCGGGTGCGTGTGAGCGTCGCGCCCGGACGGCTCTGGGCCATCGACCCACGGGAGGGCTGCTTCGGTGGGCCTCCGGCGCCCGCCGCCGAGGGCGGGTCATGGGTGCTGGTGACCGCGCCACCTGCTCGCGCGTGGACTCTGCTAGAATCCGCTCGTCATGCGTGGGGCCGCCCTCGCCAGCCTGCTGGTCGCCGTCTCGGGGTGCGCGTCCACCTCATCGTCGAGCGCAGCGTCCGCGCCGCCCGCACACGCCGCCTCTTCCGAGACGCCTCGATGGATCACGCAGAGGCCGCTCTCGTGCGGCGCGCCCACCCATCGCGTCGATGAGCCCGGCTGCGCGTCGTCGCCGTCGGCGACGGGAGCCGTGGCCACGCCCCCTACGCCGGAGGCTCCCGTCACGGTGGCGGCTGACCACGTCGCCGCCGCGCTCCGGGAAGCCGAGGACGCGCGCCCGAAGCCCAGGCCCGGTGCCTTCGAGGCCACGGTCGGGCCGAGCGACGCCTTCGACGATGCGCCGTTTGGGCTCGTCGCTCCGCCGACCGGCGGGGCTGGGCTCGGGCTCGGAAGGCTCGGCACCACGGGCAGCGGGGGAGGGGTCGGTGACGGGCTCGGCCTGGGCGGGTCCGTAAGAAGGGGGCCTTCGCACGCCTCGCTCGAGGTGAAGTCGGTCTCCGGTGGCCCCAAGGACTCGCCGGCGACCGCGCTCCGTCGCTCCGTCGCACGGATCTCGCCCTCGCTCGCGACGTGCGTGGACGCGGCGCGCGCGGCGAAGCAGTCGGTCCCGAAGGCCGTGACGGTGGCGGTCCAAGTCGACGCGAGCGGCCAGGTCACGAGCGCGTCATCGAAGGCGCCCGGGCCTCTCGGACCGTGCCTCGACAGAGTGATCGGGCGCGTCAAGTTCCCAACCAAGACCGCATGGTCGGGCTCGATCGCGCTCCGCGTCGTGTCGCCCTGAGTCGCGCCGCGTGTCGATGACGGTGACGCATGGGAGAGCCGGCTCGATCGCGCTCCGCGTCACGTCTCCACAGCGGCTCAGCGGCCCTCGAGCTTGCGGCGGACCTCGACCAGCGCCGTCGCGAGCGCGCGGCAGTCGGCGAAGCGATCCTCGGGGCGCTTCGCGAGCAGACGCAGCACGATGGCGTCCAGCTCGGCCGGGATGCTCGGGTTGCGCGACCGTGGCGACGGCGGCTCGACGGTCTGGTGCATCAGGAGGAGCGGCATCATCTCCTCGTGCTCGAAGGGGAGGGTCCCGGTCAGCAGCTCGAACGCCATCACCCCGAGCGCGTAGAGATCCGTGAGGTGCGTCACGCTGCCAAAGTTCGAGATCTGCTCCGGCGACATGTACGCCGGCGTCCCCGCGATGAAGCCCGCGACCGTGAGCCCGCTCTGCCCTGCGGCGCTCTTCCCCTTCGCGATCCCGAAGTCCATGAGCTTGACGACGCCCTCGTCGGTCACGAAGAAGTTGTCGGGCTTCACGTCGCGGTGGATGATCCCCTGCGAGTGCGCGGCGTAGAGGCCCGCGCAAGACTGCACGAGGAGCCGGAGCGCGTCGGGGATCGACGGGCGCCCCTGCGCGATGACGTGCGCGAGATCGGCGCCGCGCAAGAGCTCCATCGTGAGGAACTTGCACCCCGCGTGCGTGCCGAGATCGTAGAGTCGGATGATGTTCGCGTGCGCGAGCCTCCTCGAGAGCGACACCTCCTGCTTGAAGCGTGCGACGAGGCCGCCGTCCTCGCGTGACTGCCCGAAGAGCTTCATCGCGACGGTCTCGCCGAGCTCGGTGTCGACGACCTCGTAGACGCTCGCCATCCCGCCTTGACCGACGCGGCGCACGACGTCGTAGCGATCGGCGACGCGCGCGCCCCGAGGAAGATCCAGCGGATCGAAGACCGGCGGAGGAGCCAGCAGGGGCGTGTCCACCGTGAAGGCGCGCGGCGAGGACGCCGGCGTACGCACGCTCGGCGGCGTGGGCGTGCGCGGGGGCTCCGCGGCGGGCGGGTGCCCGGGGAGGACCTGCGCCGAAGGTGCCGGGGGGATGCTCGAGACAGGAGGCAGCGCGGGCCAATCGGGCGCGACCGCCGCGGGCTGTCGATGGAAGGCGTCGTCCTCCCGCGCGATCCGCTGCTCTCGCATCTTGGACGCCATGAGCGCCTGGAGCTCCTCGCGGCGCTCGAGCGCGCCATGGTGGGTCGGGTGGGCGCGCAAGATCGCGTCGTAGACGTCGCGCGCGCTCTCGTCGAAGCCCTGCGCCTCGTACAGCCTGCCGAGCTCGAAGAGCGCGTCGCGCTCGGCCTCGTCGCGCGGCCCCGAGCGGACGAACGAGCCCAGCATGTGGTCGATCTGGTAGTCGAGCGATCCTGTCTCCACGGCGAGGCGCACGACGAGCAGCGCCCCGCGTCGGTAGCGCGGATCCTCGCGGCTCATCCGCGCGAGCCGCTCGAGGCCGAGCCGCTTCTCGCCGGCTTCCATCCAGCAGACGCCTGCCTCGTACGGCATCTTCGCGTCGTCGAAGAGGGCTGCGGCGTCCCGGGTCTTCCCGAGCTTGCGCGCGACGCGCCCCGCGTGCCCCAGCTCGCCGACGTCCATGTACGCGGCGAAGGCGAGATCGAGCTTCCCGGCCTCTTCGAGGCTCCTGCCGCGGCTCACGACCACCTCCTTGGCGGGCGCAGCGGGCGCGGCCCGGGCGAACGCGCCCTCGCCCCGTCGCGCCGATTTCGCCTGCTGCAGGAGCCGCGCGGCGCCCACGGGATCGCCCGCGCGCTCGAGCAGGTCGGCGGCGCGGACGACTTCGCCGAGCTTCGAGAAGAGCTCCACGGCCTGGAGGATCTTGCCGGCCTTCGCGAGGAAGATGGCCGCCTTCGTGAGCCGACGTCGCTCGTCGTGGCCGAGCTTCGTGACGTCGCGCTCGGGGAGATCACCCGCGATGACCTGCGCCGCCTCCTCGAGGCGCCCTGCGCCGGCGAGCGCGCTCGCCGCCTCCTCGTGGCCGCCGACGCGCAGGTACGCCCGCACGGCGGCGTCGATCTGCCCCTTGCGCTCGAGCGAGCGCGCGAGCTCGAGGGTCGCCGCGCGCGCCTCGTCGCTCACATCTCCTCCGGGATCTCGACGATGAGCCTCTGCATGTTCTCGGGATCGTTGGCGACGCGCACGGCCTCCTCGGGCGAGATCGTCCCGTCACGGACGTACGAGAGGAGGCTCGTATCGAGCGCGCGCATGCCGGTCCCGGCGTTCTCCGCAGACTGGAGGAAGCCGTCGATCTGGTGGACCTTGTTCTCGCGGATCATGTTGGACACCGCGTACGTTTGGAGGAGGATTTCGAGGGCGGCCACGCGGCCGTCGCCGTTGGCTCGGCGGACGAGGTGCTGGGCGACGACGCCCTTCAGGAGCACGGAGAGCACGCCTCGGACCTGCTCGCGCGCCTCCTCGGGGGCGACGTCCACGATGCGATCGATGGCCTTCGCGGCCGAATTCGTGTGCAGCGTCCCGAAGACGAGGACGCCGGTCTCCGCCGCCGAGAGCGCGAGCGACACGGTCTCGAAGTCGCGCATCTCGCCGACGACGAGCACGTCCGGGGACTCGCGCAGGGCCGAGCGCAGCGCCTCGTGGAACGCCGCCGTGTGGAGCCCCACCTGCCGCTGCGTGACGAGGCTCTCCTCGGGCGCGTGGATGAACTCGATGGGATCCTCGACGGTGATGATGTGGCGCTTCGACGTGCGGT
>CAYNEK010000041.1:0-14415 GCA_964396175.1 uncultured Polyangiaceae bacterium | reverse complement strand
TGCGGTTCACCTCATGGATGATGGCCGCGAGCGTCGTCGTCTTGCCCGAGCCGGTGGGGCCGGTGACGAGGACGAGGCCGTTCGACGAGAGGGAGAGCTTCTTCAGGATGGGCGGCAGGCGCAGAGCGTCGAGCGTCGGGACCTGCCTCGGGATGACGCGGAAGACGGCGCCCGGCCCCTGCGACTGCACGAAGGCGTTGGCCCGGAAGCGGCCGATCTCGGGCAGATCGTAGGCGAAATCGATCTCCTGCTCCTCGTCGAAGGTCCGGCGCTGCTCGGGTGTCATCACCTCGACGATGAAGCGCCTCGCCTCCTCGGCGCTCATCGTCCGGAAGGGGATCGTCACGAGATCGCCGTTGTGCCGGATGATCGGCTGCTTGCCCGCGTGGAAGTGGAGATCGCTCGCGCCCTGCTCGACGACGAGGCGGAGGAAGGAGTCGAGCCGCGCCACTAGGCCCGCGCCCCCTTCGCCTCGAGCTTCGCCTCGGCGAGCTTGCCCACCGCCATGCCCTCGAACGCCTTCTTGTCGATGGCCTTCATGTACGCCTCCTCCTCGTGGACGAGCCCCTCGCGCACGAGCCGCGCGAGCTCGGCGTCCATCGAGACCATCCCGAGCTCCTTGCTGGTCGCGACGACGCTCGGGATCTGGAAGGTCTTGCCCTTGCGGATCATGGCGGAGACGGCGTCGTTGTTGAGCATGACCTCGGCGGCGAGCACGCGCCCCTCGGCGCCCTTCTTGCGGAGCAGGTGCTGGCAGACGACGGCGCGCAGCGACTCGGCGAGCATCGACCGCACCTGATCCTGCTGCCCCGTCGGGAAGGCGTTGACGAGCCGATCGACGCTCGTGTCGGCGCTCACCGTGTGCACCGTCCCGAACACCAGGTGCCCCGTCTCCGCCGCGGTGACGGCGAAGGAGATCGTCTGGAGATCCCGCAGCTCACCCACCAGGATGACGTCGGGATCCTGCCGGAGCGTCGAGCGGAGGGCGGCGTGGAAGCTCCTCGTGTGCGTGCCGATCTCGCGCTGGTTGATGAGGCACTTCTTGCCCTCGTGCACGACCTCGATCGGATCTTCCATCGTGACGATGTGTCGTGAGGCGGTGCGGTTGATGTAGTCGACGAGCGCGGCGAGCGTCGTCGACTTCCCCGAGCCCGTGGGCCCGCCGACGAGCACGAGGCCGTTCTTGAGATCGCCGAAGCGCCGCACGACCGCGGGGAGGCCGAGCGACTCCATCTCGGGGATGGCGCTCTTCACGACGCGGAAGACCGCCGAGAGCCCGGTCAGCTGGGAGAAGACGTGCGCGCGGAAGCGGAGCCCGTGCGAGTGGATCTCATGCGAGAAGTCGATGTCGTGGCTCGCCTCGAGCGCCTCGACCTGGGCGCTC
This sequence comes from uncultured Polyangiaceae bacterium, assembly GCA_964396175.1. Lineage (GTDB taxonomy): Bacteria > Myxococcota_A > Polyangia > Polyangiales > Polyangiaceae > CAYNEK01. Next base: position 13,031 of record CAYNEK010000041.1, on the reverse strand, counting down.
GAGAGGTGCTTGTAGAGGAGGCTCCGGAGCTCGGCGCGCGGGATCGCCGTGGCGCCGATGGGGGTCACGCGGCCGTGCTTCTTCATGTAGGGGAGACGATCGGCGGCGAGCAGGAGATCGTCGCCGCCGTCGGTCGAGAGCCGGATGAGCAGGCCGTCGAGGAGGCTCGACGCGTCCTCGGCCTTCGAGGGGCCGAGGTCACCCGCGATCTTCCACCGAAAGAGGAGCTCGCGAGCGGCGCGGCGCACCGCGAAGGCCCGATCCGCCTCGCACATCGAGACGGCGAGCGCCTGCGAGGGGTCGTCGAGCGCGGCGAGGCACTGGACGGCCGCGAGGCGGACGTCCTCCTCTGCGGACCGGAGGAGGCCGGCGACGTCGGGCGCCGCGTCCGTGGCCCGGAGCTTCGCGAGCGCCTCGAGGCAGACGACGTGCAGCTCGGGCGACCGATTCATGATCTCGACGATGTGCGGGATGGGCCGCGGATCGCCCAGCGCGGCCACGGCGAGGATCGCCTGCTCCCGCACCCACCAGTCCGAGTCGCTCTGCGCGCTCCGGACGAGCGCGCCGACGCTGCGCGGATCCTTCACGCGGAGCAGGCCGCCGATGGCGTAGCGTCGCACGACGTCCGACGGATCGGAGAGGTACTCGACGAGGTGCTTGCTGAGCGCCGGGCCGGCGATCTCGACGAGCGCGTCGAGCACGCGCTCGCGGACCCACCAGTCTTCGTCCCGCAAGAACCGGAGCAGCTTCGGGACGAGCTCGGCGCCCGGATCTTGCGAGCGCTTCGCGATCTCGACGGCCATGCGCCGCACGTTCACGTCGCGGCTCGACAGGAGCCACATCACCGTGCGCGCGAGATCGACCTTGCCCGACGCGGCGAGGCTCGACAAGGCCTCGCCGGCGCGGGTCCGCACGGCGAGCTGCTTCATCCCGAGCGCCTCGACGAGCGGCGGGACGACGCCGTCCACGGCGATCGCCTCGAGCGTCGCGATCGCCGCGGCGCGGATCACGTTCGGTCCCACGCGGAGCTTGCGCCCCACGGCGTCGACGACGCGCTTGCCCGAGTACCGCCTGAGCGCCTCGAGGACGGCCGTCTGCACCTGGATGTTGGGGGAGTCGAGCTTCTCGCCGACGGCGTCGATGAACTCGCTCTCCTCAGCGAGGGCCCCGAGCGCGCCGATCGCCGCGCCGAAGACGCGCACGTCCGGATCAGAGAGCCCACGCTCGACGGCGGCCCTCGCCCCCGCGAGATCCTTCGCCATGAGGCGTGTGTCGGACAGGTAGCGGAGCGCCCGCGCGCGCTCGCGTGGCTGCCCCTTCGTGAGCACTGCAGTAAGGAGTGGGATCCCATGCGCGCCCGCCCGCGGCACGAGCGCGTCCATCGCCTCCATACGCCCTGGGAACTTGTCTCGCAGGGCCGCGCCCGTGAGCATCGCGAGCGCCGAGCGACCGCCGACCTGGCCGAGCACCTTGGCGACGACGGCGCGCGTCTCCTCGTCGTCGTCGTCGAGCACCTCGCAGAGATCACCGTGAGCCTGCGGGCTGTTGACGATGGGCAGCAAGCCCCCGATCGTGGTCCGCAGGGCGGGATCGGCCGCGCGGAGCGCCCGCGCGAGCGGCGCGAAGTACTCCTCGCTCGGCCGCGCCTCGACGAGCATCGCGAACGCCGTGCAGCGGTTCCTGTGGGGGGCACCCTCGCGCCCGAGCGCGCGGTCGGTGAGGAGCGGCAGCATCACCCGGAGGATCTCGGTCGGGGGCAGCGCCGCGGCCTCGCCGACGAACGCGCTGAGCTCCTCGTGGGTCGTCCACACGGCTGCGCGGGTGTGCTTCGCGAGATCCTTGGGAAGCATGGATGATCCCCGCATCATCGCCCAGCGACCTCCCGTTCGGCCACAGAAATGACGCCGCGGAGATTGCGTACGCACGACGCAGGCTCGCGCGAAGCGCCCGCGCGACGGGGCGCCAGGGGTGCGAAGACGGACGCGGGCTCGCGCGGCGCCCACGCGCGACGGGGCGCCAGGCGCAACCGGGCGCACGAATATTGCGCCGTTGTCGCGGCGCCCGCGCGACGGGGCGCCAGGGGTGCGAAGACGGACGCGGGCTCGCGCGGCGCCCACGCGCGACGAGTCGCTCGAAGAGGCGCGGTCCCAATCGGGACCGCGCCTGATGTGGCGCACGGGAGCGCGGCCACGTCGAACCCGGAAAAGACATCGGCCGAGACCCCAAGGGGCCCCGGCCGAGCCTCGCGTCGAGCGCGAGCGAGCGCCGTGTAACTCGGACTCGTCGCCGCTCATCGGCGGAGCGCCGCCGAGGAGGGTGGGCACGCCAGCAGGCGGCTCCTTCTTCGAGGCGCGCTTCTTCGCGGTGCCCTTCTTGGCCGCGGCCTTCTTGGCCGCAGGCTTCTTGGCCGCAGGCTTCTTGGCCGCAGGCTTCTTGGCCGCGGGCTTCTTCGCCGCGGGCTTCTTCGCCGCGGGCTTCTTCGCCGCGGGCTTCTTCGCCGCGGGCTTCTTCGCCGCAGGCTTCTTCGCCGCAGGCTTCTTGGCGGTCTTTGGCGCGGCCTTGGCCGCAGGCTTCTTTGCAGTCTTGGTCTTGGTAGCGGTCTTCTTAGCAGCCATGTTCTAAACCCTCCTGTATGCCAGGTGAGATTACCCGGCACCAGATGGCACCAGATGTATGACCATGCGTTGCTCATGTCAAAGTATTTTTTCGATCCGGTGCTTTTTTTCTTGACCGACGACCTGGCTCGGAAAGCCGCTGCGGCTCCGTTTGACGATCTTCGAGTCTCGCGAGTAGCGTGCGCTGACCGATGACGACGAAGCGACTCTCCCTGGTTGCCGTAGCCCTCCTCCTCCCCGCCCTCGCGGCGGGCTGCGGCCACTCCGAGGACGAGTGGCAGGCCAAGCTGAAGGAGCTCGAGGGCGTCAACGCGAAGCTCGCGAAGACCAGCGCCGACAAGAAGAAGTGCGACGACGACCTGGCCAAGGCCCAGGACGACAACGCGTCCCTCAAGGCGGATCTCGACGCCGTGCGCGGCAAGGCGGGCGATCTGTCGAAGCTGTCCGGCGAGCAAGCCTCGCTCATCGAGCGCCTGAAGCGCGAGAAGGAGCAGCTCGACGCGATCCGCGCGCGCTTCGATCAGCTCAAAAAGAAGCTGAACCAGCTCACCGCGCTTGGCCTCAACGTGACCGTGCGCAACAACCAGATGGTCATCCAGCTCCCGGGCGACGTCCTCTTCGCGTCGGGCAGGACCGACCTCCAGGCGAAGGGCAAGGACATGCTCCTCAAGGTCGCGGACGTCATCTCGAAGGACGCCGGCCTCGCGTCGCGCCACTACCAGGTCGCCGGTCACACCGACAACAAGGTCTACGCCGGCCCCTTCAAGGACAACTGGGGCCTGTCGCTCATGCGCGCCCGCGAGGTCCACGCCTTCCTCACCGCGCCCCACGACGGCAAGGATCCGGGCGGCGGACTCAACGTGCTCAACTGGGCGGCGTCGGGCTACGGCGAGACCGATCCGATCGTGCCCAACGACTCTCCCGAGAACATGGCGAAGAACCGCCGCGTCGAGCTCGTCGTGATGCCGAACGTCGAGGAGATGCTCGACATCACGAAGCTCACGCAGTGACCCGCGTCGCCGCGATCGACATCGGGACCAACTCGGTCCTCTTGCTCGTCGCGGAGGCCACGCCGAGCGGCCCGCGGGCCGTCGTCGAGCGCGCAGAGATCACGAGGCTCGGGCGCGGCGTCGACGGCGCGGGGCGCCTCGCGGACGACGCGTGCGAGCGCACGCTCGACTGCCTCCGCGCATACGCCGCCGAGGCGCGCTCGGCCGGCGTCTCGCGCCTCGTCGCCGCGGGCACGAGCGCGATGCGTGACGCCTCGAACGGCCCCGACTTCGCGAGGCGTGCTGCGGACATCCTCGGCGTCGCGCCGGCGATCGTCTCGGGCGCCGAGGAGGCGCGGCTCACCTTCGTCGGTGCGGTCGCGGGCCTCGACGTGCACGGCGAGATCGGGGTGTTCGACGTGGGCGGGGGCAGCACCGAGCTCATCCACGCGACCTGGGACGGGCGACGCGCCGAGGCGCTCTCTGCAGTGAGCCTCGATGTCGGGAGCGTCCGGCTGTTCGAGCGCGACATCCGCTCCGATCCACCGTCGCCGAGCGATCTCGCCCGCGCGACCGCCGACGTCCAGGCGGCGCTCGCGACGCTCGCTCGCCCCGCGTCGCCGGGGGCGGTGGTCGGCGTCGCGGGGACGGTGACGACGCTCGCCGCCGTGGCCCTCGGGGTGACCCCGTACGACGGCGCGAAGGTGCATGGAGCGCGCGTCGGGGTGGACCTCTTGCAGGCGACCCACGAGCGTCTGGCCGCGCTCCCGCTCGCCGCTCGCCGCGCGGTGCCGGGGCTCGAGCCCAAGCGCGCGGACGTCATCGTGACGGGCGGCGTCATCGTGCTGGAGACGCTCGCCTTCCTCGGCGCGCGCGAGCTCGTGATCTCGGACCGCGGTGTGCGCTGGGGCCTCGCGCTCGACGCGCTCGCGAGCCTCGGGCAGCAGCCCTCCAGCTGAACGCTCGAAGGCGCGCGTCGAAGGCGCGCTCTAGGACGCCCTCGCGGACCGTTCGAAGATACGTGTCGTCGAGGAAGTCGCGCGAGCGCGTGAGCGCGGAGGTCTCGGTTGACAGAGGTGCCGAAAGAGACTACATCGCCCCCTCGCGCCGGACCGAGGCGCTTTGCTTCTTGGCCCCGGGCGCGACGCGCCCGCCTCTCCAACCCTTAGGCCCCGCCCCGCACGCCGTCCAGCCAAAACGGACGCCCTGCCCGCGCGGCCGGAATAGACCGAGATCCACGTTGGTTCCCCGCGCGAGCGCCCCGACCGCCAAGAAGGCCACGAAGACCGCCCCAGCCAAGCGGGCGCCCGCCGCACCCAAGGGCAAGCCGGCCGCTCGTGCGCCTCTGCCGTCCGCGGCCAAGAAAGACAGCAAAGTGACGACCCAAGCCTCGACCACCGCCCGCGCCAAGACGAAGCCCACGCCCAAGACGCCGACGTCCAAGGCTGCGCCGCAGAAGAAGACCTCGTCGCCGCCGCCCGCGCCGCAGAAGAAGACCTCGTCGCCGCCGCCCGCGAAGCTCGCCGACAAGGTGGAGAAGCCGGCCGCGCCGCCGCCTGCGCCCGTCGCGGCGCCTGCGCCCGTCACGCAGCCGGCCGATCGCTCGACGTTCCGGGTCGGCGACAAGGCAGTCTACCCCGCGCAAGGGGTCGCGGAGGTCATCAAGATCGAGGAGAAGGACATCGGTGGGACGCGGATGAGCTTCTACGTGCTCCGCATCATGGACACCGAGCGCAAGATCATGGTGCCCGTGAACAACGCGACCGCCGTCGGGCTGCGGCAGGTCATCAGCGAGCAGGAGATCCGCGAGATCTTCGACATCCTGCGCGAGCGCACGATGACCTTCGACAACCAGACGTGGAACCGCCGGTACCGCGGCTTCATGGACAAGATCAAGACAGGGAGCATCTACGACGTCGCGGAGGTGCTGCGCGATCTCTATCGGCTCCGGACAGACAAGCAGCTCTCCTTTGGCGAGCGACGGATGCTAGAGACGGCGCGCGGGCTCATCGTGAAGGAGATCGCGATCTCGCGCAGCCAGACCGAGGATCAAGTCCGCGCCGAGATCGAGGCCATCTTCCTGACGAACTGAGCGTCCGGCGCTCGCGCGCTCGGGCTCTGGTACAGTGAAGGGATGACGAGGCACGTCCGCGCGTTCGCGGCTGGGCTTCCGGGCGACGACGCGCCTTCGTCTCGCTTCGGGGCGAAGGGCGCCGCGCTGATCGAGCTGGGCGCCCTCGGGATCCCGGTTCCGCCCGGTTTCGTGCTGGCGAGCGACGGCTGCGAGCAGATCGCGCGTGCAGGGGGCCTCGACGACTCGCTGCGCGCAGAGATCGATCGCGCGCTCCTCGAGCTCGAGCGGCGGGTCTCGCGCCGCTTTGGAGAGGGTGAGCATCCCCTGCTCCTCGCGGTGCGCCCGAGCGCCTCTCCCGGAGCGCGCGTGCCTGTCGACACGGTCCTCGACGTCGGTGCCTCGCGCCAGATCACCGACGCGCTCGCGCGGACCGGAGGGGGCGCGTGGTTCGCGCTCGACGTCCGCCGGCGCTTCGTCGCAGGCTTTGGCGAGACGGTCCTCGGGGTCCCTCGGCGCGTGCTCGAAGCGCTCCTCGACGGCCCTCGGCGCGCGGTGGCCGAGGAGCGTGGCGTCCACGCGGCGAGGTTCGGCGTCGAAGAGCTCCGGGCGCGGATCCCGGACTCGGCGATCCCGGTGGGCGCGCTCCGTGACGCCCTCGCGCGGTCCATCGCCTTGCTCGAGCAGCGCGGCGGCCGCCCACCTCCCGAGGCTCCGCGCCAGCAGCTCGAGGAGGTGCTCGTCGCCATCGCACGCGCGTGTGGCGCGCTCGAGGGTGGCGCGTGCATCGTCCAGGCGATGGTCCTCGGAAACCTCGGGGCCCGGAGCGGCACCGGGCTCTGCTCCTCCCGGGATCGACGGACAGGGGAGCCCGGCCCGTCCGGCGAGTGGATGCCTGGCGTGCAGGGTGAAGACGTCGCCTCGGGGCGCCGATCGCCCACCGGGATCTCTCGCCGTGACGCGGGTGAGCGGAGCCTCGAGGCGACGATGCCCGAGGTGTACGCGGAGGTCGTCGAGATCTGCGCACGACTCGAGCGGAGCGCGCGGGACCTGGTCGAGCTGGAGCTCACCGTGGAGGAGGGCGTGCTCCACGTGCTCGAGAGCCGCGCGGGGCCGCGCTCGGCTCGTGCGGCCGTGCGCGTCGCCGTCGATCTCGTCCGCGAGGGGCTCGTCGACCGTGACACGGCGCTCCTGCGAATCGACGCCGAGCGGCTCACCGAGCTGCTCCACGCGACGATCGATCCCGACGCCCTGAGGACCGTGCTCGCCACGGGGCTCGCCGCGGCGCCGGGCGCGGCCACGGGCGTGGTCGTCTTCACGGCGGACGAGGCTGTGGCGCTCGCGTCGACGGGCAAGAGCGTCATCCTCGTGCGCCGCGAGACGAGCCCCGAGGATCTCGCGGGCATGAAGGTCGCCGCCGGCGTCCTCACCGCGCGCGGTGGGCTGACGTCCCACGCGGCGGTCGTCGCGCGCATCGTCGGCAACTGCTGCGTCGCGGGCTGCATGCAGGTCACCGTCGACCCCGATCGCCGTCTGATGAAGATCGCGCGGGTCGGGCCCGACGGGCGCGCGCTCCCGCCCGTCGTCGTCCAAGGTGGAGACACCCTCACGCTCCACGTCGACGGCAAGGCGGGACAGGTCCTCGCGGGCGAGGTCCCGATGATCCTCGCGCGGCCGACGGAGGAGCTCGCGCAGCTGCTCGCCTGGGCCGACGAGGCCCGCACCCTGGGCGTCCGAGCGAACGCAGACTCCGAGGTCCACGCGAGGACCGCGCGGAGCTTCGGCGCGGAGGGTGTGGGGCTGTGCCGGACCGAGCACACGCTCTTCGAGCCCACGCGCCTCGCGCTCCTGCGCACGCTGCTCGTCGCCGAGGCACCGGACGCCCGGCGCCCGGCGCTCGACGCGCTCTTGCCCATCGAGCGCGCCGATTTTGCTGGGATCTTCCGCGTCATGGGTGGGCTACCCGTCACGGTGCGGCTGCTCGACGCTCCGCTGCACGAGTTCCTCCCCGACGGCCCCGGCCCGCTCGACGAGCTGGCGCGCTCGCTGGGTTGCGCCCCCGCAGACGTCGGTCGGCGCGTCGCGAGCCTCCGCGAGACGAACCCCATGCTCGGCCATCGCGGGGTGCGGCTCGCGATGACGACCCCCGACGTCTACGACATGCAGCTCCGAGCGCTCTTTGAGGCCGCCTGCGACGTCGAGGAGGAGGGGATCGAGGTCCACTTGGAGATCCTCGTCCCGCTGGTGATGATCCCTGAAGAGCTCTCTCGGGTGCGTGAGCGCGCCGAGCGGATACGAGACGAGATCGACGCGGCGCGCGGCCGTCGAGTCTCCTACGTGCTCGGTGCGATGATCGAGCTGCCGCGCGCCGCGCTCGTCGCGGGACAGCTCGCCGCGCACGTCGAGTTCTTCTCCTTCGGAACGAACGATCTGACCCAGACGACGCTCGGGCTGTCTCGCGACGACGCCGGACGGTTCCTCCCCGAGTACGAGCGGAGCGGGCTCGTCCCGGGCGATCCCTTCCAGACCCTGGATGTCGACGGGGTCGGCGAGCTCGTGCGGCTCGCGGCCGACCGAGGCCGCGCGGCGCGACCGTCCCTCGGGCTCGGCGTCTGCGGCGAGCAGGGGGGCGATCCTGCGAGCATTCGGTTCTTCCACGAGCTCGGCGTCTCTTATGTGTCGTCGAGCCCATTCCGTGTGCCCATCGCGCGGCTCGCGGCGGCGCAAGCAGCGATTCTCTCGCGACGTCGCGCGGGCGGAGCTCCCGTGTAGCCCATGGAGGAGCTTCCCGCGGTCGCGCCTCCGGCACCGCCCCCGTCCCGTCGGGTCGGGTTCTTCCGGGCGATGGGCGCGCCGTGGAAGGGGCTCTGGTTCGTGGTCAAGACCCCGGCGGCGTGGCCCTTTGCGATGGTCCCGGTCGTCGCGGGTACGCTGATCATCCTTGGGCTCACGGCGCTAGGCTGGGGTTGGGTCGTGCCAAGGCTGGGAGCGGTCGTCCCGCGGGGCGAGGGGCTCTGGGGCCATGCGCTCGCCGCGCTCCGGATCCTCGTCGAGATCGTCGCGGCGCTCGGGACGCTCCTCTTGGCGCTCCTCACCGGAGCGCTCCTCGCCCAGCCGGTCAGCGGACCGGCTCTCGAGCACATCGTCCGGCTCCGCGAGCGGGCGCTCGGGCTTCCCCCCCGTCCTCCGACCTCCATTTGGGTGGACATTGGCCGAAACGCGCGCGGCGCAACCATTGGTCTCTTTGGCGTCGCGATCGTCACGGCGCTCACGGTCGTCGACTTCGCGATCCCGGGGTCCACCGTCGTGGTCCTCCCCCTCAAGCTCCTGGTGGCGTCGCTCTTCGTGAGCTGGGATCTGCTCGACTATCCCCTCTCGGTGCGAAACCAGGGGACGCGCGCGCGGCTGCGCTGGGTGGGGACCCATGTCCCTGAGGTGATGGGGTTTGGTCTGTCGCTCGCCGTCGTGTTTCTCGTTCCGTGTATGCAGCTGCTCTTGCTCCCGGGCGCGGTCGCGGGCGCGGCCGCGCTCCTCGTCGCGGTCGAGGAGGCCGAGTCGAGAGGGGATCCGCCGGGCGGAGACGTCACGGCACGACGCGCGCTGTGAGCGCCATCGGCCGCCACGCCGCGCGAGCGCCAGCACGAGGGGCTCGATCGCCCGCACCTTGGCTGCGACCCGTGACACCTCGGTGGATCAGCCGAGCTGGCTCGCCTCGAGGTGAACGAGCACGCCTCCGTCCGCGACACGCGGCTCCAAGAGGACGACCGTCTCCGCGGGGGGGCGTGGAGTGTACGCGAGCACGTCTCCATCCGCGAGCCCACGAGGCGGGCCTCTCCGCTCTCACCCCGCGCGAGCTGCGCCCCAGAGCCGCGGCCCGAGGAACGCCACCATCCGGCGGATCGCGCGGGACGCCTCGGGAACCCGATCGGCGGCGAGGTGCCACACATGGAACGCGCCCGCCGTCACCTCGATCTCCGCGTGTGCCCCCGCGCGCCGCATCCGCTCGCCCATCTCGACCGAGTGATCCCGGAGGATTTCGTCGCGAGCACACTGAAAGAGTGTCGGAGGGAGCCCTCCGAGCGCTGACGCCCGGAGCGGCGAGATGTGTGGGTGGGCTGGGTCGCGGTCTCCCGCGTAGAGGCGCGCGACGCTGTCTGTCACGCCCGGAGGGAACATCGCGTCGCGCGCGCGGTTCTCTCTCGCCGACGGCAGCTCGTCCGCGAGCGTCGTGGCCGGGCTGACGCACGCGAGCGCGGCGGGGCCGGGCAGACCGGCCTCGAGCGCGGCGAGCGCCGTCGCGAGCGTGAGGTTCCCCCCCGCAGAGTCGCCCGCGATGGCCACGCGTCGCCCGCCGCGTGAGAGCACTTCGTAGGCCGCGAGCGCGTCGTCGAGCCCAGCCGGGAACGGGTGCTCGGGTGCGAGCCGGTAGTCGATGGCGTGGACGGGGACGCGGAGCCCGTGGGCGAGCCGCCAGGTGAGCGCGCGATAATTCTTGGGAGAGCCCGCGACGAAGCCGCCGCCGTGGAGGTAGAGCACCGCGGCGTCGTCCCGCGCGTCCGCCGTCGACAAGCGCTCGCCTGGGACAGCGCCGAGCACGTGCTCGGTGAGGGACACGTGGGAGGGCACCGGGCGCACCTGCCGTTCCATCGCTCGCATCATCCCCCGGAGCGCGAGGATGTCCCCGCGCCGCGCGAAGCGACGTCGGATCTGGATCTTGACGACCTGATTGGCCAAAAAAAGCCGGATCGGCATCAGCTCATCCCCGCGCCCACGCGAGCGAGGCGTCCCGGGAGGGCGCCGGTGAGCCTGTCGTCGCGGAGCGTCGGCACCCCGGCGACGAGCGTCGTGCGGTAGCCGCTCGCGTCCTGGAGGAGCCGCCGCCCAGAGGCCGGCAGATCGTGCACGAGGCGTGGCGCGAAGAGGCGCAGGTGGGCGTGGTCGATGACGTTGACGTCCGCGCGCAGGCCCACCGACAGCGTCCCTCGGTCGTGGAGCCCGACGAAGGAGGCGGTGTCGGCGCTCATCATCTGGACGACCCGCTCGATGGAGAGCCCGCCTGTCTTCCGATCGCGCGCCCAGTGGGTCAGCATGTACGTGGAGAAGCTCGCGTCGCAGACGGTGCCGACGTGCGCACCGCCGTCCGAGAGCCCCGGCAACGCGTGCGGGTGCGCCAGCATCGTCGCGACGTTGTCGAGCGAGAATTCCGTGTAGTTGAAGATGGGAAAGTAGAGGAGCGCCCTCCCGTCGTCTTCGAGGAGCGCGTCGTAGATGGCCTCGAGCGGCGAGACGCCCCGCCGCTGCGCCTCGGCGCAGAGCGAGTCGTCGATCGAGGGCTCGTAGTCGGGATCCTCGCCGAGTCGGAAGAAGCGCATCGACACGAAGTCGAGCGCCTCGAGGAGCTTGTCGACCAGAGGCGGGACGCCGCTGCCGTCGCCCGCGATGCGCTCGCTCTTCTGCGACAGGATCCGCGCCTTGCGGGCGGGATCGCGCAGCAGACGGACCCGCTCCACGAGGGGGAGCGCCGCGATCTCCTTGTAACCCGGGAAGCCCATGAACGGCTGGAACGTCGTCTGGAGGCCGATGAGCACGCCAATGCCGCGCGCGCCGACCTGGACCTTCATGGGGAGACCGGCGTCGTTCGCCGCCTCGACGCGCCGGAGGATCTTGCGCCATTGGTCGGGCTCGACGTCACGCTGAGAGAGCGACAAGGAGAGCGCGTGGCCGTCCGCCGCCTTCGCCATCGCGAGGAGCACGTCGAACTCGGCGTCGAAGCGGTCCGGTGAGGTCATCATGTCGAAGTCGCTGACGGCCTGGAGCACGCCGTGAGACAGGCCACGGAACGCGCGCGCGATCCCCGTGAGCTCGGCGATCGACGCCTCGGAAGCGGGCGTGAGATCTCCCGTCGCGGCGCGGTGGTTGTCGGTCCTCCCGGTGCTGAAGCCCACGGCGCCTGCGACGAGCGCCTCGCGGAGCACCGCGCGCATCCTGTCGATGTCCGCGGGAGTCGCGGTCTCCTCGGCGCTCGCCCGCTCGCGCATGACGTACATCCTGAGCGCGTCGTGCGGCACCTGCACGGCGAAATCGATCGCGTGTGGGAAGCAGATGGATTCCATATACTCGGGGAAGGTCGAGAAGCCCCAGCGCATCCCCTCGGCGAGCGCCGCGCCGGGGATGTCCTCGACGCCTTCCATCAGGGTGATGAGCGCGGCGTGATCATCGGGGTGTACGGGGGCGAAGCCGACGCCGCACGAGCCCATCACCGCGGTCGTGACGCCGTGGGCCGACGAGGGCAAGAGGTGCGGATCCCAGGTGATCTGGCCGTCGTAGTGTGTGTGGAGATCGACGAAGCCCGGGGTGACGAGGCAGCCGGTCGCGTCGAGCTCCTCTCGGGCGGGGCCGAGCCGCTCCCCGACGGCGCGGATCCGGCCCGCCGCGATCGCGACGTCCGCCCGTCGCGGCGCGCTCCCCGTCCCGTCCACGAGGGTGCCGTTCTTGATGATGAGATCGTGCATGCAGCGTGCGAGTGTACAGGACCTCGCGGCGTGGGTGACCGTCACGGCATGGCCACCGACGGGCGCGGGCGAGCCGCCGTCCATGGCGTCGCGGCGAGGCTCTCCGCGAGGCGCGCCGCCGCGCGACGTCGGCGGGTGCGAGGGTGCCGACGTGGCGAGCGCGTGCGCGGTGGCTCGCCGCGCCGTCGTCCAGGCCGCGGGGATCTGCGGTTGCGGCGGGGCCAGCGCGTCGATAAGGCGCGGCGCATGCTAGAGCAGCTCGATCTCGTCGTCGGCGGCGGCGCCGAAGCCACCCCCGGCAAGCGCGTCCAGGTCCACTACACGGGGACGCTCACGAGCGGCCAGAAGTTCGACAGCTCCCTCGATCGCGGGAGGCCCTTCGCCTTCGTGCTCGGCGCGGGGCAGGTGATCCAGGGGTGGGACCAGGGCGTGCAAGGCATGCGCGTGGGCGGGAAGCGCAAGCTCACGATCCCGCCCGAGCTAGGCTATGGTGCACGCGGCTTCCCGCCCGTCATCCCTGCGAACGCGACGCTCGTGTTCGAGGTGGAGCTGCTCGACGTCGGCGCCTGACGGCGCCGCGCGCAGGGTGCGGCGCCAGGCTGACCTCAGAGCCTGGCCACGCGGAGGACGGTCCCCTCGGCCACGCCACTCTTCTCCCGATCCTGCGCCGCAGGGCTGAAGAGCGCCCCATCCTCCGCCTGGGCGAGATCGTTGATCCATGCTGTCGGGTTCGGCAGCCCGAAGAGCGCCGCGAGCCTCGCCGCGACGCGCCCGAACGCAGGGAGGCGTGATTGTGTGGCCGAGTGGCACCAGTTGGTGAGGAAGTTCATGCCGGCCTTGCGCG
>CAYNEK010000040.1:28571-43370 GCA_964396175.1 uncultured Polyangiaceae bacterium | reverse complement strand
GCCGGCCTTCCCAGCCGCGCCGCCGCCGCCCGCGCCGGCCTTCCCGGCCGCGCCGGCCTTGCCAGCCGCGCCGCCGCCGCCCGCGCCGGCCTTCCCAGCCGTCGAGCCGCCATTGCCAGCGCCCGCGACAGCGCCACCCGCGCCACCGCCGCCGGAGCCAGCCTTCGCCGTGCTGCCGGCGGTGCCGCCCGAGTGCGTGTTGCCAGCGCCCGCGGCGCCGAGGCCCGGAGCAGACTCGGTGTCGTCACACGCCGCAGCGCCGAGTCCCAGGAGGGCCAGCGCGCTCACGGCCAGAGTGGTGCGGAAGATAGTGCGGTTCATGTCAGTCGTCTCCTTGTGGGGTATTCAGGTAGAGAAATTTTCGTTGTTGCCCGCGCGAGCCGCTCGCGCGGCGCCGAGGGCCCGATGGAGCTTCACGATCGGGCGCTCTCGGTCGAGCGTCGCGGCTATACTCGCTCCCTCCGAGCACCGCAAGGCCCCCCTTGCGGGGTCGCCCGAAGCCCATCCGCCTCGCCGCAAACGCGCTAGACTCGCGGGGTGCGCAGCTCGCTCACCCTCGCCGTCGGCCTCTCGCTGACCGTCCTGCTCTCCGGGTGCCCGTCGTCCTCGCCGCGCGCTGAGGAGCCGGCACCCGACGGCCTGTCGTGTGGGCGCCGGCTCGTCGGCGGGATGTGGCGCTTCACGGGGTTCACACCCTTTGCGGCGACCGATCCCGCGGTCCTCCAGGACATCGCCGCGGTGCATGGCGCCCTTCGGCTCGGCTTCGATGGCCAGACCGCGCTCACCGAAGCGCCAGGGGTTCGGCACGTGGGGCCTTACCGGATCGACCGAGACGGCCCCTACGCCTGCTCGGTCGTCGCCCCCGACGACACCGGCTTCGTCTCGCAGACCGACGTCCGGTTCCTCGACGCCAACACGATCGAGGTGGTCGATCAGCGGAGCCAGACCCCTGGGCGCGCCGTCATGGTGCGCGTGCCGGTGGGGCAGTGACGCGCCGCGACCTCGAGGACGCGCTCGGGTGGCTCCGCGAGCAGACCCCTGCCATGGAGTCGGACCTCGAGCGCCTCGTCACGCTGCCGTCCTTCACCGAGGATCGAGAGGGCGCCGACGCCTGCGGGCAGGCCCTCGTCGAGCAGCTCGCAGACCTCGGGCTGTCCCACGCGACGCGCGCGAGCGAGCGGTTCGGCGCCCACCACGCCTTCTCGACCCGAGCCTCGGGCGCACGGTCGCTGCTGGTCGGCCACCTCGACACCGTCTTCCCGCGCGGCTCCTTCGAGGGGTACCGACGCGACGGCGAGCTCCGGCGGGGCCCTGGGGTGCTCGACATGAAGGGCGGGCTCGTCGTCGTCTCATGGGCGCTCCGCGCGCTCGCGCGCGCCGGCGTGCTCACTCGGGTGCCGCTCTCGTTCGTCGTCGTCTCGGACGAAGAGGTCGGCTCCCCCGAGGGCGCCGTTTGGATCCGTGAGCACGCCGAGGGCGCGGCGCGGGCGCTCGTGTTCGAGGCCGGGCGCGCGGGGGACGCCGTCGTCGTCGCGCGGAAGGGCACCGGGTTCGTGACGGCCCGCGCACGCGGCCGAGCCGCGCACGCCGGCAACGCGCACGCCGAGGGCAAGAACGCCATCTGGGCGCTCGCCTGCTTCGTCGACGAGGCGCAGCGGCTCACCGACTACGATCGGGGCATGACGGTGAACGCGGGGCGCATCTCGGGCGGCCGCTCGAAGAACACCGTCCCCGACGACGCGACGCTCGAGCTCGATCTTCGCTTCGTCCGACTCGACGACGGCCGCACGCTCGTCGACGCGCTCCACGCAGCGGCCCGCCGCGCGGAGGAGCGCGTGCCGGGGACGACGCTCACGCTGACGGGCGGCGTCGCGCGCGCGCCCATGGAGCCCTCCGCCGCATCCGAGGCGCTCGCGCGCGACTATGGGGAGTGCGCGCGGGAAGAGGGGCTCTCGTTCGGTCTCGCGCCGCTCGTCGGCGGCGGCAGCGACGCGTGCACGACGACCGAGCTCGGCATCGCATCCATCGACGCGCTGGGCCCTCGAGGTCGAGGCTTCCACACGGTCGACGAGCAGATCGAGGTCCGCACGCTCGCGCCCAAGGCCGCGGCCCTCGCGCGGGCGCTCGCGCGGCTCTCGACGACGACATGAAGGGCTACGTCGACCTTCACGCCCACTGGGTGCCCGGCATCGACGACGGCGTGAAGACCCTCGACGACGGGCTCGCGCTCCTCTCGGGGCTGCGCGCGCTCGGGTTCTCGACCTGCGTCGCGACGCCGCACATGCGCCCCGGGATGTTCGACAACGACGCGGCACGCCTCCGCGCCGCGTACGGGGAGATCGAGCGCGCGCACCGGGGCCGCGACGACCTGCCCCGGATCGCCCTCTCGTCCGAGCACTGGCTCGACGACGTCGTCTTCACGCGGCTCCTCCGAGGCGAGGCGCTCCCCTACCCTGGGTCGACCGCTGCCCTCGTCGAGCTGCCGCCCGAGGCCTTCCCGGTGAGCCTCTCGCGCTGCGTCTTCGAGCTCCGCCAGCGCGGCCTCCGTCCCGTGCTCGCGCATCCCGAGCGCTACGCGCCCGTGTGGAGCGACGACGAGGTGCTGACGCCGCTGCTCGACGCGGGCGTCGTCCTCCAGCTCGATCTCTGCTCGCTCGTCGGCAAGTACGGGCGCCGCCCGCAGAAGGCCGCCGAGAAGCTGCTCGCGGACGGCGCGTACTACCTCGCCGCGACCGACGCGCACCGCCCGCACGATCTCGCGGAGGTCGGGCCCGCCATCGAGCGCCTCCACGCGCTCGCGGGGAGCGACGAGGCGAGGTTCTTGCTGTCCGACGGGCCGAGCGACGTGCTCGCGGGGACCGTGAAGACGTGACGAGCATCTTCCGCGCCCCTCGCGACGGCTCCGGCGTGTTAGCCTTGTCGCGCTCGAGCGAATGACGGACCGAAGCCCCCCCGAGGACCGGGTACCCTCGTCGACCGCGATGCGCGTCCCCGTCGGCTCGGTCCTCCGCGACAAGTATCGAGTGGAGCGCGTGCTCGGCGAAGGCGGGATGGCCGTGGTCGTCGAGGCGACGCACCTCGGGCTCGCGGCGCCGGTCGCGGTGAAGGTCCTCTCGAGCAGCGCCGTCGCGCGCACCGAGGCGCTCGAGCGGTTCTTCCAGGAGGCGCGCACGATGGCGACCCTGGCGAGCGCGCACGTCGTGCGCGTGCTCGACGTGGACCGCCTGCCGACCGGCGAGCCGTACCTCGTGATGGAGAAGCTCACGGGTCGCGATCTCGGGCAGCTCCTCGAGGAGTCGGGCCCGGTCGATCCCGACACGGCCGCGGCGTGGGTGCTCGAGGCGTGCGAGGGCGTCGCCGAGGCGCACGCCCGCGGCATCGTGCACCGCGATCTCAAGCCATCGAACCTCTTCCTCGCCGAGCGCGCGGTCGGAGAGCCCATCATCAAGGTGTGCGACTTCGGCATCGCGAAGCTCCTCGGCCCCGAGCAAGAGCGCGCCTCGTCCCCCCACATCACGACCACGCAGCAGGTCGTGGGGTCGCCGGCCTACATGGCGCCCGAGCAGATCCGCACGCCGCGCGACGTCGACTTCCGCGCCGACCTCTGGGCCCTCGGCGTCATCCTCCACGAGCTCATCAGCGGCAAGCTCCCGCACGAGCACGAGACGGTGACCGAGATCCTCGCCGCTATCTGCATGGATGACGTCGCCCCGCTCAGCAGTCTGCGCAGCAGTGTGCCCCCGGAGCTCGACGCGATCGTGGCGCGCTGCCTCCAGCGCGACCCGGCGGACCGCTATGGATCCGCGATGGAACTCGCGTCCGCGCTCCGCGAGTTCCTCCGGCGGCGCGGCTCGCTCCGGCCCGCCGCGGCGCGCTCCACCATGACGAGCGCGCGCGAGCCCTTCGATGCGCGCCCCATCCCGCTCGCGGCCGTCAAGGACACCCCGCCCATCCCCCTCGTCGCGCCGAAGCCCCTGACAGAGGACGACTTCGCCGAGCTCGGCCAGCCCCAGCGGAGACGCTGGTACATGGTGGCGACGGGCGCCGCGGTCCTGCTGCTGCTGGTGGCGATCCTCTATGCGACGAGAGCGCCCAGCTCGGGCCCGACCGGCGAGTTGACGAGCGCCCCCTCGAGCGGGCATGCTGCGTCGCCAGATCCACCGCCGACGTCCGCCGCTCCCTCGGCGGAGCCGCCGCCAGGGCCTCAGCAGGACACTCCGCCTCCGGCCCGCACGGCACCGACCCCCGTGGGCGCAGCGAAACCCACCGCCAAGACCACTGGGGCGTCCGCTCCGCCTCCCGCGACAGCCGCTCCACCCGCGACGACCCAAGCTCCCCCACGACGAGATCCCACGCAAGATGGCAGAACGGCGTTCTGAACGGACTCGAGCCCTCGCGCTCGCGCTCCTCACCGCGGTGCTGGCGCCCGCGGCGCGCGCCGGCGGGGAGGCAGCGACGGCCGAGGCGCTCTTCCGCGACGCGCGCGCGCTCATGGCGAAGGGCAAGTACGCCGAGGCGTGCCCCAAGCTCGAAGAGGCGATGAAGCTCGAAGAGACCGGGATGACGGCCTTCGTGCTCGGCGAGTGCCTGGAGGCGACGGGGCGCACGGCATCCGCGTGGGCGCGCTTCGCAGAGGCGCTAGAGTTCGCCCGGAAGAAGAACGTGACCGACAAGCTCCGAGAGATCGAGGCGCGCGTCGCCGCGCTCGAGCCCAAGCTGGCCCGGCTCACGCTCACGATGAAGACCCCGCCCGCGGGGCTCGAGATCCACCGCAACGGCGTGGTCGTCGGCGTCGGCGCCCTGGGCTCGGCCGTGCCGATCGATCCGGGCGAATACGAACTCACCGTCGAGGCGCCAGGACGCGCTCCGTGGAAGAAGACGATCTCGGTGACGCCCGGAGCGAAGCTCACCGTCGACGTCCCGGAGCTCGCCACGCTCCCCCCACCCGCGAGGTCCGCGGCCCCCGCGGCCTCGTCCACGCGCCCGGACGACCCGCCGCCCGAGACACGCGCCGAGGTCGATCACACGCGCTCGTACGTGGCGATGGGGGCAGGGGCCATCACGGCGCTCGCCGGAGGTTGGTTCATGCTCGAGCGTTCGAGGACCATCGACGACATCCACAGCCTCTGCCCCGAGACCTGCACCCCAGCGAACACGCCCGAGAAGGACGACCTCCGCGCGCGCGCGCTCCGCGACACCTGGCTCGGCGCGGGGCTCTTGACGGTGGGCGTGACGGCGGCCGCGGTGGGGGTCGTCTGGTGGAAGCAGGACGCGAAGACGCAGACGGCGCTGCGCGTCGGGCCTCGCGGGCTCTCCTGGGAGGCGCGGTGGTGAAGCGCGTCCTCTCCATGGCGCTCGCGGTGGCGACGGTCGTCGCCGCCTGCGTGCCCAACCCCCCCACCTCGGAGGACACCACGGCGGCAGGAGGCAGCGCGAGCGGGACGGGCGGGGCGCCCGGAGGCCAAGCTGGCTCCTCGGCGGGCCACGGCGGCACCGGAGGCGCTTCGGGCGCAGGCACGGGAGGCGCCGCCGGCGCAGGCACGGGAGGCGCTTCGGGCGCAGGCACGGGAGGCGCTTCGGGCGCAGGCACGGGAGGCGCTTCGGGCGCAGGCACCGGAGGCACCGCCGGCGCAGGCACAGGAGGCACCGCTGGCGCAGGCACAGGAGGCACCGCCGGCGCAGGCACGGGAGGCGCTTCGGGCGCAGGCACAGGAGGGGGCGGGTCCGGCGGTGCGGGCGGCCCCGCGTGCGACAAGGACAAGGACGGCCACGCGGCCCTCGGAGCGGTGGGCTGCGCCGAGCCGGCAGACGACTGCGACGACACCGACGTGGAAGTCTTCCCTGGCCAGAAGACGTGGTTCGCGAAGCCGTCGAAGTCCGGCGGATGGGACTACAATTGCAACGGCGTCGACGAGATCGAGACGCTGACGGGGACGTGCCCAGGCATCTGCCCTCTCTGCGCAGGCGGGACACCCGGGTACGTGGGCACTCCCCCCGGATGCGGGATGTCCGCGGTGTACGGCACCAAGTGCGGCTGTGGCGGCCTCAGCTGCGCGCTCTCGCCCTCGAGCTCGAAGCAGCAGCGCTGCCACTGACCGTCGTCGACGCCGACACGCCGGCGCTCGACTGATCGACGCGAGCCCTCCAACCCGCGCTGCACCTCCGCTCCCTCGACGGATGAAGCCGAGCGACGCGATCCGACGGGGCGAGGCGACGAGCGGCCACAGAGGGCAGGCGCGCGCCACCTCCCTGCCGGCGCTCACCCGATCGTTGCGTCGACGCAACCTGGGTGTCGACGTCCTCGGCGAGCGATGCCCCAGCTGCCGACGCTCACCCGAGTCGTTGCGCCGACGCAACGATGTGTTCGCCAGGCGGAAACTACCCGTCCACGACGAAGACCCAGTAGGCTGCGCGCGCATGCGCCACCTCGCCACCGCCCTCTGCCTCGCCCTCGGCTTCACGTCCCTCGCCGCCTGCAGCAGCGGCTCGAAGGAGCCCGCCGTCCCGACCTCTCCGGCCTCGTCCTCCTCTGGAGACAAGCCCGCAGCCGCCGCGCCGACCGTGTGGAGTGAGGCGATGTCGCACCAGGAGAAGGGCGCCTTCATGAAGACCCGCGTCCTGCCGGCGATGAAGAAGGTCTTCCAGGATCACGACGCCACGAAATACGCCAATTTCTCCTGCAAGTCCTGCCACGGTGAGCCCTTCCACGGCGATCCGAGGCAGGCCCTTCCCCACCTCACCATGAGGGACGGCGAGCTCACGGCCTTCGCGGAGCACGCCGAGGTGGCGAAGTGGATGGCGACCGCGGTCTCGCCGACAATGGCGAAGACGCTGGACGTCGCGCCGTACGATCCGAAGACGCACCAGGGGTTCGGCTGCGGCAATTGCCACATGATCGACAAGAAGTAGCGCGGACCTCGCCGTCCCGAGGTGGCGCGCGAGGCGGCCGCCTCGTCCTTGGCGACCGGGTTCGTCCCTCGCCGACCACGGCACGCGCGAAGACGAGCGCTGCCTCGATGGCCACGGTGGTCGTCCGCCGCCGACCACGGCACGCGCGAAGACGAGCGCTGCCTCGATGGCCACGGGGATCTTCCCCCGCCGACACGGAGTGTGCGCAGTCACGCTCGCGGGACGCGCCCGGGTTCGACCAGGAGCAGCACCTCGCGATAGGTGTCGTCATCCTCGGGCTCTTCTCCACCGCGGGACGCGCCCGGGTTCGACCAGGAGGAGCCCCGCGTCGTCGGGGGCCCGAGGCGAGACCTCGCGACCTCGCGCCGCTGGACGATCGAAAATCGGCGCGGCAGCGCACGGCGTGCCTTGCAGGGAGGGGGTCAGTGCGGGTATCCTGCCCCGCACGTCGCGCGTGACTGCGCGCCCCTCGCAAGGAGCTTCCTCGACCCATGACATCCCACGCTTGGCCCTCCCGGTTCCGCAACGGCCTCGGCCTCACCGCTCTCGCCATCCTCGCAGCAGCAGCCGCTCCGGCGTGCGGCGGCGGCGAGCCCGAGACAGCCTCCAACACGCCCGGCAAGGGCGGGAGCAGCGCGGGCGGCAAGTCCGGGACGGGCGGGACCGGCAACACCGCCGGCTCGACGAAGGGCGGAAGCGGCGGCAACGGCGCGAGCGGCGGCAACTGCGACTTCGGCTGCGGCGG
This sequence comes from uncultured Polyangiaceae bacterium, assembly GCA_964396175.1. Taxonomy (GTDB): domain Bacteria; phylum Myxococcota_A; class Polyangia; order Polyangiales; family Polyangiaceae; genus CAYNEK01. The sequence goes on along the minus strand of CAYNEK010000040.1, from coordinate 35,716 downwards.
CACGGGCGGCACGGGCGGCGCGGGCGGCAGCACGGCCGGCACCGGCGGCGGAGGCGCAGGAGGGAGCGCGGGCAGCAAGGCTGGGAACGGCGGCACCGCCGGCACCGGCGGCAACAGCTGCGACAAGATCCCCGGCAAGCCCGGCCCGATCCCGAAGGGCAAGTGCAAGCCGCCGACGGACAACGAGTGCGCCAGCCCCGACATGCCCGGCTTCAAGCCCGAGGGCCAGTTCGGCAACGGCTTCGACGACGACTGCGACGGCCTCGTCGACGAGGGCTGCCCCTGCTCCGCCGCCGGCACGACGAAGGACTGCTTCCTCTTCCCGTCCACGCTGACCCAGGGCGCCCCGGGCTACACGCCCGTCGGCTTCTGCGCGACGCCGAACGCGAAGGGCAAGGTCGCCTGCGAGGCGAACGAGGTGCTCGGCCTCCTCTGGGGCGGCCAGTGCGTCGGCGCGAAGAAGCCCGATCCGGTCGATCAGTGTCAGCCCGGGGACTTCGACTGCGACGGCCTCGAGAAGAACCCGCCCGAGGGCTGCGACTGCAACGAGCCCATCAAGTGCCCGACGGAGCCCGTCTACACGACCCCCTTCCCCGATCCAAAGAAGGTCGGCCAGTTCTCCGCCCAGGCGAACGGCGCGAAGACCATCGACGGCGTCGACGGCACGAAGTGGGTGCACCCGACGGTCCTCGCCTCCGTCAAGAACTGGCGCTGGACCGTCACCGGCGGCCCGTGCGACGACATCCTCCCCCACCCGACCTACGCGGTCTTCCCGACGGCGGACGCCTCCGCGTTCGCGACGCACCTCGGCGCCGAATTCGAGAAGCTCCCCATCATCCCAGACAAGGGCCAGCCCGATCCGACGAAGCCCGTAGGGACGAAGCAGGGTTGGGTCATCCAGGACAAGCCCGCGCAGTCGAAGGTGTACCCAGCCTTCTCACTGTCGGGCGACTACGACGTCACGGCGAAGTTCACGTACACGGATCCGGCGACGGGCAAGGACGTGGACACGCAGTGCACGCAGCACGTCAAGGTGAAGGCCCCCGGCCTCCGCGTCGAGCTCTGCTGGCCCGAGGTCGGCTACGACAAGCCGTCCAACAACGTCCTCCGCAAGAACGACGTCGACCTCCACGTCGCGCGCCTGCAAGGGAACACCGCCGGCAACGGCAAGCACGGCTGGTTCGTCACGAGCGGCACCGCGCCCAACTGCGACGACTGCTACTACTCGCCCAACTCCGCGTGCGGCAACCGCCACGAGGAGAAGCCCGGACAGGTGGCGACGCCGGGCTGGTACGCGAACGAGGTGACCACCGAGACAGGCGGCGTCGGCGTCTGCCACGGCTGGGGCTCACGCCGCTTCAAGAACCGCCCCTGCACGAGCCCGCGCCTCGACCGCGATCTGCTCACCTGCGATCCGAACATCCAGGACCCGAACTCGCCCGAGGCGGACCCGGGCCAGGTCGGCGACGTGACCTCCAACTTCTGCGGCCCCGAGAACATCAACATCGACGGCCAGGTCCTCGGCGCAGGCCAGAAGTTCGCCGTCGGGGTCGAGTGCTACGACTGTGTCGACAGCAACGCGAACCCGACGATGCCCGCGCACCCGCGCGTCAACATCTACTGCGACGGCGAGCTGAAGACCTACTTCGGCTACGATCCGGCGAAGGCGGCCTCGCAGGTCGATCAGTACCCGCAGCTCCTCACGAAGGGCAACGCCAACCGCGGCGCGATGTGGAACGTCGGCGTGGTCACGTGGACGGGCACCGCGGGCGATCCCTGCACCTTCGATCCCGCGAAGCCGAAGGGCGCCTGGGACGCGGACGCCTGGCACAAGAAGGCGAACGGCTCGGCGTTCATCTGCGTGGCCAACGGCCCGCTCGACGCCGACAAGGGCAACGGGAACCCCAGCATCGACGCGAGCGATCCCGGCAACAACTGGAAGTTCAAGCCGGACGGCTCGTACCCGACCAGCGGCGGCGATCTCTGCCCGTACTGAGTCGCTCGATGCACACGATCCGGAAGCGGGGCCGCTCGGCTGCGGTCGGCCCCGCGCTCCTCCTCGGCTCGCTGCTCATCGCGGCGTGCGGCGGCACGGGCGCCTCCGCCGACAGCGGGGGTGTGCCCGATCCGGGCGGAGCGGGAGGAGGCGGCGCCTCGGGCACCGCAGGAGCTGGAGGCGGCCAGGGCGGGGGGGCCAGTGGAGGCGTCGCAGGAGGAGAGACGGGCGGGTTCGATCCTGGAGGCGGCGCGAGCGGCTCGGGAGCCGCCGGCAAGCCCGTCCAGAACACCTGCACGAGCGTCTGCGGCACGGTCGAGCTGTGCGACGACGCGCACCTCGGCTTCGACGACGACTGCAACGGCAAGGTCGACGAGGGCTGCCCGTGCACCCCCGGTCAGCAGCACTGGTGCTTCCCCGGCGACCCATCGAAGCACGGCGACGCCGGCTGCACCGACGGGGTCGAGGTGTGCCAGGCCGACGGGACTTGGGGCGAGTGCACCTTCGGCACGACGATCAAGTCTGCCAACCCCTCGTGCTTCGGCGCCGCGACGTGCACCAACCTGGACGTCGTCCCGTTCGCGACGGTCGCGCTCCCCAAGGCGACGCAGGGGTTTGGAGCGGACGCGGATCCGGGCAGCGCGACGTACGTCGTCAAGTGCCCGCCTGGCGTGCAGACGTGCCCGTCGGTCGACACGTCGACCGGGACGCCGACCTTCCAGCCGCTCCAGTCGGGAGAGTACCCGGTCACCTTCACGAAGACCGTCGCGGGCGTCCCTCACGAGTGCAAGTTCTCCATCTTCGCGCGCGCGCCTGGGCTCCGCGTCGAGCTGACCTGGGACAACGTGGGCGTCGAGTCGGCGAACCCAGGCGGCGCGAAGGGGCCCGATCTCGATCTGCACGTCCACCGCCCCAACACGACGACCCCGTGGCTCGGCGCGGACGACTGCTCCGTCGACAACTGCCGCATCGATCAGTTCGCGGACGGGACGGGCCCGACCTGGTTCACCGACACGGCCGATCCGCACAACTGGTCGAAGTACGCCGATCCGTCCCAGAACACCTGCTACTTCGCACCTCACGGCGTGGGAGGGCAGTGGAAGGCGCTCGGGAAGGGCTGCCACAACCCACGCCTCGATCTCGACACCTTCGCTTGCGAGAAGGGCGTCGCCGATCCGCAAGACGGGAACTTCTGCTCCCCCGAGAACGTGAACTTCGACGAGGTCCCCGACAAGTCGTGGGTGCGCGTCGCGGTCGCCTACTTCGGGACGTGCACGAAGACGCTCCCCACGCACCCCACGGTGACGATCCACTGCGACGGCTCGCCGGTGGCGTCGCTCGGGCCCGTCGGCTTCGACAAGCCGGTCACCTTCGAGGTCGCCGACTGCGGCAAGAAGATGTGGCTCGCCGCGGACGTGTACGTCACGAAGGGAGAGTGCGGCATCGACTGCAAGGTCGTGCCCCTCCACAAGGACGCAGCGAAGGCGCCCGTCATCCTCGACAAGCAGGTCGTGGCGAAGTCCTTCGGCCCAGCGTACCCCAAGTGACGCGCGCCCCGCGCGAATGGACTTCTCGCGGCACGAGAAAGTGGGTATGAGCCGAGTTCGTTTGAAGCTCGAAGAGCGTCGGTCCGTCCTAGTCTCGGGCCCGACCGATCCAGTCCCCTTACCCCTTCGGGCCGTTGACCCAGTATCGACCCCGCGTCGAGGAGAACCACGAACATGAAGAAGCTGACCTATCTGGCGATGACTCTGGTCGCCTCCGCTGCGATCACCGGTTGCCAGGCCCAGGCGTCCATGACGGCCGGCGGCGCGAACCCGCCCCCGTCCCCGCCGCCCGCCACCACGACCGAGGCCCCCGCGGCGCCGCCCACCACGACGGCCGCCCCCGCCAAGGCGCCGCCGCTCAAGGGCGACGTCAAGAACGGCCGCGTCAACATCCCGGGCAACATCGTCTACGACACGGGCAAGTCGACCATCAAGCCCGAGTCCGAGCCCACCCTGAAGCAGCTGAAGCAGTTCCTCGATGACAACCCCCAGGTCTCGCTCCTCCGCATCGAGGGGCACACGGACTCGGACGGCGACGCGGCGATGAACCTCAAGCTCTCGGGCGCGCGCGCGCTCGCGGTCGTCAACTGGCTCGTCACGAACGGCATCGCGCGCACCCGCCTCATCGCGGTCGGCTTCGGCTCCACGAAGCCCGTCGCCCCGAACGACACGCCCGCCAACAAGGAGCAGAACCGTCGCACCGAGTTCCACGTCGCGGCGCTGAACGGCACGGCGTTCCTCGGTCGTCCGCAGGACGGCGGCGGCACGGTCTACCAGTGAGCTGATCTCAAGGGACGGCACATCGAGCGGGCGTCTCTCTCGGTCGAGAGGGACGCCCGTCGTCGTTCCATGCGTGGCCATCGCGGGATGGCAAGCAGCGCGCGCAGCCACCGACGCCGAGCCCCCAACGCAAGGGCACGGCGACGCCTGCCCAGCGCATGGCTTCGATGCGATCCACGCGAGCGTGGGCGCCGCGATCCGCGCCGCCCCGAGTCACCCTCCGGCACACGTCCTCGAGGCGACTCTCGCGGCCAAGGGCGCCGCGATCCGCGCCGCCCCGAGTCACCCTCCGGCACACGTCCTCGAGGCGACTCTCGCGGCCAAGGGCGCCGCGATCCGCGCCGCCCCGAGTCACCCCCCCGCACACGTCCTCGAGGCGACTCCCACGGCCAAGGGCGCCGCGATCCGCGCCGCCCCGCGCTCGCCCTTCGGCCACGAAGGACGCCGGCTGCGCGCAGAGCGATCGACTCGGCCTCACCGTCACGCAGAGGGAGCGAAGGCGCGACCCGTCTCCTCGCATGCTGGCGAGGCTCCCACAGCCGACCGGCGACTTGTGGACCAGGCGACGACGAGCACTAGACAGCCTTTCAGAAGGCCACTAAGGAGCGCGCGCGAACCATGAGCATGTCGGCCTCTCCCGCCACCTCCGGCAAGATCACCCAGGTCATCGGTCCCGTCGTCGACGTCGAGTTCCCGCCCGGGAAGCTCCCCGCGATCTTGAATGCGCTCCGCGTCACCAACCCTTCCATCAGCGACGCGAAGGGGAACCTCGTGCTCGAGGTCGCGCAGCACCTCGGCGAGTCGACGGTGCGCGCGATCGCCATGGACTCGACCGACGGGCTCGTGCGCGGCATGGCCGTCGACGACACCGGCAACCCCATCATGATGCCCGTCGGCGAAGAGTGCCTGGGCCGCATCTTGAACGTGGTCGGAGAGCCCGTCGACGAGGCCGGCCCCGTCCAGGCGAAGAAGCGCTCGCCCATCCACAAGCCCGCGCCGAAGTTCACCGACCAGTCGACGAAGGTCGAGGTCTTCGTGACGGGCATCAAGGTCATCGATCTCCTCGCTCCTTACCGCAAGGGCGGGAAGATCGGCCTCTTCGGCGGCGCCGGCGTCGGCAAGACCGTGCTCATCATGGAGCTCATCAACAACGTCGCGAAGGCGCACGGCGGGGTCTCGTGCTTCGCGGGCGTCGGCGAGCGCACGCGCGAGGGCAACGACCTCATGCTCGAGATGAAGGAGTCCAAGCTCGAGTCCGGCGCGAGCGTCTTCTCGAAGACCGCGCTCGTGTACGGCCAGATGAACGAGCCGCCCGGCGCGCGCGCGCGCGTCGCCCTCTCCGCGCTCACGGTCGCCGAGCACTTCCGCGACGAGGAGGGCCAGGACGTGCTCCTCTTCGTCGACAACATCTTCCGCTTCACGCAGGCTGGCTCCGAGGTGTCGGCGCTCCTCGGCCGCATCCCGAGCGCGGTCGGCTACCAGCCCACGCTCGCGACCGAGATGGGCGCGCTCCAGGAGCGCATCACCTCGACGACGAAGGGCTCCATCACGAGCGTCCAGGCCATCTACGTGCCCGCGGACGATCTCACCGATCCCGCGCCCGCGACCGCGTTCACGCACCTCGACGCGACGACGGTCCTCTCGCGCGAGATCGCGGCGCTCGGCATCTACCCAGCGGTCGATCCGCTCGACTCGACCTCGACGATGCTCGATCCGCAGATCATCGGCGACCACCACTACGCCGTCGCGCGCCGCGTCCAGGCCACCCTCCAGAAGTACAAGGACCTCCAGGACATCATCGCGATCCTCGGCATGGACGAGCTCTCCGAAGAGGACCGGCTCACCGTCGCGCGCGCGCGCAAGATCCAGCGCTTCCTGTCGCAGCCGTTCTTCGTCGCCGCGCAGTTCACGGGCCTCGCGGGCAAGCTCGTGCCGCTCGCGGACACCATCTCCGGCTTCGAGGAGATCCTGGACGGCAAGCTCGATCACCTCCCCGAGCAGGCCTTCTACCTCGTCGGGAACATCGAAGAGGCCAAGCAGAAGGCGCAGAAGCTCGAAGCCGACGCGAAGAAGGGCTGAGCCTTGGCGGAGCTCATCACCCTCGAGGTCGTGACCCCCGACGGGGCGAAGCTGTCGGAGAGCGTCGAGGAGCTGACGGCGCCCAGCATCGCGGGCGAGTTCGGCGTCCTGCCGGGACACCTGCCGATCCTCGCGGCGCTGAAGCCGGGCGTCGTCACCTGGAAGGCCAAGTCCGGCGGCGGCTCGTGCGCGATCGGCTGGGGCACCATCGAGGTGTCGGGCCAGCACGCGACGATCCTCACCGACAAGTTCGCCATGAAGGACGAGCTCGATCCCGTCCTGCTCCGGGCCGAGCTGAAGGAGCTCGACAAGAAGATCGACGGTTGGACAGGCTCCCCCGACGATCCCGAGTACCGGACGCTGGTCTACGCGGAGCTCTGGGCGGCGACGCAGCTCGAGCTGCACGGCGATCCGACGCCGCCGACGGTCGCCTTCGTGACACCGTACGGCGCGGTCCCCGACGTGCGCGTCGGCGAGGCGAGCGACGCGAAGGTGACGTCAGACTGACGAGCTCGGGCTCGGTGCCGGCGACGCGCACACGGCGCTCGCCGAGCGACGCGAAGGTGACGTCGGACTGACGAGCTCGGGCTCGGTGCGGGCGACGCGCACACGGCGCTGGCCGAGCGGCGCGAAGGCCGCGTCCACCGACCACCTCGGGCTCGGTGCGGGCGACGCGCACACGGCGCTCGCCGAGCGGCGCGAAGGCCGCGTCCACCGACCACCTCGGGCTCGGTGCGGGCGAC
>CAYNEK010000040.1:13162-28471 GCA_964396175.1 uncultured Polyangiaceae bacterium | reverse complement strand
GCCGAGCGGCGCGAAGGCCGCGTCCACCGACCACCTCGGGCTCGGTGCGGGCGACGCGCACACGGCGCTCGCCGAGCGGCGCGAAGGCCGCGTCGGGCCGATCGCCTGGCGTCACATCACTGCGCGAAGTTCTGCGCGTACCAGCCGCCGTCCCAGAAGCCGCAGGCCACCTTGGAGAATTTCGTGCTCTTCATGTTGAGGTAGTGCCCGCAAGCTTGAAATTCGCAATTCTTGCAGCCTTGGTAGGGAAACTCGCAGGTCTCACAGCCGGAACAGACGGCCTTGTCCTTCTCGTCCCACATCATCTTGAGACAACCCGGGACCGCGGACGCGTAGTTGGTTCCCCAGCCGGGACACTCGTTCTGACCGTAGGCTCCGCACGATTGCCCGCTCGAGAAGGCCTTGTGGGCCTGGTTCGCCTTGCCGTCGATCTCGGCGTTGGAGTCCACGCAGGCCTCTGCGCTCGTCCACCGGTCGAGCGGTGGGAGGCTCTTGGTCGCGCGGTACTGGTTGATCGTGTCCACGCAGAGCGTCCGGTATGGATCGAACGGATCGCTCGGGTTCGAGCCGCCCGCCCCGCTCCCCGCCGTCCCCTTCCCCGCGCTCCCGCCGGTCCCGGCGGTCGCCTTCCCTGCTCCGCCGCTGCTGCCGGCCGTGGCGCCGCCGGTCCCCGCGGTGCCCTTCCCAGCGCCGCCACCCTTCCCCGCCGTGGCGCCGCTCGACCCGGCCGCCCCGCCGCCGGACGTGCCCTGGCCCGCGGTGCCCTTGCCCGCAACCCCACCCGCGCCCGCCGCAGCGCCGGCTGTGCCCTTCCCTGCGCTGCCGCCTCCCGAAGGACTCACGGCCTCGGGGTCTGAGCTGTCGCTGCTGCTGCACGCGACCACGAGCGCGAACGCGAAGACGGCGCCGACCGAGAGTGCATATCTCATGAGCGAGCATGGTACGCGCACTCCTCACAGGCCGTCCTCGAATTCGACGGCGCTCCGCGCGCCTCACTTCTTCCGCGGCGGCGCGGAGGGACGACGACCGCGCGCCCCCCACGCGAGGATCGAGCTAGACGACCGCTCCGCGCGCCTCACTTCTTCCGCGGCGGCGCGAAGGGACGACAGTCGTAAATAGGCCCCTTGGTCGCCTTGTCCACGCACGCGCCGAAGATCTCGCGAGCCTCGGCGTTCTTGCCTGTGGACATGAGCGCCGTGCCCCAGAAGAGGTAGCCGCTCGCGTCCGCTGGATCCGCGTCGACGAGGAGCTTCGACGCCTCGATCGCGTCCTTGTACTTGCCGGCCTCGAGCAGCCCATTCGCCCGCGCCTTCAGCTTCTTCAGCTCCGCCGGGTCGAGCGGCTTCTCGTCGCTCGCGGGAGGAGGCGCCACGGACGCGGAGGGAGCCGCAGAAGCCGACGCGGATGCAGCGGCCGATGCGGGCGCGGCCGCCGCCGTGGGCAACGCGGGGGGAGCGTCGGCCGCGCGGGGACCTGACGTCACGGGAGGCGTCGTCGCCTTCGGGTGGATCGCCGAGGCCGAGGGGGATGGCACCTCCGGCTCCGTCGTCTTCGATCTCCAGACCCCGACCCCGACGAGGACCACCGCGGCGCCGAGGGCGAGCCACACCACGTTCATCAGCCGCTGACGACGCTCGTCTCGCTGGCGCAGCGCCGTCGGATCGGCGCGCTCGCGCTCGTCGAGATCGCGGAAGTCGTGGGGTGAGTCGCGGACGGGATCGTCGCTCGCCGCGTCGAAGAAGGCGCCCGAGATGCTCGACTCTTCGTCTCCCTTCGCGTCACCGCCGAGCGCCTTCGAGGCGCCGCTCTTGGAGCGGCTCGAAGGCCTCGAGTGCTCCCCGTCCGCCCCGTGCTTCGGGAGCTTGGAGGTCGTCGACGCGTCCTTCGACGGCCTGCGCGTGGAGCCCGCTGCCGCCGCGACCCGCGTGGCCGCGGCGGCGGCGTCCTTCAGCTCGCGCGCGGACCGCATCGTCGAGAACCCTCCCGCCGGACGCTGCGCCTTCGGCTGGCTGAGCGGGATGGGCTCCGTCGGCTCGGGCGGAGGCGTCGGGACCGCCGAGAGTTGCACCGTCCGCGATCCGTCGAGCGTGGCTCGATCGTGGTGCACTTCGGGCGATCCCTGCGTCGGCGATGGGGACGACGGCGGCGCCGGAGGAGCGTCGGGCAGCGGCGGCCCCGGCTCTCCGAGCCCCGGCACGGTGCGCGGGCTCTCCGCGGCGAGGTCCTCGGCCGCGACGCCCTGCGGGCTCTCGTCACGCTTCGCGTCCGGCGTCTCGGCCGCGGTCCGCGGAGCCGAGTCACTCGGTGCGGATGGCGCGCCGGCGCGCGACGCGAGTCCTGCGCGTGCCGGCTCCGCGACCCCCGACGCGGCCGAACCGGCAAGATCCGGAGCGAGTGCGCGCGGCTCGCCCGCCGTAGACTCTGGCCCCAGCGCGCGCTCAGGGCTCGGGGCCAGCGCACGCGTCGCCGGCTCCGAAGACCCGGGAGCAGACAAGAGCGCGGGCTCGGGCGCCAGCCCATGCCCCTCCGGCTCCGAAGCCCCGGCAGCAGAGGAGCGCGCAACCTCACGAGCGAGCTCCGACGCGGGCGCCGGCGGCTCGTGCTCGGCGGGAGGCTCGTCGACGAACGCCGAGGGGGTGCCCGTCGCGATGCGGGTGACGCTCTCCATCCCGTCGGCCGGCGGCGGCGGGATCGACCGATGAGGATCGTCGAGGCTAGGCACCACGGGCTCGTCGAGGCCGTGCGTGGCCGGGTCGACCGCCACGAGCAACCCCTCGAAGTAGAGCTTCGAGATCGTCGCGAGCGTCGACAGATCCTCGAACGGCGACGCGTCGACCACCTGCATGAGGGTGCGCCGTCCGTCGAAGAGGCGGAGGATCCCGTTCAGCTCGTCGGGGATCTCGCTGAGCCGCTCGACGAGCTGATCGTGATCGACGTCGAAGATCGTGGAGAGCGGCGGGAGCTGCTCGAGCATCCGCCCCCACTCGTCGACCCGACGCATGCCCTCCATGAGCAGCCCTTGCGAGCTCGCCTGGATGCGATCTTCGCTGGAGACCGGGGCGAAGTGCACCTCGAAGGTCCCCGAGTTCCAGAGCAGGGTGCGGTACACCGCCTCCTCGCCGTGCAGCTTGCCAAGCTCGGCGTCGACGACCTTGCCGTCCCGGACAAAGATCTTCGCGGTGGTCTCGTCCTTCGTGAGGAGCAAGATCCCGGTCTTCCGGCTGACCTCGAAGGTCTGCACGAGATCGACGACGGCCATGTCCTCGAGGGACCCGGCGAACTTGGTCCGAGACACCTTCGCCTGCGCGAGCGACTCGGCCGTCCGCCTCGCGAGCAACAAGCCGACGCGCGAGAGGAGATCTCGCACCAGGATCGGCTTCGTCATGTAGTCCTCGACCCCGAGCTCCAGCCCACGGATCTTGTCCTCGATCGAGCGCTGGCTCGTCAGGAAGACGACGGGGATCTGCGCCCACTCGGCGGAGTCCTTCATCTTGCGGACCAGCCCGTGGCCGTCGAGGCCCGGGAGGCGCGTGTCGGCGATGACGAGATCCGGCGGTGAGACCTCGAGCTTCGACAGCGCGTCGTGGCCGTCGGACGCCGTCGTGACGACGTACCCCGCGTTCCGCAGGCTGACCTCCAGCACCCTCACGCTCCGTGGGTCCGCATCGACGAGCAGGAGGTGGATCTTCGCCACGTTTTTCGCCGCGAAGTCTAGGCACGCTCGCCCTCGGTGCGCAAGGACGGCTCCACCGAAGAGCCGAGCCGACGCCCCCGTCGTGGCGGGTCACCTGCGCTTCTTGGGTCCGTCCACGCGGCCGCTGCGGCGCGGCTTCGGCGGCGCCGGGACGATGGGCATGCTCGACGGGCGCTGGTACGACGGCGGCGACACGGTCGGGTGCTCGAAGGTCGGTGGCCGGGGCGGCGCGAGCTCCTTCGGGACCTTCGGGGCTGGAGGGGCGCGGAACAGCGGCTTCACGAGGGTGATCGTCTCCGTGCCTCCCGACGACCGCGGGGGTGGGACACGGACCCGCGCGCGCGCCGATCCGGACGCGGGCGCCGTCGGCTCGCGCATCGAGGGCTTCGAGGGCTTCGGGGGCGCCGCGCCCGACCCCGCCGCGCCACGCGTCTCCACGCGCGCGATAGGGGTCGTGCGGAGGAGCACCTGGCGTCCGTCCTCGAGCTTCGCGAAGAGCGCCTGAGCGCCCACGGCGAGCCCCGCGACGAGCGCGCCCTCGACCCGAAGATCGAGGCAGGCGACGAACTGCGCTCCGACCGCCGCGGACGCCGCGCCCTGCATCACGCCCGTCGGGGACACCACCCACCTGCAGACACCGTCTTCATCGAGCAGGTACGTGCACGACTCGGTGTGGACGGCGTACGTGAGGTTCGGCATCGCGGGCAGGAGGCGCTCAGAGCTCGGAGCGGAGCACCGCCACGACGCAGCCTTCGCAGAGGGACTTCACCCGCTTCGCCGCGATCCCGAAGCCGCGGTTCGTGATCTCGAGCTGCCCGTGCCACACGGCGTCGCCCTGCACCTTCTGGCCGAGCTGGAGCTCGGAGACCGCCTTCGTGCTGACCTCCGGCGTGACGAGCGCCGCGTACGCCACACCATCTCGCACGATGAAGACGTAGACGAGGGGGAGCCCCTTCTCGTTGGTCTCGGGGAGCTTCTTGTGGCGCAGATCGCTCTTCAGCTGCTCCTCGAGGTGGTGCGCGAAGCGTCGCATGCTCCAACCCGTCGCGTACACGCCGACGACTGCGCCGTCCTTCTTCACGGGCTCCGCCGCGATCCACTGCGCGTCATCGCCCTTCTTCACGCCGCGCGCCTCGTCCCACGCGCCGATCGTCTCGACGTGCTCCGCCTTCGCCTTTTCGAGCCCCGGGAAGGCCACGAAGAGCGGCTTCCCAGCCATGCCGTCGGACTCGAGGTCCGACGCGAGGATCGTGCCGGCCGCGTTGGTCACCAGGAAGAAGGTCGACTTGGCGATCGCGAGATCGACGACGGCGTCGCGCGTCTTCTTGAGCGCCGCGCGCGCCTTCGTGGGCAAGGGATCGCCCTCACCGGCGAAGAGATCCGCCATCTTCTCGGCGCCCTTCGGCAGGCCGCGGCGGACCTCCTCCACGTCCGTGTCCACGAGCTTCGCGAGGTGCGCCACGTTCGCCTCCGCGCGCTTCTCGGACACCTCGGACGGCTTGGTGCACCCCACGAGCGAGGAGATGCCGAGGAGGACGACGAGAGCAGCTCCGAGACGGCACATGGCACCTCGCTATCCCCTCGCCCGAGAGAAGTACATCCGCAACTTGCCCACCGACGGCACCCGGGAGCCGCCGCCCAGCCGCCCGGCCGTCGACCAAGGACCATCCATCGAGGACGCGAGCCCCGACGGCACCCGGGAGCCTCGGCCCAGCCGCCCGCCCAGAGAAGTGCATCGATAACTTGGCCCCCACGACGGCGATGTGGCTCTTGTGTGCCATGGGCGTCAGCCGCACCTGCACCGTCTGCGAGAGCACGTTCGACGTTCAGTTCCGGTATCAGACGGAGGAGCGCGACGGGGGGTTCTCTTACTATTGCTCCCAGCGCTGCCTCGACACGAGCCAGCGGCAAGGCGGGGACGCGTCGGTCGCCTGCGACGCCTGCGCCACGCGCTTCCGCGTCGAGCTCGTGACCCACGTCCTGCACGTCGCGGGGCAGCGACGATACGCTTGCTCGGTCGCGTGCCGAACGCAGATCGCCCGCGAGGCGCGGGGGGCGAGGCTCGGCGAGATGCTGGCCGACGCGCCCACCCACGCCACCACGGAGCCCTCGCGTGAGCCCGCGGAGCAGGCGCCGACCGGCGCCGCGCCCCGCGTCATGGGCGAGCTTCCGCGGAACATCGCGATCTTCAACCACAAGGGAGGCACGGGGAAGACCACCACCTCGGTCACCCTCGCCTCGGGGCTCGCGCGCCGCGGCAAGCGCGTGCTGCTCGTCGACACCGACGCGCAAGGAAACGTGGGGGTCTCGCTCGGCGTGAAGACCGAGCGTACACTCTACCATGTCCTCGTCATGGGGCTCCCCAGCAAGGACGTCGCGACCCCCGTCCACGAGAACCTCGATCTCATCCCATCGAACGAGACGCTCGCCGCCGCCGAACTCTACCTCGCCGGGCGGCAGAGCCGAGACCGGGTCCTCGCACAGCGGCTCTCGGCCTTCGCGTCGCAGTACGACCACGTCATCGTCGACTGCTCCCCGAGCCTCTCCCTACTCAACCAGAACGCGCTCTGCTTCGTCGACAGCGTCATCGTCCCGGTCGCCTGCGACTACCTGTCGCTCGTCGGGATGCGTCAGGTCATCAAGACCGTGAAGAGCGTGAACCAGATCCTGCACCACCCCGTGCGGATCTGGGGCGTGTTGCCCACCTTCTTCGACGCGCGGGCGAAGATCTGCCACGAGGCGGTCGACACGCTGCGCTCCCACTTCGGAGACCGGTGCCTGCGCCCCGTGCGCCAGGCGATCCGCGTGAAGGAGGCGCCCGCCCAGGCCCAGACGCTCTGGGACTACGCCCCGAACGCGCCCGCCACCGAGGACTACCAGGCGCTCGTCGATCGCGTGGTCGGCGCGAGCGTCCCCGACACGAAGAAGACCGCGGGGACCTCCGCGGCCTGAGAGCCGACCCACTCGATCCCAGAGGACACACCATGACCGGAGACCGATTCCGTGGAGCAGCCGAGGCCCTGATGGACCGAGCGGACGTCGAGGGCGTCCTCTCCGGGACCTTCTACACCAGCGACCCGCCGAGCGCGCGCGCCAAGCCGCTGTCGAAGCCGCGCGCCAAGCCGCTGTCGAAGCCCGAGCACTACAAGGTGATCTGCATCTCGATGTACACGGACGATCTCGCGAGGCTCGACGGCATGGTCGACGACCTGAAGCGGCGCGGGCTCACCAAGGCGAACCGCAGCGCGCTGATCCGCCTCGCGCTCGACGCCATGGATCTCGACAAGATCCCCCGGGGGCTCTGATCCCGGGCCGGCTGGGGCGCCCCGTCGCCGCGGACACGGACGCTCCCCGGGTGTGGGCCATAGGCGTCCGAGGCTCAGAGCCCGGCCAGGGCGCCCCACCGCCCCTCCGCGCTCGGTACGAAGCCGACCGCGCGAGCCGACACGGCGGCGATCTGATCCTCATGAAAGAGCGGGATGACCGGGAGATCGGCCTCGAGCACATCGAGCACCCCAGCGTAGATGCGTCGCCTCGCGTCGAGCTCCGACACCCGGCCCCCCTCGTCGAGGAGCGCGTCGAGCGCGGGAGAGCGGTACCGGGCGCGGTTGGCCCCCTGCCCTACCCCAGGGATGGCGGACGAGCGGAAGAACCACGAGAGCACGTGCGGCTCCGTGAGCTCGGGGATCTGGAGCACCGAGAGCTCGAAGTCCCCGGCCGTCAGCCGCGAGAGCATGACGCCGAGCTCGAGCGGGATGACCTCGATGCGCGCGCCGGCGTCCTCGAGATCCTGCGCGATCGCGCGGGCCAGGAGCCCACGCGTGCGGTCGGACGACACGAGGAGCGAGAGGTGGACTCCTTGGAGCACGCGTGACGCCGCGGCGCGATCGTGCCGGATGGGCGAGCTCGGCGGGCGCCACGCGAAGCTGCTCGGCGGGAGGAACGTCTCGGCGACGCTCGCGCCACCTTCGAGCACCGTGCGCGCAAGCCGCTCGCGATCGAGGGCGGCGGCGATGGCTTGGCGCACCTTGAGAGCGCGGGTCGGCCCGGTCTCGTCGTTGGTCGCGAGGTAGGTCAGGTTGGCGCCCGGGCGTCGGACGACGCGGACGCCCTCGTGCTCGAGCGCACGGAGCGAGGTCGGGGACAGCGCGTTCGGGACGACGTCCGCGCTGCCCGAGAGCACCCGGAGCGTCCGCGCGTTCTCGTCACGGATCGTCCGCACGACGAGCGGACGATGGGCGACCGCGCCGACGCCATGGGGGCTCGGGCGGAGCTCGAGCCCCCCCGCATCCCCGCCCGCGAGGACGTACGGTCCGAGGCCGTCCAGCGCGCCTCCAGGCGCCACGCGCGTGACCTCGTCGCGTCGCAGGATGGGCAGCTCGAGATCCGTCTGCCAGCTCGCGCGAGCGTGTGAGAGCTCGACTCGCAGCGCGGTGGGAGAGTCGACGACGCACCTCGCGAACGCCGCGAGCACCTGCCGGTGGGGGCTCCCCAGCGTCGCGCTCGCGACGGCGGAGAGCGTCGCGCAGACGTCGTCCGCCTCGAGGGGGGCGCCGCTCGCGAACCGGACCCCAGGCCGGAGCGTGATCGTGATGGTGAGCCCATCGAGCGCGAGCGACTCGGCGGCGGCGGGCCGCGGCAAGAGCGTGTCGGGATCGAGCGACACGAGCCCCGCGTGGAGGAGGCGCGAGACGCGCAGCCCGACGGCGTCGGTCGAGAACCGGGGATCCCAGGACGTCGGCGGCGTCGGCACGACCACCTCGAGCGCGTGGTCGCTGCGCGGCTCGCGGTGACAGGACGCGGTGACCACGAAGAGGCCGAGGGCCGCGACGAACGGGCGTCTCACGCGCTCGTGCACACCCATCGGAGCCGAGCCCTCGCCGAGGGCACGGCAAGCCGCGAATACGAAGCCCACATCCTGCTCGTGGAGGTCCGGCGTGCGCCGACGCGACCGCACGGCGCGGGGAGGTCCAGGGACGAAGCCCACGGCATGGGCACGCACACGAACGCGTCACGAGCGAGCATCTCCACCGATGCGACGCTACCATCGAGCCGGGGGCTCGCGCGCACGCAGAGCAGCGCACCTCGACGCGGGTCCTGGCGCCCGACGAGGGAGCCTCCCCCGAGTGGGATCGCGACCGCGCGGACGAGCGCACGTGGAGGGACGCGCACCAGTCGTCGGCGCCCGTGGGCATGGCGCGCAGGTTGGGCGTGTTGGGGGACGAGACGTGGAGGGACGCGCACTAGTCGTCGACGCCCGTGGGCCGCGGGTCCTTGGCCTTGTCCTTCTTGGGCGGATCCTTCTTGGTGGGCTCTCTCTTCTTGTCGCGCTCCACCTTCGCCTTCTCGCGCGCGACCTTGTCCTCGTGCGCTTTGATCTCACGCTCGACGGCGGCGATCGCCTGGTGGACGATCGCGACCGACTGCTGATGATAGGGCGCGGGCGGATCCTTCGCCTCGTCGAGGAATTTCTTGGACGCCTTGAGCGCCCCGAGCGCCTTGGATAGCCGCACGGGGCCCGCGGCCTCGGCCTCGTTCGTCGTGGCGCCGCGCCCGACGGTGACGACCAGCGCGCCGAGGAGCGCGAAGGTCGAGATCTTCCACGGATTCTGCTGCAGCGACATCCGTCGGAGCATGGCGTCGGCGGGCTCGCGGAGCCAGGGGATTCGCGCCATCGACCATCTTTCCCGCCCACGCGGGGGGGCCTTGTACTAGAGTCCGCGCCTCCCCTGGGCCGATGAAGTTCCTCTGCGACAACTGCAAGGCCAAGTACCAGATCCCCGACGAGAAGGTGTCGGGCAAGACCGTGCGGATGAAGTGCCGGAAGTGCGGCCACCTCATCGAGGTCAAGTCCTCGGTCACGACCGCTGGCGCGAGCGGCGCTGCGTCCGAGCCGCCCGAGCCGGGAGCACCCGCGCCGCAAGCCTCGTCGGCGGCCCGCCCAGCCCCTCGTCCAGCCAGCCTCACGACGCCGCGTCCCGGCGCGCCGACGCCGCGCCCCGCGCCCAAGGTCCCAGCAGCGCCGCCGGCGCCACGGCCCAGCGGCACCGCGCCGCGCCCTGCACCGGGCACCGCCCGTGGGCTCGCGGGCGCCTTCAAGGCCGAGCTCGGCGAGGCGAAGAAGCCTTCGAACCGTCCTCCTCCCCCCACCGCTCCGCCTCCGGACGAGTGGTTCGCGGGGATCCACGGTAGCCCCGTCGGCCCGCTCACCCTCGCGGAGCTGCGCTCCAAGATGGCAGCGCCCGGCGTCGACGAGGAGACCCTCGTGTGGAAGGAGGGCATGGAGGAGTGGGTCGCGGTCCGCACGCTCCCGGAGCTCGCCACGATGCTCCGCGACGCCAAGGCGACGAGGGGCTCCGTCCGTCCGGCGGGACCGACGCCGTCACCGGGACCCACCGCCGAGGTCCGACCGACCACTCCGACCCCATCCCCCGCGTCGCTCGGCGATCCCTTCGCGGCGTCGTCCGTGCCCGCGACCCCGCTGGCACAGGCGAGCGTGCCGATCCCGCTCGTGCCCGCGACCTCGACGACCTCCCCCGTCGCCGCCGCCGAGGACGAGGCACCGCGCCCGCGGCGCGCGGCGATCCCGCCGGCCGCGTGGATCGCGATCGTGATCGCGCTGGCGACCGGAGTCGTCGCAGGGTGGGTCTTCTCCTCGAAGCCCCCGCCTCCTCAGCCGACCGTCCAGGTGGTCGCGGTGACCAGCGAGACGCCCGCCGTGCAGACCCCAGCGTCGGCCACGACCGCACAAGGCGACGCCCCCGACCCGGGCTCTGCGCCGTCGGCCAAGCCAGCGACCAAGGTGGGCTCGGTCGGTCCCGTCGCGAAGGGCGATCCGAACACGAAGACCCCGGATACGCCGCCCATCGCCAACGTTCCTCCGATGGGGAACCTCCCGGACCCCGGCGGCCCGACCCCTGGAGGGCCCACGCCGGGCGGCGGCGCACCCCTCGAGCAGCTCTCGTCCGCTGACGTCCAGAAGGTCGTCAACAACGGGCGGAACGCGCTGAAGCGCGCGTGCTGGGAGCCCGCGCTCGCAGCCAAGCCTCCGAGCGCGCCGAGCTCGGCGCGCGTGCAGGTGTCGATGACGATCGGTCGGGACGGTCGTGTGTCGCGCGCGACACCCTCGGGCGGCGAGGCGTTCCCTACGCTCGGCTCGTGCATCGCGTCACGCGTCCGCGCATGGGTGTTCCCTCAGGCGGGTACGGACACCCAGACGACAGCGGTCTTCAACTTCGTCGCCCAGCAGTGACGAGCCCTCGCGGCGACCGAGCCTCGCGACGACTCATCGACGACAGCGGCCTCTCACTCCGTCGCCGAGGTGCAGGCCCTCTCAGCGACCGAGCCTCGCGACGACTCATCGACGACAGCGGCCTGTCACTCCGTCCCCGAAGTGCAAGCCCTCGCGGCGACCGAGCCTCGCGACGAGGCGCCGACGTCGTGCCTCTTCAGCATCGTCGTCCGGCGACGGGCACACACCGAGGGCTCCGATGACCCACCCAGCATCCTCCCCGTCGATCCCGAAGCCGCGGCTCGCCCCGCCGAGCACGCGGACGGCCGAGCCCCTCCCGCGCCATTGGTTTCGAGGGCTGGCGCTGCCGACCCACGTGTCGAACGGCGTGAACCTCCTCTTCCCGGCCGGTGAGCGGTTCTTCGTGCGCAGCGTGAAGCGCTTCGAGGCTCGCATCACCGATCCTACGCTCCGCGCTCGAATGCGCGGGTTCTACGGCCAGGAGGGCTTCCACACGAAGGCCCACGAAGACGCCATCGAGGTGCTCCGCGAGCAGGGCTACGAGGTCGATCGGTTCCTCCGCGGGTACGAGTGGTTCTTGACGAAGGTGCTGGAGCGCCTCTCGCCTCCGGGGCTCTGCCTCGCCGGGACGGCCGCTGCCGAGCACTTCACCGCGATCATGGCACGGGGCGGGCTGCTTCACCAGGTCCTCGACGACGCGCACCCCCGCATGCGCGATCTGCTCCTCTGGCACGCCGCCGAGGAGATCGAGCACAAGTCGGTCGCCTTCGACGTCCTCCGCGCGGTCGCGCCCGGCTACGGGCTCCGGATGGCAGGGCTCGCCGTCGCGACGGGGACGCTCGCGGGGGCGTGGCTCATCGGCGCGCTGAGCCTCCTCGCTCAGGAGGACGAGCGCTTCGTCGAGCTGTGGCGGAAGGCCCGCGCCGCGCGACGCGACGACCGCGCGATCTGGCGCGACGTGTTCGTCGCGGGGATCCTCGCGTACGTGCGGCCCGACTTCCACCCGGACGACGAGGACGATGCGGACATCGCCAGCGCCTGCATCGAGCGCCTGTACGGCGCGGCGGAGCCCGCGTGACCTCGCCCGCGACACACGATCTCGACGTGCTCGTGGTCGGCGCGGGGCTCTCCGGGATCGCGGCGGGCTACCACCTCTCGACGAGCCTCCCCGAGCAGCGCTGGGAGATCGTCGAGGCGCGGGATCGGCTGGGCGGCACCTGGGATCTCTTCCGCTACCCGGGGGTGCGCAGCGACTCGGACATGCACACGCTCGGCTTCCCGTTCAAGCCATGGACGCGCCCCGAGTCCATCGCCGCGGGCTCGGAGATCCTCTCGTACCTCGAGGAGACGGCGGCCGAGTTCGGGATCACGCCGAAGATCCGCTTCGGGCAGCGGGTCACGCGCGCGCGCTGGTCCTCGAAGGATGCTCGGTGGGAGATCACCCTCTCGGACACGACGACCTCGGAGACGCGCCTCTGCCGAGCTCGGTTCCTCTTCGTGTGCGCCGGGTACTACGACTATGAGAAGGGCCACACGCCCGTGTTCCCTGGCGTCGAGCGCTTCGCCGGCCCGATCGTCCATCCGCAAGGTTGGCCCCAGGACTTGCAGGTGAGAGACCGGCGGGTCGTCGTCATCGGCAGCGGAGCGACGGCGATGACGCTCGTGCCCGAGCTCGCGAAGGAGGCGGCGCACGTGGTGATGCTCCAGCGCTCGCCGACCTACGTCCTCGCCGCGCCTCGCGTCGATCCGGTCGTGAAGCTCCTCGAGCGGCTCTTGCCCCGCGAGCGGGCGTCGGAGCTCGTGCGCTGGAAGAACGTCCTGCTCGGACTCGGCTTCTACGACTTTTGCCGCAGCAAGCCCCGCCTCGCGCGCCGCCTCCTCACGCGGCTCGTCGAGCGCCGGCTCCACGGCAAGATCGACGTCTCGAAGCACTTCACCCCGCGCTACGATCCGTGGGATCAGCGGCTTTGTCTCATCACCGAGGGCGATCTCTTCGACGCGCTCGTCGACGGACGGGCCTCGATCGAGACCGACACCATCCGCACCTTCACCGAGCGCGGGATCCTGCTCGACTCCAGCAAGGAGCTCGCCGCGGACGTCGTCGTCACGGCGACGGGGCTCGAGCTACGATTCCTCGGCGGCGTCGAGCTCGAGGTGAACGGCGAGCCCATCCAGCCAGCCGGCGCCGTCGTCTACAAAGGCATGATGCTGAGCGACGTGCCGAACCTCGCCTTCGCCGTCGGCTACACGAACGCGTCGTGGACGCTCAAGTGCGATCTCACGGCGAGGTACGTGTGCCGCCTCCTCCGGCACATGAAGCGCCACCACGCGACGAGCGTCACGCCGAGGGTGCGCATGGGCGTCCACACCGAGCCGCTCCTCGACTTCTCGTCGGGCTATGTCCAGCGCGCGATCGATCGCTTCCCTCGCCAGGGGAGCGCGTCGCCGTGGCGTGTGCACCAGAACTACCTGCGCGATCTCGCGCTCATGCGCTTCGGTCGCGTGGACGACGGCGCGGTCGAGTTCGCAGGCTGAGCAGGGTCGGCGACGCTCGGCTCCACGCCTCCTCTCTTGTCGGCGGGCCGGCTGCGTGGCGCTCCCGGGCGCCGCGGCGACTTCGCGTCGGTCGCCGCCGTCTCACCGCCCGCGACGGGGTAGGTCACCTCCACACCACGGAGCCTCGCGCCGGCGGAGAGCCGCGCAGGCTCACGCTTCCCTGGCCCGAGGAGGTGCCACACCTCCGCGCCGCGCGCGAGCAGGTGGTCCGCGATGATGCGGCGGTGACAGCGCCAGTAGACCGCCTCCGCGCACAGGAGGGCGCAGCGCTCACGCCCGCCGAGCGCGAGCAGGCGCGAGAGCCCCTCGCGAAAGGCCGGCGTCGTCGCGTGGTCCGCGTAGCGGTGGAAGCTCTCGTTCTGCCACCACGCGTTCGTCTCCTCGGGGACGCTCTTCGTCGCGCTTCGGAGCCCTCCGAGGACCGGGACGTGCTCGTACGCGATCCCCGCCCGCGAGAGGGACAGCGCGAGCGCGTCTCCATCGAACCAGGGACACCTCCGCGAGCCGGGCAGCCTTCGGACATCCACGACCCGCCCGATCCTCGCCTCGACGAGCATCCCGAGGAGCTCCTCGAGCGCGCGCGTCGAGTGCCCCACCGTGAAGAACGGCTCCGTCACGAGATCGCTCCGACCGCGCGTCACCGACGAGCACCCACGCCCCGCGGAGGCCACGCGCTCCCCGCGCCGTCACGCCCACGTGCTCGCTCGCCTCGCCGTCGGCTACGCACGGCGAGCCAGCTCGGGGGGCACGCGCGCCGTCACACGCGCTCGAGCGCGCTCCCGTAGTGCGCGGCGATGTGATCGGTTTGGTCGCTCCGGATCTCGTACTGTGGTCGGGCCTCCGATGCGTGGTGACGATGGCCCTTGTAGTCAAAGTCGCGCGTGTGCACCGCGATGATGACGCCCGAGACGCGCCCGGCCTCCGAGTTCCACGTGACGTGCTCTCCGACGAAAAAGCGACGCGCCCCGTCGACCGCCCCGGACTCCTCGGCTCGCGTCACGACGCCTCCGGGGCGAGCCGCTCGAGCAGGCTCGTGAACACCTCGAGCGGCTGCGCTCCCTTGACGGCGAGGCGCTTCGCCCCTGGCGCCGCGTCCGTCTCCTGGAAGAAGAACACGGGCACACCCGTGATGCCCTCGTGACGTGCGAGGGCGCGCGTCCTCTCTCGCTCGTCCCGCGACTCGAGCCAGCGGACCATCTCCGCCTCGTCGAGCCCGCCCTGTCGCCCGAGCTCGATGAGGACGTCCATCGCACCGAGATCGCGCCCCTCGCCGAAGTAGGCGCCGAAGAGCATCTTCGCGAGCCCATGGGCGTCTCCACGCTCGCGGGCGAGCCGCATCAGCGTGTGGGCGCGCAGGGTCGAGGGGTGTCGTCGCACCTTCGTGAAATCGATAGTGATCCCGGCCTCGCGGGCGACAGCCTCCACACGGCGGACCATCGGCTCCGGATCGCCATAGCGCGCCTGGAGCCACGCGCGCAGATCGGCGCCCTCGTCGGGGACGGTCGGATCGAGCAGGAAGGGAGCATGGACGAGCTTGGCCGCGACCCTCCTCGACGCGAGCGCCTCGTCGAGCCGCGCCGAGCCGATGAAGCACCAAGGGCAGACGAAGTCGGAGACGATCTCGATCGTGATGGAGCCGGCCACGCGGCATGCATACCACGCGCGACGAGGAGGGAGAGGGACGCGCCGGGGCCTCGAGCACGGAGACACGCCGGGTATCGCACACCGAGCTCCACTCGCCCCCCGAGCGCGGGGACGCGCCGGGGCCTCGAGCACGGAGACACGCCGGGTATCGCACACCGAGCTC
>CAYNEK010000040.1:0-13062 GCA_964396175.1 uncultured Polyangiaceae bacterium | reverse complement strand
CACGCGACCCCCGAGCGCGGGGACGCGCCCGGCGCCCCGGCGTCACTCGGTCGCGACCTCCCAGAAGGAGCGGTACCCCGCGCCATCGAGCCTCGCGAGGAAGGGCGCCACCGGGCGCAGCATCGAGACGGTCCTGTGGCCAGGGCGCTCGAGCGGGTGCTTCCGCCCTTGATCGAAGTACACGCGGAGCAGCTGCCCGTCCTCGGCCCACGGGAGAGCGTGGAGGTTCTTCCGCCACGCGGCCCACGCCCGCGGCTCGAAGAGGTACTGCTCGACGTTGGACACGTAGAAGAGCCTGACCGAGAGCCCCCGGCGGGCGAGCTCGCGACCAATCCCCGCGAGCGCCTTTGGACCACCAAAATCGCCCACCACGGGGACGACGCGGTTCTCTATATGGAACTTCTGGATGATTCGAAACGCGCGATCGGTTCCGAGGAAGCCGTCGGGGCGCCCGTCGTCCGCGCCCATCGAGAGCAGCTCGCCGAGCGA
This sequence comes from uncultured Polyangiaceae bacterium, assembly GCA_964396175.1. GTDB lineage: Bacteria > Myxococcota_A > Polyangia > Polyangiales > Polyangiaceae > CAYNEK01. The sequence continues at coordinate 12,573 of CAYNEK010000040.1, read as the reverse complement.
CGGATAGCGTCGCGACGACCCCTTCATCGTGTAGCGGAGCTCGAGCCCCTTCTCTGCGAACACGCCCAGCATCTGCTCGATCTGGCGTCCGTCGGCCGCGCTCAGCGTCAGCCCGAGCCCGTCCGCGAGTTCCATCGTCCACGCCTTCGCCGGTGGGATCGTCGCGCGGGGCGCGGCGCGCACGACGCCCAGCACCTCGCCCAGCGAGGCGTCCGGCTCGGGCTCACGCGGCGTCTCCTTGCCGAGGAGCGCGGCGAGGAAGCCGGCGCGCCCCGCCGCGTGCTGGAAGAGCGCCTTGTACACGAGGTGCTCCAGCATGTTCTGCCGACGCACGTCGACGATGAACGCGAGCGCGGGCTCGGTGAGCGCGAGGTAGGTGAAGTTCTGCTCTGGCCCGACGCCGAGGTACGCTCCGCCACGCGTCAACGAGCGCAGCTGGACGGCTGGGTGCAGGTACGAGGTCTCGTTCGAGACGTAGTTGTCGCTGGGGAAGTCGCCGGACGGCTCGCTGAGCTCCTCGATGAGCCGCCCGAGCTCCCGATCGGACAGCGCCGCGATCGCCGGAGGGTGCGGCTCGACGTCCACGCTGGCTGCCACGCTCGGCGAGGTGAGAGCGGCCGATCCGGTCGGCGGAGGTGACGTCGAGCCTCGAGGCGCCGGGCTCGACGCCGCGCGCGGCGCCGACGAGACGGCGCCTGGCGCCCGACCGGCGCCGTCCTTCTCGCGACAGCCGGCGACGACGAGGATCACGTCGAGGAGGAGCGCCACCGCGATCATCGTCGCCGACGCACGGAACGAGGCTCTCGAAGCGCTCACGGAGACGAGACGAGCGACGAGCCGCGATCTCATCGGGCGCCGCCATGAACGGCCCCACCAGAGCGCCAGCAGCGGCGCGCCCACCGGGCACCGAGTCGGCCGAGCATGCCTCGCGAGGCCCCCGGGCTCTCGGAGCGCCAGCCGCGTCGCGCCCACCGGGCACCGAGTCGGCCGAGGATGCCTCGCGAGGCACCCGGGCTCTCGGAACGCCACCGGCGTCGCACCCGCTGGACACCGAGTCGACCAGGGCCGTCCAGGGAGCCCCGACGGACCCCAGGCCACCAGCACCGCAGGGGCACCTCCGCGCCCCGCGAGATCATCGCGCCTTCTCGCGAGCGGCACGGAGCGCGAAGGCCACGATGAGGGCGACCAGGCCCACGGCGCCCGCGCGCTTCACCCATCGTCGACGCAGGAGCGAGCGCGTCGCCCTGGGCTCATCGGGGCGATCCCCTGGCTCCACGATGGGGAGCGGCGTCTCGCCAGGACGCTCCGGCGGGAGGCTCAGCGCGCGGAAGTGGAGGTCCTCGGCGGGGTGCGGATCGGCCGTCGACGAGACGACGATCAGCCGGTGACGACGCGACGGATCGATCTCGAGATCGACCCGCGCGCTCGGGCCGAACGCGCGCGTCACCGCGTCGAGCTCGGGCTCGAAGCTCGCCTCGAGCTTCCCCTCCGGCACGGCCCCCTCGAAGCCCGGGCCGAGCCGCGGCTCGGCGTCGGAGGTGGTGAGCACGTACGCGCGATAGACGCGCCTCGTCGCCCGCCCGCGCTCGATCTTCGCGTGGACCTCACACGTCGTCGCGCGCGGCGGATCGGGCCACGGCGCCCGCTCGAGCTGGGCGGCCCAGCAGCGCGCGAGCTTCTTCATCCCGTCGCTCGAGACGCGCTCCCCGAGCGAGTGGGGCGGCCCCTCGCCGAGCCGGAGCTGCACGTGGACCTCTCCCCTCGTCCCCTTGGCGCTCGTCTCCCAGCAGGTCGCGAGCTCTCCCTCGGCGCCCCGCGCGATCTCGTCCATCTTGCGCTCCCAGGCGCCTGTCTTCGTGTCGAGCCCGAGCTCGACCCAGGTCGTGAGCCGCGGGGGCAGCACACCAGCCCCGCCCACCTCACGAGCCTCCGCGAGGTCGGAGAAGGGCGCGACCGGGTGCTCGCTCTCGAAGACCCAGTGGACGTAGCCGGCTGCGCCGGCGTCCCCGGCGCCGTCCGGCGTGAGCTCGAGCGCCACGGCGCCGCGCAGCTCGTCGCCGTCGAGCTTCGTGACGAGGCCCTCGTCGCAGCGGAGTGACCTCGACGCACAGAGGGCGCTCGCGCGCCGGGGCCCCACGAGCACGCTCGCCGCGCCGATCTCTGCCTTCATCGGCGCCGGCGTGGTGGACGGGACGAGCGCGGCGAACGCACCCCGAACGCCGGGGACGTCGTGGAGCATCGCGACCCCTCTGGGCGTCGAGACGACGAGGACCCCAGCGCGGCGGCTCGTCTTCGCGGCGAAGAAGACGTGGTTCTTCCGGGTCGCCGCGCTCCACACGACGAGCGCCGACTCCTCGACGATCCGCGCGCCCTCGTCACCGAGGACCTCCGCGGCGCGCGCCCCCGTCGCCACGAGCGATGCGGCGAGCGCGGTCGAGAGGGTGACGAGCGCGATCTTCACGGGCTGCCGCATACCCGAAGACGCGCCCCGCGCGTGGCTTTCGCCGCACCCATCGCCCCAGCTGCGCCCCACACGACCGGCGCCCCGCGAAACGCACGCCCCGCTCCGATCACGAGGAGAGCGCATCACCGCGCGCCAGAGATCCGGCGAAGGGCTCGGGCGACGGACGACCCTCTGCGTGTCCTCCGCGCGCCGAGCTTGCGGCGGAACCCGACGGGGCGAAGGGCTGGGGCGACGGACGACCCTCTGCGTGAGCGAGGCACAGGGCGACCTACCGCCCACGCGCGGATCGCGGTAACCTCGTCGAAGATGACCGCCGTCCCCGAGTCACCCGGACCCTTCTTCACCGACTACCTCCCCGCCCGCGCGCAGGAGCTCGCCGACGCGCTCCGCGGCAAGACCTCCCCGGGCTCGATGACCTTCCGCGTCGTCGGAGACGGAGAGTGGTCCGTCCGTATCGCCGACGGGGCGCTCTCGGTCGCGCCCGGCATGGCCGACGACGTGATCCTGCAGATCACGCTCCCGAAGGACGATTTTGGACGGATCTTCGTCAGCGGGGCGCGGCGGCTCGCGGGGGAGAGCGCGCGCGTCGACAAGCAGGTCTTCGCCTTCAAGGCGCTCGAGGCCCCCGAGGAGCGCATCCGGATGGTGAAGATGATCCCGGGCTCGCTCGGCTTCTTCGTGAAGGAGCCCGACGTGACCCGGACCCTCGTGATCTCGCCCGGCGCGCGCGCCTACGATCTCGAGAAGCCGGAGTGCAGGCTCGACTGCTCGATCGATGACTGGGAGGACATGCAGAGCGGCAAGGCGCAGCCGATGCAGCTCGTGATGAGCGGCAAGATGCGCATGAGCGGCAACCCACAGATCGCGATGGCGCTCGCCGGGGTCTTCGCGTGAAGACGCTCGGCCTCGTCGGCGTCGCCTCCGCGCTCCTCTTCGTCGGCGCCTGCTCGAAGAGCGAATCCGGAGGCAAGGCGCAGCCCTCGTCGCCCGGGAAGGCGGGCTCCACGGCGTCGTCCGGCAGCGGCGGCTCGACGTCGGGCTCGACCGCGGCGGGCGGCGACGGGGGGACGTCGGGGACGGGCGCCTCGGGCGGGACCACGCCGTCCGGCGGCAGCGCCGGGACACCCGCGACGCCGCCGCCGTGCACCCTGACGCTCACGAAGACCGTCGATCTCCCCGCGCCCAAGGTGCAGAAGGCAAAGGTCTTCGGCCCCGGGATCGTCCCGACGCAGACAGGCTTCATCGTCGGCTACCACGAGGTCGCGAGCGACGGCACCGACGACCGCGTGACGACCGTGTCCGTCACGTTCGACGGGACCGTCGGGGCGACGGCGAGCGAGCCCGTCCCCGCGTGCTTCGGCAACTACTCGAAGACGGGGATCGGCATGGCCGTACGCGGCGGCGCCGGGCTCGCCACCGTGATGCGCCCCGGGTGCAAAGATCCCGACGGAGACACCGGCGGGAGCATGTCGCTCATCCACTTCAACCAGGACGCGTCGATCCAGGACGTGTTCCTCTTCAAGGGGCCCGCGGGCTTCCCCGAGCTCGAGACGCCCGGTCCCCACACCATCGCCGCCGTCCCCGGCAGCCAGAACTACCGCGTGAGCTACGTCCAGACGGGCGTCGCGTACGGCTTCGACGTGACGGACGTGACGCCGAAGAGCGGCTTCAACGCGCTCGCGGGCTCCGCGCAAGATCCAGCGCAGTCTCTGTCGATCGCCTCCACGACCAACGTGCTCGTCGAGGCCGTCGCGCTGAAGGCAGGGGTCTTCGTGAAGGCGTCCGGCCCCGCGGTCCAGAGCGGCACGAAGACCTTCATGGTGTCCCCAGGCTCCCCCATCGCGACGACGGCCGTCGCGAACGGGATCGTCATCGGCGCCCGCACCGGCCCCGGGACCGTGGAGCTCCACCTGGTCGACGAGGCAGGGAACCTCGTGGCCCAGGTGACGATGCCCCAGGTTCCGGTCACGAGCGTCGACGTCACGTACCTCTCGAAGGGAGTCGGCGTCGTCTTCGCGGACAAAGGAGCCATCGCGGTCCAAGCCTCGACGCTCCCGTCCTCCGAAGGGCCGCCCGGCCTCACGGGCCGCGTGAGCCTCACGTCCGCCGAGCACGGGACGCTCGGGACGTTCGATGGACGGTCGTTCGCGGCGGCGGGGAAGTCGTCGACGATCGCGGTCACATGGCTGGGCTCGTCGGACGCGGCGCAGGGCGCGCCGATGGGCGGCGTCGCGCTCTTCGAGTGCAAGTAGCAGCGGCCCGTTGATCGGACATATTTTGTCATAGGCTCGGCCGAGCGGCGAAGCGTGCTCCGTGCGCGCGCGCCCGGAGACCGCTCGTCGCCTGGCGCACCGCGCCGCGCCGCCCCGAAGCGTGCACAGTCACCGGATGGCCCGCCTCCGGCTAGGCTTGGCGTCTCGGTTCTCGCACTCTCCGTAGCGCGACACCCCAGCCGTCCGGCCCGCCCAGGCAGGGGGCTAGTACCCGAGATCGGAAGTTCGTTCCGAGTTGTTCGACGAGGTCAGTCCCTGGGCGCGAGCAGCCAGGGGAAGGATGCGACGAGGAGGTTCAGGACGTTGGGGATGGGGGCGCGAACACCCGGGACGGGCTCCCAGATCGTTGGACGGACGGACACGTCGAGAGCCCACCACTGCCTGGTGACTCTGCGGAGCCTGATGGTGACGCCGGACGACCTGGCCAACGCCTCCGCGAGCCGGTGTTGCGACCACAGGCATTCGAAAGGCAGACGGCAGTCGCCCTGGCGAGAGCAGGCGAGCTTGACGACCTCGCAGCGGGTCAGGAGATCGATGCGCGGCGGAGCGCCCGCACGCGGCGCATCGTGCAGAGAAGGAAGGCCGGGCGACGCCTCCCAACGAGCACGCCACTTGCGCACGAGACGGTCACTGCAACCCACGAGCGCCGCGACCCGGGCTGGGCCGTGACCGGCAGCGAGGTGCAAGATGATGCGAGCGCGGACGACGAGGCTGAAGGCAGCTCGGTGCTGCGCGACCACGCGGCAGAGATCTCGCCGGTGACGGCGGCTGATGCGAAGCGCTCGCGGGGCGGGACTCGGCATGCGTCCTCAACACCTCAAGGGATGGATCGATGTCCATCGAGCCGAAGCGACCTTCTGGGCAGCTGTACTAGCTTTCAACCGCCCCGCCCTCCGGGCATCTCGTCGGCGCCGCCGTCGCGCCCTGTCCGCTCCCCCAGGTCCAGCCATCCAAGATGGCGTTGACAGATGCGCGGCCGCCTGTTCTTCTGGCGTCATGTCGTCGACACATGGAACGGGATGCGTCGGCGAGAAGAGGGTCCAGTGGCTCCACGTCGCGCTCACGGCAAGCTTGGGCTTGCTGGGGAACGCGTGCCGTGCCCCAGGCGACCTGGGAACCCACGACGTGAACGGGCGCGACACGCTGCAGCCGCTTCCGGTGACGCCCGCCGCCGTTCCGGGCGGGCAGGTCGGCACGCTCTCTTTCTCTCCGGAGGCGACCCAGCCCTTCCGCGACGCGATTGTGAAGATGGCGGTGCATCCGGACGCCGAGATCTTGAACGCGATCATCGTCATCCGACCGACGACGGCGCACCCCCTCGGTGCGAAGTGCATCGCGAGCGCTGCTGGAAGACTTCAACATCACGTGCGACGGCGTTGCCAATCTACCGTTCAGCGAGTCCATCGGATGCGCCATCGGCTCTCTGTTCGGCAAGGGCTGCGCCTCGCCCGAGGAGACCACGAAGGAGGTCCTGGTGGCGCGCGTGAACGAGACGGGTGCACCCGCGATCGTGCCGATCATCAACCACGTCAGCATGCCGCCCAGCGACCGCCTGTGCGCGGCGGGTTGTGACGCGGGTCATTCGTGCATCGCAGGTCAGTGCGTGGCGCCCCCGTTCCACGGTCCGCCCTGCGGCCCGCTGGACGCGGAGTGCCTTCGCTTCATCGGACGGTCGTTCATCCCTGGCAGCGCCACGACCTTCGTGCATGGGCTCTTCTTGAACGGCCTCACCACACCGACCGCGGGGACGCCCCTCCCCGGCCGGCGGGTTGCGGGTCAGGTCGTCAACGTGGTGCACCGCCCCCATCCGTACTGCGCCGCCGGGTTCGTGGATCCCTTCGACGTGTTTCCGTGCACCGAGGAAAAGCTGGTCACGTACGCCTTCGATCTCCAGGTGGCGGTCGACCTCGACAAAGACGGCATCCCACTCGGGCAGGACTCCTGCCCGAACCTCGCGACGGCCTTCAACAGCGACGCGGACGGCGACGGCTACGCGAACGGATGCGACCAGTGCGACTGCGACCCAGGAGTGCTGAACGCGTTCTGGGAGGAGGACCGAGACGGCGTTTGCACCAACGCGTGCGACCCGAAAAAGAGCGACAACTGCCCGACGATCGTCAACAAGGACCAGGCAAACTGCAACGCCGACGCCGAGGAAGCCCGATCCGCCGAGCGGCGGGGTGACGGCTGCGACCCCGTGCCCTGCCCGAGGTTCGTGCCCCAGATGACGCCCTCGACCATGTGCGGCATCACGACCTGTACCACCCTCGTCGAGAACACCTCAATTGCCTTCCGCCCGCGCGGCGCCTTCGAGACTGAGGTCAAGAACCCGACCCGCTTTCCGCGCGAGCACGGAGTGCCCGAGTTTGCCGACACGGTGTCCACCAAGGTGTCGTGGCGGTATTGCTTGCCCGGACCGTTTCTCACAGTGGAGTGTCTGACCAAGGAAGCCGTAGACGACGCCTTCCTGGCGCAGGCGTTCGCCCTCGAAGACCAAACATCCCCGTGGCACCGCGTCCGCTTGCTGCAGGGCGAGAGCCCGATCGACGAGGCCGTGTCGGGCGGCCCGTACCAGTCGCAGCTGCTGACGGGGAACGTCGCCGTCGTGGCCTGGGACTACCCCTACGACCTCGCCCGGTGGCGTGCGACATCCTGGGGAGCGTCCTGGGTCCCGAACATCCAGTTCTCTCCCTTCTCCAGCTTCTCGTACGCCGACGGTCGCTTCTGGATGAACACTGACCGACTCGTCGGCATGGCGGGCGCCACCGGGCAGGACGCCGCTCTCGCTGCCAAAACCGGCGTTCACCGGAAGCTCGATGGAACGCTGGGGGAAAAGCTGTCCAACCACTACGAGGCGATGTTCCCGTATCAGCGGACGGTCGACGCGGCGAGCCTGGCAGGCGCCCCCTTCGGCTTCTTCGGCCCGTGTCAGGTTCTGGACTGCGGGACTTGCGTGGGATCGGGCTGCGTCGAGCTCCCGGACGTGCGGTCGCAGTGCCGAGACTGCCCGCTGCACGGCCTCGGGCGTTGGAGGACCGAAGACCTCTGGTCGTGCTTGCTCGTCCGCGACGCCGGCAGCCTGAAGGTGCAGGCCAAGGGGGCCATGGGGATCGAGATCGGCGACGACGTCCTCGGCCCTGACGTGCGCGCCGCCCTGGCGGGAGCGGATCGGATCCTTGCGCCGGTGGAGACGCTGAACACGCAAGGCGGATCGACGCACCCCGACCTCCTTCTCCTCAACGCCGACGGCACGTCGCTGATCGCTGGGTTGAGCATGACGGTCGGCCCCATGAAGCTGTCGGGCGCACGTGGACCTCGGGGGCTCGTGGGCGGGGCCGAAGAGCCCGCCCTGGCCATGGCGTCTGCCCTGCCGCCGGGTGGGGCGTCGGACCCCGAGGCCGCGTTGGCGTATTCACGCTCGCGAGGCCTGCTGTTCAGGGCCGCGACCACCCCGACCGGCGCGACCCAGCTCGCGGTCCGCGCCGTGGACCCCTCCGGGGTTTGGCAAGTGCTGGAGGTCACTCCGCCCCGCCGGGGTGCCCAGCTGGGCCGCGTCCTCGGACTGACGTACGACCACGAAGCGGACGAGCTGTGGCTCCTCGACGAGGTCCGTGGCCCCGGGGGATGGCGTCGGGCGAGGCTGCTCCGCCGGTCGACCACGGGGCAGCTCGCCCTGGTCGGATCCTGGCCCCGCGTCGGGCTGTTCGACAGGTTCGCATTGGGCTTCGAGCGGGACGGAGACCTCTTGCTGTTCGCGTCGAGCGGTCTCGCGCGGAAGACGATCATCGCGGCGATCGACCGAGACGCCCCGAGCTTGAAGGGGCTGGTGGTCCTTGGGGGCCGGATGACGGTCCCGCCGGGCATCACCGCGGCTGGGATCTCGATCGCGACCGAGGTTCGGCAAGGGAAGAAGGTCCTCCCTGACGTCGTCCACCTCGAAGGCGTCCCGCGCATCCCCCGACCCCAAGCCGACCTCGATGGCTTCTTCTGACGTGCGGAGTCTCGTCGCGGGTGCCTTCACCCTCGCGCTGTTTGGAGCATGGGCCGTGCAGGCCTGCGGGGACGGCACGCCGTCCCCCGGCATCGCGTCGGGTGCGGCCGGCGCCGCGGGCGTGGTGAGCCAGGGAGGAAAGAGCGGAAAAGCGGGCAAGGCGGGGCAAGGCGGGACGGGCGGCACAGCGGCCGGCGGAGGGGGGGGAGACTGCGCGGCGCCGCCACGGCCCGAGTTCGTCCCCGAGTCGTGGACGCTGCATCACTACGCCTGCGACTGCCCCTTCTACTCGGCTGGTGTCGATCCAAAGGAGATCCCTGGCCCGATGTGGGCGCCTTGCGACGAGGTTCTTCAGTTCGAAGCAGCAGCCTGTGAGATCGACAAGACGCAAACGGTGCTCGGCCGTCCGGCCAAACCCTGGGGTACGGCGACTCTCTCTGGATCCCTCTACGTCCGGGAGACCCCATCGCGGTGGCTTCATCAGATGGGCTGGTTCTTGGATTTCGATCCGACAAACTGGGACACGATGTCGTTGTTGCACATCGTTCGGGACACGGACGGGAAGGTCCGCCACGGAACCCTCTTTCCCGGCACGGGGGCGTGCAAGCAGACCTTCGGCAGCCTCAGCGACGGAATCTACTCGACGCAGGTGCAGCGGTTCCCCAACGGGAAGGGGGCCGAGGGGAGCCTCGGCATCGTGGCGACACGCATCACGGATGTTGATCCATTGGCGATTCTCGACCTGGACCTCCCGCCCTCTTCGACAGCGTTGCACCACATGAAGTCCGGGTGGCTCAAGGTGGGCGGGATCGCGACGATGGTCCCTTGGGGCGGCGGCGCCCCCGTGACGGTGATCGACCCCGCCAAGATCCCGTACGGAGCCGCATACCACTTCAAGCTCAGCCAGGACGACCGTGCGATCTTTTCGCTGCAAGAGACCAACCGCGGGTTCGGCTCATGGACGCCGACCGACGGGCAGCGGGTGCTTTTGCAGTGGGACGACCCGCTGAAGGGGGCGACACGCCTCGGGACGGACTTCGAGCAGATGGTGTGGACCTACGGGGAGGGTCCCGACGCGGAGTCGCAGCACTTCTCTTCATGGGACGTCTACACGGCGCCCTTCACGCTCGACCCGGCGGTGCTCGCGAAGACCCAGAAGCGCCTGAGGAAGGACACCGACGGGTACACCGGGCAAGGTGCCTACGCGCTCGGGTGTGGCTACGCCGCTCGCACTGGAGCGATCGTGACGGGAGCTACCCAGACGGACGCCTTCCTCTGGATCGTCCGGCTCTCCGACGGGGTGGCGTGGAAGGTCAAGTCGACGCCAGCGCAGGGGTTCACGGTGCGCGGGGTGACGTGCGAGCACGTCTATGGACACGATCAGACGTCGCGGCCCTTCCGGGTCCGGCTGGACTCGCTCGGCCCGGGACTTCCGCCAGACTGACCCGACCGCCGCACCGCCCGTGCCAGCGACCCGTGCTGCCAGCGACCCGTGCAAAGCCCGCCGCCCCGCTCACCATGCCCTCTGACTGACGTGCGGAGCCCCCTCGCGACCGGCTGCGCCTTCCTCCTCGCCCTCGCCGCGTGGGCCTTGCAGGCCTGCGGCGACGACGCGCCATCCGCAGGCGTCGCATCGGGCGCCGCGGGCGCTGCGGGCACCGCCGGCACGGCCAGCCAGGCGGGAAAGGCCGGGAAGGCGGGCAAGGGAGGACAATCCGGGACTGGCGGCGCAGGCGGAGGCGACTGCGCAGCGCCGCCGCGGCCCGACTTCGTCCCCGAGTCGTGGAAGCTCCACCAGTACTCGTGTGACTGCCACTTCTACTCGACCGGTGCTCGCCCCAAGGAGCTGCCCGGACCCCAGTGGGGACCGTGCGATGGCGTGCTGAAGTTCGAGGCCGGCGTGTGCGAGCTCGACAAGACGAGCACAGTGCTTGGGCAACCGGCGGATCCGCTCGGCACTGGGGTCCTCTGGGGCTCCCTCCAGGTTCGAGAAACCTCGACACGTTGGCTGGAGCAGATGGTTTGGAGCCTGGACTTCCCCGGGCACATGTCTCAGCTTCACATCGTGCGAGACACGGACGGCGCGGTGCGCAACGGGCTGTACTTCCCGGAAAACCCCCGCTGTCGAGCCATGCTGGCAAGCCTCAGCGACGGCATCCACTCGTGCAACGTGACCCGGTTGCCGGACGGGCCGAACACCGAGGGGCGGGACGGCATCGTCGCCGTGCGGGTGGACGAGGAGGAGCCGTTCGCCATCGTCGACGCAGACCTTCCCTCGTACCAGACGGAGATGCACCACATGAAGTCCGGGTGGATCAACACCGCCGGGATCGCGAAGATGGTTCCCTGGGGCGGCGGCGCACCCGTGACGGTCATCGACCCCGCCAAGATCCCGTACGGAGCCGCGTTCCACTTCAAGCTCAGCCAGGACGACCGTGCGATCTTCTCGCTGCAGGAGACCAACCGCGGGTTCGGCTCCTGGACGCCGACCGATGGGCAGCGGGTGCTGTTGCAGTGGGATAACCCGCTGAAAGGGGCGCTACGGCTCGGCACGGATTTCGAGCAGATGGTCTGGACCTACGGGGAGGGGCCCGACGCGGAGTCGCAGCACTTCTCCTCGTGGGACGTCTACACGGCCCCCTTCACGCTCGACCAGGCGGTGCTCGCGAAGACCCAGAAGCGCCTGCGGGAGGACACCGACGGGTACGCCGGGCTCGGTGCCTACGCGCTCGGGTGTGGCTACGCCGCTCGCACGGGAGCGATCGTGACGGGAGCGAGCAAGACGGACGCCTTCCTCTGGATCGTACGGCTCTTCGACGGCGTCGCGTGGAAAGTCAAGTCGACGCCCGCGCAGGGATTCACGGTGCGCGGCGTGACGTGCGAGCACGTCTACGGGTACGACCAGAGCTTCAGGCCCTTCCGGGTCCGGCTGGACTCGCTCGGCCCGGGGCTTCCGCCGGACTGACCCTACCGCCGCACCGCCCGTGCCTCGCGCCCGCGCAACCCGCGCATCCCCTGGAGCCCCCACGTCGCTCTCCATGGCTTCTTCTGACGTGCGGAGCCTCGTCGCGGCCGGCTGCGCCTTCCTCGCGGCGTGGGCACTGCAGGCCTGCGGTGACGACGCGCCGCCCCCCAGCGTCGCATCGGGCGTCGCTGGCGCCGCTGGCGCCGCCGGCACGGCGAGCCAGGAGGGAAAGGCCGGGAAGGCGGGCAAGGGAGGGCAATCCGGAACTGGCGGCGCAGTCGGAGGAGACTGCGCCGCACCGCCGCGGCCCGACTTCGTCCCCGAGTCGTGGAAGGTCCACCAGTACTCCTGCGACTGCCACTTCTACTCGACGGGTGCTCGCCCCAAGGACCTCCCCGGCCCTCAGTGGGGACCGGGCGAGGACGTGCTCAAGTTCGAGGCGGGCGTGTGCGAGATCGACAAGACGAGCACAATCCTTGGCCGAGCCGCAAACCCGCTGGGACCCGGGTTCGTCTGGGGCTCTCTCCAGGTTCGAGAGACGCCGACACGGTGGCTGGAGTGTAAGCGCGCCCGTCAGTTGATCCCTTCAGTGCCCTTCCCGCCCCACCTGCCGGATGCCCATCGGGCGCGCGCTCGAGCGACGAGCCGGCGCTCGAGGTCGTCGAGGAGGCAGCGACCGATGGTTCACCGAGCCCCCGGAGCGCCCGTCGAGCCGGCGTGAGGTCCTCGCCGTCGTCCGAGTAGAATGCGGCCCGAAGGAGAGCAGATGGTAGGCGACGAAGAGGGCGGATCGTTTCGAGGGAACGCCCTCTCCGTCGTGCTTGGCGTCCCGTAGAGAAGACACGCAGCCCCGAGAGATTCGTCGCGAGCGCGCTGGGGA
>CAYNEK010000039.1:26442-43941 GCA_964396175.1 uncultured Polyangiaceae bacterium | reverse complement strand
TGGGCTCGCGAGGGGGTACGAGAGGCCGAAGACGGACCAACCTGGGCTCGCGAGGCGGTACGAGAGGCCGAAGACGGACCAACCTGGGCTCGCGAGGGGGTACGAGAGGCCGAAGACGGACCAGCCTGGGCTCGCGAGGGGGCGCGCAAGGCCGAAGACGGACCCAGCCGGACTCGCGAGGGGGTGCGAGAGGCTGCAAGACGCGCCTCCCTCTTGCTCGTGCAAGGGCCGCGGCTTCTGTCCGTCGTACGCGGCGTGGCGGAGGTGCGAGACGTCGACGCTCCGCGGTCGACGAGGTGCGGCGGGAGCGAGCGCTGCGGCAGGGGGTGCTGACGTTGCCCCATCCGTGGCGCTCGCGGCGGGCGCGGGACGGCGAGCTCCTGGCGAAGGCGACGCGGAGGTTCGCGCGCACGGTGCTCGCGGTCCTGGAGCGCGCGGCGGGTCGGAGCGCGAAGGGCGGCGCGCCGGCCGTCCTCCAGCGGACCTCGTCGGACATGCGGCTCAACCCTCCCTGCCTCGAGAAGCTCGCGCGGGCGCCGCGAAGCCCGCGCGCTCACCGACCGCTCCGCCACCTCCTGCGCCCACCCATCGCGACCGAGCCCGTGAGCCTCGTCGGGGGCGGCCTGGTGCGGCGGACGGCGCCCGCGATCGCCCCGCCACCGCCGGCCGACGACGCCGCGGCGAAGCGCGACGGAGCGACCACGCCCGATGAGCTGCGCCGCCGCGGGCGAGCGCTTCTCGCTCGCGTTCGTGCTCTTCGTCGTCCGCTACGCGGGCGGGCTCACGAGCCCTCGCGTCGACGGAAAGCCCGGCCGAGGGGCGGCCCAGGCGGCGCCTCCGACGTGGGACGGGCCGCGTGCGTGCGACCCGCCCCTGCCGGAGACGCGCGGTCACTTCCCGAAGTTGCGGACGATCGCGACGAGCCCCGTCACGACCTCGGGCTTGCTCTCGAGGTCCGGGTTCGGCGGCATGAGCGGGCTCTTGCCCACGCCGGCGCCGCCCTTCACGATGACGGTCTTCAGCTCGTCGTCGGTGACCTTCTTCTGCCACGCGGCGTCGGCGTAATTCTGGGGCTTCGGCTTCAGCGCGGCGGCGGCGGGGCCAGTGCCCTTGCCGTCGGCGCCGTGGCACGACGCGCAGCGCGAGTCGTAGATGGAGCGCGCCTCTGCGTTCTCGGCGCCGCCGCCGGCTCCCGATGAGCCGGACTTGCCGCAGCCGACTGCGGCGATGCCCGCTAGCGCGGCGACGGCGAGGATGGCGATGGTCTTGTGCATGGGATCTTGTCTCCTTGGTTCGGAGGGGCCGGGCGGCCCCGCTGCTCGCCTGCGCCACGCGACGCGCGACGCTCGGCGGAGCCGGGCAGCTCGATACCACGGAAGCGCCGACGCTCGCGACCGCCGAATTTTCCGGTTTTCGCGCTCGCTCGCGCTCGCCTCACCCGCCCCGCGACCGTCCGGTCCACCTCGGAGGCCCCGCGGGCCCTGGAGCGTCCGGCTAGGAGGAGGTCACGCGCCGAGGAGACCGGGGGGCGCGCGTCACCCGCCCGCGTCCGTCGGACCGCGCGCGCCGCCCTCGGTGCGCTCGGTGACGGTCCCGGACAGCACCGGCAAGATCACCTTCAGCGCCACCACGAGGACGAGGAAGCCAAAGGCCCAGATCCCCGCTGTCACCTTCCACTCGGTGAGGCTCGGCGCATACTCGACCACCTCGCCCAGCGTCGACGGGATGAAGCCCGGCACGATGAGCCCCATCCCCTTCTCGATCCACACGCCGACGAAGGCTGCCCCGCACGCGAGGCGGAGCCACCGCTTGTCTTCCGTCCGCCGGTGCGCGACGAGCATCGCGAGGGAGAGGAGGTTCAGCCCGACCGCGGACCACATCCAGGGGACGAGCGCGCGCTTGCCGTGGAGCCCGAAGAACAGGTAGGTCGCCGACGCGGCGTGGTGTCCGCCGGTGTAGAAGGCGGTGAAGACCTCCGAGCCGAGCATGAAGAGGTTCAGGACCACCGTGATGCGCATCACGTTCGTCAGCGTGCGAATGGGCCCGTCGACCCGCGAGAGCGTCCCCATCGCCCGGAGGGCCTCGAGCAGGACGATGACGAAGGCCGGCCCCGTGACGAACGCCGTCGCGATGAACCGCGGCGCCAGGAGCGCCGAGTTCCAGAAGGGCCTGCCCCCGAGCCCGCCGTAGAGGAAGGCGGTCACGCTGTGGATCGAGATGGCCCAGCCGATCGACAGGAAGACGAAGGGCAAGTACCACCGCTTGTCCGGCGTCTTCCCGAGGAAGCGCTGGTACGCGAGGTAGCCGGTGATGTGGAGGTTCAGGAGGAGGTAGCCGTTGAGGACGAGGACGTCCCAGGTCAGCATCGAGATGGGCCAGTTCATCCGGCCGATCCCCGGCAAGATGTGGGAGAGCCGATCTGGGCGCCCCATGTCGACGACGACGAAGAGCACGCACACGACGATCGCCGCGATGGCGAGCACCTCCCCGATGACCACGAGGTCGTGCATCTCGTGATCGTCGTAGAGGTACGCCGGGATCACCATCATGACGGCGCCCGCCGCGAGCCCCACGCCGAAGGTGAAGTTCGCGATGTAGAGGCCCCACGAGACGTGATCGGAGAGCCCCGTCACGACCATCCCCTCGGCGACCTGGTGCGCCCACGCGTTCGCCCCGACCAGCGCGATCGCCGAGAGCACGATCATGAGCGCGTAGAAGCGCCGCGAGCCCTCGAAGGCCCCCTGGAGGAGGTGGAGGAGGAACCGTGGGTAGCTGGTCGCGTGGCTCATTTGTCGAAGAAGTAGAAGAACCGTGGCCGCGTCCCGAGCTCCTCCTTGAGCACGAAGACGCGCTTGTTCTCGAGCACCCAGCGGATGTCGGACTTGGGATCCGCGAGATCGCCGAAGACGCGCGCCCCGGTCGGGCACGCCTCGAGGCACGCCGGGAGCCGCCCCTCGCGCGTCCGGTGGAGACAGAAGGTGCACTTCTCGACCACGCCCTGTGGACGGATGCGGTTCGACAGGTAGGCCTGGTTCGGGTTCACCTCGTCGGCGGGGATGACCGGCTTCGTCCAGTTGAAGCGCCGCGCGTGGTACGGGCACGCCGCCTCGCAGTAGCGGCAGCCGATGCACCAGTCGTAGTCGACGACGACGATCCCGTCCCGCTCCTTCCACGTCGCCTGGACGGGGCACACCTTGACGCAAGGCGCGTCGTCACACTGCTGACACTGCACGGGCAGGTAGTACTTTCCGGGGGCAGGGACGGCGTGATCGTAGGTCGCGTTCCCCCTCTCCATGTCGAAGGAGCCCTGCTCCATCTCGAGCACGCGGATGTAGCTGTTGTGTGTGGCTCTGTCGTGGTTGTTCTCGATGTGGCACGCCTCGACGCACTTGCGGCAGCCGATGCAGACCGACAGGTTCAGCGCGTAGCCGAACTGGACGCCATCCATGGGGCGCACGTCCCGGATGTGGACGTCGGCACCATACTTCTCCTTCGCGTCCGCCTCGTGCCGATCCATGACGGCCCGGAGCTCCTCGGGGCCGAGCTCGCGGTAGTGCTTCTGGAGGAGCTGCGCGAGGCTCGTCTCCTTCGTGAAGGCCCGGAGCGGCGCGAGCGCCTTCGCGAGCGCGGCCGTCCCGAGCGTCGCTCCGAGCACCTTCAGCGCGACGCGGCGCTTCTCATTCGCCATGATGCACCCCCTGCATGGAGCCTCGATCGCGCGGCGGGAGGACCGGGTGCACCCTCGGGATGCGCGGCGCGTGCGGCTCGTGGCAGTCGACGCAGCCGTTGCGTGTGCGAGGCCCCGCCCCGAGATCCCAGTAGCCCATCATCCCGCCGTGGGCGCCGTGGTCGTAGTCCCGTCGCTGGGGCCCGTGGCATTGGCTGCAGAGCTCGATCACCCCCTCTGCGGGGATGATCCCGCCGTCGGCGCGGCGGAACACGTCGACCCGCCCCTCCACGTGGCACGAGCCGCACGACTGCGCGCCGTGCCGGAAGGTGAGCCCCACATGGAACTCCTGGAGCTCGTCGGGCGAGTCGGGCAGCGGCTTCGGCGTCTTCTGCGAGTGGCACGAGACGCACGCGACCCGCCGCCCCTCGCCGATCTCGATCGACGTCACGCGATCGGGCACATGGATCGTGACCTCGCCCGAGCGGCTCGCCGCGGGTCGCGGGCGCGCCGCCGGCAGATCATCCTTCGAGCCGCACCCAGCGAGCGCCACCACGGACGCTGACACGAGAGCGCGCGCGAGGAGGGACACGCCCGCGCACCGAGCAGGTTCCGTGCCGCCCCCGGGCAGGCGCGACCGCTCCGCCCACGGCGCCGAGCCGAGCCGCCCCGGCGCCAGCACCCCGCCAGCTCGCGCAGCCGCCTCTCGACGCAGCCCGAGGCGCGGATCGCCGCCGCGCGCGCCGAGCCGCCTCCGGGCTCACCCGCCCTCCACGGACGTCGGCTCCAGGACGACCGACACGCCGGGCCGTGCGCCGCCGGCGCAATCCGTGCGTCCGGCGGCTGCGCCTCGACGGGCCCGAGACGAGCCGAGGTCGAGCCTCCCTTCGCGTCTTGCGCGCGGGCTGCAAGCGTTGCGCCTGAAGTGGGGCGGCGCAGCGCTCGCTTGCGCCGCGAGCCCCCGCTCCGACCTCGGCGTCTCGGGGATCGTCGCGCGCGGCGATCCTGGTGTTCGCGGCGCCCTCGTCGTCCTCGGCGATCCTCGGTGGCCACGAGCGGGGCGCCTCTGCGGTCCCATCGTGTGCGCGATGGCCCGGCGCTTGCTCGGGCCCAGCCGATGATCACGAGCGGGCTGCTCCTCACCCTCGAGCCCGGGCACCTCGACGACGTCTCGAGCGTGCTCCGCCGCGATCCCAGGGTCGAGATCGGCGACCCCGTGTCGAACCGGCTCCCCCTCGTCTTGCACACCGAGGACGAGCGGGAGGGCGAGGCGGTGACCGCCGCCTTGCGTGAGCGCGCTGGGGTGGCATGGGTCGACGTCGTTTGTGTGTACTTCGAGCCCGGGGAGGCCTCGTCATGAAGCGCAGGGACATCCTCGCGGCGAGCGCGATGGCCGCCGCCTCGCTCGCCGCACGTCGCATCGCGGGAGCCGCCGAGGCGGACGAGAAGAAGGCGCTCCCCTTGCTCGACGACGTGACGTGGGACAAGGCGCCCTGTCGGTTCTGTGGGACGGGCTGCCACGTCCAGGTCGGGGTCTCGAAGGGGCGCGTCGTCGCCGTGCAGGGTGATCCCGCCGCCGAGGTCAACAAGGGGCTCCTCTGCGTCAAGGGCTACCACGTCGGCCTCGCCCTGTACGGGAAGGATCGCCTGAAGAAGCCCCTCCTCCGGAGGGGCGACAAGCACGTCGAGATCCCCTGGGACGAGGCGATCGATCTCGTCGCCAGCCGGGTGCTCGGGGGCCCCAAAGGCTTCGCGCTCTACGGCAGCGGGCAATGGACCATCCCCGAGGGCTACGCCGCGCTGAAGCTCATGAAGGGCGGCCTCGGATCGAACCACATCGATCCCAACGCCCGGCTCTGCATGGCCTCGGCGGTGACGGGGTTCCTCGCGACGTACGGCGTCGACGAGCCTGCGGGCTGCTACGACGACCTCGATCGCTGCGACGTGCTCATCACATGGGGCAACAACCCCGCCGAGATGCACCCGGTCCTCTTCTCACGGTTCTACGATCGGCGGAGCCGGGGCGAGGCGCCGATCCTCATCGATCTCGGGACTCGCCGCACGCGCACGAGCGCCTTCGCCGACCACGCCTTCCTCTTCCGCCCCCACACGGATCTCGCGATCGCGAACGGCATCCTCGCGCTCCTGCTCGCCCGCGGCACCTACGATCGTGCCTTCGTCGAGAAGCACTGCGCGTTCCGCGGGGCGAGCGAGCCCGCGACGCTCGAGGGGAAGGCCATCTCCTTCGACGAATGGAAGCGCCAGATCGAGCCCTACACCCCCGAGCGGGTCGAGGAGATCTCGGGCGTCCCGGCGAAGGACCTCCGCTTCCTCGCGGACCTCTTCGGCCGCCGCGATCTCCGGATCACGAGCCTCTGGTGCATGGGCATGAACCAGCACACCCGCGGCACCGCCATCAACAGCCTCGTCCACGGCGTGCACCTCTTCTCGGGGCACTTCGGGAAGCCTGGCGACGCGCCGACGAGCCTGACGGGACAGCCCTCGGCCTGCGGCACCGTGCGCGAGGTGGGGACGCTCTCGCACGCCCTGCCTGGCGGCCGGCTCGTCGCGAACCCCGAGCACCGCAGGGAGACAGAGGAGCTGTGGAACGTCCCCGCGGGGCGCATCCCGGACAAGCCCGGTCACCACGCCGTCGAGATGTGGAAGCGGTTCTGCACGCCCGAGGCCGAGGGCGGCGACATCCACACCATCTGGACCATGGTGACCAATCCGGGGCAATCCTTCCCGAACACGCACGCCCTCGTCGAGAAGGCGCGCACGCTCCCGGGGAAGTTCCTCATCTGCTCGGATGTGTACCCGACCGCGACCTCCCGGCTCGCCGATCTCATCCTGCCCTCCGCCATGTGGGTCGAGAAGAACGGCATGGTGGGGAACTCGGAGCGCCGCACGCAGCAGTGGTTCAAGCGGGTCGACCCGCCGGGCGAGGCGCGCGACGACGCCTGGCAGCTCATCGCCGTCGCGAGGCGCCTCTACGAGAAGGGCTTCGAGGGCGCCAAGGACAAGGACGGGAGGTTCCTCTTCCGCATCGAGCGCGAGGGGAAGGAGGTGCCCATCTGGGACTTCAAACACTATGACGACGTCAACGTCGACGAGCACCTCTTCGAGGAGTATCGCAAGTTCACGCGGAAGAAGCACAAGGATCTCGCCCCATACTCCGAGTACGTGAAGGCGCGCGGGCTCCGTTGGCCGGTCGTCGAGCAGCCGGACGGGACATGGCGCGAGACGCGCTGGCGCTTCGCCGAGTTCGACGACGGATATGTCGCGAAGGGCAAGGAGATCCAATTCTACCACTCGACGTCCCACGACGATCGGGCGCAGATCTGGTTCCACCCCTACGAGCCCCCGCCCGAGGTCCCGGACGCCGAGTACCCCTTCTGGCTCTGCACGGGGCGCGTCGTCGAGCATTGGCACACCGGCACGATGACGATGCGGATCCCGCCGCTCGCGCGCGCGATGCCGCAGGCCTACGTCGAGCTCCACCGGGAGGACGCGCGCCGGCTCGGCGTCACGAGCGGCGAGATCGTGACGCTCCGGTCGCGGCGGGGCTCGCTCGACCTCCCAGCCTGGATCGACGGCCGCGGGAGCCCGCCGCCCGGGAGCGTCTTCGTCCCATTCTTCGATGAGACGCTCCCCATCAACCACCTGACCCTCGAGGCCTACGATCCCTGGTCGAAGCAGCCCGACTACAAGAAGTGTGCGGTGCGCGTCGAGAAGCGAAAGAAAGCTGGAGCGAAGGCGTGAGGGCCGCCTCGCAGGCGAGAAACCGAGCCGACGTGCTCGTCGTCGTCGCAGCGCTCGGCGTCGGCGCGGCAGGGTTTCTGACGGGTGTTCGGCCTCCAGCGGCGGCTGTCGCCAAGAGGACGCCCGAGATCGAGGGATCTGCGCCCCGCGCGCGCTCGTACGTCGAGCTCCGCGTGGAGCGTCGCGGCGACAACGCCGGGCTCTACGGCCCCGCCGCGCTCTCTCGGGTCCTCGCTGGTCCCGCCCCGTCGTCGAGCGTGACACGGGAGGAGGTCCTCGCGCTCCGGCGCGAGCGGCGTGCGTACGAGGGCGCGCCGCCAGTCATCCCCCACGCCGCCGTCCAGCAGGACGCACCGGATTGCCTCGGCTGCCATCGGGAGGGTGGTGTCTTCGAGGGGCGTGTGGCCTCGAAGATCAGTCACGCAGCGTACGCGAGCTGCGTGCAATGTCACGTCGTCGCGCAGGATCCGCTCGTCGGGCGCCCGGCGGCGTCCATCGCGAAGAACGGCTTCGTGGGCGCTACGCTGCCCGCGCGTGCGCCGCGGGCCCAGCCGCTCGGCCCGCCCATGATCCCCCACCCGACGGCGATGCGGACCGACTGCACGAGCTGCCACGGTGCGCTCGGGCAGGCTCCCCTGCGCACCCCACACATCGATCGCAGCAATTGCCAGCAGTGCCACGCGCCCTCCGCGGCGCTCGATCTCCGTCCCTCGAGGGAGGTCGGCCCGTGAGCCGGCTCGTCTCGCGGAGGGCGCTGTTCGGGCTCGGACGCCGCCGCGCGCCCGCCGCGGCGCTCGATCTCCGTCCCCCGAGGGAGGTCGGCCCGTGAGCCGGCTCGTCTCGCGGAGGGCGCTGTTCGGGCTCGGACGCCGTCGGGAGGGGTTCTCGCTCGAGCGGTTTTACGAGGAGCGCGCCCAGCTCGTCGCAGATCTCGGCGTCCGACGCGCCTCCGGGCCGGACCTATCCGGGGCGCGCCCCACGCTGCCGGTGCGCGAGGAGCGTCGCCACTTGCAGATTGGGCAGCTGGCGCCGCCGCCCCGCGCGGCTCGGGCGGCCGCGCAGGGGCTTCACGGGACCATGCGGGTCGAGATCGACGAGTCCGCGTGCCTCGCGCACCAGCGATCGTTCTGCAGCGTCTGCTCCGAGCGGTGCCCGGTGCCGTCGGCGATCGTGGTCACCGCGGGGCGCCCCCGGATCGATCCGGCGGGGTGCACCGGCTGCGGTCAGTGCATCCCCGTGTGCCCCGCGCCGGTGATGGCGCTGCGGCTCGAGCGGAGGCCCCCATGACAGACCACGACCTCCCGCTGCCCGAGGTCTTCGAGGGGACGCTCGACGACGAGGGGCTGTCGCAGCTGGCGTGCGCGGTCACGGCGGGGACGAGTGGCCTCGAGGTCCGCGTGAAGGCCGCCACCCACACCATGGACTC
This sequence comes from uncultured Polyangiaceae bacterium, assembly GCA_964396175.1. Taxonomy (GTDB): domain Bacteria; phylum Myxococcota_A; class Polyangia; order Polyangiales; family Polyangiaceae; genus CAYNEK01. Next base: position 35,086 of record CAYNEK010000039.1, on the reverse strand, counting down.
GCGTCCGCGGAGCCTCGGCGACGCGCTCGCGTCGCTCCGGGAGGGGCGGGCGATGGGGGTGCAGCTCCGGTACGTGCACCTCGGCGTGCCCTATGTCGACACCTTGATGGCGCTGGAGTCCGGCCGCTTTCGACTCGTGCGGATGGCGGATCTCCTGTGCCCCGCGGCGCCCGATCCGCCCTCGCGATCGAGCGCGTGAGCGCCATCCGAAGGCCGCGACGCGCGGACCGTGCCCTCGGTCTGCCTCGTCGGGGCGACCCCTCCGCTCGGTCCTCTCGGGGCGGCCTCGACCCATTCCCCGATCGCACACGATCTCACACAGTGATCCCATCTCACAGAAAGGAATGTCCGCCATGCGCCTTCGAGCATCCATCTCCACCTTCCTGCTGCTCACACCCGCGCTGAGCCTCGCGGCCGAACCGACGGCGTCGGCGCCCAGCGATCCCTTGGCGTCACCGACGAGTGGCGCGCCCGACGACCCGAGCGCTGGAGGAGGCGCGGGCGCCGCTGGGACCACCGCGCCCTCGCCAGGCCCGTCATCGGCCGGGCCGAAGCCCGTCTACGCCGTCCCGTTCGCTCTCCGCCCGGCGCTCGTCCCGAACGTGGCCCGGATCGACGCCGCGATCGTCAGCGTCAAGGGTGGGGGGGTGATCGCGTCGACGTTCATGGCGGGCGCGAAGGTGACGGGAGATGTCGGGATCTACGCGCGCGGGGCCTTCGTCCGCGCGTCGCCCGACCGGGGAGACTCGGCGTCGGCGCTCGCGAACCCGGCGCTCTTCACGCTGGTGGGGATCCCCACCCCGGGCACCCTGAAGGCCAACGTCTTCGCTGGGGTCGCGCTGCCGCTCGGGCAAGGGGGGGGCAACACCCCGGACGCTCGGAAGAGCCTCGCCGTGGGCTCGGGGATCTATGCACGTCAGGCGATGGACAATGCGTTGTTCGCCGTGAACTATCTCACGCCGATGGTCGGCGGAGGTGTCGCGCACGTCGCGAACGGCCTGACGCTCCAGGCCGAGGTGACGGTGCTCCAGCTCTTCCGGGCGCGCGGCGGGGACCTGGAGAAGGACTCGTCGCGGACGAACCTAACGAGCGGTCTGCACGCCGGCTATGCCGTCCTCGGGCCGCTCCTCGTCGTCTCGGCGGAGCTGCACTACCAGCGCTGGCTCTCGACGCCGCGGGCCGTCGACCTCGACGGGACGAAGCGAGAGCAGGCGACCGTCGGCGGCGGGCTGCGGTCCAACGTGGCGCTCTCCGGCTCGGTCACCGCGCGCCCCGGGATCGGCTACTTCGTGCCCATCGATGATCCGATGAAGAAGGCCGAATACAAGGCCATCGTCCTCGACGTGCCCGTCACCTTCTGAAGGGGACGGCGGCGACCACGCGCCGCAGCGTCGCGCCGCCTGGCCGCGCATCCCTCGCCCCCACCCCGCCGGGCGGCAACCGTCCCGGACGCCGGCGAGGCCGGATCGGCGCGAGGCCGCGCGCGTCGATGGGGGGGCGGCGCGGGGGCCCGCCGCCGCGCGCCCGAGCGGGCCTCAGCCGCGCCGGACCGCGAAGGGACCGAACGCCTGCGAGACGGGCATCAGCTCGATGCGGTTCACGTTGACGTGGGGCGGTGCCATGACAGAATATGTCACAGCATCGGCGATGTCGTCGGCGGTGAGGGGCTGGAGCCCGGCGTACACGGCGCGCGCGCGCTGCTCGTCGCCACCGAAGCGCACGAGCGAGAAGTCCGTCTCCACCATCCCGGGCTCGACGTCGGTGACGCGCAGGGGCGTGCCGAGGAGATCGGCGCGGAGGTTCAACGAGAGCTGCTTCACGAAGGCCTTGGTGGCGCCGTAGACGTTGCCGCCCGGGTACGGGTAGCTGCCCGCGACGGAGCCGACGTTGACGATGTGCCCCCGCCCGCGCGCGACCATCCCCGGCAAGAGGGCGTGCGTCACGTAGAGCAGGCCGAGGATGTTGGTCTCGATCATCGTCTCCCAGTCCTCGAGCTTGGCCTCGTGGGCCTTGTCGAGTCCGGCGGCGAGCCCCGCGTTGTTCACCAGGACGTCCACGGCGCGGAAGGGCGCGGGCAGCGCGGCGAGCGCCGCCTGGGTCGAAGGCTTGTCGCGCAGATCGATGGGCACGACGTGCGTCGGGACCTCGAGCCCTCGTGCGAGCGCGACGAGCCGGTCTTCGCGGCGCGCGAGGAGCACGAGCGAGAACCCCTCCCTCGCGAGGCGCCGCGCGACGGCCGCCCCGATGCCGGAGGAGCTTCCCGTGACGAGCGCGACGAGGGGGTGGGGCATGCGGGGGAGATAGCGCGGACCGCGCCGCGCGGTCCCGACGATTTCGCGGCCCACCGAAGCCAGGAGATCGATCGCGCGCCTCGCCGCGCGGTGAGATCCCCGGGCACCCGACGTCGATCCTCGAGCCGTCGCGCATGTCGATCGCGCGCCTCGCCGCGCGGTGGTACGGTGGCAGGATGAATCCGATCTCGAAGGCTGGACTCGGCGCTGCGCTCACGCTCACGCTCGCCGCGTGCGGCAGCGCGACGACGACCTCCGAGTCGGCTCGCCCGGCCCCCGCTGCCAAGACCTCCTCGAAGCCGGCCGGGGTCCCCGCGTCGACCGCTCCGCTGGCGCGACCCTCGCCCACCGCGAGCGCGCCGCCCGCCGCGAGCGCGCCGACTCGCGCGACGGACGCCGCGCAGTGGCTCAAGGACATGGACACGGACGGGGCGGAGCCCGAGCACCGCGCGCGGTTGGCGGCGTCGGGGCTGTCCGAAGAGCAGTTCGGCCTCCCTCGGTCCGCGCGCAAGACGCTCGAGGCCGTCCCGAGCCCCGCCTTCGACGCGTCTCAGGTGGAGTCGATCGTCGTCGCGATGCTCAGCGAGGCCGAGTTCGCGCCCGTGGTGCGCAAGTTGTGTGGGGCGTCCACCCAAGAGCTCAGGAAGGCCTGGCAGGCCGCGCCTGTCAAGGAGCGGGCCAAGGGGGTCGTCGACCGGTGCAAGCTGTCGTCTCTCGTCACCACCAAGGACCTGCCCCATCTCGCGCCGTCGTCCGTGCTCCTCGCCGCGGTCGTCGAGCAGCTCCTCGACGCACGCGGAGACGTCTCTCCCGGCGAGCGGGGGCTCGCGCGGCTCCTCGTTCACCTGAAGCGCCTGGACGCCACCCACTGAAGCCCGCCGGCGACGGTGGCGCCCTGCGCCCCGGCCGCGCGTCAATGGACCGAAGGATCGTACGGCGCGACGTCGTCCGCGTCGAGCACCCCGTCGCCGTCGAAGTCGTCGCGCGGTGGCGCCGTCAGCTCCACCTTCGCGGCGCCCGCGAGCACGCTCCCAAAGAACCCGACGAGCTGCGCCGCGTGCTCTCGAATGGGCATCTCGATGGCGATGGAGTGATCGAGGCGGGGGAACCGAGGCTCCTCGTCCCGCGGCGTGTCCGGCAAGAATTCCCGCGTGTCCCAGCGCACGTACCCGAGTCCATGGTTGGCTGGATCGTACGGAACGGCGACCGCCGTCACCCCGTCGAGACCCGGGCCGATGGGCGCGGCAACCGCCGGGACGCCCGGCAGCTCGCGCCGCTCCCCGCCTGCGACCGGGATCCCGAGCGCGCGGACGAGCGCGCTCGTCGCGAGGTTGGGCAGCACCTCGTCGTGAGCCGCGTAGGTGATGAGCAGCGCAGGGGCCGCCCGGCCGTTCAGTGGATCGCGGAGGACATGGGGTGCGTACGCGATGGGATCGCCAGCCTCGGTCACGGCCCCGAGCAGGAGGCCAAGGGGGTGGTGCTCGTCGAGCGGCTCATCGCCGACGAGGCCAAAGGTCCCGCGTGCGACGACGCCGACGAGCGGGGAGATCTTCGCAGAGCCCGTGCTGATGAGCTGGACGAAGCCAGCGCCGGGGACCTGGAGCGCGGCGGCCTGGATGTCGGGCTCCACCGCGAGGGTCATCGAGCCCACGATGCCGCCGAGCGAGCCCCCGCTCCAGAAAATGTGGGAGGGATCGAGCTTCGGCTCGAAGCCCAGGGTCGCCGTGAGCGGAGACAGATCGAGCGCGGGGCTCTCGACGAGCCGCACGAGGCTCGTCTGATCGAGGACCGTCTGGCGGAAGTTGTCACGCACGGCGACGAAGTCTGTGAACCCAGCGAAGAAGGAGACAGGGAATTCCTGCTTGTCCGGGATGCCATCGGGCCCCTCGTAGGTCCCGGGGTAGTTGTTCTTGACATCGGGGAGCCCCGCGCGTGCGCCGTGGAGGACGTCGTCCGTCCCGATGAGGGCGAAGCCGGCGCGGCAGAGCTCATTGGCGAAGGAGAGCATGCTCCCGCGGTCATTGGACAGGCCGTGACCGCTGATGACGACGGGGTACCCGGCCGGGGGATGTGGGGTCCGGGGGATGACGAGGGTCACCGGGATCTTCGCCAACGGATCCGCGATCCTGTACCCGGCCGTGGGCCCCGGCTCGAAGTGCTTGCTCGCTGGATCGAGGAGGCGCGGTGCGACGAACGCGCCGCTGACGACGGCGCCCATGGCGTCGTGCGCGATCCCACCCGGGTTGTCTCCGCCGGGCCACTCACGTCCCTCTTCGTCGACCGCCGGGGTCCCGAGCCACGCGTCGAGGGTCGGCGCGAGCTCTCGTCCAAAGAGCGCCACGGAGTACGGAGCCACGAGCGCCGGATCGAGGATCAGGCTGGGGGGTGGCAGCTCGCGGAGCGCGTCCCGGAGCCTCGGGAGCTCCTCCGCGGCGCGCGACGTCGTGAACACGGCGAGCCCCGCGACGTCACGGGGCTGGACCACGGCGCCCGTCGCCACGAGCGCGTCGAGCGCGTCGCCATAGAGGGCGCCGACCTCCCCCGCGCGATCGCCGCCTGCGATCCGCGCGAGGGGCGCGTCGGCGCGGAGCGGGGCACCCGTCAACGTCCGCACCCGGCGCGTGACGACGGCGGCGTGACGGACGCCTCGCGGGAGGACGACGCCCGGCACGGGGATGACCGAGAGCAGCCCGAGGGTGGGGAGGCCTCGCGCCCGCGCGGGGTAGCGCGTCCCACGCCGAGAGGAAGAGGGATCCACGTCGACGAAGAAGGCGCTCGCCGACGGATCGGCGGACTCGGCCCAGGTGCGAGGCAGGCTCTTCGGATCAATCGGCTCATCGACGGCGAAGATCGCGCCGGTCGAGCGACCGAAGCCGTCGAGCGACGAGAGCGCCACGGCGACGGTCGCTGGCTTGTCCACGATCCGCTCCAGGCCCTCGGGGGGCACCACATGCTCACCGTCGCGGTACAGATCGCTCGGGAAGGGAACGTCACCAAACCGCGGTCGACCCGACGAGGGCGGCTGGAATCGGACGGGAACGCCCGTGTCCACCTCGTCGGCGTGCGGGGGCTCCTCGCTGCCGCCGCAGGCGCTCGCGGCGAGCGTCGAGGAGATCAGCAGAGAGAGCCATCGACGCCTCATGATGATAAGATACAGGACAATCACCCTGCGTCGAAGTGCCGCTGATCCACCCAGGCGACGCCGCCCTCGACCCGATGCACGACCGGGCCGTCGCGCGAGAGGTCGCCGTCGCGGCGAGAGGTCGCACCTCGTCGTAACGCCCGAAGATCCGCCGAGAGGGTGCGGCGCCCTTGGCGCGCCCCGAGGCGGCAGCGAGGAAGGATCGACCGAGCGCCTCGTCGCGGACCGTCGAGCCGTGAGAGCGCCTGCGCTGCCTCGCCGATTGCCCCACGTCGCGCGAGCGGCCGCGCGAAGACCAAGGCCGCGTGGCGTCGTCGAGGCGCTCCTCCGCGATCGCGGGCAGCAGAGCGTCACGGTCCATCCCCATCGTCTTCGGGTCCCTCGGGAAGCTCCTCCGCGTGCGCGTCGACGTCGCGGACCCGCACCGGCAGCCGGAAGGGCGCGACGCGCGGAGCGCCACGCCTCGCGCCCTCCTCGTCGGCCTTCGCCGCGGCTGGACCTCGCACCGGCACCTCGCGGCTTCGCTGCCCAGGCCCGCTCGCGTCGGTCCAGAAGTAGCTCCGCGGGCGCACGTCGAGGTGCACGAAAGAGCTCACCGGGTAGAGCCCCACCCCGACGCCGCCTTGCGTCTTCGCCCATGCGACGAGCTCTTTGTCCGAGACCCCAGGCAAGATCAGATCGATCGCGCGCCCGCGGCCATGGTTCGACGTGTTGTGCCCGCGGGGCTTCCTGTAACCCGAGACGACGCGGACCTCGGGCGCGCGGAAGTGCCTCGCCGCGCGGTACACGAGATCGAGCAGCAAGGGCTCGACCGGGTGCCGGAGGCCCGAGCGCGGATCGGCGAGGACGACCGCCGCGATCTCCAGCGCCTCCGCGGAGAAGCCTCCCTGGTCGGACGCCGCCCCGAGCTCGCCGCGAGCCTCGGTGTTCAGCGAGCGGAGGACGAGCTTGGGGCGCCCGAGCTCGTCGAGCGGCGCAGCCTCGCCCTTCATGGGCGCGTGGAGCTTCGCCATCGCGGCGCGGTGATCCCGCAGCGATCTGCGCGGCGTTCGCGGGGGCGCGGCGAGCGCGAGGGACGATGCGAGGCACAGCGCCGACGCGGCGACGAGCGCCGGGCGCACGATCAGCCCTCGACCTTCACCTCGCGGGCGGCGTCCACGAGCAGCTCGACGCCACGCGCGGGATCACCGCCGCGACGCAGGCGATGCACGCTGACGACGGAGTCGATGGCGCCGGGTGCGCGCACCGAGGCGCCGGACGCGGGGGCGCAGCGGAGCACCTCGCCGCGGGTGAGCACGTCGACGTACTCGAGATCGACCTCGTCGTCGGAGGTCCACGCGACGACGAGCTCGCCGTCCCGCGCGATCGCGACGGCATGGGTGGCGGGGCGAGGCGCGTCGATCGGGAAGGTGGCCGCCACGCCGTCGTCGAAGTCGACGCGCAGCATGGCGGGGCCGTGGTCGCGATCACGGCTCGTGTAGACGACGCCGCCGAGGCCGTTCCCGAGATCGGGGAAGGCGCGCGCCACGAGTGGCTCGTCCCCGACGGACACCGTGCGCACCGGGACGAGCTCGAGCTCGCCGCGCACGCGGTCGAGCCGGGCGCTCCGCGGGCGCTCGCACGTCCCCTTGGGCGGCACGACGGGCGAGGCCCCGACCCAGGTGGCCGCGACGCCGAGATCGCTCGCCGTGGTCGAGCCAAACACGGCCGTCGACCGCGAAGACGTGGCGCCTCCCGCGTCGACCGAGGTCTCGACGAGGACGACGGCGCTGGGCCGAGATCCCGCCCGATCCCGCCGACTCTCGTCGCGGCCGGCGTCGAGCGCGCAGCCGATCGACAGCGCCGAGATCGCCGCCAGGACCGCGGGAGATCGCATCGGTGCGAGAATACCGTGCCGTCCCCGGATCTTCAAGGACACGCGCCTTCGCGCGGCGGATTCGCTTGTGCTCCGCGCTCGGCTCTGGGCAGAATCCACCGAGGCCGATGCCCTACGACACGCGGTCGCGCATCCTCGCCGGACGATACGAGCTCCTCGCCCGGATCGGCAAAGGCGGCATGGCCCTCGTGTGGAAGGCCCGAGCGCTCGCGCTCCCCGGGCAGCCGACGGTCGCGATCAAGCGCCTGCTCGTCGACATCGCGTCCGATCCCGCGACGCTCCGGCTCTTCGAGGAGGAGGCGCGCGTCGGCAAGCAGCTCCGCCACCCGAACATCGTCTCGGTCCTCGACTTCGATCTCGACGAGAACGACGTGTACTTCCTCGCGCTCGAGTGGGTCGAGGGCGTCGATTTCCTCGACTACATGCGGAGCTATCATCAGTCGAAGCGCCACGTCCCGTGGCCCGCGGTGGCGGCGGTGGCGCTCCAGGCGCTGGAGGGGCTCCGCGCCGCGCACGAGCACGTCGATGAGCACGGGATCCGCCGCCCCGTCGTCCACCGCGACGTGACGCCGAGCAACATCCTGCTCGGCGAGAACGGGACCGCCAAGCTCGCCGACTTCGGCCTCGCGCGCGCCATGGACCGGATGACCCAGACGCTGCCCAACGTCGTGAAGGGCAAGCTCTCCTACACCGCGCCCGAGCTCGCGCGAGGCGGGCGCGCGACCCCCACGAGCGACGTGTTCGCGCTCGGCGTCACCTTGTGGGAGGCCCTCGCGGGGCGGCGGCTCTTCCCCGGCGCGACGCCCCTCGAGGTGATCAAGGCGATCTCCGCGTGGAACATCCCCGAGCTGCAAGGCATCCGTCCCGACCTCCCGCAGCCCGTCGCAGGGGTCGTCCTGCGCGCGCTCGAGCGGGCTCCCGCGGACCGATGGCAGGACGCCGGTGAGATGCTCTCGGCGCTCGAGCGGTCCCTCTCGAGGCTCGCCGATCCGACCGATCCAGGGCGGCTCGGCCTCAGCGTCACGAGAGCCCGGACGCGGCTCCGAGAGCTCGACGCGAACGATCCGGCCGCGATCGACTATCAAGACGAGCCCATGTCGACGGCGGGCGTCGAGGTGGACACGCGGCTCGACTTCCAGGCGAGCCCTGGCGCGAAGCGCATGGCCTCGGCTCAGTTCGACGACGACGAGGCGCCGACGCGGCCGCAGGCACCCAAGGCACCCGAGGCGAAGACGCCGATCCGCTCGTCCCTCGCCTCGTCAGGGCGCTTCCGCCGCTGATCCTGGGCGAAGAGGCCCGCGAGGATCTCTTCGCGCGTGCGGTGCGCGCCTCGTC